>JBGQHO010000007.1:0-80723 GCA_041497955.1 Terriglobia bacterium | reverse complement strand
TTCGGATTGCAGTCTGCAACTCGACTGCATGAAGCTGGAATCGCTAGTAATGGCGTATCAGAACGACGCCGTGAATACGTTCCCGGGCCTTGTACACACCGCCCGTCACATCACGAAAGTGGGCTGTACTAGAAGTCGCCGAGCCAACCTCGCGCAAGCGGGGAGGCAGGCGCCCAAGGTATGGCTCATGATTGGGGTGAAGTCGTAACAAGGTAGCCGTAGGAGAACCTGCGGCTGGATCACCTCCTTTCTAAAAGCAGCGGCAGATAAGCCTGCGTAGGTGTACAGGCCGAAGCTGCCCAAATACCCCGCGTCGCTCGCAAGAGCGATAAGGGGCCTGGCTCTCACGGGCCGGGCGCTCGACACTCACCGTTCGGGTTCTGTCAGGTTTCATCCGAGTTGTCAGTAGCACAGCCACTCCTGGCTGTGCTCTTGATTCTTCTTGCCGTAGCCACAGCCACTCCTGGCTGTGCTTTTGTCTTTCCTCCGGTTTGTTTCCTGTCGTTCGCAAAAAAAACCTGCACAGCCAAGCCAAGAGTGGCTGTGCTACGCGCCGCGTGCTACCGTTTCGGCGCATGGCTTACTACGAGCGTAATCTCCCCCACTGGCACCCGGATGGGCAATCGCTTTTCATCACCTGGCGCTTGTATGGATCCCTGCCGAAGGAAGTGCGGTTGGCCTTGCAAGATGACAGGAAACGAACGGCGGGCGAAGCATTCCGGCAAGCGGACCGCGTGCTCGATGGAGCGCAGAGCGGCCCGCTTTGGCTGAAAGACCCGCGCGTCGCGCGTTGCGTTGTCAGGTCACTGCGGCGGGGGGACGCCGAACTGAATCACTACCGATTGCACGCATTCGTGGTCATGGCGAATCATGTGCACGTGCTGCTGAACCCGCTTCTTGCCCTGCGTCGCATCACGAATGGGATCAAAGGCGTCACCTCGCGTCGGGCGAATCAGATTCTCCGCCGCACGGGGCGGCCTTTCTGGCAGGACGAATCGTTCGATCACTGGGTGCGAAGCGAAGGCGAGTTCGAGCGCATTCGCGCGTATATCGAGCGGAATCCCGTGGCCGCAGGCCTCGTCACCCGGCCCCAAGAATGGCCCTGGTCCAGCGCCAGTGGCAACCCGTAGCACAGCCACTCTTGGCTGTGCTCTTGTCTTTTCTCCGGTTTGTTTCCTGTCGTTCGCAAAAGAAAACTGCGCAGCCAGGAGTGGCTGCGCTACACCTTCTGTCGCCACCGCGCAAACACCATCGTCGCCAGCCCCGTCCCGACCAGCGCCAGCGGCAACCCGTAGCACAGCCACTCCTGGCTGTGCTCACCCTGAGCAGCCGCACTGGCGGCCACCGAAG
Organism: Terriglobia bacterium; assembly: GCA_041497955.1. Classification (GTDB taxonomy): domain Bacteria; phylum Acidobacteriota; class Terriglobia; order Acidiferrales; family UBA7541; genus JBGQHO01. The sequence goes on along the minus strand of JBGQHO010000007.1, from coordinate 79,373 downwards.
GGTCCGGCTTGCCCTGCTTGCCCCGAGCTAGCCGAAGGGTTGCCTAAGAGCAAGACCTGAGGGGTCGTCCTCTGGAGCTTTCGAAAGTCTTTTCGAATACTCACCCAGTAAACGGCTATTGACAAGTGTTTACATCTGTGTTAACATACGATATCTCTCTGCCGAATGGAAGAACGTCGCGCACGGAACGAGATTTGGAGGCTTTCTTGGGGGGGGGCACGCATCTCCTGTGGAATGAACACTTGCGTTAGGGTCAAGGTCTAACTCTCTTGGAATGCTCACTTACGAAAAAAGGGGGTGGGGGGTACCCCCGCCGGTCCCGCTATCTCCAAGCAAATAAAGGACTGAGCCGTTGAACAATCGTGTGGACAATCCCCAAGAGCGTGTTCCTTGCCTTCTTTATGGCCTGCACCCTATCATCGAGCTCACCGATGACTCGCCGACTGTTGCTCACCGCCGTCCTGCCGCTGTGCGTCGCGCTCCTGGTTGTAGCGGCGTCGCTTGCTGTTCCCGCTTGCGGACAATCCACATTCGGCAGTCTTCGTGGGGTTACGCGGAACACGGATGGGCTGCCATTGCCAGAGGTGCAGGTTGTTGTGCACAGCATGGACGAAGAAGCCGATCGCACCGTCCTGAGTGGCAAGGATGGAGTCTTCCGAGTGGAACACCTGAAGCCGGGGCGCTACCAATTGACGGCAAGCAAAGCAGGATTCATCAGCCTGCCAGTGACCGCCGAATTGGCGGCCGGGCAGAGCCTTCAGAGCGACCTTACCCTCAGCGCAGGTGCTTCCAGCGACCCTGCGGTGAGTCCAAAGGCGGGCCCCGGCGGATTCTTCCAGCGGCTGTTCAAGGCCTATGGCGATGACTGGAAAGGATTGGCTTCGAGTGCAGCGGCACCTGCCAAGCGGGGGTTCCCGTCGCCCTTGACCACGCCGCCGTATCCCTTCTCCGATTGGCCCTACGGGGGTTCGGTGGATATCGGCGCGCCGTGGACCAATTCGTACCCGCTGATGCAGGCCCTATGGAGCGGTCCGCACGGGGACGCCTGGAAAAAGAGCGGGATCCAGATATACGGCTGGTTGAATTTCGGCTTCAACGTCAGCACCTCCAACAATAAATCCGCCGGCAAGTACACAAATTTCCCGGAGGCCTACGACACGGTCGCCAACTCAGTGCAGCCGGACCAGGAGGTGCTGTACATCGAGCGCCAGCCGGACACGGTGCAGACCGACCATTTTGATTGGGGGTTCCGCTTCGCCAACTTGTATGGCATCGACTATCGCTTCACCACGGCCAAGGGATTTTTCAGCAATCAGCTGCTGGGAAAAAACCTGGAGTACGGTTACGACCCCGTGATGGCGTACGTGGACCTGTACTGGGGCCAAGTCGCGGATGGAATGAACATCCGAATTGGGCGCTACATTTCCGTTCCAGACATCGAAGCGCAGTTGGCGCCGAATAACTATACGTATAGCCACTCGCTCCTGTATTCGTTTGACTGCTACACGCAAGCCGGCATTGAAGTGACCACCAAGCTCAATGACCATTGGTTGGTTCAAGCGGGACTCTCGCCGGGCTGCGACGTGGCGCCATGGGTCCTGCGTGACGCAAAGCTGACACTCAATCTCGGCTTTCAGTACACGTGGAACGACGGCAACGATACCGTCTACCCCGTTCTGAACGCACTGAACGACGGGAAGTATGCTTACAACAACTTGAATTCCTTTTATCTCACCTGGTACCACAAGTTTCGCAGCCACCCTTCCATCCACCTCTCCACCGAAGCGTGGTACATGTGGGAAAAGGATGTGCCCAACGTCAGGAATCCCGCGGCAACACCTCTGCTGGAGACGAATGCGAACGGGGCCTTCTGTAATAGCACCACAGAGCGGACCTGCTTTGCCCCGGAGTGGGCGGTGCTCAGCTACGTGGAGAAAGAGTTCTCGAAGAAGGACTACCTCACGATTCGCAATGAGTACTTCGATGATCGGAAAGGCCAGCGGACCGGCACCAGGACGCGGTACACGGAGCACCTCCTGATGTGGGGACACTGGATTGGCACGACTGTTCTGCTGCGCCCCGAACTCAGGTTCGAGCGCGCCTACGATCGCCCGGCCTACAACAACGGCACCAAGAAAAACCAATTCACATTTGGCGGGGACGTCGTCTTCTTTTTCTAAGCAGCCCTAAACGGGCAGTGGCATTCGGTGCGGTACTGCTCCGGCAGCCAGAGCGTGTACATCGCGGCTCACGTTCTTCTCTTTTGCCGCGGAATGCGCTTAGAATGAGCCGCACATGCGGGTTGCGTCCCCGCCGAGGATGCTTCCATCGAAACCTCGAGCCCCGCACGGAGGCAATGATGGGACAAGCAGTTGGTTCGCGCAGCCGGATCTGGTCTGGCCTGGTCTTGATTGCCCTGGGTGTGCTGTTTCTGCTCGACCACTTCGGCCACCTGCGCTTCTGGGACTTCCTGGGAACGTGGTGGCCGACGGTGCTCATCCTCATCGGCGTGATCCAGCTCATCGGCGCACGAGGACGCGGCTGGGGCGGTCCGCTGCTGCTGATTTGTCTCGGGCTGCTCTTCCAGGGCGAGCGCCTGCACGTGTTCGTGTGGTGGCGCTTTCAGGATCTCTGGCCAATTCTGCTGGTCGCGGTCGGCCTGCGCTTGCTGTTCAGCCGGCTGCGTTCGCGGCCGGCGGCATCATCCGCGGCCACGGAAGAAGCCACGGAGCTCGTGGATGCGTTCGTGATCTTCGGGGGAATCCAGCGCGCCGTGACCTCGCCAGGGTTCCGCGGCGGCGACGCCACGGCGCTACTGGGCGGGATCGACTTGGACCTGCGGCGCGCAGGGTTGGCTTCGGGCCAGCACTGGCTGCATCTGAGCGCCATCATGGGCGGGATCAAAGTGCGCGTGCCGGAGGGCTGGCAGGTTTCAATCGAAGGCACGCCTTTGATGGGCGCCATTGAAGACCGCCGGCGCCCAGCCGCGCCCGGCGGCTCTGCTCCGCCGGTGTCGGCGTCGGAAGGGCGGCTCGTGATCCGCGGCTTCGCCATGATGGGCGGCATCGAAGTGACGTCCTAGCCGTCGCGCGCGGTTTAGCTGCCCGCGTCCGCAAGCGCCGCGCCGCCGCGCACGAGGCGCACGAACGCGAGCGCCGCGTGCGAGAGCCGCACACCCCGGCGCGAAATCAGGTAGAGGTGCCGCGGCAGCTTTAACTGCCGGATTTTCACTTCGACCAGCGCACGCCGCTCCACTTCCCAACGCACGCACATCCGCGGCACGATGGCCACGCCCATCCCCATCAGCACGAACCGTTTGATGCTCTCGATCGTGGGCAGTTCGACGCTCATATCCAGCGGCACGCGGTGCTTCTCGAAGAGCTGAATCACGCGCCGGCGGTAGGGCGAATCTACGATGTGCGCGACGAACGTCTCCGCTCCCACCTCGGCGATATCTACCACGCGGCGCCGCGCCAGCCGGTGCCGTGGCGGCACCACGAACGTCAGCTCATCGCGGAAGATCTCCGCCGCCGCCAGGTTCGCGTCCTGCGGCGCGAAAGAGACCACGCCCAGGTCCAGCCGGTAGTTCACCACCTCGCGCGGGATGTCGCGCGAAAACGTGCGGTGCACGGCGATGTGCACCTGCGGATGCAGCCGCCGGAAACGCGCCAGCGCGGGCAGCAGCGCGTGGATCGAGCTTTCGTTGACGCCCAGCGAGAGATGCCCGCGGCGCAAGCCGCCCAGATCGCGCATGCCGCGCCCGATTTCTTCGCGCAGGTTCAGCAGGCGCTCGGCGTAGTCGCACAGCAGCGCGCCAGCGTCCGTCAGCTTGACGTCGCGCGCCCCGCGGATAAATAACGGCTGGCCCACGGCTTCTTCGAGCTTGCGGATGACGATGCTGACCCCGGGCTGCGTGCGATAAAGCTTTTCCGCAGCGCGCGAAAAGCTGCGCTCACGGGCCACCGCCAGAAAGACTTCCAGTTGCGCGAGTTCCATGGTCTCGATCCGTTTCATCCATAACAAATATTTATGGTATACACAAGAAATATAAATTTGACTGCGTTCGCCCGAGGCGCTTAGCTGGATGGTATCCAGACAAGGAGCCGAGCCATGGACACTGTCCGTATCTTCGACACGACCCTGCGCGACGGCGAGCAGTCGCCGGGGTTTTCGATGAACGTGGCCGAAAAGCTGCTCCTGGCACGGCAGCTCGAGCAGCTCGGCGTGGATGTGATCGAAGCGGGCTTCCCTATCGCGTCGCGCGGCGACCTGGAGGCGGTTCGCGCCGTCGCCGGCGAGATTCGCACGTGCCAGGTGGCGGCGCTGGCCCGGGCGAAGCAGGGAGACATTGACGCCGCGCTCCAAGCGCTCGAGCCCGCGCGGCGCCCGCGCCTCCACATTTTCCTCGCCACTTCGGACCTGCACCTGCACTACAAGCTGCGCATCACACGCGCAGAGGCGCTGCGGGCGATCCGCACGATGGTGCGCTACGGCCGCGAGCATTGCGCGGACGTGGAGTTCTCCGCCGAAGACGCCAGCCGCAGCGACATCGGATTCCTTTGCGAATGCATGGTCACGGCCGCCGAAGCCGGCGCTACCACGCTGAACATCCCTGATACCGTAGGCTACGCCGTGCCGGAAGAATACGCGGCGATCTTCCACAAGGTGCGCGAGCAGCTTGGCGACGCGCCAGAGATCACGCTCAGCGCGCACTGCCACAACGACCTGGGCATGGCCGTGGCCAATTCGCTCGCGGCTGTCCGCGCGGGCGCGCGCCAGGTGGAGTGCACGATCAACGGCATCGGCGAGCGCGCCGGCAACGCTTCGCTCGAAGAAACTGTGGTGGCGCTGGCCGTGCGCCAAGCCAGCTTTGACGTGAAGACCAATGTCCGCCTGCAAGAGATTTACAGCACCAGCCGGCTTCTCTCCGAGATTACCGGCGTCAACGTGCCGCCCAACAAAGCTATCGTCGGCGCCAACGCCTTCGCGCACGAAGCGGGCATCCACCAGGACGGCATTCTGAAAAACCCGCTGACGTATGAGATCATCCCGCCCGAAGCCGTGGGGATTCCCGCGCGGCAGCTCGTGCTCGGGAAGCATTCCGGGCGCAACGCGCTGCGCGCCCGGCTGCGCGATCTGGGCCTGGACGCCAGTGAGGAAGAGTTGAACGAATGTTACCGCCGCATGGTGGCGCTGGCTGATCAGACGAAGCAGGTGCGCGACCGCGACCTGCTCGCCATCGCGCACCAGGTGATTCGGCGGCGCGCCGCCGCTGCCGCGGGCGTGGCGCACGATGTCCCCGCAGCGACGTAACTCTTCTTTCGGTGAATCGCCATGAGCACTGTCTCAAAAATGATCGTTCTCTTGCCGGGCGACGGCATCGGCCCGGAAGTGATTGGCGCCGCTGCGCGCGTACTCGAGGACTGCGCGGCAGAATTCGGCCACCGCTTCGAGATCGTTGAGTTCCCCATCGGCGGCGCGGCCATTGACGCCACCAGAAACCCGCTTCCGGCGGAAACGCTGCATGCCTGCCGCTCAGCGGACGCCGTATTGCTCGGCGCGGTCGGGGGGCCCCGCTGGGACGAGTTGCCGATCGGGAAGCGCCCCGAAAGCGGGCTGCTCGCATTGCGCCAGGAGCTGGGGCTGTACGTCAACCTGCGCCCGATTCGCCTGCGAGAGCCGCTGCGTGGGATTTCGCCGCTGAAGCCTGCGCGAACCCGCTCGATTGATTTCGAGATTGTGCGCGAGCTGGCCGGCGGGATTTACTTCGGCCACCGACACACGGAGAAAAAAAACGGCACCGAGCGCGCCTCCGACACGGAGACGTACTCGACCGACGAGATCGAGCGCGTCGCGCGCTTCGCGTTCGCGCGCGCAGAGGGCCGCGCAGGGCGGCTGTCGTCGGTAGACAAGGCCAACGTGCTGGTGAGCTCTTCCCTCTGGCGGCGCACCGTGACGCGCCTCGGCGCCAGCTACCCTGCCGTGCGCCTCGAGCACCTCTACGTGGACAACGCAGCCATGCAGCTCATCCTGGCGCCCGGACAGTTCGACGTCATGCTGACCTCGAACATGTTCGGCGACATCCTGAGCGATGCCGCCGCGGCGCTGGTGGGCTCGATCGGGCTGGTGCCTTCGATGAGCTCCGGCCTTGGCCCGCCGCTTTTCGAGCCCATCCACGGCTCGGCGCCGCAACTTGCCGGGAAAGACGTTGCCTGCCCCATCGGCGCCATCCTGTGTACCAGCCTGATGCTCCGCGAAGCCTTCCAACTCGACGTCGAAGCCGACTGGGTGGAGGCGGCCGTGGACCGCGTCCTGGCCGCGGGTTATCGCACCCCAGATATTGCCGAGCCGGACAGCTCGATCGTGGGTTGCAGCGGCCTCATTACGCAGATTCGCTCGGAAATGCGCGCCTCGCTCGAACACCTGGAGCGCTACGGCTGGGGCGTCTAGGCTCCGGCAGGTACCCCGCTTCTCCGGGGCTCCGGATAGGGCCACCCTTGCCCGCCGCCCCCCGGAGTGCTAATTTCATTCCTCGCCCGAAGCCCGTGCAGCCGCACGACTTTCTAACCGGCGTTCCTGGGAACTGGTAGCCAGCGTTGAGCACGCCAAGCGTCCAATTCGAACCAGCGGCAGCCCAGCCGCACGGCCCGCAGGCCGGGGCGGGCGAGCCGACCTTCTGGCGCGTGGAAGGCAGCCTGCTCGACCTGAGCGCAGGCCGGCCGGTGGCCTACTTCACATGGCACGCCCGAAGCTTTGCCGAGCGCTGGGCACGACGCGCCGGCTTTGCCCTGCTGACCCTGCTGCGTCCGCTGCTCTATTTCACCGACCGCGTCTTTGCCACGCGCGTGCTGCATACGCTGCTGCGGGGCGTCAGCCGCGACCGCCTGGACCTGCTTGGCGAAGAATATTTCAATTACGTCTTGAAGCCCCAGCTCAAGCGCAAAGGCGTCGAGAAGCTTGCAGCCTGGGTGCAACAAAACGGCCCGGTGGTGTTGGTCAGCCAGGGGCTCGACCACGTGATGCGCCCGCTGGCAAACCACCTGGGCGTCGAGCGGCTGATCGCCAACCGGCTTGAGTTCCGCGACGGCGTGGCCACGGGCCGCCTGCGCGGACCCGTGATCCGGCCTCGCGGCGCGCTGGCGCTTCTGCTCGAACGCAATCCCGATGGCCGACTGTCCCGCGAGCAATTGGCGCGCGACCTGGGCCTCGGCGGGCGCCCGGACCTGCTCGAGGCGGCGGTCCGGCCGGCGGCGCGGCCTGCGCCAAACAGCCACCGGCCGCTCGTGCTGTTTGACTCGCGCAAGCGCGCCGAACCGTTCTCCGTGCGCCAAGCGCTCGGCGGCAAGTACGTCCTGCTCATCGGCGTGACGGGCTTCATCGGGAAAGTCTGGCTGGTGAGCCTGCTCACAGACCTGCCGGAACTCGGCAAGATTTATCTCCTGATTCGCCGGCAGAAATCACATACCGCGCAGAAGCGTTTCGAAAAGATCGTCGAGGAATCGCCGATATTCGAAGCCCTGCACGAGCGCTACGCCGACGGCCTGCGGAGTTTCCTCGCCGGCCGCGTCGAGGTGGTGGAAGGCGATGTCAGCCAGCCCGGCCTGGGGCTCGATCCGGAAACGAAGTCGCGGCTCGCGCGCACACTCGACCTGGTGGTGAACAGCTCGGGTCTCGTGGACTTTAACCCGGACCTGCGCGACGCGCTGGCCACAAACGTCGCCGGGGTTGCGCACCTGATTGATTTCATCCGCAGCTCCGACCATGCGGGGCTCGTCCATCTTTCCACCTGCTACGTCGTCGGCGGGCGCGACGGCCGTGTCGCAGAAGAGCTGCAAGCAAACTACACGCCCGCGCACGAAGGCGATTTCGATGTGGAGCTTGAGTGGCAATCGCTCGATGACGTGGTGCGCAAAGTCGAAGACCGCGCCACAGGCCCGGAGGTGACCGCTGCGCTGCGCCGACAGGTGCTCGGGCGCAAGGGCAAGGCAACAAATCTTTCGCCCGCGGCGCTCGAGGAACAGATCCGCAAGAACCGCGCGCGCTGGCTGCGCAACCGCCTGACGAAAATCGCCACGCGCCGCGCGCAGCACCTGGGCTGGCCGAACACCTACACATTCACCAAGAGCCTGGCCGAATCGCTGATCGCCACGCGCGGCGCCGATCTCCCAATTGCGGTCGTGCGGCCCTCGATTGTCGAAACGTCCGTGGAGAAGCCCTTTCGCGGCTGGAACGAGGGCATCAATACCTCTGCGCCGCTTTCTTACCTACTCGGCACGCACTTCCGGCAGTTGCCCACGAACGAGCGCAAGCTGCTGGACATCATCCCGGTGGATCTGGTGAGCCGCGGACTCACGCTCATTGCCGCGGCGGTGGTCACGCGGCGCCACCAGCGCCTCTATCAGCTCGCCACGTCGGCGACAAACCCCTGCGACATGGGCCGCTCCATTGAGCTGACCGCCCTGGCACACCGCAAGCACTACCGCGCGCAGCAGGGGCTCGAGAACTGGTTGCGCGTGAAGTTCGAATCCATCCCCGTTTCCAAGAACCGCTACAAGAAACTCTCTGTGCCTGCGCAGAAGGCCGTGGTGCAGCGCATCAACCGCATTGCCTCGCCGGTTTTGAAGCACGCGCCGCTCGCCCGGCAGGAGCGCGACCTCGCGCGAGTCGAGAAACTCATCGAGCTCTACGAGCCGTTCATCCTGCACAACGAGCATGTGTTCGAAGCTGAAAACGTCCGGCTGCTCTCCGAATCGCTGCCGGAAGCGGAGCGCGCGGCATTTGGGTACGACGACGCCACGATCGACTGGTGGGAGTACTGGATCAATATCCATGTCCCCGCACTGCGCCGGTGGTGCTACCCGCTGATCGAGGGGCGTTCGCTGGAGGCGCGCCCGCGGCGCGCGCTGGCCGCTGCGGAGTCCGCCGCCGAAGCCGCATCGGGCTTTTCCGGCACGCGGCCTGAGCAAGTCAAAGCCACATGGCCATCCTCGTAACCGGCTCCACAGGCTACATCGGCGCGCATCTCGTAGCCGGCGTGCTCGAACGGCACGGCGAGCGGCTCAACCTGCTCGTGCGCGCGAAAGACCCTCACGAAGCCGAAGTGCGGCTCTGGCGCGCGCTCCAGTTGCACATGGATTTCCCCACGTTCCTTGGCTTTCTCCGCGCGCGCATCCGCATTTTCCGCGGCGATCTGACCGGCAAGTTCCTCGGTTTGCCCGAGCAGGAGTACAAGGAGTTGGTGGCCACAACGGATTCGGTGATCCACTGCGCCGCTTCGCTGAACCGCAAGTCCGAGAAGAGCTGCCTGAACGTGAACCTGCGCGGCACGCTCGAAGTGGTCGAGCTGGCCATGCGCGCGCGCGACGCCCACGGTCTGCGCCGCTTCTCGCACGTTAGCACCGTGGCCGTGGCGGGCATGCGGAGCAACGAAGTCGTCACCGAGGACGCTTCAATTGACTGGAACCGCTCCGACTACGATCCCTACGCGCGCACAAAGAAATTCTGTGAGCACATGATCCGCGAGCTGCTGCCCGACGTGCCGCGAACGATCTTCCGCCCGAGCATCGTGCTGGGCGACAGCCGCCGCGGCGAGACCACGCAGTTCGACATGGTGCGCGCCTTCGTATTTCTTGCAGGCCTGCCCGTGCTTCCGTTCTGCCCGGATGACCGCCTGGATATCGTGCCGGTGGACTACGTTGCCGACGCCATCGTGACGCTCCACCAGAAAGAAAAGCCAGCGCACGAGATCTACCACCTCTCTTCAGGCACGGGTTCGCAGACATTCCGCGAGCTCACCGAAGCCCTGGCCTGCGCGCAGGGCAAGACAAAGCCCGTTTTCGTGCCGAGCCTCGAAAGCGCCTTCGGAGGCACGGTGAACTTCCTCTCGAACCGCAGCGGCAACATCGGCGGCGGCGCATCGCTGCTAAGAGTTTTCTGGCCGTATCTGGTGTGGAACACGGTGTTCGACAACGGGCGCGTGGTTGCGGAGTTAGGCCGCGCGCCCGCACCGTTTTCGCAGTATAGCTATCCGCTGCTGAAGTTCAGCCGCGAAAACCGCTTTACGTATAACTACCAGGAGTGGCCCGGGGCGGCTGAGGGCACCGTCGCCGCCGGGGGATCATTCGAATGACCGACCTGTTGCTCGAAGCGTGGGTCAGCAGCCTGATCGAGCGCACCAAGCTCGGGTGGATGCTGGGCGCGGGCGAGCGCTGGCGGCCCGGGCAGAAACTCAAGTTGCTCTTCGCCACCTACAACGGCACGCGCAACACGGGCTCCGACCTGCGCGTCGAGGAGATTGTCCGGCAGGTGCGTCGCGTGCTGGGCGACGACGACCTCGCGATCAGCGTGATGACGCAGAATTTCGACCGCACGCGCGGCTATTTCCAGGGCGCGCAGCAGGTGAAGCTGCCCGACATTTTCCCACCGTTCCTCTACCAAGAAGTGCGCAGGAACCACGGCGTGGTGGCGTGCGAAGGCTCCATGTTCAAAAGCAAGTTCGCCAACGCGCTCACCACGATGATGATCGGCTCGCTGGGCATCGCCGCGGCAGAAAATAAGCTTTCGGTGGGCTACGGTGCCGAAGCGGGCGACATGGACCCGCTGCTGGCCAAGATGTGCGCGCGGTATTGCCGGGAGTCGCTCATCATCACGCGCAGCGAGGAATCGCAGACTGCCCTCGGCCGGCTCGGCGTACCTTCCGAGCTCGGCACCGACACAGCTTGGACTTTCGAGCCGCATGGCCCTGAATACGGCCGCCAGGAGCTCACGCGCGCGGGGTGGGACGGTACCACGCCCGTTCTCGTGCTCTGCCCCATCAATCCCTTCTGGTGGCCGGTGAAGGCTTCCATTGCGAAGTATCTCGCGCACGTCACAACCGGCGCCTACAGAGACAGCCATTACCGCACTGTCTATTTTCATAAGTCCGGCCCGAAGGTCTCCGAAGCGTACAGCCGCTATCTGACGGCGTTCGCGAATGCCGCAGACGCCTTCCGCAAGCGGCACCGCGTCTTCATCATTTTGGTCGGCATGGAGCGGCTTGACGCGCGTGCGTGCCGCGCGGTCGCAGAGCCTCTTGGCGGGGCGCCGGTCTTCACATCTGAAGACTACGACATGTACCAGCTCGTGAGCATCCTGCGCGCGTGCCACTTGATGGTGTCGTCGCGGTACCACGCCATCGTAACGAGCATGCCGACGCTGCTGCCTTCGGTGGGCGTCACCATGGATGAACGCATCCGCAACCTCATGCGCGAGCGCGGCCACACACACCTGCTGCTCGAAGTCGACGATCCTGAGCTGGGCACGAAGCTCGAGGCCCTGCTGGAGACGCTGTGGCAGGAGCGCGAGTGCATGCGCGCGGGCATCGGCCGCACGGTGGCGAAGAACCTGAAGCTCATGGCGCGCATGGGCGTCTATTTGGAGCAACACGTCCAGCAGCGCTACCCAGAGTTTCCGATTCGCAGCGGCATCCACGGCTGGGAGGAGTACTTGCCGCCGCTCAGTCCGAATCTCTGCAAGCTGGCCGAAACTTACATCTGAGGGACGCTGCCCAGAGAAAAAAGTTGGCGCACTGGCTAGAACGACGAATCCTTGAATTTCCTCGAAGACATTTTCGCACGGATCAGACAAGCTCTCGAGCGCCCCGTGCTGTGTGAGGCGCGCGATGGCAGTCTGGTGAACGCAAGCGGCGCGGAGTTGCTCGGTCTCGTTGCTGAAGCGCGCGGCCATCTGGCCCGCGCTGGCTTGAAAAAAGGGGATCGCTGCGCGCTGCTGGGGCACAACAGCATCCGCTGGGCCGCCGCAGACCTGGCACTAATGGCCGAGGGCATCATCGTCGTGCCGCTCTACGCTCGGCAGGCGCCCGCGGAGCTCGTGGCCATCATGCAGGACTGCCAGCCGTCACTGATTCTGTGCGGCGACGAAGCGCTCCGCGAAGCCATTACAAAGGTCTGGCCTGAAGCTCCGCCGCGGGTCCTGCTCAGCGACATTTTTGCTGGCGCGACGGCAGCCGATCGCGTGGCCGCGCCAGCGACGCTTTCCGCGACCGATCCGGTGACGATCATCTACACCTCGGGCACATCGGGTGAAGCCAAGGGCGTGATCCTGACCGTCGGCAACGTGAACCATATGGTGCCCTGCACGACGGCGCGGCTCGATCAACTGATGGGTTCGCCGGCAAAGCCCGATTCCGTGTTTCACTACCTGCCCTTCTGCTTTGCGGGCTCGTGGATCCTGCTGCTGACGGCTCTCTCACGTGCGAGCGTGCTGACGCTTTCGACCGACCTCACAAAGCTCGCCGACGAACTCCGCTTCGCCGAGCCACACTACTTCCTGAACGTGCCCACCCTGCTCGAGCGCATCCGCAGCGGCGTCGAAGAAAATCTGGCAAAGCGCGGAGGCATGGCACTCGCACTCTTCCGCAGCGGCCGGGCGGCATGGGAGCGAAAGCAATCGGGGAAGTCTGAGTGGCTTGATTCTGTGCGGCTGGCGCTGGCCAATTGGATGATTTTCTCCACGGTCCGGCAGCGGTTGGGGCCCAATCTGCGAGCGCTGATTTGCGGCTCGGCGCCGCTGGCCAAAGAGACCCAGCTTTTCTTCCATATGCTGGGCATCCGGGTGCTCCAGGTGTATGGCTTGACGGAGACTACGGCGATCTGCACGCTGGACGATCCCCGGCACGTCGAGCCCGGGCGCGTGGGCCCGGCGATCCCGGGGATTGAAATGCGCGCCGGCGAAAACGACGAAATCCTGGTGCGCGGACCGAATATTTTCCCGGGTTACTGGAACCGAACCGCGGAAACCGCGCGCGTGCTGAACGATGGCTGGTTTCATACCGGCGACCAGGGCGAAGTGAACGAAGCCGGCAACTGGCACATCATCGGCCGACTGAAAAACCTGATCATTCTGAACTCGGGCCACAATGTTGCGCCCGAGCCGATTGAGGAAAAACTGCTGCGAGGGCTTCCAGGCGCGGAGCAGGTGGTGCTGGTGGGCAATGGGCGCGGCTATCTGACGGCGATTGTGACCGGAGTGGCCGCTCCCGATGGGGTGCAGAAGCAGATAGATCTTTTGAATGCCAGCCTTCCCCACTACAAGCAGGTCCGCGCGTTTCACTTGGAAAAAGAGGCCTTTACCATTGAAAATGGCCTGCTCACGGCAAACGGCAAGCTGAAGCGCGACGCCATCCTCGCGCGCTTTGCGGGAGAGATCGAAGCGATGTACTGCAGGAAAGAGGCATGAAGGACTTCAAGGGCAAGACGCTCTCCTGGACGCTGGCGGATGACGTGGTGGAGCTGGAGCTGCACCGGCCGCCCTGCAACGAGCTCGGCTCGGCCACGCTCGAGGAGTTCGAGAGCTTTGCCTCGGCGCTCGAGGGCGCAGGCGCCGCCGTGCGTGTGGTAATCATTTATAGCTCGCTAAAATCTGGTTTCTGCGCGGGCGCTGACCTGCGCGAACTCTACGCACGCACACAAGAAATGGACAAAGCAGCCGCGGTGGCGGGCGTGCGCGAGTTCCTCGAGAGGATTCACCTCGTGCTGAATGCGCTTGACGCAGCGCCCGTGGTGACGATCGCGGCCGTGCACGGCGTCTGCTTCGGCGGCGGCCTGGAATTGGCGCTCGCCTGCGACCTCGTGATCGCTGACAAGATGGCGCGCTTCTGTTTCCCTGAGCTGCGCCTGGGGCTGATCCCCGGCTTCGGCGGCATCCCGCGGCTCAAACGGGACCTGGGCAACGGCGTGGTCCGCGACCTGCTGCTCACCGGCCGCAGCATCAACGCGACGAAGGCGTCCGCGGCAGGGCTTGTCAGCCAACTGGCCGCTGAAGGCGAAGCGCTGAGGATTGCGCGCGCGACCGCCGCCCAGATTAAGAAATTCGACCGCGCCACGACGATTGCTGCAAAGAGATTTATGAAACCGATTCCCTATGCGGAGCTGCGGCAGGAGATTGAGATTTTCTGCGAGCTCTTCACGCGGCCGGCGGTGATGGAGGGCCTGCGCAAGTTCATCGAGAGCACGGCCGCTCTACCCTATCTGCCGTGAACTGGGCGACGCTGTAGCATCAAGCGGAGAAACCAAATGCGAACGCTGGAACAAACGACCGAAGAAATCCTGAGCCTGGCGGCTACGCACTTCAAGGTGCCGCGCGAGAAACTTTCTGCCGATGACGACTTCTTCAAGAAGCTCGGCATTGACAGCCTGCAGGCGCTCGAAATGCTGACGCGCCTCGAGAGCCATTTTGGTATCGAGCTGCCCGATTACGAAATGCAGGGCGTGACCGACTTCCGCACACTTGCTTCCCGCATCCAATCGCGCCTTTGATGCTCGACCTGAGCAAATATGAATCCCTCGGTGCGGCGCTGCGTGAGGCGCTGGAGCGCTGGCCGGACGAAATCTGCCTAATCGAAGCCGACCGCGAGCGCGAGAACTGCCGCCTGACCTACCGCCAATTCAAGGAAGCAGCGCTGCCGCTGGCGCGCGCGCTCCAGCAGGCGGGATTCGGAGCGGATGACCGCGCGGCGATCATCATGACCAACCAGTCGAAGTGGCTGATTTCGGCCTACGCCATTTTCTACTGCGGCGGCGTGCTGGTGCCGCTCGATTACAAGCTCAACGCCGCTGAGCACCTGCAACTGCTTACGCATTCGAAGGCGCGCGTGCTGATTGTCGAGTATCCTTTCTGGCGCGCGATCACGCAGTCGCCAGCGTTTGGCGAATTCCGCGCGCGCACCGTGCTCGTCACGGAAGGGCCGACGGACACGGATCTAGCGGGCGCAAAGCACTGGGAAGAATCACGGGGGACAGGCGAGCCGGAGTTCCGTGCGCGCAGCCGCAAGGATTGGGCGGCAATTGTCTATTCCTCGGGAACGGGCGGGCGGCCAAAGGGCTGCGTCATGACCCACGAGAATTACCTGGAGCAATGCGTGGCGCTGACCGCGCTCTACCCCTTCTGGCCGGGCGTGCGCTACCTGAGCATTCTCCCTACGAACCACGCGATCGACTTCATGGTGGGTTTCATCGGGCCGTTTACATGCGGCGCCACCGTCGTGCACCTGCGCACCTTGCGGCCCGAGTACGTGCGCGAAGCTTTCCTGCGGTACAAGATCACCTACGTCACGCTGGTTCCGCTGGTGCTCAAGAATCTGCAAAAGGGCCTGCAAGAGCGGATGGACACGCTGCCGCCGATGAAGCGGCGCATCTTCTATGCGCTCCGCGGGCTGAACAAGCTGCTCACGGGCCGCAAGCCGAGACTGCGGCTCAGTCGGCGGCTGCTGCCGCAGATCCACCAGGCCTTCGGCGGTGAGCTGCGCGCGATCATTGTCGGCGGCGCATTCACGGAACCCGAGACGGTTCAGTTCTTCTACGACCTCGGCATCATCGTCGCGAATGGATACGGCTTGACGGAAGCTTGCACCGCGATCACCGCGAACCACGCGGATTTCTTCCGTGCCGACACAGTGGGCAAGCCGCTGCCAGGAATCGAAGTCCGCATCGAAAACCCCGACCCGGACGGTATCGGCGAAGTTTACGTCCGCAGCAAGACAGTGATGTCGCACTATCTGGACGATCCTGACCTGACGGCCGAGACGATCGTGGATGGCTGGTTGCACACGGGCGACCTGGGCCGTCTGGATGCCACCGGGCACCTGCAACTCTTCGGGCGGAAAAAAAACATGATCGTTACCGCAGAAGGCAAGAACATCTACCCCGAGGACATCGAGAACGCGTTCGAAGGTGTCCCGGTGAAGGAGTACTGCATCTTCGCAGCGAATTACCTTTGGCCGCAGCGGACGATGCACGGCGAACAGCTCGTGATCGTGCTGCGCCCCGAGTCCGGCCAGCAAGTTTCAGATTCGGTGCGCGCGGAGCTCGACGCCCGCAATCGTCGCCTGCTGAATTACAAGCGCATCAGCGGCTACGCTGTCTGGGACGAAGATTTCCCGCGCACTGCGTCGCTGAAGATCCAGCGCGGCGTCCTGGCCGAACAGATCCGCGCGCAGCTGGCCCGCAGCGCGGTGGTTCCGCTGTGAACAACAGGTTCCTCGCCGTGGTCAACCCGGCGGCGGGCAACGGCCGCTGCGGCAGGTTGGCCGGGCCGGCGCTCGAAAAGCTGCGCGCTGCTGGGATGGCGCTCGAAATCCGCGAAACGCATGCATCGGGCGACGGCATCCGCGCGACACGAGAGGCTTACGCGCAGGGCTATCGGGATTTCCTCGCTGTCGGCGGCGACGGAACATCCTACGAAATCGTGAACGGCCTCTTCCCCGAAGCTGCGCGCGGCGAGCGCGTGCGGCTCGGGTTCCTTCCGCTCGGCACCGGCAACTCCTTTCTGCGCGATTTCACGGAGCGCGGCGCAGATCATGCCATCGAAGCGCTTCTCGCTCGGCGCACGCGGCCTTGTGACGTGATGAAGCTTACGCATCGTGAAGGCGTGCTCTACTTCATCAACCTCCTGAGCATGGGCTTCGCCGCAGACGTGGCGGTGCTGACCAACCGCCGTTTCAAGCGCCTCGGCCACCTGGGCTACCTCTTCGGCGTGTTTACCTGTCTGGTGCGGCTGGACCGCCGCGCGTTCCCGCTGCGCGCAGACGGCGACACGGAGTTCGATTGCCGCCGCTGTTTGTTTCTCAGCTTCAACAACAGCAAATTCACCGGCGGTACAATGATGATCGCTCCGCTGGCAGATACGGGCGACGGCCTCGTGGAGTGCGTGCGCTGGGGGCCGATCGGGCGCCTCGGCCTGCTCGGAAACCTGCATACGTTGTATGACGGCTCGCACATCCGGCACTCGCTGGCCTCGCGCCGCGCCGCGCGGCGGATCGAATTCAGTCTCGCGGGACCGGTAGACGTCATGGTGGATGGCGAGGTGCTGACGCTCGACTGCCAGACGCTCGAAGTGCTGCCTGGGGCGCTCGACGTGTTCGTATGAATCCAGCTTCCGGCAACCCAATCAGCGCCGTTCCTGCCGCGCGCGCCCCGCGTGAAACGGGCCTGCGCAGGGCGTACTTAATCCTGCGCTGCCTCGTCCTCTGGATCGTCAGCGGGATCCATTTCTTCCTCGTGTGCAGCCTTCTGATCCTGATGGCGGTTTTTATTGATCCGCGCAAAAACGACTGGCCCCAGCGCATCTTCAGCCGGACGGTCGTGCGCCTGGCGGGTGCCCGGATCGAAGTGCGCCGCGCGCCGGGCTTCGATCCCCAGTGCACCAGCTTTTTCATCGTAAACCACGTGAATCTCTTCGACCCCTTCGTGCTTTATTCCGTAGTGCCGCAATTCATCCGCGGACTGGAGCTCGAATCGCACTTCAAGATTCCTGTCTATGGCTGGATGATGAAGCGCTTCGGCAACGTGCCCGTGCCGGATGAGACGCGGCCCTCGGACCTGAAGCGCATGTGGAAGATGACCAGGGAAGCGCTCAAAAGAGGCGTGAGCCTCGTGGTGTTCCCGGAAGGCGGGCGTACGTGCGATGGCCGCGTAGGCGCGTTCAAGGACGGCGGCTTCCGCATGGCGCAGCAGTTCGGTTATCCGATCGTGCCGGTGAGTCTGGTGGGCGCGTTCGAATTCAACAATAAAGATACCTGGATGCTGCGCCCTTCAAAGATCATCGTGCACATTCACGACACCATTGAAACCCGCGGCCTGCACAAGCAGGATGTTCCCGCGCTCCGGGAACGCGTGCGCGAGATCATCGCGCGGCCCATCGAAGAAGCCATGTGCGGCTGAGCGCGTTGCGGGAATTCCGTTTCGAATCGGGAGTTAGAGCGTCAGGTGAATGCCGGGCAGCGTGCGCCCGGCGCGCGTCTCCTGCCAGGTGTAAACGATACGGTGGATCACCGTGATCGTGGAGATTACGGCGATCACCCAGAGCACGGGTGCCATGCGGTTCAGCGCGCCGCCGATGATCAACAGCACCAGCCGCTCGGGACGCTCCATGAAGCCGACTTTGCAGGTGGGGATCAGCGATTCGGCGCGCGCCCGTGCGTAGCTGACCATCACGGAGCCCGCCGTGGCCACCGCCGCGAGGATGACGTACGAGTTGCGGCCGATACTTGCGTAGTAAACGAGCAAGCCCATGTAGAGCGCCATGTCCGAGTAGCGGTCGAGCGTCGAATCAAAGAACGCGCCAAACGCCGTAACGCGCTGTCGCCGGCGCGCCACCTGGCCGTCCAGCATGTCGAGGAAGCCCGCAAGGAAAATCACGCCGGCGCCGTAGCGGAACTCTCCCCACGCAAAAAGCACCGCTGCCCAGCCGTTCACCAGCATCCCCAAAAAGGTAAGCATGTTGGGGTTGATACCAACGGTGGCAAGCGCGCCGACGATCTTGTCGAGCAGCCAGCGGCTGCCCCGGCCGATCAGTTCCGTGACCATCGCTGAGGATTCCCCAGGGCTCCGATTCCGCACGCATCATACGACACCGCCACGCGCAGCCTCAAGCGCTCGCCGGCCATGACGCCGTAGCACGAGGATTGCTGCACTTACGGCGCCGTTTCTTGACGGCTGGCGCGCGCGAATGGATACAGGCTCGCTGGGCGCGGCGCTTGACCCTCTCAAAGGCAGCCGCTAAACTGGTTTTGCTGTTGCCTGCCTCGTTGGGCCTGTAGCTCAGGTGGTTAGAGCGCACCCCTGATAAGGGTGAGGTCGGTCGTTCGAGTCGACCCAGGCCCACCACTCCCTATGCGCCGCTTGGCCGCTTGTCGAGCGGGACCAACCAACGTCCGTTGATGTTGTTCTAGCCTACAAGGCCGGGAATCAAGCAAGGCGGCTGCCGAAGGGCCGCCTAAGGGCGGCGAACTGCTTCCTGCACGAAAGCGCGGCCGGCGGCGAGCGCTTTCCGATCGATTTCGAGCAGCGCGGCGTTGCGAATCGTCTTTTCCAGCACGGCTTCAGCGGTTGCAGCGGGCAGCCAGTCGGTGAGCTCGATGAGCGCGCCGAGCATGACGGCGTTGGCGACTTTGGCGCTGCCAAGGTGGTCGGCCATCTCTGATGCGGGGATGCAGAGCACGCGCCCCTGCGGCACATCGTAGCCCACGGGTAGCACGGCGGCGTTATAGAACACGACTCCATGCGGCGCCACCTGCGGCGCGAACTTGCGCAGCGAAATCTCATTCATGGCGATCAGTACGTTTGGGTGCTCGACGAGCGGGCTGCCGATGCGTCCGTCGGAAACGCAGACGTGGCAATGCGCGCTGCCGCTGCGCATTTCCGGCCCGTAGGACGGCAGCCAGCTTACTTCCATCTTCTCGCGCATGCCCATTTCGGCCAGCATCTGGCCGAGCAGCAGGATGCCTTGCCCGCCAAAGCCCGCAATCTTCGCCGTCCAGGTTTTCGTCGGCAGCGCTCGGCCGGCGGATTCAGCGGCTTCGGATGCCTTGACCGACTTCACGCCGAGGACTTCTTCGACGGAGCGCACGGGTGGCGCGCCGTTATCGGTGAGCAGCTCGGTACGGTCGCGCAGCACGCCCAGCGGGAACACAGCAATCATTTTCTCCGCCACCCAGTCGCGCGCCTCGGTGGGCGTCATCTTCCAGATCGTCGGGCAAGGCGAGAGGATCTCGACGAAGGAAAAACCAAGCCCCTTCGTCTGGTTCTCGATCGCTTTGCGCACCGCGCGGCGCGCGCGCATCACGTTCTTGTTGTCGGAAAGTGCGACGCGCTCGATGTATGCGGGCGCCTGTAGCGTGGCGAGCAGCTCGGCCATGTGCAGTGGAAAACCCTCGTTGCGGGCGCGGCGCCCGAAGGGCGTGGTCGTACTGATTTGGCCCAACAAAGTTGTGGGCGCCATTTGCCCGCCCGTCATCCCGTAAATCGCGTTGTTGATGAAGAAGACGGAGATGTTCTCCCCGCGGTTTGCGGCGTGCACGATCTCGGCGAGTCCAATGGCGGCCAGGTCGCCATCGCCCTGGTACGCAATGACGATGCTTTCCGGACGCGAGCGCTTCAGGCCCGTTGCCGCGGCGGGCGTGCGTCCGTGGGCCGCCTGCACGTTGCCCACGTCGAAGTAGTAGTACGCGAAAACCGAGCAGCCCACCGGACTGACGAAAATCGTGCGGTCCTGCAAGTCGAGATCGGCCACGGCCTCGGCGACCAGCTTGTGCACCACTCCGTGCCCGCAGCCGGGGCAGTAGTGCGTCTGCTGCTGGAGCTCCGACTTGCGCTCGTACCGGTCGTAGAAAACCGGCGACTTCGCGTGGACTACTTCGTAGTCCTGCATGACGATTCTCCTCCGGCGCTAGACGCCCCACTCGGTTGTGGGCACAAGCCGATTGAGCAACTGCTCCAGAATCTCCTCCGCCTGCGGCACGTTGCCGCCCACGCGGCTGTAGAACTCCACCGGCACGCGGCCTTCGAGCGTCAGCCGCACATCTTCGACCATCTGGCCGAGGCTCATCTCCACGACGAACACCATCTGGACGTGGCGCGCAGCTTGGGCGAGCGCGTGCTTGGGGAATGGCCACAGCGTGACCGGCCGGAAAAGCCCGGCCCGCACGCCGCGCTCGCGCGCCTGTTCGACCGTCGAGCGCAGCACGCGCGACGTGATGCCATAGCCGACGAACAGCACCTCCGCGTCTTCGGCGTGATAGAGCTCGTGGCGCGCTTCCAATTCTTCCGCCAACTTGTACTTCGCCTCGAGGTGGCGCACGTGCGCCTCGAGCGCGTCGGGTTCGAGCTGAATCGAAGTGATCAGATTCGCGCGCGTTTCGGGCGTGCCGCACACCACCCAGGGTTTGTCCAGCGCCTCATACGGGAGGGCCTTCAACTCCATGGACTCCATCATCTGACCGATGAAGCCGTCGCTCAGGACGATCGCCGGGTTGCGATAGCGGTCGGCCAGATCGAAGGCAAGCTGCGTCAGGTCGGACATTTCCTGGACGGACGCAGGCGCGAGGACGAAGTTGCGGTAGTTACCGTGACCGCCGCCTTTGACCAGCGCAAAGTAGTCGCTCTGCTCCGGCGCGATGTTGCCCAGGCCCGGCCCGCCGCGCACGACGTCCACGATCACGCACGGCAACTCGGCGCCGGCCAGATACGAGATGCCTTCCTGCATCAGGCTGAGACCCGGCCCCGACGATGCCGTCATCACGCGCACGCCGGCTGAAGCGGCGCCGTACACCATGTTGATCGCTGCGACTTCGCTTTCCGCCTGGAGAAACACCCCGCCCACCTGTGGCAGATAGAGCGCGGCAGCTTCGGTGATTTCGCTGGCCGGCGTGATGGGATAGCCGTAGAAGGCGCGGCAGCCCGCCAGGATGGCGCCCTTTACAACGGCGACGTTGCCCTTTGAGAGTTCACGCACGGGGAGTCTCTTGCGCGGCCGGCTGGTTGGCGAGCTTGGGCGGGGGAGCCGCGCGATAGACCGTGATCGCGCCCGGTTCGGGGCAGGCGTAGAAGCAGATGCCGCAGCCCGTGCAGCCTTCGCCCAGGTACAGCACCGGGTGGACGCCGTATGGGCTCAAGTCCTTGGCGAAGGCCAGGCACTTCGGCGGGCAGGCGTCCAGACAAAGCCCGCATCCCTTGCATTCATCGGGATCGATAGTTACCCGACCGCGATCCTGTGAGGGCATGGTTTCACCTCTCGATTACGTGCTCTCCGGCCCGCCCGATTCCAGATTGCCCCGCACGGTGATCACCGGGCAACGCGCCTGGCAGACGACTTGATACGCCGTCGCCGGAGGCAGGTGGCCCGGAAAGTTGGCGGTGCGCCGCACGCCGAGCACGATCAGGTCGGCCTGCGTCTCTTCGGCGGCTTGCAAGATGCAGGATGCAGGCTCGCCGAAGCCGACATGGAATTCCGGCGCGCACCAAAGTTCCGCCTCTGCAGGCACGATTTCCTTGAGGCGCTGCAGGAAGTATTCCCGCACGCGTGTGACGTTTGGCCGGCTCGACGGAGCCTCTTCGCGCACGACATGCATCACCGTCAGGTGCGCCTGATGTTCCTGAGCCAGCGAGAGCGCATACGCGCCCGCGTGTTCCGCGGTGGGCGTGAAGTCAGTGGCGTAGAGAATGTGGCGGAGCTCGGCTTCGGCCGGAACTTCGCGGCGCGTGAGCGGGCCTACTGTCAGCACCGGCACCGGCGCCCGCCGGAAAACTTCCTCGGCGGCCGAGCCGAGCAAGAGCTTCCGGATGCCCGTGCGCCCGTGCGTGCCCGCGACCACGAGATCAATTTCATGCTCCAGAATCAGCATGGAAAGCGTCGTCCAGAGATCGCCTTCCGTCAGCAGAACCTGGTGCGGGATGCCGCGCAGGCGGCCGGACACCAGCAACTGACCGATTTGCTGCTCCGCGTAACACCGCGTATGCGTCAGCGCCGAGCCAAGAACTTCCGGCGGCACCAATTGGTAGCTGTCCGGGCGAATCACGTGGGCGATGTAAATCTGCGAGTCGTAGCGCCGGGCGATGGAAACGGCGTATTGCAGGGCCGCTTCCGAGATGGACGAGAAATCCGTGGTCCACAGGATGTTCGCCAGACGCACACGCGATCTTGGTTCAACGAGTTTCATGATGCCCTCCCCACCTGCGGCGCTCATCGCAGCCCCGCGAGTTCCTGCAGGCGATGCCAGTTCTCCAGGCGCTCCTGTCGGGCCCCCTGCAGGGATTCGTCCGGGCGGCCTTCGGCATCGAAGTGCCGGGCAAAGCGGCCTTCGGTCTTCGCGAACGCGATGAAGTCCACGGGTTCACTGCTCTTGGGGTCCATGTACCAGTCTTCTTTCAACGCCGGGTTCCCCTGCAGGCTCAGGCATTCGCGGAGGCGTTCGCCCTTGCGCGGGTCGTAGACGAGCAGCGGGAACATCCGCGATTCAACAGCCAGCTTGGCCTGCGCGGCCGAGCGATCGTCCGCCACGCCGTGCTCCGGCATGCAGCTCGCGTAGCAGACCACCACGGCCGGGCCCGGGAATTCGTTGGCCGCGAGGATGCTCTTGTAAAAATGGTTCGTGTGCGCGGCGGTAGTCTGCGCGACGAAGACATGCGGATGCATCAGCGCGATCTGTGCCAGCTCTTTGCGCCGCTCACGCTTGCCGGGCTGCGCAAGGCCTACCGCGGCCATCTTGGCGTCCTGGCCGGTGAACGTTGCGGTCGAGCTCTGCCCGCCGGTATTGGAGTACACCTGCGTGTCCAGAACCAGGACCTTGATGTCCAGGCCGGACATCAGCATGCGCGAGAGCGATTGGAAGCCGATGTCAAAGAGGGCGCCATCGCCGCCGATTACCCAGAGCCGCCGCTTAGCGTGGCCTTCCTGGTTCCAGCGTATGCGGATGCCCATGGCGTCGGCAGGCGCGTTTTCGAAGAGCGAGTTGGTCCACGGCACGGCGAACGGGTTGAAGGGATAGGTGGAACCAAACACGGTGTTGCAGCCGGTGGCCGCAACAATGCCAATCTGGTCCGCACCGTAGGTGAATCCGGTGGCTGCGAGCATCTGCCGGATCGCGGTGGCTTCGCCGCAACCCATGCAGGAGCCCGCCCCGCCCGCGTAGAGCAGCGAGCGCCCGGCGAGCATCATATCGCCCAGTGATTTTTCGTTCAGGTAGCGCGCGGGCGTTTCCGGCAGGTGGCGGAACAAATCCATCCCCAGGTCGTATGCGGCCAAGGTGAGCTCGGCCTTGGGCCGCATGCGCAGCGCGTTGTGCGAGCCGCACACCGTCATGCATTCCCCGCAGCCTTTGCACTTGTCGGGGTCAATGAACAAACCGAACAGGCCGCCGGCTTCGCCGCGCTTCACGAACATGGCGCTGTACTTGTTGGTGACCGAGAAATTCTTCCGGAGTTCTTCCCGCAGCTCAGGCCGCTCAATGTGTCCCAGCCGTTCTTCGAGCGCGGGCAGCTCCACCACTTTGGCGAGGATCGCCGTGTCCGGGCACTCGTTGACGCATTCCATGCAACCCACGCACGCGGACGCGATGAACTCAGGAATCTCCGCACCGAGCGTGCGGAAACTGCGACGCGCCGCGCTCGATGGCGGCATCAGGCTGCGCGCCACGTACGCATCCGCTTCGAGATCGGCCTCGCGGCCGCATGCGTAACTCCCGATCACGTGGTCGCAGAAACTCGGCGCGACCAACTCGCTGCCCTGGCGGCAAACCGGCGCCCAGTGATGCGCCACCTTAGCTTCGAACCGCTCTTCCTGCGCGGGCGGGACGACCTCCGCGACCTCGTTGTACCCGCGGCGCGCAGCCACCAGGTTGTCCGCCACTACGCGCCCGCCGCGCTTGCCGAAGTATTTCTGCAGCGTCTTCTCGAGCGCGGCAAACAAAGCGTCTTCGTGCAGCCCGGCGCGCTCGCGGAAGGGCGTCAGCCGCAGGAACGCACCCAGCAGGACGATGCCCTGCATGCGAATCTGTAGATCGGCGCGGCTCGCGCTATCGCGCGCAATCCGCAGAGCGTCGAGCGCGAACACGCGGATCCCGCGCTCGCGGATCGCTTTCCGCGCCGTAGCGGGCAGGCTGGTCCAGACCTTTCCCGCAGGCTGCGACGATTGCAAATACACGGTTCCGCCCGCACACAAACCCTCGAGCGGATCGCCGCCGGCGAAGGCGTTGGCGTCCTGAATGGCGACGAAATCAACCGCGTTGAGCTCGGCGTGCAGGCGAATGCGTTCTGACGCCAGCGTCAGGTAATAATTCGTCGGCAGGCCTTTCTTTTCCGAGCCGTATTTCGGGAAGGCCTGGGCTTGCAGCCCGAAAAGCTCTGCGGCAACGGAGGCGAGAACTTTGTTCGTCGTCACCGAGCCAAATCCGCCGATCGAGTGCCCGCGGAGCGAGTAGGCCCCTGCCGGGCGAACGTCAGGATCGGTGGCAGCTTCGAGCGCATCGTCATGCTTGACGCCGAGGACGAAGAAGCGGCGTCCCCCGGGCTGGAGCATGTTCTTGGCTGCCGCAACGAAATAGCCGGGACGCACATCGCGCCCGCCAAGCCCGGCGACTCCGGAGTAGATGGCGGGCAGGGACTCTGCCGCTGCGCCCAGTCGCAGCAGTTCGTCAGCGAGCGCGGCTTTCACCTCCGTGGTCAGCGGATTCGACTGCGCCAGCGGCACATCCGCGCGCTCGATCACCGTGACGCCGCGGCAGCCGCGGAGCGCGGCGGCCAGCTCGCGCGTGGGGAAAGGCCGGAAGCTCGTCAGGCTGACGACGCCGATGCGCATGCCGCGGGCGCGCAGATAGTCCACGGTGGCTTCGGCCGTTTCCATCATCGAGCCGAGCCCCACGAGGGCGTACTCGGCGTCTTCCATGCGATAGGCGCGCACGAAATCGTAGCGGCGCCCGGTGCGCTTGCCGTATTCACGCATGGCGCGCGCAAGCGCTGGAGACACGCGGTCATAGAAATGCCGCTGCGCGACCTTCCCCTTCATGTAGCTGTCCTGGTTCTGCACGCAGCCGGTGAGCAAGGGTTGGGCGGGGTCGAAGAGCTTCCGCAGGCGATCTGCCGGCGCGCCAATGAAGTCGCGCATCAATTCCGGCTCGGGCAGGCGAACGGTCTCGAGCGTGTGCGTGGTCAGAAAGCCGTCCTGCACATTGAAGAACGGTGTTTCGGAATCCTCGGCGGCGCGGCGCGCGATGAGCGCCAGGTCCGCCGCTTCCTGCGCATTGCGCGCAAACAACATGCCCCAGCCCGTGTCCGCCACGCCCATCACGTCGTCGTGCCCGCAATGGACGTTGAGCGAATGAGACGTCAGCGCGCGCGCGCCAATGTGAAAGACAACGGGCAGGCGCTTTCCGGCGATGACGTAGAGCACCTCTTTCATCAGGATCAGCCCTTGGCCGGAGGTGAAGTTCGTCACGCGCCCGCCGGCGAGCGCGAAGCCTTCGCACGCCGAAGCCGAGCTGTGCTCCGATTCGGGCTCGAGGAATTCGAGCGGCTCGTCCCAGAGGTTACGCCTTCCGTTCGAGAACTCGGCGGCGAAGCCGTCGCCCATAGGCGTCGAGGGCGTGATGGGATACGCGCAGGCGCCCTGCGAGATGTGCGACTCGACCCAAACGACGGCGCCGGAACCGTCGGTCGTCGTCGGAATGCCGTCGAAGCGCGACGCAGACTCAGTTGCGCGAACCCCTCCCTTGACCTCGTTGGACTGCTCTGTAGCGTTCAATGTGGCAGGCACGGGCTTCTCCTCTTCAGTGACAGGGGAGCAGCTTCGATGCCAGCCGGAAGCGGCGCAACTCACAAAAAATGAGGGACTTGCGGAGATGTAGAGAAGCGCGCCGGGGCTGTTTGCGCCACATCGCGCACGAACCTGCGCCAGCCGCCTCAGACACAGCATTAATCGCTGTCGGGCGGAAGCCCTCCATGTGTCCGTAAGCTCCCGTCAAAACACGGGTTGGCGCAACGCAAGGAACATGCTTTCTTGGCAGGGCAAGTGCTTGATTCAGGTGGGAGGCAGACAATGGCTACTCTTACGCCAACGTTCCGCGCCGATGCGGCTCGAATCCACGACGAGCACCGGGCGCTCGAGCGCGCCTTGGATAGAGCGGAGCCAGCCCTCGAACGCCTGGTTTGCTATGGGGAGGTCTTTGCCGACCTGAGCGTCGGTGACGAGCTTCGGCGCTTCGGCAAGGAGCTCGCCGAGCACTTCCCGGAACATTGCCGCCGTGAAGAGGCGGTGCTGCTCGATCGCGTCGCAGAAGTGAGCCCGGAGTTGGCCGAATTCAGCCGGCAGATGAAAGTGGAGCACGTCGGGCTGTTGGCGCGCCTGGATGACTTCTGCGGGGCGCTAGATGAGTTCAACCGGATGGACGACGCGTCCGAGGCTGTCTACCACTTGAAGGAGAAGGGAACAGAGCTGACGCGGGAGATGCGGCGTCACCTAGCGACCGAAGAGCAGGAGCTGGACGGCTTTCTATGATTGGCGAAGCGCAAGTTGAAGTGCAGGTGGCCGTCGAGGTCCGCCGGGCAACTGTGGCGGATTTCGACGCGTTGCTGCGCATGTACGTTGAGTTCGAGCCGAAGGCCGCAGCGCTCGGCCTGCCGCCTCGGCAGCCGCAGAGATGGCTCGAGAGTCTTTCGGCGTATCCGAATTTCATTGCGCTCAGCGGCGAGCGTGTCGTGGGCCATGTTGTCCTCTGCCTATGCCTGGATACCGCGGAAGTCGCCGTCTTCATTCACCAGGATTTTCGCGGACAAGGGATCGCGCGCCGGTTGCTGCAAGCGGCAATCGAAGAGGGCAGGCGCCTGGGCTTGCGCCGCGTATGGGGGACGACGGATTACGACAACCTGCCCATGCTTCGTCTGGTGCACTCGCTCGGCTTCGTGCGCGGTGAAGATCCCCGCGACTTCCATCTGGATCTGTCCGTGCCTGACCCCGCCGAGCCGGCCAAAGTCCTCACTTCCTGAACGGATTCTCTTCCTGCAACTTCAAGCCGCCAGACCCATCGTAAAGACCAGCAGCGCCAGAAACAGCGCTGAGTGAAGGATCTCGCTCCAGCCGAGCCGCGGGATGGCGAACCGGCGTCCGAGGGAAACGAGCAGCCCCATCGCACGCAAGGTGCCGGGCACGAAGGCCGCAATGATGCTCGCGCGATGCAAGCCAAAGAGCGCCCAGCTCGTCAGAAACGCGAGCAGCGCCAGATGATAGAGAAACACAGGCCAGGCAAACGCAATCCGCTCGCGCACGGTAGTGAACTCGCGATGGGCCAGGAGGCCACGCACGCGATACTTCACGTAGAGAACCCCGCCAAGGAAGAAGAACAGGTTCAGCAGCCAGACCGCAAGACCCGTCACGCCGCTTGAGCCCGCAAATAACGAGCCCCGCGCGGCAATCCATGCGGCCGGTGCGGTTAGGCTCAGCAGTACAACGCCCACGAGCTCTGCAGCCAAGCTCCGCTTTTCACGCCGCAGCCCGGAACGAACCAGTTCTTGTTGCACCCAGAAAAGCGCGAGAGACGCAAGGGCAATCCCGCACAACTCATAGCGCCGGTAGAAGAAGATGAGCAGCCCGCCGGTGATCACGCCCACAGCGGCCAGGCTCAGGTGAGCCGGCGTTCCCCAGGCGAGTTCCTTCGATTGTTGCCACTGCCGGTCGAGCGAGCCGCGCAGCAAGAACAGGCTGAGTGCGCAGAGGGCGCACAGCAAGAGGGGCACGTTCCAGCGGTTGGCGATGATTGCGGCGCAGGCCAGCGGCGCAAACGTGACGCCCCAGGCGCCGTGTTCGGCGGGCATGCGCAGAGAGAGCGCGTTTTGGTTTGCGTCCATACCTCTAGGAATTGCGCGGATCGTGCTTGGGGCTTGGAAGCGAAAAAAGAAGCGCTCGAAAGTCAGACTCTTCCGGGGCAACCGGTTCGTGGATCGCCGCGCCCGTGCTTAGTATCCACGCCGTTCGCCCCGGGAAGAGTCCTATGGGTCCTGCCGAACGAGTCCGGGTCTTCTCGAGGGGGCACCGTTCGAACAGAACGCAAACTTGTTTGAAGACTACGGGGTTCGCCGCCCAGGATCAGTTTTGGGAGGAAAATGCTGTGGCTTTGATTGCAGAAAGCGCTCAGGGCTTCGAGTAAAGGTGGGTAGGGACTACCTGAGAGCTCCCGGGCGGCAAAAGGCCCCGCAGTTGGAACTCGGTCTTGCGTCAACGTAACAGAAAGATTGTGGCAGCGGCGCGCTGCAGAATCCAACCGGGGCATCCCATTCAGGGGCTGGCCGGTCCGAAGAAGAGCGGAGTGTTCCGTCCGGATTCCCATGATACCGCGCCGCTGCCAGACTCTTGTAGGTCGGGCGACTGCAGGAGGCACAGCCCTGCGGATAGGGCTCAGTGATTCCCCATGCCGGACACCACCCTGGTTCGGCCTACCGATAACCATCCTATCGGCGTCTTGCGTGGGGTATTTCACAGTCGCCCGACCTAACCCTCTCAAAATGCTAACCACCCCTCCTTAGGGGCACGACCCTTGCCAAAGCTCAAAATCACGCCCCTGCCGCAAACCGTTGTACCGCCGCACCTTAGGCGGCCACTCTGTCCGCTGGGCCGGGCTGGAACGGCGTCGCTGAGCCATTTTCCCCAAGCCGTGAGCCTTTTCGCGGCCCTTGCGGCTCCTCGCTCAAGACTTGACGGCGGAGATCTCGCTCAGCAACCGGTCCATTTTCGGCAGCGAAGCAATTGGCTTGGCGACCTTCGCATCGTGATGCGTTTTGCAGCGTTATATGCCCCTCGGGGTCGGGGAATATCGCCCAAACGGGCTTTCCCGACAGGGGTCTTCCGCGCGTGCCCCGCCCGGAACTCTTAA
Source organism: Terriglobia bacterium (assembly GCA_041497955.1). Taxonomy (GTDB): domain Bacteria; phylum Acidobacteriota; class Terriglobia; order Acidiferrales; family UBA7541; genus JBGQHO01. The sequence continues at coordinate 50,182 of JBGQHO010000007.1, read as the reverse complement.
CAATGGAGGGAGTTATGTGTGCCGTACGGGCTCCGAATTTTGGCATCCCGGGTGCCCTTGAACCTCCGCAACCTAGTGAGGGCTATGCCTTGGACACCGCGCTCGTTGTCATTGGCCTGAACCATCGCACCGCACCTGTCCAAACGCGCGAGAGATTCTCGGTAAGCGAGGGTCGCCTGTACGAAGCGCTGCGCCAGCTCTCCGGCTGCCGCGCCGTCGAAGAAGTCATCCTTCTCTCCACCTGCAACCGCACGGAATACATCTTGTGGGCGTCGGACCCGATCGGAGCGCTCGCAGCTGTCCGCGAATTCCTGGCCCGTGAATACGCAATGACTCCCGCGGATTGGGAGCACTTCTACTCCCTGCGCGGCCAGGATGCGCTCCTGCACGTGTTCCGCGTGGCGGCGAGCCTCGATTCGATGGTGCTCGGCGAGTCTGACATCACGAGTCAGGTGAAGTCCGCGTGGGCCAAGGCGCAAAAGGCCGGTGCGTGCGGACATTTCCTGGACACGGTCTTCCAGAAGGCGCTGAACGTCTCGAAGCGCGTGCGCAATGAAACTGAAATCGGCGCGTCGCCGGTTTCGGTGCCGCACGTGGCCGTCGGGCTGGCTAGGCACGTCTTCGGCTCGCTCGAGGGGCGCGCGGTGCTTGTGCTGGGCGCGGGGAAGATGGGCGAGACCGCCGCGCGCTATCTGCGCAAGAGCGGCGCGAGCCAAATCTGGGTGGCCAGCCGCACCGCGGAACACGCGCAGGATCTGGCCAGGAAGCTCGGAGCCACTCCGGTCCCATTTGCAGAGTGGCAGCAGCATCTTTCGAACGCCGACATCGTGATCAGCTCGACCGGCTGCCCGCACACCATCGTGAACAAGGCCGATGCCCAGCGGCTGCACGAGCAGCGCCGCGGCCGACCTGTGCTGTTCATTGACATCGCTGTACCCCGTGACGTGGACCCGGCCGTGCGCGAGATTTCCGGCGTGTTTCTTTATGACATTGATGATCTGGGGCGCGTGGCAGAACGGAACCGGAACGGGCGCGCTGCGGCTGCCGCAGAAGCAGAGCAACTCGTGGCCCGCGAAGCGCGCGGCTTCGCGCCGAAGCTTGAAGCCGAGCGCGTGGTTCCGGCGATCCGCGCATTCCGCGAGCGGCTGGAAGAAATCCGCTCGCAGGAGCTGGAGCGTTACCTGGCCGAAGCGGGCCCGCTCGGGGACGCGCAGCAGAAAGCGCTCGTGGCGTTCAGCGCGCTTCTGCTCGAGCGCATTGCCGGCCAGGTCGCGCACGAGCTCAAGCAAGCACAGACAAGGCCTGACCGAGATCATCTCGCCGCGCTTCTGGCGCGACTCCTGGGCGTTCACACCGGAGCTTCCGCGGAAGAAAACAGCGAGCGTGAAGGCCCTGAAGGGATTTTCGCAAGTTGCACGGCAGGAGGAGATTGATATGGCGAACGAAAGCAGCCGCCCCGCCGGCACGTGGACCAATCGTGAGGCTTATCTGCTGGCTCTGGTCTGCCTGACGGTCGGCCTGGTGGCGGGCTACATCCTGCATGGCTCAGCGCCCATCGCGCCGATGTCCGCCTCGCTCGCTTCGAGCGGCTCCGGCGGAGCTGCGCCGAGCGCCGCAAGCTCGATGCCGTCGGCCGAGTCGCTGCAGCCGCTGGCGGCCCCGCTGCTCGCCGCGCTCAAAGCCGACCCCAAGAATTTCGAAACGCTGACGCAGCTCGGCAACCTCTACTACGATCACCAGATTTATCCCGAAGCGATCGAGTATTACACGCGCGCTCTCGCAGTGCGGCCGAACCAGGTGAACGTGCGCACGGACCTCGGCACGGCCTTCTGGTATTCCGGCTTCCCGCAGAAGGCGGTGGCCGAGTACGAGAAATCCCTTGCCACCGAACCCACGCATCCGAACACGCTCTTCAATCTGGCCATCGTGCAGTCAGAAGGGCTCAAGGACTACGGCGCGGCCATCGCCACCTGGGAAAAGCTGCTGAAGACGAACCCGCAGTATCCGGAAAAGCAGCGCGTGCTCGACTTGATCGAGAAGGCGCGGAAACAGAAGAGCTAGCCGCAGAACCGGAAATCCATGGCCTCGCGCTCGATCGAACACTGCGGCAAATCTCGCAGGCCGGCCTTCGCCGACGGATCGCCTTGGGGTAAACAGCCTGTTTCCAATCGTCTACAAGTGGTTCGTCAACTGCTCTTCTTTACTTGCGCAGCTCCAAAACTTCCGGGAGAATACTGACGCCGCGCTGCTTGGAGGGAGAACGTCCGTGAACTTCGACAAGAAGGAAATGATCGACGCCCTGAGACTGGAGATCCGAGTCATCGAAAGTGGTGGCTACTACCCGTCGCCGCGCGACCCTCAGGCCAAGCCGCGCACCTTCCGCGACTCCGTTTCTTGTCTGAACATGGGACTGGAGGAAAAGCGGGAGCCGTGTGCGCACTGCTTCTTGATTGAATTCGTGCCGCCCGAGGTGCGCAACAGCGAAGGCGACCTCTGCCATAAGATTCCGCTGAACGACCGCGGTGACACGATCGAGTCGCTCGAGCGCGAAGGCGACCCGAACAAACTGCAGGCTGCTGTGCTCGAGTGGCTGAAGCGGACCGTGGTGCGCCTGGAAGCGGAGTTGGCAGCTCCGCGCTAATCTCGACTCGAAAGTACATCCTCAAGGGTGCGCGAGCCGGAGGCCCGGCTCTACCTGCTTCGGACTACGAATCGATCTGAGGGGTCGTTTCTTCTTCGGCGTGCATCAGGCCGAATTTTTTCATTTTATAGCGCAAGGCGTCACGGCTGATATCGAGTAGGCGGGCAGCGTGCGTCTGGTTGCCATCGGCCTGGCGCAGCGCAAGCTCCACGAGCGCGCGCTCAACCTCTTCGAGCGATGTGCCGCCTTCCGGGATGGCGAGCGGCGGCAGCCAGCGCCCGTTGGGCAGGGGCTTGCCTCCGACGGGGGGTGACGAGGCGTGCTCGAACGCGGTGACGCTCGCGTGGGGCTGCGAGACGGCAAAGGGCAGATAGTTCGGCCGCAGCAGCGTTTCTTCTTCCAGAATCATCGCGCGCTCGATGGCGTTCTTGAGCTCGCGCACGTTGCCGGGCCAGTCGCAGTTGAGCAGCAGGCGGCGCGTCTCATCGCTGACCCCCCGGATGGACTTGCGGAACCTACGGTTGTAGTGATCTACGAAGAAGTCCACGAGCGGCAGAATGTCTTCTTTGCGCTCGCGCAGGGGCGGAATGAAAATCGAAATGATGGCCAGGCGATAGTAGAGATCCTGGCGAAACTGGTTCTCGCGCACGGCGCGCTCGAGGTCGCGGTTCGACGCCGCGATGACGCGCACGTTCACCTGGATGTCGCGCACGCCGCCGACGCGCCGGATGATCTGGTCTTCCAGCACACGCAGCAGCTTGGCCTGCAGAAAAGGTGAGAGCTCGCCAATCTCATCCAAGAAGAGCGTGCCGCCGTCGGCCACTTCAAATAGGCCTTTCTTCATGGCCTTGGCGTCGGTGAACGCGCCTTTCTCGTGGCCGAAGAGTTCGGCTTCCATCAGCGTTTCGGGAATGGCGGAGGCGTTGATGGCGACGAAGGGCTTCTCCTGCCGCGAGCTCTGATAGTGGATGGCCTTGGCGATGAGGTCTTTGCCCGTGCCGCTTTCACCCTGGATCAGGATGGTGCTGGCTTCGCTCGCCGCGACCTTGCGGACGAAGTTCATCAGCTCGGTGATCTTCCGCGAGACGCCCACGACATCGTGGTAGCCGGTGCGGCGCCGCACCTCACCGCGCAGCGATTCCACCTCGGTGCGCAGGCGCGTGGCCTCGAGCGCGTTCTGGATGGTGACGCGGAGCTCGTCGAAGTCGAGCGGCTTGCCGACAAAGTCATAGGCGCCGAGCTTCAGGGCAGCTTTCGCGTCGTCGAGCTGAGGGTCGGCGGTGATCATGATCACGGGAGGCACTTCGCCAGATTGTTTGAGCTTTTCGAGCACCTCGAGGCCGCTCAGGTCGGGCAGGCGCACGTCCAGCAGGATCAGATCGGGCGATTCCTCCTGCGCCAGGCGCAAGCCCGGCTCGCCGGCTTCGGCCTCCACAACCTGGTAGCCCCATTCCTGGCACTTCTGGCGCAGGGACCACCGCACCAGCTTTTCGTCGTCCACGATAAGGATTTTCGCGTGCGCCATTTGAGATCACTTTACTACGGATGTTCGATCGGAGAGAGCGCCTTCTCCATCGGCAACAACAGCGTGAACCGGGCGCCCGCGCCGAGCTGGCTGATGACTTCGATCCGCCCGCCGTGGTCTTCGGCGATTCGCCGGGCAAGCGAGAGCCCCAGCCCGGTTCCTTGCCCCTTCGTCGTGAAGAAGGGGCGGAAGATGTTCGGCAGATGTTCGGGCGCAATGCCGCGGCCCGTGTCGCTCACGGTGATGGCCGCGAAGCCGCTGCGCGACTCCACGATGACGTCGATGCGCCCTGCCTCACCGATGGCCTGAATGGCGTTGAGCATGAGGTTCAAAAGGAGTTGCTGGATTTGCATGGGGTCGTGTTCGACGGGGGGAAGCTTTTCCGCTTTCGCCAACTTGATTTCGATGGGCCGGGAGAGCGTCTGCTGGCGGGCGAGGGCGACCGCGTGTTCGGCGGTGGCGTTCAGATCGGCCGGCTGGAAGTTGGGCGGCTTGGGGCGCGCGTAGTCCAGCAGTTCGGAGAGAATCTGCTTGATGTGCAGTACCTCGCCCTGCACTTCTTTCAGGATCTCTCGGTTGGGGCTGCCTTCAGGGAGCTCCCGACCGATGACGTCAATCACGCCAGCCACGCCAGCGAGCGGGTTGCGGATTTCGTGCGCCAGGCCCGCGGCCAGCTCTCCAAGCGTGGCCAGGTGCTCGGCGCGGGACATCTGCGTGCGGTGGAGGCGCTGCAGCTCCTCGCGGGTCTCGCGCAACTCGCGCACCATAGCGTTGAAGTTGCGGCCCAGTTCGCCGATTTCATCTCTGCGGCCGGCAAAGCTAACGCTCACGGAGAAATCACCGGCGCGCACCTGAGCAATCTTCTTTTGCAGCTCGACGAGCGGGCGCTGGATCAGCACGGCCAGCACAAGCAGCAGGACGGCCCCGATCGCGACCGCTCCGGCGGCGGCCACCAGGATGACGGCATGCCGTTGGGATTGTTCGAAGGAAAGCGTCACCCAAATGAAGACGAGCAGGCCCCCGAGAAGAACGCCGCCGACGGGCAAGAGCGCTTTCGCCCGCCAGCCGGGAGCAATAGAAGCGTGCGCGGCACGTTCGTCCGCGGGCCCGGTTGCGGCCGAAATTCTGACACCCATGCTACGATAATTATCGTCTTTCTTCCGGCGGGCAACAAGCTGCGCCCACGGCGATCGCTTCGGCGAGCAGCGAGGTCTGTTTGGAAACCTTTATCCAGGAGATGAAGCGCTATCTCGGCTTCCACGAAGCCGACGAACAACTGCTGCGTCAGCTCAGCCCGCGCATGGACAAATATCTACCTGAGCTGGCCGAGCGCTTCTACTCGCAGATCCCGCATCACCCCAACGCCTTCCGTGTATTCACCGGCGGTGAGGCGCAGATCGCACGGCTCAAGCAGACGCTGCAGCACTGGGCGCGCGGGCTTTTCAATGGTGCGTACGACGAAGCCTACGCGGAGGAGCGCTACCAGATCGGGTACCGCCACGTGCGCATCGGCCTCGAGCAAAAATACGTGATCAGCGCGATGGGCGTTGTCCGCGCGTACCTCTCGGAATGCCTGTTGCTGGAATTTCCCGCGAGCGACGAGCGCCTGCGGTACACGCGCTCGCTCAGCCGGGCTCTCGACCTCGACCTGAACCTGATGTGCGAGTCCTACATGCACGCGACGCTCGAGAACCTTCGCCGGTTGAACGAGCAGCTCGAGCGCGCCAACCAGGAGCTGGCGCACGCCAGCCGCGTGAAAGACGAATTCGTCGCGCACATTTCCCACGAGCTGCGCACGCCGCTCAATTCAATCCTCGGCTTCATCAAACTTATTCTCGACGGATTGGGCAAGGATCGCGGCGAGGAGCACGAGCTGCTGCGCGACGCGTTTTCGAGCGGCCAGCACCTGCTGAGCATCGTCAACGACCTGTTGGATATCGCACGCATCGAAGCCGGGCAAATGGCGCTGCATATTGAAGAGGTGGACCCGCGGCACGTGCTCGACTCCACGCTGCCGCTCGCGGCGGTGCAGGCGGCATCGAAGAACCTGAAGCTGCGCGATGCCACGCTCGGTACGGCGCTTCCGCTCGTCGAGGCCGACGAGGTGCGTTTCCGGGAAGTGCTGCTGAACCTGCTCTCCAATGCGGTCAAGTTCACGGCGCAGGGCTTGGTCACCGTGCGCGCCGGCGTAGATAATGTGAGCGGCTTCCTGCGGTTGGAAGTGGAAGACACCGGCGTGGGCATCCCGGCCGAGCAACGCGTAATTGTCTTTGAGAAGTTCGTCCAGGCCACCACAGACGTCAAGGGGCGCCGCTACGAGGGCACCGGGCTGGGCCTGGCGATTTCGCGCAAGCTGGTGGAGATGATGGGTGGGCAGATCAGCTTGGGGACCGGAGCGGATGGGCGCGGGACGCTCGTGTGGTTCACGTTGCCGCTGGCCGGCTCAGATTCCTCGCGCAAGGCCAGCGCCTCGAAGGGTACCTCGCGAATCCGGGCTGGCCAATGAACGCTTCGCGCACGATTCTGGTGGTGGAGGACAATGCGCTGGTCGCGAAGTTCTACCGCTTGGCGCTCGAACGCGCGGGCGGATTTGCGTGCATGCTTTCGGAAGACGTCAGCGAGATTCTGGCCGCGGTGAAGGCCGGGCGGATTGACCTCGCGATCTTGGACGTTTCGCTCGGCCAGAGTGAATGGGAGGGCCACCCGATTGACGGCATCGACCTAGCGCGTCTGCTGAAGCAACACGCGCCGCGGCGGCTGCCGATTCTGCTCGCCACTGCGCATGCCATGGCCGGCGACCGCGAACGCCTATTGGCAGCCTCTGGTGCGGACGACTACCTCGAAAAACCAGTCTTTGACGCCAGCCTGCTCGTCGAAAAAGTGCAGCACCTGTTGGGCGCTAGCGGGAAAGTCCAGGGGCCGACCGAGTAATCGCGTCGGCCCCTAGTCGGGTGGCAGTGAGGCGTCAGAAGGCGTAGCGCACCGCCAGCGTCACAATGTTTCCGCGGAAGTCCCGGGGGCCTGTTGGGTCCACCAGCGGCAAGGCCGACTCCTTCTCGTTGTACCCGTAATAGTTCCACTCCCCCTTCCAGCTCAGGCCCTTGTACAGGTCAAACGTCACGCCGGCGTAGGGCTTGTGGAAGTTGTACGCCAGCGGGCCTGTCGGCGGATTCGGGATCACCCCGGTCGTTCCCTGCGGCCCAGCGATGATGAGGGTGCTCCCGGAAGTGCTGGTAAGGTAGTAGCCGCCGTAAGTGCGGAGCCGCTTCACCGGCCGCCACGACACGTCGAAGTAAAAGAAGTTCGCCTTGTTCTTGTAGAAGGACGTGTTCGCAACCAAGCCGGGGATGGGCGCGAGGGTCGCATCGACGCACGCGGGCAGGGTGGACGGCGCCGGCTGCGTAACCGGGTAGCAGATGAGCGAAGTAGAGAACACGTTGTTGTAGTCGTAGCCGAAGTCGAAGCTGATTCGCTCGTTGGGTTCGAAGGCGGCGCTGAACCCGTACAGGCGGTTGTGTTGCAGGTTGTTGACCTGGAAAACGTTGTTGCGGTTTTCGAGGATGTTCACTGTCCCTGCGAAGCCCATCCACGGGGTCGGTTTGTAGCTAGCGCGCAGTTTGTAGTGCTGCAACTGCCGCGGACTAACGCGCGTGAATGTGTTATCGGCCGACATCAGCTCGAGGTCAAAGCTCACGCGCAGCGCATCCGTGGGCCGCGCCCAGATCCCGAACAGACCCGAGTGCTCGTTGATCTCCGTACTGCCTGAGTCACTCAACTCGGCGGTGAGCAGGCACGTGTTATCGGACCGGTTGTTGGCCACCGGACAAGTGTTCGATGCGCCGCTCTCGGTCACGTTGAGGGGCGGTTCGGGAGTACGCCCGTTTTGTAAGCTGGGAAAGAAGACATACGTTCCTGATTCGGAGATGGCATCGGCGATCGTGCGGTGCCGAAAGCGGTAGCCCACCCGAGCGCCGAAGCGCCGGGTGAAATCGTATTCCACCTCAAACAGGTTGTTCTTGATGTCCTGCTTGAAGAATCGGCTGGAGACCCGCAACTCAACGTCAGGGGGTGAGGACGTACTGTGTGTCGGTGTTCCCGCGGCACCATTGGCTGGGGCTGCACAGGTAGCCGGCAGAGGAGCCGTCGCAGTGAATACCGTGGGGGGCAGCAGCATAGAAGCAGGATTGCCGGCAGCGAAGAACGAGCACTCCGTAAAAAGCCACTGCATGGGGAGTCGGAAATTGGCGAAGCGGAACATGTCCATGACGCGCAACTTGTCGGTGACGTGCACGGTGATGCCGAAGTCTGCCGAAACCGAGACGCGACGCCCCGAAACCGGCCCGGTTTCGTTGCGCACGAGCGTTCTCGTGCGTGTAATCAGGGCGTTTAGAGCTTCGTTGCCAAACGCCGTATTGTCAGACGAGCTGTAAACAAACCGCCCGGAAAGGTCGAGATTCTTGAAGTAATTGGATTGGAAACTCAGTTGCTCTGTGGGAGAGTTCGTGCGAGTAGGCGCTTGGCGCGTATAACCCAGGTAGGCGTTGCAGGTGGCGTTGACGGTCCCCGCAGGCGCTGTCGGTTGTGCAGTGGACGGATTGAAAGGCTGGGCACACGGCTGGCCCGCGGCGGTGTTGATGGGGAGTCCGATGTCCACTGGGACGCCGTTGGAAAGCGCGAAGGTCTGGCTCCGGTCCACCCAGGAAGTGTCTCCCTTGAAATAGTGGAAGAACTGGTCGTAGCTGATGTTGGTGCGGGGCAGCCATTTGAAGTCCACACCAATCTGGTAAGAATTGACGGTCGTCTTCCAGTCCTGGAAGAACAACACGTCGGTCCCTTCGTGGAAGGTGCTGAGCGACGGTCCTTCCTGGACGTTGCGGCTGTACCCCAGGCGAAGACGCACGCGCGACTGCGGCAGGAAGGTGAGATTGTAATCGCTCATCCGCCGCACCAGCGCCTGCGCATGGGGCGAAAACAATATGGTCGGCGAAAAACCCGCCGGAGCGTTTGCCACCGGGGTGCTCGGGTTCAACGGGTTGGCTAGCAGGTTGTAGTCCCAGAAGCTGTAGTCACGGCGGAACGTGCCGCTGAAGCTATACCACTTGTTCTTGTACACCCGCAGCCGCGAGACGTTGTTCGGGTCGCCGCCGTAACCGAAATTGCTGTAGTAGAGGCTGTCGAACAGCCAACCTTCGTGGTTCAGCGAGCGCATCTCCAGCGTGTAGTCCAGCAGCCGTGCCCCGCTCCGCAGGTTCACGAAGGTGTTGAACAACTCGCGGGTCCCGCGGGTGTCTCGGAAGTCAGAATCTGGAATAATGCGCCCGCCAAGCTCCACCGTTTGCTTGATGTTGTAATTTCCAGAGTTGATGCCCTCAGGCGCTTTCTCCGATTCCTGGGCCATGGCGGGGAAGCTCATGCAAAGCAGCAGAACCAGGGCAAGAGCGCTGAAGTTCAGGGCGAAGCGAGTCGGTTTCATAGAACACTCCCGGGAGGCGTTAGGGCGCGGCGAATGAACGGAGCTGCCTGTCGATTGAAGGCCCATCTCTTCTTGGACTGTTCTCGTCATGTCCGCCCCCTCACTTGAAGAAGACTCTGTCCAAGTTGGACCCATGGATCTGCACGTGGCACATCGTGCAAGCCTGATACTTCTGCGCCTGGTTGTGGAACGAGGGCGTTCCCGGCGGTACAGCGTCTGATGGTCCGCCGGTCGGCGTGTGGCACTCCAGGCAGAGCAGGTTGACCTGGGCTCGTTTCAGGAGGCGCGGGTTCGACGAGCCGTGCGGCATGTGGCAGGCCACGCACCCCTCACCTTTGACCGCATGATGTTCATACACAAAGGGCCCGGCCTTGTCTGCGTGGCACTTGAAGCACACTACGTCCTGCGCGGCGGTGGCTCGCAACTGTTTGGTCATGTAGCCGCCATGCTGGTTATGGCAATCGGTGCACTTCACCAGGCTTTCGTTCACGCGGTGGCGGAAGGGCTTATTGAACTCGGGCCTGATGTCCTGGTGACAGGAGTAGCAGAGCTGAGGTTGCGCTTTCGCCAGCAGGAACTGCGACTCCTTGGCCTTATGAACCGAGTGGCAATCGATGCAGCTCACGTCGTTGATCTTGTGGACCGAGCGGGCATAGTTGCTGTGTTCCTCCCCGTACTCGTGGCACTCCAGGCAGCGCGCGCTGATCTGCTTCGCGGTCGCTCCCTTGAAGGTGAAGATTTTGCTCTTGTCGCCGCCACTGACGTGATCCGCGCCCGGACCGTGACACGATTCGCAGCCGTGCGCCTCGATGCCGCGGATGGCTCCAAGCGTCGTCTTCCAATGCGGCGTGGTCTCGAATTTCTTGTACACATCCTCGTGGCACTGCTTGCAGGTATCCGCTCCGATGTATTGGGACGAATCTTTGGCCGGGGCGGCGGGTTTCTTTTCCTGCGCGCGATCGGCGGCGCCCGCGGGCGCCAGGCAGAAGAGCACCAGGGCGAGGACAAGCCCGAGCGCGAACAGCACCAGTTTTCGTGATCTCTTCATAGGACACTCCTCAAGTGGGGCGGCCAGTTGGCTTGCAGAAATCCGCAAGCAGGAAGGGTGGGCACCCGGCTATTTCCCCGGCGTGCCCATTGTACGAATTTGGAATTCAATTTCAAGTGTGATTCGGATCAGGAGTCGGTTGAGTTACGGGCCGGTGCTCGTCCTCGCCCTCTAGCCATCTCCTACCCCTTTCTCCAAGCCGGCGCGGCGGAGAAATGCGGACAGCACCCTAGGCGTACGCGTGCAAACCCGGCAGCAAGTATGTGACGCCAAAAAACGTGAACATCACCACCGCAAAGCCGAGAATTGCGAAATAGGCCGCGCGACGGCCCCGCCAGCCCCGCGTGATGCGCATGTGCAGGTAGCCGGCGTAGATCATCCAGGTGATGAGCGCCCAGGTTTCCTTCGGGTCCCAGCTCCAGTAGGAGCCCCAGGTGCGGTTGGCCCAGTAGGCTCCGGCTGCAATCATCAACGTGAGCAGTGGGAACGCGATGCCGATCGTCTTATAGGTGAGGCGATCCAGCCGCTCGGCGACGGGCAGCAGGCCCTCGAGCTGTTCGCGGCGCCAGAACAGTAGCAGGTACAGCAGGGAAATCAGCAGGCCTCCCGCCAGGCCGGAAAGGAGAAAAGGACTCGCAGCCAGGTTCGTGGGGAACAGGCCGTCAGCCTGGCGCGACGCGTAGAATCCCTGCCGCGCGCGCATGACGAATGCCCCGAGCGCCAGCCCTTGCAGCAGCAGGCCCGGGAAGAATGCTCGATTGGCCCAGACCAGGCCGCGCTCTTCGCGGTTCCACTGCGCCCAAGCGCACAACGCCAGCGGAACGAGGGCCGCGGCCAGCACGAGAAACATCAGCCAGCCCAGGCCGGGAATCATCACGAACAGCGGAGTCTTCTCGGCGATGAAGATTTCGCGGCCTTCGCCGGGATCCCAGGCCACGACGCGCAGCGCTCCGGAAGCGTCGAAGCGCGTGGAGATGCCGGCATAGATCGCGACAAGCGCGGCCGAGGTGGCCGCCAGGAACGTCTCCGTGCGGACTTTGTCCTGGATCAGGAAGAGCAGAGCCAGCGCCACGCTCACCGTGCACGCGGCGTAGGCCAGCATCGCCAGCGTCACGTGGACGTGCAGCCAGGTGGATTGCAGCGCCGGCACCAGTGGCCGCACCGGCGAGGGCAGCAACTGCATCAGGATCACGCCCAGCGTCGCGAGCGGCAGCGTCACGCTGCCGATGATGCGCACGCCGTAGCGCCGCTCGACAAACAGCGTCAGCGCTGCCAGCGTCCACACGAAGCTCAGCAGCATTTCGTAGATGCTCGAAAACGGTGGGTGCCCCGCCGCATACCAGCGATGCCCGGCGGCCAGCGTATTAGCGATCAGGCCCAGCGCCGTAGCCAGGGTGGCAAAACGCGCCAGGCGCAGAGCCGTGGTCACGCCGTAACCGATATAGAGCGCAGCCGCGGCAGCGTAAAAAATCAGCGCGGCGTAGAGCAGGTTGTCTTCAGTGAAGAGCGGCCCGGTCTTGACCGCGGAGAGAAAGGCGGTGAAAAGCAGCAGCGCCGTGCCCAGCCCAACGAGGAGCAGAAACAGATTGCCGGTCGTAGCCGGCTGTGCTGCGGCGCGCCGGTTGAGGTCGGTGGTTGCCAGTGCTCCCGCCATGGCTCTCAACTCCTCCCCTTGAGCGCCGCTGCCGCGTTCACCAGGAAGTGATGGCTTCCGGATGTGCGGCTCACTGTGCCGCGCGATCCGTAGGGCGCCTTAAGGCCGTCCAAGATTTCCGCCACCAACTTGCTGAAGCGCTCTTCAAATTCTTCGCGGTTCTTGCTGGCCGAAGCGCCCACCCAAAGCACTAGCCGACCGCGATCGTCGCTGATCGGCACCGCCCACACACGCGTGTGGATGAAATAGAATGCCGCAGCCAAGCCCACCATCATCAGCACGACGCCAATCCAGACGGCCCACTGGCCCGGCTCGTGTGACACCTGCAGGCCTGTGAACCAGCCCATTTGCAGATCGCGGAGCTGGAAGCTGAAGGGCGATTCATCCGCGTGGTTCACTTCCGGGAAGTTCGCAAACAGCCACAACTTCGTAGCGCCGGACTTCTTCGAGTCCACCGTGAGCTGGATCGCCGGGTTATTCGGCTGGTCCGAGCGAGTCTCCACCTGTTTGCCGCGGATCACAAAATCGGGGAAGAAAGCAGCTACGCGGACCGAATTCTCCGCGTCGAGCGCCAGCGTCTCGTTCGGGTGCAGGACAATTTCTCTTGTGTCGGCGGGATTCGCTTTGGGCACGACGCGCAGCCGGAGGGCGCCGAGATCGCCGCTCGAACCGTAGCCGGACTGGTAGAAGCGCACGCCGCGGAAGACCAGCGGGTCATTGACCGCGATTTCCTTTCGCAGCACTTCGCGCCCGCTGTCGAGCACCACGAGCTTTGACCACCAGCGGCGCGGCGAGCCGTCAGCATAGTTTTCCTGGCCCGCGTCATCGCAGCGAACCACGAAAGGCAGCGTTCTCATCTTGCCGTTGCTGAGTTCGACTAAGTTGGTTTGCCGGTTCGGAGTCAGCGCGACGTAGCCGCGGTAGCCCAGCAGTGCATCGGCAATGGCTCCGGCGAAAATCAGCAGCAGGCTGGCGTGCACCAGATACGCGGCCAGCCGCACGAAGCGGTTCCGCTCGGCGAAAAGAGACATGCCGTCCTGGCTAGCCACACCCTGCGGTTTGAACCGCAGTTGCCGGAAGGCCCTTTCGGCGGCGGCGAGGCCAATCTCTTTGCCCGGGATCTGAATCTCGCGCTGCAGCGTGAGCCCTTTCAGGAAGTGCGCATCGGGCCGGGCGTAGCGGCGCTGCACATAGGCCCAGGCCACGGGGAAGCGTTTAAGGGAAGCCAGGATGATGTTCAGGCCGAGCGCAGCCAGCAGAAGGGCAAACCACCAGGAGTGGAACACGTCGGTCAGACTCAGACGATCGAGCCAGCGAAGCGTTTCCGGCGCGTACGCGCGCTCGAGCCTTTCCGCGTCGGTCAGGGGACGCTGCAGGACAAACGTGCCTGCGGCGGACACAACTCCCAGCGTAATCAGGAGCACGATCCCAGTGCGGAGCGAGCTAAAGGTCCTTTGGATTCGCTGCGACCAGCCCTTGAAATGCAAGACCATCAGACCCCCGACCCACGCGCCCGTTGGAGGCACTTTCAAGTCCATAAACTCAGACGTAGCCAGTGATAATGTTTTCAGTAGTTTGTAAGGTGGACTGGTCCTTCGAAAGCTGCCTGATTTGAGGCATATCACGCACAGGAGCGCAGGACGAGGCGAATTTCAACGCTTTCCCTCCAATTGGGCCGAGGCGTTGCGAGCGCGTGGGGCTACGAAGTTATAGAAAATTAATGGCTTGGCTCCGGGTTCATCCAAGGCGGCGCGCGGCGCGGAACTTGCTGAATGGTAAGTGGACTCTGCCCTTGGGGCGGCCAAGGGGGTGCTTATGTCTGAAGTAATCGGCAAACGCGTGCTTCTCTGGGGAGAGCCTGGGTGTGAGCTCGAAGTCCTTGCCGATAGCTTGGGGCGGCGGGGAATGCAGGTCCGCGAGGGGCTTTCGGCGGGTGAACTTTATGCGGCGGCCCGCAGCGGCGAAGCCGACCTGATCGTTGCCCGGTTGTGTCGCGGCTTTCTTCCATCGCTGGAGCTACTCACTCGCCTTCGGGGACTCGCGACGGCCCTGCCGGTCGTGGTCGTCACCGACGACGTGCCTCTGTACCTCGAAGCTCTGCGCCGCGGAGCGTTTGATTGCGTGGCGCTCCCCCTAAACGAAACTGAACTGATGCGGATCGTGAGCCGCGCACTCGAATCAAAGCGGCAGGATTATTTCGCCGCGGGAGCTAGAAAATGACTACGCACTGCACCGTCTGCGGCCAGCCGCTGTCTTCGCTGGAAGCCGTGCTGGCTGAATCCGACTCTCGTTTTCAATGCCACCATTGCTGGACGCATGTCAAAGCTGCGCGCGCAGAGGTGATGCCGCATGGCCATCACCGGGATAAGAAGCGGCGCGTGGTCCGTCGAACGGTCGCGTCCACTGGGAGGAAGAGGTGAGCCTGCAGAACTCTTACCTGTACGATGTCGACGTTGTGTGGAGTGACCGGCGCAGCGGGCAGGTTCACGCAGAGGGGCGTCCCGTCCTCGAGGTCGCTCCGCCGCCGGAATTCGCCGGGGAGGTGGGTAAGTGGACGCCGGAACACCTGCTCGTGGCGGCTGCGGGAAGTTGCCTGATGTCAACCTTCTTTGCCATTGCCGAGATTTCCGGCCTAACCGTAACTTCTTATCGCAGCAAGGTACTTGGTCGGCTGGAAAAAGTCCCCGGGGAGGGGTATCGTTTCACTGCACTTACCGTGGTTCCGGAGATCGAGGTTGCCGCCGAAGATCTCGAGAAGGCGCAGAAGGTTCTCGCCAAGGCGGAGAAGAACTGTTTCATCAACAACTCGCTTCGTGCCACGGTACAAGTGGAGCCGCGCTTCCTGGTATTTGCGGCGCTGGGGACCTAGGCCTTGCGCAAGCGGCGAAGAGTTTCCTGCTCGTGGCTCCGGAACATAGTCCTGTTTTGAGGAGGCGGAATGAAGGCAGGGTGGAAGATAGCGGCGCTCGTGGCTGTGGTGCTTACCGTGTCCGCGCTGGTTTGGGCGGCCGGCGACGCTGCGAAGGGCAAGGCGGTTTTCGCCAGCAAGTGCGCCACGTGCCATGGGCCGGGTGGCGAAGGAAAAGACGCGATCGCGAAGATGTTCAAAGTGGAGATGCGCCCCCTGGCCTCCAAAGAAGTGCAGGCCAAGAGTGACGCACAGCTCCACAAGGTCATCGTCGAGGGCAACGGCAAGATGAAGCCGGTGAAGCTGACCGACGAGGAAGCCGCCAACGTCATCGCGTTTCTTCGCAGCCTTGCAAAGAAGTAGCGAGCGCCGCGCAGGCTGAAGCGACACCGAGCAAGGAGAACGGGCTGTGTCCAGTGATGTGGACGCCGGCGGGCCGCCCAAGGCGGCCCGCCGGCGTGTCCTTGAGTTGCTGGTCGGATCCGGGGTTGCAGCTTCGCTCGTTTCCGTTCTGTACCCCATCCTCAAATTTCTTCTCCCCCCGCGCACCGGAGAGCTCGATGCCGATGCGGTGGCGGCGCGCGCCGATGAACTGGCTCCGAACTCCGCGAAAATCTTTCGTTTTGGCAACCGCCCGGGGATCCTGATCCGCCAGGCCGACGGCAGCTATCGGGCGCTCAGTGCGGTCTGCACCCATCTGAACTGCACGGTGCAATACCGAACGGGCGAGCACGACATCTGGTGCGCCTGCCACAACGGCGTGTACGACCTGCAGGGGCGAAACGTCAGCGGGCCACCACCGCGTCCGCTCGAGGAGTTTCAAGTTCACGTGCGCGGGAAGGAGATTGTCGTCTCGCGCGGGTCGCGCGCTTGACCATGGACGCAAAGCACAGCCCGGCTGCCCGGATCCGCGGCTGGCTCGAGGAACGCTTCGGCAAGGGTGGGTTGGACTGGCTGACCCACAAGCAGGTGCCCCGGCACCGGCACACGCTCTGGTATTACCTCGGCGGGATGACGCTGTTCCTCTTCATCGTGCAGGTGGTGACCGGCATTCTGCTGCTGCTCTACTACCGGCCCTCGCCCGGAGAAGCCTTCGAGAGCGTGCAGTTCATCATGACCAAGGTGCGTTTTGGCTGGCTGGTGCGCGGCATCCACGCTTGGTCGGCCAATCTGCTCATCTTCACGGCCATGCTGCACATGTTCTCCGCATTTTTCCTGAAGGCGTACCGCAAGCCGCGCGAACTGACGTGGGTGACAGGCTGCATCCTGTTACTGCTGTTTTTCGGCTTCGGATTCAGCGGGTACCTGCTGCCCTGGAACACGCTGGCGTTCTTCGCCACGAAGGTCGGCACGCAGATGATGGCCGCGGTGCCCGTGATCGGCACTTGGCTGCTGACATTCCTGCGCGGCGGGGAAGACGTGACCGGCTCGACGCTGACACGCTTCTTCGGCTTTCACGTGGCCGTTTTCCCGGCCCTGACCACAGTGGTCGTCGCGACCCACCTCTTTCTTGTGCAGAAGTTCGGCATGAGCGTTCCGCCTTCGGTGGAGCGCGCCCACCCGGACGGCAAGGTGCCTTCCTACAGTTTCATTCCCAACTTCCTGCTGCGCGACCTGATGGGGTGGTATTTCGCTCTCGGCGTCCTGGCCGCGCTGGCGGCGCTCTTTCCCTGGGACCTGGGCGTCAAGGCCGACCCGTTTGCCGCGACTCCGGCCGGCATCAGGCCGGAGTGGTATTTCCTGTTTCTCTTCCAGACGCTGAAGGTGATTCCCGGGCGCGTGTTGGGGATTGAAGGCGAACAGGTCGGCTTGCTTGTGTTCGGGCTGGCCGGTGCGTTGTGGCTGATGGTGCCGTTTCTGGACCGCAATCCACATGGACGCACCGGGCGGCTGCTTGCCTGGGCCGGCGTCGGAGCTGTGTTGTACATCGTGGCGATGAGTGTTTGGGCCTGGCGAGGTTAAATGATGCGGCAGCGATGGCTCGGCATGGCGTTGGTTCTTCTGGCGACCGCAGTGGCCGTTGCGGCTGCGGATAAGCCGCCGGTAGACCGCTGCCGCGAATGCCACGCTGCGTTTGAGGGGAAGCTCGGCGATCCCGCCAAGCTGTTTGCCGACGACGTGCACGCGGCGCGCGGGCTAAATTGCGCCGATTGTCACGGCGGCAATCCCAACGAGGAAGATCCCACGAAGGCCATGAACCGCGCGAAAGGGTTTCGCGGCACGCCGAAGCGCTCGGAAGTCCCCACGCTGTGCGCCCGCTGCCATTCCGATGGCGCCTACATGCGGGCCTACAACCCGTCGCTGCGCACCGATCAGTTGGCGCAATATTGGACCAGCGTGCACGGGAAGCGCCTGCGCGGCGGCGATACGCGCGTGGCCGTCTGCATGGATTGCCACAGCGCGCACAACATTCGCCCGGCTTCGAGCCCGCTTTCCAGTGTGCATCCACTGCACATTCCTAAGACCTGTGGGCGCTGTCACGCCGATGCCGCATACATGAAGCCGTACAAGATCCCGACCGACCAACTGAAGAACTACCAGGCCAGCGTGCACAATGAAAAGCTTCAGGGGGGAGATTTGTCGGCGCCCACGTGCGCGACCTGTCACGGCAATCACGGCGCCGCACCGCCCGGAGTCGGTTCCATCGAGCGCGTCTGCGGCACCTGTCACGTCTTTCAGGAACGTCTGTTCGACCAGAGCCCGCACAAACAGCCCTGGCAGCAGGCCAAGATCGCCGCCTGCCTGACCTGCCACAGTAATCACGCTGTGCGCCGCACGAGCGATGCCCTGCTGCGCGCGGGCAACGAATCTCTTTGCTTGCGATGCCACTCCGAGGATGACCCCGGAGGAAAAACAGCCAAGCAGGCCCACGCCGCGCTGACGGGATTGGACACTTCGCTTCAGCAGGCCGCAGCGATTCTGGAGCGCGCCGAACGCGCGGGCATGGATGTGGGCGAAGGCCGCGTGACGCTCTACAGCGGGCGAGAGAAATTGATCAAGGCGCGCGTGGATGTGCACGCGTTGAACGTGCCAAACATCGAGGAAACCACGGCGGCGGGGAAAAAGCTCGCCGAACAGGCAAACCTGGCGGGGCAGCAGGCCCTGGCAGAGCGCGCTTTCCGGCGCAAGGGCCTGGCGCTGTCACTGGTTGTGATTGCCTTCGTGATCCTTGCACTCTGGTTGCTCATTCGTGACCTGGAGGGAAAGAGGACCAACCGTCGGACGCCCTGAAGTGTGATACTTTTGCCCGTGGCCGGGGCAGAGCACCCGGCGATCGCTAAACCAGCCAGGAACTCCTCATGAGACTCCCCGAACGGCTCGCTTATTGGCTGCGGCCCGCATATTACCTGAGTCAGAACCCGGCCACGTTGACTGGCGCGGTGGTGACCACTAGCTCGGCCATCACGCTGATCGGCTTCTGGCTGTTTGAGATTATCGGCGGCGGGTCCGTGCATCCCTATGCAGGCATCGTATTTATCCTTGTCTTGCCGGGAGTGTTTGTCCTCGGGCTCTTGCTGATGCCGGCGGGGGTCATCTGGCAGCGACACAAGTTGCGCCGGGCGGGTGAACTGCCTTCGGTTTACCCGCAAATTGATTTGCGTCGGCCGCTCGTCCGCCGGGGATTCGCGTGGGTGGGAGGCATGACCTTATTGAATGTGGCCATTCTGGGAACGGCGTCGTACCGCGGCGTGGAGTACATGGACTCGGTGCAGTTCTGCGGCCTGACGTGCCACAGCGTGATGGCCCCGGAGTACACGGCGTACCAGAATTCGCCGCACCAGCGCGTCGGCTGTGTGCAGTGTCACATTGGCCCCGGCGCGCCGTGGTTTGTCCGGTCCAAACTTTCCGGCGTCCGCCAGGTTTTTGCAGTTACCTTCAAGACGTATTCGCGGCCAATTCCTTCGCCCGTGGAGCACCTGCGCCCGGCCCGGGAGACCTGTGAGCAATGCCACTGGCCACAGAAGTTTACCGGCGACAAATTCCTTGTGCGCACGAAGTTCTCCGACGACGAAAAGAACACGCCGCTGTACACCGTGCTCGTCGTGAAGATCGGCGGGATCTCCTGGCAGGGCTCGGTGGGCATCCATGGACGGCATTTGGGGAACGGCCTGCAGGTCAACTACATCTCGACCGGGGGCCGCCAGGTCATCCCGAAGGTGACCTACACCGACGATAAAGGCCAATCTGTGGAGTATGCCTCGACGGAAGTGAAACCCGCGGCAGAAGAGCTCGCGCGCGGCGAGCACCGCTTGATGGACTGCATGGACTGCCACAATCGCCCCACGCACGCCTTCCAGTTGCCGGAACCTGCGGTGGACAAGGAAATGGCCGAGGGCCGCATCAGCCCGCAGCTTCCTTTCATCAAGAAAAAGGCGGTGGACGTCTTGCGCACCGAGTATCCGGATCGCGAGACGGCGCGCCAACGGATCGTTGCAACGATTAATGACTTCTATCGCACCAGCTATCCCGACGTCTTCCGCAGGCACGGCTCGCTTGTCCAGACCGCGGCGGATCAAGTAGCCGGCATCTACCTGCGCAATGTATTCCCCTCCATGCGCCTGACGTGGGGCACTCACCCGAATAACCTCGGGCACCAGGATTATCCCGGCTGTTTCCGTTGCCACGACGGAAGCCACGTCAGCTCAGACGGTCGTTCGATCACGCAGGATTGCAATGCGTGCCACACCATCCTGGCGATGGAAGAAGCTGACCCCAAAGTCTTGAAAGACCTGGGTGTCAAATAGCCGCCGCGCCATGCAACGGAAGAAGGTCGGCCCGATGGGACACCATCCGCGCGGTCGAACAACCCGGTCGCTGAGCACATCCTTGGCGGATCTTACTGCCACTCTCTTGCTCGTGTTGGTGTGCGCCGCCAGCGTTGCTGCGCGTCCGCGGCCGGCTCAGGACGGGCAGTGCCTGGCGTGTCACGGCCAGGCGGGGATGAAGTCGGAGTCGGGCCGCAGCATCTATGTCGATCCGGCCAAGCATGCGGCCAGTGCGCACAGCGCTTTAACCTGCGACACGTGTCACGTCGGCGTGAAGGAGTATCCGCACCCGAAGCACATGCCCAAGGTGAGCTGCGGGACGTGCCACGACCAATCCGCCGCGGACGCGGGCAAGAGCATCCACGCGGCTCTCGGCACAGGAACGCAGGCTTGCGTGAGCTGCCATGGTTCTGCGCACGAAGCACAGCGCGGCGCGACGCTCGTGCCCGTGCAGTGCGCCGCCTGCCACGGGGACGAGGTCCGCGAATTCGAGAAGAGCGTCCACGCCGCGGCGCGCAGAAGTGGCGACCTCGAAGGCGCGAGTTGCCAGTCGTGCCACGGGCCCGTGCACAAGATCCTGCCTGCCGGAGATCCAGCGTCGCGCGTCACCAAGAAACGCCTGCCCGCCACGTGCGGGAGCTGCCATGCGAATCCGGAATTTCTTGCGCGGCACAATATTCCTTTTGCTCATCCCGTTGAGGCATACCAGCGTAGCGTCCACGGCCGCGCCGTCGCTGCCGGGAACCCGGCCGCTCCTTCCTGCTCGGATTGCCACGGGAGTCACGGCATCCTTCCCGGGCGCGATCCTGGGGCAAAGATCAATCACTGGAACATTCCGGAAACTTGCGGCACGTGCCACACCGACATCAAGAAGGCGTATCAGGAAAGCGTGCACGGGCGGGCGGTGAAGCAGGGCGTGCGCGATGCGCCGGTCTGCACCGATTGTCATGGCGAGCACATAATCCTCGCGCCCAGCGAGGCGCAGTCGCTGGTGAACCCCGCGCGCGTCTCGAGTGTCACCTGCGGCCGCTGCCATTCCGACGAACGCTTGGCGCAGCGCTACAACCTGCCCGCGGACCGCGTGTCCTCGTACGCGGATAGTTATCACGGGCTGGCGCTGCGTTCCGGCTCGCAGACGGTGGCCAACTGCGCCTCGTGCCACGGTGTGCATAACATCCTGCCGTCCAACGATCCGCGTTCCACGGTGAACGCTGCGAACCTCGCGCGCACCTGCGGCGCGTGTCATCCGGGCGCAGGCGCCAGCTTCGCCATCGGGGCGATTCACGTGCGCCCGGCCTCGGCGAGCGAGCATCCGGTCGTGAAGTGGATCCGCGTGACCTACTGGGTGCTGATCCCGCTCACTCTCGGCTTCATGCTCCTGCACAATGGGCTGGACTTTTTCGCAAAGCTCATCCGCAACGGGCCGCGCAGCCATTCCGGCGAGCAAGTCGTGCGCATGAATCTGAACTTCCGCATCGCGCACTGGCTGGTGATGCTGAGCTTCCCGGTGCTCGTGGTCACCGGGTTTGCGCTGAAGTTCCCGGAGTCGTGGTGGGCTCAGCCGCTTCTGCATTGGGAAAGCCGCTTCGCGCTGCGCGGCACGTTGCACCGCGCAGCGGCGGTGGTGCTGATTGCTTCGATGGTCTATCACTTCATTCATCTGCTGGCATCGCAGCGCGACGGCAGGATTCTCCAGTTGATGGTGCCGCGGATTCAGGATGTGTTCGACATTTTCGGCACCGCGCGCTACAACCTGGGTCTTTTGGCCGAACCGCCGGCCTTCGGCAAGTTCAACTACGTCGAAAAGTTGGAATACCTGGCGTTCGTGTGGGGCTCGGTGGTCATGGGCCTTTCGGGCTTCCTGCTGTGGTTCATCAATTTCACGCTGCGCCACTTCCCGAAGTGGGTGGCGGATGCGGCTACGGCCGTCCACTACTACGAAGCCATCCTGGCGACGCTCTCCATTCTGCTCTGGCACTTCTATGTGGTGATGTTTGATCCCGACGTCTACCCGATGGATCTTTCCTGGCTGACCGGCAAGGCTTCGGCTGATCACCTGCGTCACACGCGCCCGGCGTATCACGTGCAGCTTGTTCGCGAGCAGAAGGATTCCCGCACTGCGGGGTTGGACGTAGAGGAAGCTGGCGCGGAGCCTGCCTCGGAAGACGAGGCCAGCCCCGTGCCACAAGACGCCCCCAAAAACCCCGCGGCCCCCGACTCACTGCCCAAGCCTTCCGGGCCAGGTAAGCAGCCGCCGGAAAGCTCCTAGGCTGAGGCAAAGGAAACTGGGGCAACAGGCCCATCCGCCGGCTCCAACTGAGCCAAGCCGCGCAGAAGGGCAGAAGACCCGCGCCACTGAGCCTTTTCAAATCATTGCAATAAAAGGAATTACATGCAAAACGAGGCCAGCTCGGCTGGCACCGCTCTTGCTCCGTTTACGCTTGAGGGGCTTCGGCATGCGGATGGCTGGGCGTTCCGGGTCTTCAGTTCCAGATTGGGAAGGCGGCGCCAAGACGGCCACCGGCGTCCCGTTGGAATTCGGCCCCCAACGCTTCAATGTCACCGAAGAGTTCCTGAATAAGTACAACCGCCCTGGCCCGCGCTACACGAGTTACCCCACCGCTCCTGTTTGGCAAGAAGACTTCGGGCCGGACGACCTTGAGCAAGCCTTCGGTGAAGCCAAGAGAACGACGCCCGTTTCTCTCTACATGCACCTTCCGTTCTGCGAGAGCCTCTGCCTGTTCTGCGCGTGCAACGTTGTCATCCAAAAAGACAAGTCCATCGCGCTGCCGTACCTCGCCTCGCTGAAGCGGGAGATCGCTCATGTCAGCCGGTTCGTTTCCCGCGAACGCCCTGTGATTCAGTTTCACTGGGGCGGCGGCACGCCGACGTACCTGAGCCCGGCGCAAATGGAGGATCTGTTCGGTTATGCGCGTGAGCATTTTTCGATTGCTCCCGGCGCAGAGATCGGCATTGAAGTGGACCCGCGCGTCACTACACGTGAGCACGTCGAGACGGCGCGCCGCCTGGGCTTCAACCGCCTGAGCCTGGGCATTCAGGACTTCCATCCCGAGGTGCAGCGCGCCGTCCACCGCGTACAGGCGTTTGAGCAGACGCGCGATCTGATTCTCGCGGCACGCGCGCTTGGATTTGAGAGCATCAACGCCGACCTCATCTACGGGCTGCCGTATCAAACCGCCGAGCGCTTCGCCGCGACAGTCGATCGGGTGCTCTCACTCGCGCCGGATCGCGTGGCGATGTTCAGCTACGCGCACGTGCCATGGCTCAAGAAGCAACAGGGCTCGTTCGCCACGCACCTGCCTGAAGGCATCGAGAAATTCCGAATCTTCCAGACGGGCCTCGAGAAGTTTGTTGAGGCCGGTTACCTCTATATCGGCATGGACCACTTCGCGCGTCCCACGGATGAGTTGGCTATTGCGCAGGGAAACCGCACGCTGCACCGGAATTTTCAGGGCTACACGACGAAAGCCGGCGCCGATCTCTACGCCATGGGCGTCAGCGCCATCAGCGGCGTCGGCGACACCTACGCGCAGAACCACCGAGACCTGGCTGGTTATCAGGCGCAGGTTGAGCGCCGCGGCATCGCCACGATGCGCGGATATCGCCTGACGCGTGACGACCGCATCCGTCGCTCTGTGATCAGCCGGTTGCTTTGCCACACGGTGATTCCCAAGGCCGAGGTCGAGCGCGAGCAGGGCATCGTTTTTGACGAATACTTCGGCGCAGAACTCGAGCGCTTGCGCGAGTACGTCGCCGACGGACTGGTGCGAATAAATCCATCGGAGATTTGTGTCACGGCGCTGGGGCGGATTTTCATCCGCAACGTGGCGATGGTTTTCGACCCCTATCTCGAGCGGCAGAAACTGGCGAGCCGCCCGCTCTTTTCAAAGACGCTATGAAGGACAAAGATGCAGTGGCGGACTTGATGCGTGCTAATTCCTGGGAAGGCGCGGAGCAGCCGCCGGTCGAGTCCGCGGATGCTCCCGAGGCGCAACCGCTGATCCGCCGGCAACGCTTGCGCAAAGAGCCGGTGAAGGCGCGCAAACAAGACCCCCAAAAGCGGCTGAACAATTTCGATGAGGTTTCCTTCGCGCTTTCGCTGCGCGAAGCAATGCTGGAAGCCGGCCGCTGCCTGCAGTGCGAGCATCACCCCTGCACGTTCGGCTGCCCGGCGCACAACGATATCCCGGCAGCGCTGTGGATGCTGGAGCAAGGAGATGTGCGCGCCGCGGCACTGAAGTTCATGGAGACCTCGAACCTGCCCGATATTTGCGGCCGGCTCTGCCCTCAGGAAAAACAGTGCGAGGGCGCGTGCGTTGTCCGCACCTACAGCTTGCCGGTAGCTATCGGCAAGCTGGAGCGGTTCTGCGTGGACTACACCCGCGACCATCTCGGCGGCTATCCTGTGCCGTCGCTGCCGCCGCCGCTCGGCACGCACGTCGCTGTGGTGGGGTCGGGTCCGGCGGGACTCGCGGTGACCGAAGAGCTCGTCAAGCGCGGGCACACCGTCACGATCTTCGAGGCGTGGCCGCGTCCGGGGGGGTTGCTCGTCTACGGTATTCCTGGATTCAAACTCGACAAGCGCATCGTTTGGGAAAAAATCCGCTGGCTCGAGAAACTGGGCGTCGAGTTCCGCTGCAACGTGCGCATCGGGAAGGATCTTTCCCCGGATGATCTCTTGTGCAAGCACGGCTTCGACGCCGTATTCCTGGGCCACGGGGCCAGCGCCGGCAATCGCATGAAAACCCCCGGCGAGGATCTAAAGAACGTCTACAACGCCACCGAATATCTAGTGCGCGGGAACTTGCCGGACGAGCTGCTCCCCGAGAACCTGCGCGGGCGCCCGCACGTGGGCCGGCGCACCGTGGTAGTCGGCGGCGGCGACACGGCGATGGATTGCGTGCGCACGGCACGGCGCCTGTGTACCGAGGGCGAAGTCTGGTGCGTCTATCGCCGCAGCGAAACCGAGATGCCCGGGCGCTACGAAGAACGTATCAACGCGCGTGAGGAAGGTGTCAAGTTCGAGTGGCTCACGCTGCCCGTGAAATTCATCGGCGACGCGGAAGGAAACGTCATGGCGTGCGAATGCATCCGCATGAAGCTGGGCGCGCCGGACGCCAAGGGCCGCCGCACCCCGGTGCCCATCGAGGGGTCGAACTTCGTTCTCGAGTGCGATACGGCCGTGGTGGCAATCGGCTACAGCGTGGAAGATGAAATCGCGCAAAGCGCCGAGAATTTGAAGTCCACGAAGTGGGGCACGATCTGGGTGGGCACGGAAGAGGATGGGCAGACCAGCCGCGAACAGGAAATCTGGGCGGCGGGCGATTGCGTACGCGGCGCGGACTTGATCGTCACGGCCATGGTGCCTGCCCGCAAAGCTGCGCGCTCGATTGACGCCGCGTTGCGGGCCCGCTTGCGCCAGCGGAAAGACTGAGTCGCTGAATGTGGAGCGCGCAAAGGATGGGTGAGCATGAATCTGCATACGCAGTTGGAGTACTTCCACGGGGAGCATGATGAGATTCACGTGGCCCTTAACGCCTGGGAGGCCGCTCTTCAGCGGGTAGGAAGTGCCGACGACGCGGAACGCCGCAAAGGGCTCATGCAGTTGCGCGAGTTGAAGGAACAGATTCGCAGGATACAAGAGCACTGCCATCGGGAGGAGCAGCAGTTCGAGTCTTCCTTCCAAATGTATTTGGACGGCTCCGCACTGGGGCGTCTCCGCGGAGAGCACGACGAGCTGGCTCGGTTGACGAGCAGTTTTCTCACTGAGCTGGATTTTGCCAGCGTCCTGCGAACTGGCGAAGTCGTGGCGCGGGGCGGAGAACTGATCGAGCTACTCCGCAAGCACATCAACTACGAGGATCAACTTCTCACACAGATCGAAGAAAGAATCTCAGCAAGAGAGAACTGTCTGCCCAAGTGCACCCAGTAGGCAGAGTAACGCGCTCCGCTTGTCCGCCGCAGGAGGACCCGCGTGTTCTTAGGAGCAATTGAACCCGTGATTTTGCTCGTGGAAGGCGGGAAAAGCCGCATCATGCAGGCAGAGAAGGCCCAGGTGGCGCATTCACGCGGTCGAAGTCAAAGGATACACTGGGGAAGGTGGCGCAGGGGCCTCCGGAAAATGGGGCAACCGGCGCAGGGGCCGCGGCCGTAAACCTGCAAAAGATAGACAACTCCCTTATTTATAATGGCTTATGGATGGGTCGACCACGGCCTGCTTGGAGGACGGCGTGCCCTTATCCCCTTTGGAGGATAGGAAAATGTCGCCACATTCTGTCGCGCCTCCTCCGGAACAAGAGGAAGCACTACTCCATCTGGACGACGAGCAGGCCACCCCGCGCGCCCCGAAGAAGTCCGCATCGGCACACTGCTCGGCATGCGCCGCTCCGCACCTCAGGCACGAGCTGTTTGAGGAAGCGTTGCTGGAGATGAGCACGACGCGTCCCCGCCGCCGCACGATTGACTTCGTGTTGTCGATCCTCGTTCATTTCTCGCTCCTCATCACTCTGATCCTCGTGCCGCTGTACTTCACCGAGGCGATTGACCTGAAGCAGTTCACGCAAACATTTCTCGTGGCGCCTCCGCCACCGCCGCCTCCTCCGCCGGCGGCTCCCGCGATCATCAAAACGGTTCCGACGCGCCGGGTGTTCATGTCAGGCGGAAGGCTCTTGGCGCCGACTGCGATCCCGCAGCAGATTGCCATGATCAAGGAAGAACCTCTTCCGCCTGAGGTCGCCAGTGGAGGGACTACTGGCGGCGTTCCGGGCGGCGTTCCCGGCGGCCAGGCCGGCGGCGTGATTGGCGGAATCATCGGCAGTGCACCCAAGTCCCTCGTTCTCACAGCTCCGACAACAGTGCCGAAAGCCCCCATTCGCGTCGGCGGCAGGATCCGGGAGCCTCGTCCGATCTCCGTGCCCGATCCCATCTACCCGGTTCTTGCACGACAGGCGAAGATCCAGGGCAATGTGGTCATCGATGCGGTGATCGATGAGTCCGGGAACATCACGGAAATGCAAGTCGTGTCGGGTCACCCGCTGCTAATCCCGGCAGCCGTAGAAGCGCTTCGCAAGTGGAAGTACGAGCCGACGCGGCTGAACGACGAGCCGGTGCCGGTGCGATTGTTTGTGACGGTACGCTTCCGGCTGCAGTGAGCGGCGAAACCGAGGAAACCCATGTCCTGGCATGAGGAGTACCACAGCAAGGTACTTTCCGCGCGCGACGCGTTGCGCTGCATCGAGTCCGGCATGCGCGTCTACATTCATCCCGGCTGCGCGGAACCCGAGGCGCTGGTCGAGGCGCTGATCGGCCGCGCGCCGGACGTGCGCGACGTCGAGATCGTCCACCTGCTCACCCTGGGCCGCGCCGACTACATCCAGCCCGAAATGGCCGGCCACTTCCGCCACAACGCCATGTTCATCGGTGACAACGTGCGCCAGGCCGTCAACGAAGGCCGCGCTGACTACACGCCCATCCTGCTGAGCGAGATCGAAGCGCTCTTCGAGAGCGGGCAGATGCCGCTGGACGTTGCGCTCATCCAGGTTTCGCCACCGGATGCGCACGGGTTCTGTAGCTTCGGCGTGGGCGTGGATACCACACTGAGCGCAGCAAAGGCAGCGCGCCGCGTCATCGCCCAGGTGAACGACCAGATGCCGCGGACCTTCGGCGACAGCTTCATCCACATCAGCGATATTGACGCGGTAGTGGAAGTGTCGCGGCCGCTCTGCGAGCTGCCAAAGTCCGAATTCACTCCGCTCTACGATACGATCGGCCGCCACGTCGCCGGCCTGATCGAAGACGGCGCCACGCTGCAGCTCGGCGTCGGCAATATCCCCGACGCGGTGCTGCGGAACCTGACGAACCACCGCGACCTCGGCATCCACACGGAAATGCTTTCCGATAACGCTATCGCGCTAATTGAATCCGGCGCAGTAAACGGCCGGCGCAAGACACTCCATCCACGCAAGGTCATTCTGGGATTCGTGCTCGGCACACGGGAGCTCTTTGAATTCGTGGATGAGAACCCAATCTTCGAGTTCCACCCCACGAGCTACACGAACGATCCCTTCCTGATTGCGCAGAACGACCGCATGGTGGCCGTCAATTCGGCCTTGCAAGTGGACATCACCGGGCAGGTGTGCGCCGATTCGCTGGGCACGTATTTCTACAGCGGGATCGGCGGTCAAGTGGATTTCATCCGCGGCGCAGCGCGCTCGAAAGACGGCAAGCCCATCATCACGCTGCCTTCCACGGCGAAGGACGGCACGGTCTCGCGCATCGTTCCGATGCTCAGCCCTGGAGCGGGTGTCGTGACCTCGCGCGGCACGGTGCACTACGTCGTCACCGAATACGGCGTCGCCTACCTGCACGGCCGCTCCATCCGCCAGCGCGCCGAGGCCCTGATTCAAATTGCCCACCCGAAGTTCCGCGACGAACTGTACGAATACTGCGCGCGCACAAAGTGGCTGAGCGATCCCACGCGAGAAGACTCTGTCTTCTCCACTTCCACTTTGGCGTAGCAGGCAACAAATCGGTCTCTTTCAGCGGCTGGCACATCGAAAAAACTCTTCTGCTGCTGGCGCGGCTGCATTATGCTCGGGCGTTTTTCGGGGGGTGCACCGTGCCAAGAATCCGTCGCTTGATGCCGCTTACTGCAGCTTGCTTCGTGATTACGCTGCTCTCGACCGCTCTGGAAGCACAACAGTTTCCTCCCAGTCTCTATCAGGAAATGCAGTGGCGCTGCATCGGGCCATTCCGCGGCGGCCGGACGGTGGCCGCCACCGGCGTGCCCAACCAGCCCAACGTCTTCTACATCGCTGCAAACAATGGCGGCGTGTGGAAGAGCACGGACTCCGGCCACACCTGGCAGCCGATCTTTGATGGACAGCCGACTGGCTCGGTGGGCGCCATGGCCATCGCGCCCTCCAACCCCAGTATCATCTTCGTCGGAAGCGGCGAAGGCCTTCAGCGGCCCGATCTCTCCATCGGCGACGGCATCTACAAGTCCACCGACGCCGGCGCCACGTGGAAGCACTTGGGCCTGCGGGACGGCCAGCAGATTTCGGCGCTGCGAGTCGATCCCCGCGACCCCAATCGCGTGTATGTCGCGGTTCTCGGCCACCCGTACGGCGCCAATGCCGAGCGCGGCGTCTTCCGCTCGCTCGATGGCGGCGAGACCTGGGAGAAGGTTCTTTACAAAGACGAGAACACGGGCGCTGTGGCCCTCGCCTTCGATCCGGCCAATCCGCAAACGATTTACGCGGTTCTTTGGGCCGCGCGCAGGCCGCCCTGGACGACGGGAAGTTCGCTCGAAGGCTACGCAGGCGGGCTGTACAAGTCCACCGACGGCGGCAGTACATGGCTGCCGCTGCCGGCCAAGGGCCTGCCGGTCAATGCGGACAAGTTGGGCCGCATCGGGTTCGGCATCGCGCCGAGCAATCCGCAGCGGATGTATGCGCTGGCGGATGCGCCGCGAGTGGGAGGCTTATATCGCTCTGATGACGCGGGTGAGAGCTGGCAACGCGTCAACAACGAGGCCCGCATCTGGGGCCGCGGCGCCGATTTCGCCGAGGTTGTGGTGGACCCGCGAAACCCGGACGAGGTCTACGTGGCGAACACCTCGACGTACCGCTCGATGGACGGCGGGCGGACGTTTCTGGCCATCAAAGGCGCCCCGGGCGGCGACGACTATCACACGATCTGGATCAACCCCGAAAACCCCGACATCATCCTGCTGGGCAGCGACCAGGGCGCGACGCTCACCGTAAACGGCGGCCGCACGTGGAGCTCGTGGTACAACCAGCCCACCGCGCAGTTCTATCACGTCTCCACGGACAACCGCTTTCCCTACTGGGTGTACGGTGGGCAGCAGGAAAGTGGCTCGGCCGGCGTCGCCAGCCGCGGCAACGACGGCGCGATCACCTTCCGCGAATTCCATCCCGTGGGCGTCGAAGAATACGGCTACGTCGCGCCCGACCCGCTCCATCCGAACCTCGTGTATGGCGGCAAGGTGACGCGGTTCAACTGGCTGACCGGCCAAACGCAGAATGTCGCCCCCTTCGTTCTCCGCGACGGCACCTACCGGTTCAACCGCACGGCGCCGCTGTTGTTCTCGCCGGTGGATCCGCACATTCTGTATCTCGGGTCGAACGTCCTGTTCAAGACGGCAGACGGAGGCTTGAACTGGCAGATCATCAGCCCTGACCTCACGCGCAAGGACCCGGGCGTGCCGCCAAATCTGGGTGACTTCGTGAAATCCGACCCGGCGCACGGGAAGCACCGCGGTGTCATCTATTCAATCGGGCCTTCCTTTCGCGACGTGAACCTGCTCTGGGCTGGCACCGACGACGGTTTGATCTGGGTAACGCGCGACGGCGGCAAGAATTGGAAGGACGTCACGCCGCCGGAGTTGACGCCGTGGAGCAAAGTGGCACAGCTGGACGCGTCGCATTTCGATGCGCTCACGGTCTATGCTGCGGTGAACCGTTTGCGGCTGGATGACCTGCGCCCCTACATTTACCGCACCCACGACGGCGGCAAGACCTGGCTGAAAATCACGCAGGGATTGTCGGACAACGCACCGATCAATACCGTGCGCGAGGACCCGGTGCGCAAGGGCCTGCTGTTTGCCGGGACCGAGACGTCCATTTGGGTTTCCTTCGACGACGGGGATCACTGGGAGTCGCTGCAGTTGAACCTTCCCGCCAGCTCGATGCGTGACCTTGTCGTCCACGGCGACGACATCGTCGTGGGCACCCACGGGCGATCGTTCTGGATTCTTGATGACATCACGCCGCTGCGCCAGATCAGCGAAAAAGCGGCCGTATCGGATGCCTATCTTTTCCGGCCGCAACTCACTTACCGCATCCAGCGCAATACAAACACGGATACGCCGCTCCCGCCGGAGGAGCCCGCAGGAAAGAATCCCCCGGACGGAGCCGTCCTTGACTACCTCCTGAAGTCCGGCAGTGCGAGTCCCGTGACGATGGAGATTCTCGACAGCACCGGAAAGCTTGTCCGCCGTTTTTCGAGTGCCGACAAACCCGAGGTGGCCGAAGCGGAACTGCAGAAAGAACTGAATGTTCCAACCTACTGGGTGCGCCTCCCGAAGATCCTCTCAGCCGGCGCGGGCATGCACCGGTTCGTTTGGGATCTGCATTACCCAGCGCCACAATCCTTGCGCCACGAATACCCCATTGCGGCGATCGTTCACGACACACCACGCGACCCGCGCGGACCTCGTGCCCTCCCCGGCGCGTACACCGTGAAGCTGACTGTGGACGGCAAAAGCTACCAACAGCCTCTAACGATCAAGATGGACCCGCGGGTTCAAGTGACGCAGGCGGCACTCGCGCAGCAATTTGCCGCCGAGAGCAAGA
Source organism: Terriglobia bacterium (assembly GCA_041497955.1). Taxonomy (GTDB): domain Bacteria; phylum Acidobacteriota; class Terriglobia; order Acidiferrales; family UBA7541; genus JBGQHO01. The sequence continues at coordinate 18,771 of JBGQHO010000007.1, read as the reverse complement.
TCACCTCAGAGATGAATAAGGACTTCGCTGCGCTCCAGGAAGTGAAGCGCTTGCGCGAGCAACTGAAGAAGCTGGCCGGACAGGCGGGGCAAGGGCCGCTTGCCGAGACAATCGCCGCGCTGGATGCGAAAGCGGCAGCGCTTGAAGGCGCGGTTGCGCCGGGCGAAGCCTTTGGCCCGACGACCGGGCAAGAAAATCTGTCGCGATTGAATCAGGAGCTTGGAACTCTTTACCGCGCCGTGGACAGCGCCGATGCGGCCCCAACCACTGCTCAGACCGCCGCCTCAGCGAACCTCGAGAAGGCGCTTGCCTCGCTTCTCGCGCGCTGGGATGCGCTCAAGTCTCACGATATGCCTGCGCTCAACCAGCAATTGCGGGCGGCGGGTCTGGCAACGATTACTTTCTAGGGCGGCGGCTCGCCGGCAGCCGGAGCTAGGCCAGGGCGATGAGGTCGATTTCGACGCGGACGTCGCGCGGCAGGCGCGCGACCTGCACCGTAGCGCGCGCGGGCGCATTCTTCGGGAAGTAGCGGCCATAGATTTCGTTCATGGCCGCGAACTCACCCATGTCGGCGAGAAACACCGTCGTCTTGACGGCCCTATCGAGTGAGGACCCTGCCGCCTCCATAATCCCCTTGAGGTTCTCCATCACGCGCTCGGTTTGACGGGCGATATCGCCTTCGACGAGTTGTTGCGTCTTGGGGTCGAGCGGAATCTGTCCCGAGATAAAGACGAAGCCGTTGGCGCGGATGGCCTGCGAATAGGGCCCGATGGCCTTTGGGCCGTGGCTTGTTGTGATCACTTCTTTCACAGTGGGTTCTCCTTTGCAGGAATGGTGAACTCCAGGAATCCGATTGTTGCCCTGCGCCCGCGAAAGCTAAGGCCTCGGCTCAATCTTCTGTTCGTAGCGCGCGCGGAAATCTTCCGGGATGCCTTTGCCGTCCAGCCAGAGGCGAAAGAAGTCCGCGAGGTTCTGTTTGGCCTCGATCTCGAGCGCGGCGCGCAGCTCTGCGTAGCCGACCTCCGAGCCGCGCAGGCTGCCGACCATGTGGGCCAGTGCGCGCCGGACGTTGTCCTTGCCGTACCGATCCTCGAGCGCGAGGAAGAATAGCGCGCCCTTTGTGTATCCGAACACGCGCTGCTCATAGGGGTCGTCGGCGCCGATCTGGAGCAGGGGCGGATCGGCCGCCTGCTTGCGCGATTCGTCGAACCAGCGCAGCAGGAGCGCGGCTTGGTGGCGGCGTTCGGCGTCACCGCCGCGCGCCTCGGCGGCCACCACCTTGGCGTACTCGGCCAGCCCTTCGCCCAGCACCGGTTCGGCTCTCGGCCACGGGCTCACGGTTTCGCCAAACCAGGTGTGCGCCAGCTCGTGCTCGACAAGATCGAGAAACGCATCGCTCGAGACTCCCAGCGCAAACGCGGCGTGATTCAGCAGCGCGCCTGCGGGCAGCGCCACGGCGGCCGGATCTTCCGCGCCCGCCGTACGCCGCGTCAGTGAAGAGGAGACCTCGATAAAGCGGATCGGCGGGGGATTCTTCCACAAGGGTCCAAACGTGGTTTGGTACGTTCGGAACGCAGCGGCAATGCGCCCGGCCGCGGCTTGGGCGCGCTGCGGATCGAGCGGCTCGAAGGTCCAGAAGAGCACGGTCACCTTTCCCGCCTGGACGGCCTGCTCCTGATAGCGCCCGGCCACGACAAAAGACTGGTAGTCGCCTGGCCGGAAAGCGACGCGCGTCTCGATTTCGTTGGTGCCCTTACGCGAGCCGTGCGAATGCCCGCCCGACAGGACGCGGAACTCGCTGGGCGCGAAGATATCCAGGCCGGCTTCCTGCACCGGCTTGCCGCGCTTGATGATGCCGGCCTTCGGTGGAAGCAGCAGGGGCAACGCAGCCGCGTCCCGCACATGAAAGCTCTCTCGGGTCACGGCCAGATTCGCGCGGCCGGGCGGCGGGGGCGCGAGCGTGTACTCGATGAGGAGTTCGCGGCGGCTGTTTTGCGGCCACGCATCGAAGGGGATGCGGACCGCGGACTCTGAGTTCTCCCCTGCGGGCTGCACCGCAACCTCGCGGCCGTCCACCCGCACGCGCAAGCTCTGCCGGCCGTAAAGCCGCTCGCCGGGGAGCTCGGCGTCGATAAAGCCGAGCTCGCGATTGCCGATGTTGCGGAGCCTGTAGGTTGCGCGCAGTTGCAACTGCGGCGGCGCAGCGACGTAGCGCAGCTCGGTCTGCTGCCGCTCGATCTGGTAGCCCGGCCCGAGCGGGACGGCGCAGCCCCACAGAGAGAGCAGGACCAGAACGGGCAGCGGCGCAGCGAGAGCACGAAATCCGAAGCGGCAAATCAAGGTGAAGAGATTCTACCGGGGGGACGGCTGGCGGTCAAAACGGAGTCAGCGGCGCCGGCGGCGCGGAGTGCGCACGAAGCCGGAGTGCTCAGTGGAGCGCCGGTGGGCGGCAATCATCTGCTGGACTTCCTCCTCGGTAGCGCCGCGATTAACGAGGGCCTTGACGTCGGCTTCGCTCATGCCCGCGTTCTTGAGCTGCCCGAACGAGGCGCTCGACGGCACCGGTTGGCCGGCTGCGCGGCGCCGGGCGACATCCAGAATCAACGAATCCGAGAACCCGGTCAGGTGGATCAACAACGCTTCGCCCGACCAGAGCCCAAGCTGATTGAGGCGCGACAGCTCCAGCACCGTGGATTCGGCGATTCCCACGCGGCGCAGATTGGCCACCGCGTCACCGTCAGAAAACGGCTGGTTGCGCGAACGCGCGGTCTGCATCAGTTGGATGCATGCCTGGTCGGAGGTCCCGGCGTCGCGCGCTTTCACGAGCTCGGCCACCTCGGCGTCGGTGATTTTCAACTGGCGGAGTTCTTCAATGCTGCGGTACCACATGCCCGCCTGATCGAGCGGGCGCGTGTCGGTGGGCTTCAGGCTCTTGCAGCCCGGCAGCGCGAGCGCAAGCACAGCAAGCAGCAGTGCGAGAGGAACGCCCCGGCGAATACCGGACATGGCGCGCATAAAGACCATTCTAGCGGCGGGAGCAGCAGGGCGGCTACGGGCTGTGCCGCGAGCGTCAATGGAACGAAAGGACAGGGTGGGCATGTTGGCCGCGAGCCCCAAGCTAAATGCGGTAGACACGCTCGACCCCGAAGACGCCAGAAATTTTCTTGACGTTCGCGGTGATCTGCTCGAGCTGCTTGCGGTCGGCGATATCGAGCGCGACTTCGATGCGTGCGTTGAGGTTGTCCGGCCGGCTGTCGAGGGTGCGAATGTTCGAGCCGGCCGTGCTGATCACGGCGGTAATGTCGGCGAGCATTCCCGGGCGGTCCTGCGTGCGGATCAGGAGCGTGACGGGATAGGTGGCTTCGCCGGTATCGGCCCATTGCACGGTAATGCGCCGCTCAGACTGATAAAGCAGGTTCTGCACGTTGGGACACGAGGTGGCGTGCACGGCCACGCCGCGGCCGCGCGTGACGTAGCCCACGATTTCGTCACCCGGAATCGGCGTGCAGCATTTCGCGCGATAGACCATCAGGTCGTCCTGGCCGCGCACCAGCACCGCTGCGTCGTGCATGCCGAGCATGCGCTTGACCGTGGAAACCAGCCGCGCGGGCTTTTCCTCCGCGGCCTGCGTTTTTTCGGTCAAAGTCTGGCCGGTGGCCTTGCTCAGGATTTGCCGCGCGGAATATTTGCCGTAGCCGAGATCGGCGAAGAGGTCTTCGAGCTTGGCGCAGCCGTACTCGCCGGCCACGCGGAGCAGATCCGCTTCGGGAATCTTCTTCAGGCTCACGCCGGCCTGGCGCGCCTCGCGCTCGAACAGGCGCCGGCCGACCTCGGTGGCCTGGGCGCGCTCGTGGAGATTGATCCAGTGGCGGATCTTGCTGCGGGCGCGCGAGGTGTGGACGTAGTTCAGCCAATCGCGGCTGGGCGCGTGGTTCTTCTGCGTGAGGATTTCCACGACGTCGCCATTGGCCAGGCGGTGCCGCAGCGGCACGATCTGGCCGTTGACCTTTGCGCCGACGCACTGGTGCCCGACCTCGGTGTGGACCGCGTAGGCGAAATCAATCGCGGTGGCCCCGCGGGGCAGAGCGAGGACGCGCCCTTTCGGCGTGAAGATGTAGACCTCGTCCGGATAGAGATCCACTTTCAGAGTGGAGAGGAAGTCGCCCGGCTCCTGCATCTCCTTGACCCACTCGATCAATTGCCGCATCCAGACGATGCGCTGATCGTCGGCTTCAGAGACCTGTTTGCCGTCTTTATATTTCCAGTGCGCGGCGACGCCCTGTTCGGCGATGCGGTGCATCTCCTGGGTGCGGATCTGCACCTCAAACGCCTGCCCGCCGTGGATCACCGTCGTGTGCAGCGACTGGTAGAGGTTCGGCCGCGGCATGGCGATGTAGTCCTTGAAACGCCCGGGCACGGGGCGCCAGATCTGGTGGATCACGCCGAGCGCGGCGTAGCAATTTTTCACCGTATCGGTGATGACGCGGATGGCCAGCAGGTCGTAAATCTGGTCCAGGGGGCGCTCCTGGCGCTGGATTTTCTGGTGCACGGAGAAGAGCCGCTTGATGCGGCCTTCCACCTCGGCAGGAATCCCGTTCTCCACGAGTTTCTTGCGGATGGCGTCCTGGACTTCGTGAAGGAATTTTTCGTAGGCCTTGCTGCCGGTGGCCACCTTCTTCTGGAGCTCGAGGTAGGGTGCGGACTCCAGATAGCTGAACGCGAGGTCTTCGAGCTCGCCGCGAACCAGGCCCATGCCGAGCCGGTGGGCGATGGGCGCATAGATATCGAGGGTTTCCCGCGCGATGCGCTCCTGCCTTTCCGGCGGCAGGAATTGAAGCGTGCGCATGTTGTGGAGCCGGTCGGCCAGCTTGACCACGACGACGCGGACGTCGTTGACCATGGCCAGGAGCATCTTGCGGACGCTTTCGGCCTGGCGCGCCTCGGGCGCGAGGAAATCGAGCCGGCTGATCTTCGTGACGCCCTCGACGAGCTTTGCGGTGTCTTCGCCGAAGCGCTCGGCAATGAGAGCGAGCGGGCTGAGGGTATCTTCGACCACGTCGTGGAGCAACGCGGCGCAAAGCGTGGTCACATCGAGCTTCATATCCGCCAGGATGTGCGCGACCTCGAGCGGGTGCGAAAGGTAGGGGTCGCCGGACTCGCGCACCTGGGCGCCATGCTGCTCAGCGGAAAACTCGTAGGCGCGGCGCAGCAGCTCGACGTCGTCGGCGGGACGGTTCTGCTGCACCTTCGCCACCAGCTCGGCGAAGCGCTTGTCAAGCGCGCGGGTGGCCCGCACGATATTCAGCGGCTTGCGAAGTGGCTCCATCGCATTCCTATTGTACTCCTGGGTCTCGCTGGCATGGAGACGACCAGCCTCGCGGAGTCCGGCAAGCGAAACCCTTCAGAGTGAACAGGGGGAGTACCCCCCCCCCCCCCGTTTTTTGTAAGTATTCATTCCAAAAGAGATGCAGTCCAACAAGCTGCAAGTATTCATTCCAAATGAGATGAACATGCTGTCTTTTCATATGCATAGAGTCTTCTCGTTGCTGCTCCCGGAATCGTTGCAGTCGTCATGATCGTTCCATTGTACTCGACAGTGGTGGTAGCGGGCGGCTGATACAACAGACTTGGGGACCCGGAAACCGGTAGGCGATCGTTCCGAGCCAGGAACTGTCGTGTATGTCAAGGATGGGAAAGCAGATCTCAGCTCCCCGCGGAGCAACCGGCGAAAGCCGCTGCGGCGCGACGGCTGTGAACAAATGTGGAAAACAGAGAAGCCGGAGGCGGGCGCTACCGGCTTCGTTCCCTCGACTGCGCTCGGGGCAAGGAACTGTTCCCGCAGAGTTGGCTAGGTCTTGGCTGGCTGCTCCATCTTTTTCTGCTTGATCTCTTTCACCTTGTCCACCAGCTCGTCGGCCTGCCTGAGCAGGGAGTCCCGCTCTTCCATATTCGCAACCATATCGGCCTTCCGGCGGTAGAGCAGGTTCAGGTAGGCCATAGCGTCGTCGTAATCGGGGCGCAGCTCGATGGCTTTCTTCAGCCGGTCGATGCCTTCGTTCACCATCGGCCCGTACCTTGCGGCGTAGTCCTCGCGCGTCCTGGGCGGCAGCGGCTGGTCGTCTTTCACCTGCTTGCGCGGGGCCCCTCTGTTGTACGCGGCGCGAATGTCGGCATTGGCGCGGAAAGACAGCGTCCAATCAATCACGCCGACCCAGTAGTAGGGCTCCGGGTCCTCGGGCTTCAGCCCGATGTGCCTCAGGTGGTAGGTCTTGGACTCATCGAACTTTACCGGCGTGAACGGCGTGGCGGCCATCTGGTAGAGGATCGAGCCAATGCCGTCAATCGCGGAGAGGTTGCCGGGCTCGATGCCCAGCACCTCCTGGAATTCCGCGATGGCTTGCTCGCCGTTGCGGACGTTGTCCTTCGACGGCGCGCCGGGGATGTACTGGCTGGCGTAGGCGGTGGCCAGGTAGAGGCGCGCGTTGATCAGGCCGCGGTCCAGCTCCTTGGCCTGCATGAAGTATTCGATGGCGCGGTCGAACTGGCCGGCCTTGTAGGCCTGGACGCCCTTGTTGAGCGCGTCGCGGGCCTTCAGCTTGTCGCAGCCCCCCACGCTCAGGGCCAGCAACACGACCACAGCGCCGCTCAGGACACGGTGCAAGCTCTTACCAAGCCACAAAGAATTCAGACGTGAGTTCATCGGGAGTCGTCCATCCCTGCTTTCGAAGAATTCCCCCCGGAGAGGGACCACCCAAAAAGACCCTACCCGCCCGCCGGCATCTTCGGCGTCACAGGCAGCCGGACTACTGGCCGGCTTCGAGCTTGGCGGTGATCAGGCCGACCTTGTCGATCCCGGAGCTGCGCATGACGTCAATCGCCCGGGCGACTTCCCCAAACAGGACTTTATCCTCGCCCTTGACGAAGGCCACTTTCTCGGCGCGCTCCTTGAAGATCGCCTCCAGCCGCGGCCCCAGTGTTTCCCAGGTGTGATCCTCCTGGTTGATCTTGAGCTTGCCGCCCTCGCTCACCTGGACCACGATGGTTTTCGCGATGACATCCTGCTGTTGCGGCTGGTTGGGCGAAGGCTGAGGCACCAGGGCTTCCAGGCCCTTCGGCGTCAGCGGCGTGATCACCATGAAAATGATGAGCAGAACCAAGAGGATGTCGATCAGCGGCACGACGTTCATGTCCGCAATGGCACCCTTCTTTCCGCCTATTTGAATTCCCATTGTCTGAGCTCCATGCCGCCGTTGTCCGGCGTCGCTTCAGGATCTCTCAAGGCAGGGCCCCGAAGCATGGGCCGGCTGCCCTCCAACCCGTCGCCCGTCTATTGCCCGGGCGGCGGCGGTGGGGCTTGCCGGGTTGTATCCTGCAACTTCTCGGTGAGCAAGCCGAGTTGATCCACGCCGGCCGCGCGCACCTCGTCCACGAGCGCGACGACGTCGCCATACTTCGCGCGGGCATCGCTGCGGACGAAAACGGTCTTATCGATCCGCCCGGTGAGCCTGTCGCGGACGAGTGCGGTGATCTGGTCCCTGGGCACACGGGTATTTCCGAGGTAGATGTCGCCGCTGCGCGCGATGGCCACGATGATGGCGTCGTCTCGGTCGGCCGCCTGCATGTCCGCAGCGTTTTTCGTCTTGGCCATCTCCACGGAAACGCCCTTCTGCAACATGGGCGTGACCACCATGAAGATGATCAGCAGGACCAGCATGATATCGGCCATGGGGATGACGTTTGGCGCCGCCATCACCTCGCCGGCCTTTGGCTTGTAAGCCATCGCTTACTTCTTTCCGCTGCGACGGGTGATGAAGTAATTCACCAGCTCCATCGAGGAGTTGTCCATCTCCACGTCGAAGGCTTCGACCTTGTTCGTGAAATAGTTGTAGGTCCACACGGCCGGCACGGCGACGAACAGGCCGAGCGCCGTGGTCACCAGCGCTTCGGAAATCCCGCCGGCGACCGCGGAAAGACCGGTGGCCTTTTCCGCGGCGATGCCTTTGAACGCGTTGATGATGCCCACGACGGTGCCGAACAGGCCAACGAAGGGGGCCGTGGAGCCGATAGTGGCGAGGCCGGAGAGGCCGCGCTTCATTTCGGCGTGCACGATGGCGACCGAGCGCTCCAAGCCGCGCTTGGCCGCCTCGATGACTTCTGCATCGGGCACCTGGCTGGAAGCGGCCTGGAACTCGGAGAGTCCGGTAGCCACGACCTTGGCGATGTGGCTCTTCTTGTTGCGCTCGGCGATGGAGATGGCTTCGTCGAGCTTGCCCTCGCGCAGCGCTCCGGCCACCTGCTGGACGAAGACGCGGGACTGCTTGCGCGCGGCGCTGTACATCAGGACCCGATCAATCATGACGCCGACCGACCACGCCGACATCAAAATCAAGAGGACGACCACTCCCTTGGCCGGGATACCCATCGAACGCCACATGCTCATGACGTCCCAACCAACCGTCTGGCCCTGCAGGAACCAGAGGCCTAACAACGACAGCTTGGCAAGCATAAGGTTTGCTCCTTTTCGTTCGTTCGAGAAATGCCTGGCGGGGACGCGCCGTGCGGCGCATCCCCGCCAAATCCAAAACCCGGGCGCCCCCAAGCATCCGGGAGGTGTCGCCGCGGCCTTAGGAACTCAAGTTAAAGATCACGTCAATCGTGGTCACGACTTCGACCGGCTCGCCGTTCAACAGAGTGGGCTGATAGCGCCACTGCTTCACCGCTTCGAGCGCAGACTGCACGAGCAACGGGTGGCCGGAAAGCACTTGCAGCTCTTGCACAGTGCCGTCCTTGGCGATAATGGCTTGCAGGCGCACAACGCCTGAGATGCGAGCCTGCCTGGCGAGCGGCGGATAAAGCGGCCGCGGCTGGCTGATCAGCCTGGCCTGCTGCACCTGGCCGCCGACGCGGATGCGCTTCGGGCCTTCCTTGGGCGGTGGCGGCAGACCGCCCGAAATACCGCCGATGATGCCGCCGATCACGCCTCCGGCTTGCCCGCCCGGCACGCCGCCCGGCACGCCGCCAACGACGGCGCCCGCGCTGACATCGGGGGGCATTTCAGCTTCTTTGATAATGTTAATTTCCTTCGGAATCGCGCGCGGGGCCATCAGCTTGCCAGCCTGGATCAGCCGCGCTATGGGCTTGATCACTTTCACGGGCGTAACGGCAGGAGGCGGCGGAGGAGGCGGGGGAGGCGGCGGGGCCACGAGCAGCGTGGTCAGCATCGCCTTGGGCAGCGCCTCGGTGTAGATGAGCGGAATCAGGATCAGGATCGCGAGGATCCCGGCCTGAATCACCGCGGAAAGACAGATCGTCCACGGCTTGTTGGTCTTTTTCCTAACCGGGCTTGATTCCACCAGATCGTCGAACATTTCTTACCTCCTGCCGGCAGCTGCCAGGCGGCCCGAGGCCGCCTCGCCTGCCCGCGCTTTGTTGCCGGCTGCGGATCCGGTTCCTGCTGCGGCGCCCTGGCCGCGCCAATTGTTCCAGGCCACCACCAGGGGTGCAGCGATCCCGAAACTGGAATACGTTCCTACCACAATTCCCACCACAAGAGCAAAAGAGAAGCTGCGGAGCACCTGGCCTCCCATCACGTAGAGAACCAGCACGGTAAGGAAGGTCAGGCCGCTGGTCAGAATCGTTCGTGAGAGGGTTTGATTGATCGACCGGTTCACAATCACCGCAAACGGTTCGCGGCGCATGAGGCGGCTGTTTTCGCGGATCCGGTCGAAAATAACGATGGTGTCGTTCATGGAGTAGCCCACCAGAGTCAGCAGCGCCGCAATGACCGTGAGCGAGATCTCATAATTGAACAGCGAGAAAAACCCCAGCGTGATCAGAACGTCGTGAAACACCGCCAGGACGGCCGCCGCCCCGTACACCAACTCAAAACGGAAGGCAATATATACCAGCATGCCTGCCAAAGCATAGAGGGTAACAAAGATCGCCTGGCGGCGGAGCTGGGCGCCCACCTTCGGCCCGACAATCTCCACTTTGCGGATGGTGAAATTGCCAAGGTAATAGCCGTCGCGCAGCGCGGAGACCGCGCCATCGGTCACGCCCGCGACACTCTTCAACTCGTCGAGGTTCGTCAGGATACCGTTTCGGTTGCTGTCGCGGAACTCGGCAATGCGCCGCGCCAGTTGCGTGTACGCGTCGCCGGCTGCGGGACCTCTCCCGAGCGGGTCGCGCCGCGCCAGGAACTCCGCGAGGGCCGATGGCGTCGCGGCGTTCAAGTCCTGTTTGCTCGGGTCGCCGGTTCCAAACGTGGCGTTCAGCGCTTTCAACACGGCGGCCTTGCCCGCATCGAGCGATTCCTCGCCCTGGCCACGCTGCTCGACATCAATCAGGACTTCATTGGAGTTCGGGTTGGCGACGTCCCCGATTTTCTGGATGACGCTGTTGCCCAGGCCTTGCTCGGAGAGGCCCTTGCGGATCTGCTCGATCGAGGGCGGCTGCGCGAAGCGCACGTAGACTTGCGTGCCGGACTTGAAGTCGATGCCGTAGCGGAGGCCGCCCTTGCGGTACCAGGAGACGCCGCCGACCAGCAGGAGCGTTAGGGACAGGGCAACGAAAAACTTCGCCCTGCCCATCCAGTCGATGTTGGCCTGCTTGAAGAATTCCATGGCTTCCAGCCCTACCTATTAGACACCGCCCCGCAGAGGCGTGTTCCCGCCCCGGGCGGCGCTAGATGCTCAACTCCGCCTGGCGAGGCATTCTCGCCAAGTGCCAATCGAAAATCCACCGCGAGATCAAAACGCCGGTGACGATGTTTGCGCCGAGACCGATGGTGAGCGTGACCGCAAAGCCGCGCACCGGGCCCGACCCAAACGCGATCAAGAACAAACAGGAAACAATCGTGGTCACGTGCGTATCGATAATCGTGCGAATCGCGTTCTTGAAGCCGGCCGCCACCGCAGAAACAGGCGCTTTGCCGCCGCGCAGCTCCTCGCGGATACGCTCAAATACGAGCACGTTGGTATCCACTCCCATGCCAATCGTCAGGATCACCCCGGCGATGCCCGGCAGCGTCAGCACCGCGCCGAAATAGGCCAGGAACGCCATCAGGATGATCAGGTTCAGGATCAACGCAACGACGGCGTTGACGCCCGAAACGCGGTAGTAGAAGACCATGAAGATCATCACCACCAGCAGGCTTACGATCGAGGCTTGCAGGCCGTGGCGGATGGAGTCGGCGCCGAGCGAGGGCCCCACGGTGCGCTCTTCGAGATACTTGATCGAAGCCGGCAGCGCGCCGGCGCGCAGCACCAGCGCCAGGTCGTGCGCTTCCTGTTGCAAGAAGCGCCCGGTGATGCGCCCGGAGTCTTCAATGCGACTCTGAATCGTGGCCACAGACTGCACGTGATGATCGAGCACGATGGCCATCGGCCGGTTGATGTTCTGCTCGGTGAACGGCCCAAAGCGCTTCGCCGCGTCGGACGAAAGGCTGAAGTGAACTTCGTAGTAGCCCGGATTCTCCGTGCTGCGGTTTTCCCCCGCGCTGCGGAGGTCCCGGCCGGTGACGATCGGCGTGCGTTGCAGCAGCCACCAGCTCTCGCCGCCAGGCTGGCCCGCCGTGCCTTCGGACTTGCCGCGCATCAGCTCGCTATCGGGCGGCAGCACGCCATTATGCGCGCCGAGCGCGGCCGCTTCGGAAGGATACGGCGTGGGGTCCACCACGCCGCGCAGCTCGAGCTGCCCGCCCGCCTGGATCACGCCCTTGGCGCGCGTCGGGTCCCCTTCGCCGGGCAGTTGTACGAGGATTTCGTTTTCCGCGCGCCCCTGCTTCTGCACCACCGGCTCGGCCAGCCCGAGCGCGTCAATGCGGCGCCGGATCGTCTCCTCGGATTGGTCGATCGTCTGCTGCTGGATTGCCGCGACCACCGAGGGCTTGATCGTCAGCAGATAGCCGTTCGCTTCCCCGGACGCGGCGGAAAGGTCCCACTCGGTAAAAAGCTCGCTCATGACGTCGCGGAACGCGCCGGACTGTTCCGGCGCCAGGCCGCGCACAAGAACGTGGGTGTCGTCCACCTTGCGGATTTCTTCGTAGCGGATGTTCTTGTTGTCGCGAAGCTCTTTGGTCAGACGGTCCGCGGTCTGATCGGCGTGCAGGCTCACGGCCTCCTGCACTTGCACCTGCAAAACCATGTGCGTGCCGCCTTGCAGGTCCAGGCCCAGCTTGATGCGCTTCGAGAAATTGTCTTTCGTCTCAGACCACGAGGTGGGAAAGTCCGGCAGGCCCACCAGGCCGTAGATGCAAAGAAAAATGACGGCGAGGACGAACAGCGCCTTCCACTTGAGGTTGGGGTTCATCGTTCGTGAATGAGCGCCTCAGACCCTGCTGCGAAATCTCCGCGCCGGTTGCGCTAGTTTTCCTTCGCCTCCGGCTGAAGCCCGGAAATCGCCGAGCGCGCCACCTTGACCTTTACCTGGTCGGCGATGCGAAGCTGCACGGCGTCGTCTTCCAAGCCTACGATTGTGCCGTAGATCCCGCCGTTGGTGACTATTTTGTCGCCGGTCTTCAGCGCCTTCAGCATCTCCCCGACCTTCTTCTGGCGCTGCTGCTGGGGACGGATCAGAAGAAGATAGAAGATGGCCATGATGACCACCAGGGGCAGGAAGGTCATCAGCCCGCTGCCCTGCCCCTGCGCAAGTAGGGAAAAGTCAAATGCCAAACCGTAGCTCATTCAGCCCCGCAAGACCGCTTCAGACATCGCACTCTGCCGCTCCCCTTCCGAACGGCGGACCCAACGCCTCCTGTCCGGTTGGTGGCGACTCGGGCAGCCGACAGCCCGAACCCGCACCCGGCAACTCAGGAAGGACCCGTTTCGAGGCGTGCCTGAAGCTCAGTGGAAAATCCCGCCAAGTCCCCAAATATCATAGATTCCCGAATCCTTCGCATGATGTCAAGGTAAAAGTACAGGTTGTGGTGGGTGTTCAAGACCGCGCCGAGAATTTCATTGGACAAAAAGAGATGCCGCAGATACGCGCGCGAATAGCGCCGGCAGACCGGGCAGCGGCAGCCTTCGTCCACCGGGCGCGGATCGTTCGCATATTGCGCGTTCTTGATGTGCACGCGCCCCTGGCTGGTGAAGAGGCATCCGTTGCGCGCGTTCCGCGTGGGCAGCACGCAGTCCATCATGTCCATGCCCAGGCGGACGTAATCGGCCAGGTCTTCCGGGTAGCCCACGCCCATCAGATAACGCGGTCGGTCCGCGGGCAGCTGCGCCGCCGCTTCCGCCGCCATCTCGCAGGTCAGCGCGTGCGGCTCGCCCACCGCGAGCCCGCCCACGGCGTAACCCGGGAAGTCGAGCTCCACCAGTTGCTCGGCGTTCTCACGGCGCAGGTCGGCGTGGGTGCCGCCCTGCACGATGCCGAAGAGCATCTGCCGGCCAGCATCGCCGTGCGTCGCGTAGTGTTCGCGCGAGCGGCGCGCCCAGTCGAGCGTGCGGTGCGCGGCAGCGTGGGCGCGCTCGTGGCCGGCGGGATACTCGATGCATTCGTCGAGTACCATCATGATGTCCGAGCCGAGCGCCATCTGCACCTCGACGGCCTTCTCCGGCGTCAGGAAATGCTCGGAGCCGTCGAGGTGCGAGCGGAACACGACGCCGTCGTCGGTCACCTTGCGCAAGTCGGCCAGGCTGAACACCTGGAAGCCGCCGGAGTCGGTGAGGATCGCGCCGCGCCAGGACATGAACCGGTGCAGCCCGCCCATCTCGCGGATCAGCTCGTGCCCCGGGCGCAAATAGAGATGATAAGTGTTGGCGAGGAGGATCTGGACGCCGAGCTCTTCGAGCGCCTGCTGGGAGAGTCCCTTGACGGTGCCTGCCGTGCCGACGGGCAGGAAGGCCGGGGTCTCGATCACGCCGTGCGGTGTGGTGAGCCGGCCCAGGCGCGCGCCGCTCGGGTCGGTCTTCAGGACCTCAAACTGAAAACTCATTCTCCAAAGTGTATCAGGAGAACGCCACGGCCCATCCGACCTTCACCACCAGCCAGAACAGCCACAAGCCGAAGACAATTCCGTACGCCTTTCCCGTGGAGACTTTCTTGGGGTTGGCGGCGGAGAAGCCGATAGCCATGAGGGCAAGACACCAGATCCAGAAAATCTCGATCGAATTCCCCAGGGTGTCCAACCATTTGGGTGCATCGCTCCCCAAGAACGCGCCGAGGCTGGAGGCCAGCAGGTGCTGCGGGTCCGCCTCGCCGAATTTCTTCAAGTAGAGCGTGAGGATGGCCAGGAGTGATGCGATGGCCGAAGGCATGAACGCGTGAGAGATGATCCCAAACGAGCTTCCGAACCGGAGCTGCGCTCCGGCGAAGAGGTTGAAGGCGCCCCAATAGATGAGCGTCAGGATGAGCGCGCCGATCCCCGCGCCAAGGGCTCCGAAGACATAGGTGATGATCGGCGCAAAGCGCGCCTGCGGCCCCAGGGCGCGCTCCTTCTGATCCTCCGGCAATTGCGCAAAGCGCGAGTTCTTCTCTGCCTGCTGGCGGATGAAGCTGCCCCAATCGACGCGCTGGTTCATCATGGCGCCCACGCCGAGGCCGACGATCGAGAGCAGCAGGATCGGCGCCAGCCAGCTCGGGCGCGCCGCAATTTCTCCAAACGTGGCCTTTGGGCGAAAGAAAACGCCGATCAGCCGGCCAAAATGATTAACGGGGCCCGGGGCTTCTTGCGACGCAACAGGGATTGTGGACATGATGCGGTGCCTCCACAGGGATTTGGGCTTCGAACAAAGAATACGCCCGGGGCAACGGAAAGTTTCAGCGGGAGTCTAGCCTAGAAACGCGGCTATGTCATGCACAACGCGGGCCGAGCCCGGCTAGGCGGGCAGCTCCGGCACCGCGGCGAGGAGCTCCTGCGTGTAGGGATGCGCGGGGCGGCTGAGGATCTGCTCCACGCTTCCGGCTTCGACGAACTTCCCCGCGCGCATCACCGCCACTCGAGTCGCCAGTTGCGCCACGACGGGCAAGCTGTGCGAGATCAGGAGATACGTCAGCGCAAATTGCTGCTGCAACGCGGCCAGCAACTCCAGAATCTGCGCGCCGACGGAAACATCGAGCGACGACACCGGCTCATCCGCCACCACGAGCTTCGGACGCAGCACGAGCGCCCGCGCGATGCCCACGCGCTGCCGCTGCCCGCCGGAGAATTCGTGCGGGTAGCGCGCCAGCGTGTCGGTGCCCAGGCCGACGGCGTCGAGCGCCTCGCGGACGCGCTCGCGCCGCGCCGCGCGCGCGAGCTGCGGCTCGTGGATTTCGAGCGGCTCGCCCACGATGGCTTCCACACGCATCCGCGGGTCGAGCGAAGAGAACGGGTCCTGAAAAACCATCTGCATCTCGCGGCGCAGCGCGCGCAATTGGGCGCCGCGCGCCGCCCGCAGGTCGCGGCCGCCGAAACGGATCTCGCCATCGTCAGGCTCAACCAGCCGCAGCAGCAGCCGCGCCAGCGTCGTCTTCCCGCAACCGGATTCACCGACGACGGCCAGCGTCTCGCCCGCAGCCAGCTCCAGGCTGACGCCATCTACGGCCCAGAGCCGATGCTCGCGGGAGCCCGCGCGCGGCGCCCGCTCTGCCGCCAGCACGCGCGTCGAGGCAGAGAAACTCTTGCGCAGGTTTCGCGCTTCAAGAAGCGGTGCTTGCATCGCGCTCAAGGGATTCGCGGCCACGCGGTTGTTACGCCGTCTTTTCGGCGACGACAAACGCAGACGTCTGGACGAACTCGAGCTTCGGCGGCACGGGCCGCGGGCGGAAGCCTGCCGCGTCGCCCAGGATGGATTCCTCCATCAGGCGCCGCGTTTGCTCGTAGACCGCCGTGCCGCGCGGCGCGCCGATCGTCTCCAACCACTCGTCGAAATCGCGCACGCGCTCGCCAATCTCCGACGCCACCAGGCGCAGGCCCGCGGCCTCGAGCAAATGATGAAGCTCGGCCAGCCGCAGCGTGCTGGCATGCGAGGTGTCGCGGGCGCGCTCGATGCGGTTGGTAAACGCCACGTCGGCGCTGTCGGGCACCACCATATCTACAATCGCTACGCGGCCGCCGCGCTGCAGGACGCGGCTGAGCTCCGTCACGGCGCGCGCAGGCTCAAGCATGTGATGAAGGCTGTAGCCGCAGGCACACAGGCCGAGCGAAGCGTCCGCAAACGGCAGGGCGTAGCCATTCGCGCAGGCAAAGGCCGCGTTGCCAAGGGCGGCGTGTGCGACGGCGTGCTTCGCCTCGGCCAGCATGGCCGGAGTCAGGTCCACGCCCACGATGAAGCGCACCCGCGGCGCAAACGCGCGGAGAAACGTGCCGGGGCCGCAGGCGAGATCGAGCGCAAGTTCCTCGCCGCGCGGCGCGGCCAGCCGCAGCAGCCGTTCGGCTTCCTCGCCGCGCTTGGCGAGCGCAAACTTTGCAAACTGCTGCGCTGTTCGCGTGAAGCGGTCGCGCACGCGATCCAGGTGCTCGCGGTCCATGTTGCTCATGCGCTGCACCATTCAGACAAGGATACACCGCGCGCGATGCTCCAGCCCGGCCGCGCGCAGTTCGGGCACCGCGGCGGCACATTCCGGCTTCCGGTAAGGGCACCGCGGCTCGAAGGCGCAGCCCGGAGGCAGCGCGTCGAGGCGCGGCACCGCACCCGGAATGGGCTCGAGCTTCTGCCGGCGGAGCTGCGGCGACGCGCGCAGCAGTCCTTCCGTGTACGGATGCCGCGGCCGGCGCAGGACTTCGTTCGCAGGACCCATCTCGACAATGCGCCCGGCGTACATCACGGCCAAACGGCCGGCGACCTGCGCGACCACGCCCAGATCGTGCGTGATGAAGAGCAGCGCCAGGCCCAGCTCCGCGCGCAGGCGCGCGAGCAGCTCGAGGATTTCCTTTTGCACGGTGACGTCGAGCGCGGTGGTCGGCTCGTCGGCGATCACGAGCTGCGGGCCCGCCGCGAGCACCATGGCAATCAGCGCGCGCTGCCGCAGGCCGCCCGAAAGCTGGTGCGGAAACTGCCGCGCGCGCAGCTCGGGCTCCGGCACACGGGCGCGCGCCAGCACTTCGAGTGCGCGACGGTGAACCTCGGAAGCGGAAAGTTGCGGGTTGTGCGCGCGGATGGCTTCTTCGATTTGTGCGCCGACGCGCAGCACCGGGTTCAGCGCCGTCATCGGCTCCTGAAAAATCATGGCGATCTCGCGGCCGCGCACGGCGGGGAATTCGCGCTCGCCGAGCGTCACAAGATTGCGCCGTGGACTGTTCGCGCCGAACCACGCCTCACCGCTCGCTCGCGCACCGGCCGGCAGAAGTCCGAGTAGCGCGAGCGAGAGCATCGTCTTGCCGCTGCCGGATTCGCCCACCAGGCCGAGCGTCTCGCCCGCCGCGATTGAAAGCGAGACATCGTTCACCGGGCGCACCCAGCCCTGCGGCGTCGGCAACTCGACGGTCAGCCCGCGCACTTCGAGCAGCGTCATGAGGCCATCTTAAGAGCGAAACGCGAAAAACGAAATCCCGCAGTTCCAGGATGCCGGATGATTCTGCGGCACTCGAAATTCGAATGGAGGGAGGGCTATCGCTTGGCGAGCGGGATGACGAGCTTCAGGGCGAACTGTTTTCTTGCCGACGCGGACGGTACAGAGCGCTTCCCGGCCCATGCGTTACCCTGTGGGGCGCACGTCTTCGCCGAATTTCTTGCCCAGGCCCTGGAGGTACTGCTCCATCGTGGAGGTGTAGCCGAAAAAGAAGCGCGCCATGAAGCGGAAGAGCGCCGGGCGAATCTCGCCGCGCTCGGTGACGCGCAGCGCGCAGCCGCCATCCGCCGGCGTGAGCTCATACGTCCACGTGCCGCCGAAAGGCAGCTTGGGGTCGGCAATCCGCGTGACCAGCCGCTGCGGCGGCGCCGATTCTTCGATCGCAATCGGTATTTCACCGAAGCTGCCTGTCTCCACCCACGCCGCCTTGCCGTTCTGGTCGGCCAGGCGCTTGATGGATTTCAGCCCGGGCCGCCACGCGGGCATGGCGTCAATATTTGTGATCGCTTCCCAGATTTTCTCCGGCGGCTGCTTGTAGAGCGCGGCGCGGGAAGCCACGTGCTGTTTGGGCAGCATCGCGCCGACAATCCACATCACCGCAACCAGCCCCACCAGAACAGCGAGAATGATCAGCACCAACTTCATCGCGCACCGGCTCTAACCCTAGTGCATTTAATTTGATTTGCCAAACGAAAGTATTGAGCCCCGCGCGATCGGTTGGGCGCGGCCTCCGGCTCGGCGTGTTCCCTTCCGGTACAGAAGGGCGCGTGTCCTGTTCGGTCCACTGCGCTCGCCAAAGTTCGACACGCGGCGGCAATTCCCTTTACAATGCCGAGCCATTCGGCAAAACGAGTTCCCCAGCGCATGGAACCAGGCCTGCATCACGGAACGGATTGGAAGGCGCTCTTCGCGCGTCCCGGCTTTCCCTATTTTTTTGCGGGGATGTTCATCTCGCTTTTCGGCACGGGGATGAACTTCGCGGGCGTGACCTGGTACACGCTGGTGGCCACGAACTCCACGGTGAAGGTCAGCCTGATCACGATCCTGGTGACGCTGCCGGGGTTGGTGGTGCCGCTGGCCGGCGGCGTGGTGATTGACCGCGTAGACCGCCGCTACCTGGGGATCACGCTCGACATTGCGCGCGCCGCCATCGTGTTGGGCACGGCGGCGCTGGCATGGTTCGGGCGGATCCAGCTCTGGCACGTCTATCTGATGATGCTTCTGCTCGGCGTGGGCTTCGCCATCTACTGGTCCACGACGAACGCGCTGGTGCAGGAA
>JBGQHO010000006.1:0-80848 GCA_041497955.1 Terriglobia bacterium | reverse complement strand
GCCTACGGCACCGCCTGGGACTACCTGCCGCACGACCACGCGCGTTCACGGACTTATCGCTGGGGCGAAGACGGCATCGGCGGCATCAGCGACCGCCACCAGCTCATCTGCTTCGCGCTGGCGCTGTGGAACGGCCGCGACCCCATCCTGAAGGAGCGCTTGTTCGGGCTGACGGGCAGCGAAGGCAATCACGGCGAGGACGTGAAGGAATACTACTTCTACCTCGACTCCACCCCGACGCACTCCTACATGAAGATGCTGTACAAGTATCCGCAGGCGGAATTTCCCTACGCGCGCCTGGTGGACGAGAACCGCCGCCGCAGCAAGCACGAGCCGGAGTTCGAGCTGCTCGATACCGGCGTGTTCGACGACAATCGCTATTTCGACGTGTTCGTCGAGTATGCCAAAGCCGCTTCGGAAGACATCCTGATTCGCATCACCGCGCATAACCGCGGGCCGGAAGCCGCCGAGCTGCATCTGCTGCCCACGATTTGGTTCCGCAACACGTGGTCCTGGGGCCGCGACGATTACCGCCCGAAGCTTTCGCGCGCCGGTGACAAGGGCTCGGCCGTCGTCGAAGTCGAGCACAAGACCTACGGGAAGCGCTGGCTGGTCTCCGAAGGCGCTCCCGAGCTCCTGTTCACGGAGAACGAAACGAATTTCAAGAGGATTTTCGGCAGCGGGAACAGGACTCCCTACGTTAAAGACAGCATCAACGACTACCTCGTGCACGGCGCGCGCGAGGCAGTGAACCCCGCGCAGACGGGCACCAAAGCCGCGGCGGATTACCGTGTCAAGATCGCGCCCGGCGCGAGCGTCACGCTGCGTCTGCGTCTGACAAATCAGGCACCGACCGGGGCTGCCTTTGGCCTGCCGTACGATTCCATTTTTGCCGAGCGCATTGCCGAAGCGGACGAGTTCTACGCCAAGCGCAGCGGGCGTTGCGGCAGCGCCGAGGCATGTTCGATCCAGCGGCAGGCTTTCGCGGGAATGTTGTGGTCGAAGCAGTTCTATCACTTCGACGTGCGCGTGTGGCTCGAAGGCGATCCGTCGTGCCCACCGCCTCCGCCCGAGCGCAAGCATGGGCGCAACTCCGAGTGGACGCACCTTTACAACGCCGACATCATCTCCATGCCGGACAAGTGGGAATATCCCTGGTACGCCGCGTGGGACCTGGCGTTTCACTGCATCTCGCTGGCGTTGGTGGACCCGGATTTCGCCAAGGAACAGCTCATCCTCCTGCTCCGCGAATGGTACATGCACCCGAACGGACAAGTGCCGGCGTATGAATGGGCCTTCGGCGACGTGAACCCGCCGGTGCACGCCTGGGCGGCGTGGCGCGTGTACAAGATTGAGAAGCGCATCCGCGGCAAGGGCGATCGCGCGTTCCTCGAGCGCGTGTTCCACAAGCTGCTGCTGAATTTCACCTGGTGGGTGAACCGCAAGGACGCCGACGGCATGAACATTTTCCAGGGCGGCTTCCTGGGACTCGACAACATCGGCGTCTTCGACCGCAGCGCGCCGCTGCCCACCGGGGGCTACATCGAGCAGTCGGACGGCACGAGCTGGATGGCCATGTACACCTTGAACCTGCTGGCCATGGCCATGGAGCTGGCCCGCGAGGATCCCGCGTACGAAGACGTGGCCAGCAAGTTCTGGGAGCACTTTGTCTACATCGCGCACGCCATGAGCCATCGTGGCCAGGACGGCATGGGGTTGTGGGACGACGCGGACGGCTTCTTCTACGACGTGCTCCGCCTGCCGGACGGCAGCAATCACCCCATGAAGATCCGTTCCATGGTCGGCTTGATTCCGCTGTTCGCCGTCCAGACGCTGGAGCCGGAACTGCTGGAGCGGCTGCCTGATTTCAAGCGCCGCCTGGACTGGTTCGTCGACAACCGCCCGGATCTCACGGCCAATGTGGCCTGCATGCGTACCCGCGGCAACAAAGAGCGCAGGCTGCTCTCCATCGCCGGGCAGGACCAGTTGCGCAGCATCCTCCGGTACATGCTGGACGAGCGCGAGTTTCTCTCGCCCTACGGCATCCGCGCTCTCTCGCGGTTCCATCACGACCACCCGTACATCATGCAGGTGAATGGATGCGAGCATCGCGTGGATTACGAGCCGGCCGAGTCTTCGACCGGCCTGTTCGGAGGCAACTCCAACTGGCGCGGCCCGATCTGGTTCCCGATGAATTTCCTGCTCATCGAGTCGCTGCAAAAGTTCCACCACTACTACGGCGCGGACTTCAAGGTGGAATTCCCCACAGGCTCAGGGCAGATGATGACGCTCTGGGAGGTCGCAGGCGAGATCTCGCGGCGGCTGACGCGCATCTTCCTGCGCGGCGCGGATGGGCGGCGGCCCGTGTACGGGGGCCTCGAGAAATTTCAGAACGATCCGCACTGGCGCGATTACATCCAGTTTCACGAGTACTTCCATGGCGATAACGGCGCGGGGGTCGGCGCCAGCCATCAGACGGGCTGGACCGGGCTTGTCGCCAAACTGATTGAGCAGAGCGGAACGTGAGTGCAGCCGCGATGGTCAGAAAGGAAGCCGAAATGACTCCCCGAAGTACGGCCGCAAAGCCCGAGCACGTACAGGTGCCCGTGCCCGGATTCGAATTTGGCCGCGAGATTTGCGGCGACCTCGGAATTGCGGAGCAGCGCGAGTGGCTGGTCACGAACGGCATCGGTGGCTTCGCGTCCGGAACCGTGGCTGGCATGCCCACGCGGCGCTACCACGGCCTGCTGGTCGCGGCGCTGAAGCCGCCGCTGGGGCGCACGCTGCTGGCCGCCAAGTTCGATGAGACCGTCGAGTACGACGGCCGCTCGTATGCCCTGGCCACAAATCGCTGGACGGGCGGCACCGTAGATCCGCAGGGATACCGTTTGCTCGAAAGTTTTCGCCTCGAGGGAACCACGCCGGTATGGACCTACGCGGTGGCGGACGCGCTGGTCGAGAAGCGCGTCTGGATGCAGCGCGGCGCGAACACCACCTACGTGCAGTATCGCCTGCTGCGCGGCACGCAGCCGCTCGCGCTCGCTGTCAAAGCTCTCGTGAACTACCGCGATTTTCACAGCGTCACGCACGCGGGCGACTGGCAGATGAACATCACGCCGGTGAAGCAGGGTTTGCGGATTGTTGCCTTTGACGGCGCGGCCCTGCTCTATGTGCTGAGCGCCACGGCCAGCGCGGAGCCGGCGCACGAGTGGTACCGCAATTTCGATCTGGCTGTCG
The DNA here is from genome assembly GCA_041497955.1 of Terriglobia bacterium. Classification (GTDB taxonomy): domain Bacteria; phylum Acidobacteriota; class Terriglobia; order Acidiferrales; family UBA7541; genus JBGQHO01. The sequence goes on along the minus strand of JBGQHO010000006.1, from coordinate 77,611 downwards.
AACGGTATCGCGGGCTTGAAGACCGCGAGGACCATCTACACGCGGGTACGCTGCGCGCAAAGCTCGAGCCCGGCGAAGGGGTGACCTTCGTCCTCAGCACGGAGCCGCAGCCGAATCTCGATGGCGATGCTGTGCTCCAGGCCCACCGCGGGGAGGAGCGCAATTTGCTCGACCGCTGGGCTTCGGCAAACCCGCTCGTTGCGGCGCAGGCGCGGGTCTGGGTGCGGCAACTCGTGCTGGCGGCCGATCAGTTCATCGTGCGGCGCCCCCTGGCCGACGATCCCGAAGCGCTCTCCGTGATCGCCGGCTATCACTGGTTCGGCGATTGGGGCCGCGACACCATGATTGCGCTGCCGGGCCTGGCGCTTTCGACCGGCCGCCCGGAGATTGCTAGGAAAATCCTGCGCACGTTTGCGCGCTTCGTAGATCAGGGCATGCTGCCCAATGTGTTTCCCGAAGCCGGCGAGACGCCGCAGTACAACACTGTCGATGCTGCGCTCACGTTCTTCGAAGCCACGCGGCAATACTACGCCGCGACGCAGGACCTCGCGTTTGTGAATCAACTGTTCCCCATGCTCGCGGAAATCGTGGAGTGGCACGTCCGCGGCACGCGCTACCAGATCCACGTGGATGCGGCCGATGGGCTGCTCTACGCCGGTGAGCCCGGCGTGCAACTGACCTGGATGGACGCCAAGGTAGGCGATCGCGTGATCACCCCGCGCATCGGCAAACCCATCGAGGTGAACGCGCTGTGGCTGAACGCGCTGGCCACGATGGCGCAGTTCGCGCGCCTGCTGCGCCGGCCCACCGCTACTTATGAAGCTCTGCTCAAGCGCGCCCGCAAAGGTTTCCAGCGCTTCTGGAACGACGCGGCGGGCTATTGCTTCGACGTGCTCGACGGCCCGATCGGAAATGACGCTGCGCTGCGGCCGAACCAGATCCTTGCCGTTTCGCTGCCGGAGACTGCGCTGACCGAAGAGCAACAGCGCGCCGTCGTGGACGCCTGCGCACGCCACCTACTGACTTCGTACGGGCTGCGCAGTCTGGACGCGGAGGATCCCGCCTATCGCGGCCACTTCGGCGGTTCGCCGGCCGAGGGCGACGCCGTGTATCACCAGGGCACGGTCTGGGGCTGGCTGCTGGGCCCGTTCGTTCAGGCGCACATGCGCGTCTACAACGACGTGGCGCTGGCCGCGCAATTCCTCGCGCCCATCGAGCATCACTTGCAGGTGCATGGTCTGGGCACGGCCAGCGAGATTTTTGACGGCGACCCTCCGTTTACGCCGCGCGGCTGCATCGCGCAGGCCTGGACGGTCGCTGAAGTGTTGCGGACCTGGACCGCAGTCGCCGCAGCACGAACAGCAAATGCGAAATCCTGACCCGCGAGGGCAGTACTCATAGGAGAAAGGTCATGAAAGCGATTGCAGTGATTCCGGGGAAGCCGGACAGCATTCATCTGCGCGAGGTGCCGAAGCCAAGCCTGAGCCAGATCCCGAACGGCCGCGGCGTGCTGGTGAAAGTCCTGCGCGTGGGCGTGGACGGCACGGACAAAGAAATCAACGCCGCCGAATACGGCGCCGCGCCGGATGGCGACGATTTCCTGATCCTGGGGCACGAAAGCTTCGGCCGGGTGGAGGCTGTCGGACCGAACGTGAGCGAATTCAAGCCTGGCGACTACGTGGCGGCTACCGTGCGCCGGCCGGGCGCGAGCATTTACGACGAGATCGGCACCTACGACATGAGCACCGACGACACGTACTTCGAGCGCGGCATCAACCTGCGCCACGGTTTCCTGACGGAGTATTACGTGGATGCGCCCGAATACATCGTCCGCGTGCCGGAGGGGATGAAGAACGTCGGCGTGCTGATGGAGCCGACAAGCGTGGTGGAAAAAGCCGTCGAGCAGGCGTACCGGATTCAGCGGCGGCTCCACGTCTGGCGGCCGCAGCGCGCGGCGGTTCTCGGCGCGAGCACGCTGGGGTTACTGGGCTCGCTCGTGCTAAGGCTGCGCGGGCTGCAGGTGGTCGCGCTGGGCCGCACGCGCCCGCCCTTCCTCAATGCGCAGTTGCTCGAGGAGATCGGCGCGCGCTACGTGAGCACGCAGGATCTTCCGCTGCGCGAAGCCTCAACGAAGTACGGGCCGTTTGATCTGATCCTCGAGGGCACCGGCGTTTCTGCGCTGGTCTTCGAAGCCATGGAAGTACTGGCGAAGAACGGCGTGCTGGCCATGGTCAGCGTCACCGGCGGCGACCGCAAATTGGAAATTCCCGCCGACCGCATCAACCTGGGCTTCGTGCTGGGCAACAAAGTCGCGTTCGGCAGCGTGAACGCCAACCGCGAATACTTCGAGATGGGCGCGAAAGATCTTTCGCAGGCCGAATTGCAGTATCCCGGATGGCTCAGCAAGCTGCTGACGCATCCCATCGGCGGCCTTGACAACTATCAGCAAATGATGAAGACGCTGACCGAAGCCAGAGGCGCGATCAAAGTCTTCTGCGAAGTCGCGGCGGCATAAGGGCGTCCGATGATTGTGGACAATCTCTACGTGGTAGACGCGATCTTTTTCCCGTCCAGCGGCGCGGTGAACCCCGCGCTGACCATCATCGCCAATGCGTTACGCGTGGCCGATCATCTGCGCGAGCGCATGGGCTGACGTCCGAGGAGGCCTCCTGATGAAGTACGACGCGATTGTGATCGGCTCGGGACAAGCGGGCAATCCGCTTTCGCACAAGATGGCCGACCACGGCTGGAAAGTAGCTCTGATCGAAAAGGCGCAGCTCGGCGGCACGTGCATCAATACCGGCTGCACGCCGACGAAGACCATGGTCGCAAGCGCGCAGGTGGCGCATTACGCGCGCAACGCCGGCCGCTGGGGCGTGCGCGCCAGCCAGGTCACCGTGGACTTGCCGGCGATTGTCGCGCGCAAAAATCAAATCGTCGAAACCTTTCGCTCGGGCCAGCAGCGCAGCGTAGACCGCCGGCCGAACCTGCACCTGCACCGCGGCCTCGCGCGGTTCGTCGGCCTCAAGAAGCTCGAGGTCAATGGCGAGGTGCTCGAAGGCGAGCGCATCTTCATCAACGCGGGCACGCGCCCCGCAATCCCGCGGATTGAAGGCCTGGAAGCCACCGGGTTTCTCACCAATGCCACCATCATGGAATTGCTCGCCGTGCCCGAGTACCTGATCGTGCTGGGCGGCGGATACATCGGGCTCGAGTTCGGGCAGATGTTCCTGCGCTTCGGCAGCCGCGTCACCGTGGTGCACCACAGCGGCCAGATCCTGCCCCGCGAGGACGCGGAGGTTGCCGCGGAGCTTCAGAAAGCGCTCGAAGCGGAAGGCATGCAATTCCTGCTCAACGTGAAGACGACGCGCGTCGAGCGCCAGGCTGGCCAGGTCGCGCTCTCGCTCGCGAATTCCACTGGCGGCACAACGCTGCGCGGCTCGCACCTGCTGGTCGCTACCGGCCGCGTGCCGAATACGGAAGACCTGCAACTCGATAAAGCGGGCGTGGAGCTGGACGCGAAAGGCTACGTCAAAGTGAACAGCCGGCTGGAGACGACGGCCCAGGGCGTCTGGGCGCTCGGCGATATCAAGGGCGGGCCCGCCTTCACGCACATTTCGTACAACGACCACCAGATCGTCTACGGGAACCTGATCGAGGGCAAGGACCTCACGACGGAGAATCGCTACGTGCCGTATTCCGTGTTCACCGATCCGCAGCTGGGCGGCGTGGGCATGACGGAGCGCGAAGCCCGCGCGAAAGGCTACAAGCTCAAGATCGGCAGGATTCCGATGAGCCACGTGGCGCGCGCGATCGAGCGCGGTGAAACTGCGGGCTTGATGAAGATCGTCGTGGAGGCTTCGAACGACCGCATCCTCGGCGCCTCGATTCTGGCCACGGAGGGCGGGGAGCTCGTGCAATTGCTTGGCGCCATGATTCTGGCAGGCGCGCCGTACACCGTGCTCAAGGGTGCCGTTTACACGCATCCCACGCTGGCCGAGGGCTTCTGGAGCTTGATGGAGGACGTGAAGCCGGTGGATGAAGCCGCGCAGGGGAAGGCTTCGGCATGAGGAAGCGATTCCTCCATTCGCGGTTTCGCGGCACTCTGACGCGCAGGCCTCAACTATCTTCACGGAGCGGACGCCTCGGTGTTGCCGCGGCGAATTTCTCCGCCCAGCGAATGCGCCCCGTCGCCTGCATCACCACGAACAGCGTGAGGATCGAGCCGATTGTGACGGTCAATCCCGTGAAGCCCTTGAAGAAAAAGGCGTACGAGAAGAGGACCAGGTAGAAAAATTGCGTCAGGCCGGCCTCGACCGCGGCAAACCGCAGGCCGATCACCAGGCGCAGGTAGCTGACCACGAGAACGATCGAAACCAGCGCGGAGATCGCGAAGGCCGTGTGGATCGAAATGTGGTCTACGAGGTAAGCGAGCAAAAGGTGGAAAGCAAAAAACGCCGCGGCCAGGAAGAAGTAGTTCATGGGGTGCAACTCGATGTCGCGCAGCGTCGTGGTGATAAACATCAGGAAGAAAAAGAAGAACAACGAGACCGGCCCGAAGTAGCTGATGCGTCCCGCCAGCGGGCCCGGCTGGAGCTTTTCGGGCATGGCCAGCGCCACTTGATAGCCGGAGATCAGGTTCTTGTACGACCAGGTCAGGTCCCAGCCGCTCGCGGTCGGGCGCTTTTCGGTCGGCGAAATGCTGTTCTCGGGGAAATCGATGTCCTTGAAATTCGTGCGCATCTGCAGGACGAAGTCGCGCGCCTGGCTGACGTCTCCGCCCAGCTTGTACCGCCAGCTCTCGAGTCCCTGCGAGCGGTAGGCCACCTGCAGCGTGGCCGTCTTGTCCGCGCTTACGCGCGCCGTCGCATAGGCCCCCTTCGAACCGACCGCAGCGCTGAGCGGCGCTCCGTCCACGGTGAAGACCAGGTCGTCGTAGATGGCGCGCTCGGCGGGGAAGGGCAAAGCGAATGAGATGGCTTGCTCCTGCGGGCTCGTGTTCCGGAAGACGTACCGGCCGGCGAAGGCAACCTTGTACGTACTGTACCAGAGCAAACCCTTCTGGCGAGGCTCGAGGTCGAGCGCCACTTCGATGTGGCTGCTCGCAAGCGGCAGAGCCACCGTTTTTGGTTGTGGTGCGGCGCCCTTGCCCTCGTTGGAACGCGCCTCGGTCGGCGCCGGCGCTTCCTGATAGGTGGCGCTCGGCGGCGCCTGCTCCTGGGGAGCACCCCAACTGGACACCACGCGCCTTTCGAGCGCGCTGTCCGAGCCGTACGTGCGGTAGAAAATCGTGGAACCCAGAATGATCCAGGCGAAAGTGGTGCAGCCAAAAATGAACGCAATCGCGGCGATCCGTTTGAGCATGGGTCAGGCTCCTCTCTCCAAGATGTTCCGCCGCAAGGGAAGCATGCGGGACTTCCTCTCTATTGTCAAGTACTTTTTATTGCAAAGTGTACAGTGGAAGGCGTCCTGACGCGAGGGCTTTGCCCCTGAGGTGGAGGGTTCCCGTTAGACCGCTTCTAGTCCCCGGCGGGCGTTTCGCGGATAATAGCCGTTCTTGCCGGCACCGCACGTCGCCGGCAGGGGGCAGGGGGAGAGATGGCCGACCGTTTGGAAGACTTCCAGAAGTTTCGCGCGGAGCTGAACGAAGAAATCCTTGGCTGCGGGCACCTGGGGATGAAGCGCTTCTTCGCGCTCGACCATCAGGCCTACGAGCCCGGCGCCCTGCCGACGAAAACGAAGGAGCTGCTGGGGCTGGTCGCCTCCGCCGTGCTGCGCTGTGACGACTGCATCACCTACCACCTCGTGCGCTGCGGCGAAGAGGGCTGGAAGCGCGCGGAGGTCATCGACGCGCTGAACGTGGCGCTGATCGTCGGCGGCTCGATCACCATCCCGCACGTGCGCCGCGCCTTTGCGCGCATGCACGAAATCGAGGGGTTGAAGCCTTAGTAGAGACGATGGCACCGGCCGCCGGGGCTGTGCGGCATTGGCTGCGCTGGTTTGAAGGGAAGAGGTAGGGCGCTAGTCCGTGAAGACCACGCCGACCGCCGCCTGGTTTTGCTCGGGGCCGGGCTCGATGCGCACCACGTAGCCGCGTAGCCGCAGGTGGCTGTTGCCGTCGCCTTCCTTGCCCGGCGCCTCCATCATGACCTGTAACTCGGATTGCAGCCGCGGGCTGTGCGACAAATAGATAAGCGCGCCCTGCAGGCTGAGGTCGCGGATGACTGTTTCTTCCTGGAACGCGCGGCCCTCTTCGGTGTAGCCCGAAACCATGGCGCGGAAATGCGCGCCCTGCCGCTGCCCGCTGCGCGCGGCCGGCATGATCACCTCAACGCGCTCGGCGCCGAGCGTCATCACCATGCCTTCCGAGGCTGCCCAGACGCTTTCAAACTTCTGCCGGGCATCGCGCAGGAGGCCATCCACAATCTTGTCGTTCGAATCCGGGTCGTGGTGGAAGAGCACCAGGTTACCGACGTCGCCCTCCGAAGCAATCTTCACGCCTTCGAGCCACGACGAATGGCCCCAGTCTTTGCGCGTGGTGGCTAGCTGCTCGGGCGTGTACTGCGCGTCGTTGACGAAGATGTCGGCGCCTTCGGCAAGCTCGCGCAGGCTCTGATCGAGTTTCGGCATGCCGGGTTCGTTGTCGGTGGCGTAGACGATCGTGCCCGCGGATGTCTCGATCCGGAAACCGAGGCAGCCCTGCGGATGGTTCAGCCAGCGCGCCGTGATGCGCGTGCCGTTGATCTCGAAGGTGTCGCCGCCCGCGACTTCGGAAAACTCGCGCTTCGCGGACATGGCGTTCAGGTCCACGGGAAAATACGGCGAAGCCATCTGTGTTTCAAACACACGCTTCAAGCTTTCGCGGCCGAGGAACTCCGAGCGAAAGCTGTAAAAATGGAACCGGTTCTGGTTGGAATAGAGCGGCGCGAAGAACGGAATGCCCTGGATGTGGTCCCAGTGATAGTGCGTGACGAAGATATGCGCTTCGAGCGCCTGCGCGCCAAACGTTTCCGTCCAGCGATTCCCCAGCACGCGCAAGCCGGTGCCGCAGTCGAGGATGAACTGCGTGCCGTCCGGCGCCACCAGCTCCAGGCACGGCGTGTTCCCGCCGTAGCGCCACGTGTCGCGGTCTACTGTGGGCGTGGAGCCGCGCACTCCCCAGAAACTGAGCTTGGCGACATCTTTGGGCATAGTGGAGCGGCCGATCTCAGCGATGAAGCAGCCCTGCGCCCGGAATCCCCTCAACCGGGCCTATTTCGCATACTAGGCAGCGCTTCCAGCGAAGTCAATTCGCCTTCGCCGCGATGATGCGAAGCCGATATCCCCATCTGTCCGCACAGCGCCGCCGCAGGTAGAATGTCGGGGATGCACTCGCACGACCATGCGCACGGCGCCACGGCCAGCCCTTTCGGCGTGTTGAAGTGGGCGATGGCGGCGACGCTCGGCCTGGCGGCAGTGGAGCTTGCGGGCGGCTACCTGGCGCACTCGGTCGCTCTGGTCAGCGACGCCATCCACAATCTTTCCGACGTGCCCACGCTGGTCGTTTCGTGGATTGCCGCATACTGGGCCCTGCGCCCGGCCAGCTCGGCAAAGACCTACGGCTACCATCGCGCCGGGATTCTTGCGGCGTTCACGAACGCGGCCTTACTGGTCCTGGTGGCGCTCTATCTCCTTTACCAAGCGTTCGAGCGGCTGCGCCACCCTGCCGTCGTCCACGAAGCGGTGATGATGTGGGTTTCCGTGGCGGCGCTGGCCGTGAACGGCGGCATCACGCTGGCGCTGGTCCGCGGGCGCCGCGACCTGAACCTGCGCAGCGTACTCGTGCACAACTTCGGCGACGCGCTCTCGAACATCGCCATCCTGGTGGGCGCTGTCGCGATCCGCAAAACGGGCGCGCAGTGGCTGGACCCGGCGCTGGGCGCAGCCATCGGCGCGCTGGTGCTCTGGTCGAGCTACGGCATCCTGCGCGACTCGAGCCACATCCTGCTGGAGGGCCTGCCGCGCAACATGCTGCTCGAAGACGTGGCTCGCGCCATCCTCCGCGTGCCGGGCGTGCAGGAGGTCCACGATTTGCACATCTGGACGCTGGGCACGGACCTCGATGCCCTCTCGTGTCACATTTGCATCCCCGACATGCACATGAAGGAGAGCGAAGAGGTCCGCCAGCAGATTGCGCAGATCCTGGAAGCGAAATTCCACATTACCCATACCACCATCCAGTTCGAGCGCGCCCGTCCGCACGACACGGGATATGTCATGCCCGAGCCTCTGGCCTCGAAAAAAGAATAGCGGGAACGCTTCTGAAAGGGGTTCGACTAGGCAGGCAGGCGAATCGTCGTGCCGCGCTCTTCGTTCATGCGCTCGGTGGACTCGACGTCGAGGTCTGCGAGCGCCACAGAGCGGCGAATCCCTTCCGGGGTGACGTAGGTGAGCTGGCCGCCCGCTGTCGTGTAGGCCACCGCGAAAAGAATCTTGCCGTCGCGCCGCACCAGGACGAATTCCCCAACGTCGCGCACGGGCCGCGCTTCGGCGCTGGCCGCGGGACGCGCGGGGGACGCGGGCGCAGCGGCTTCTTCCGCCGCGGCCTGCTGCAGGACAACCACAGGAGCCGGTTGCTGGACGATGATCACTTGCGGCTCAGCCTGAAAGAACGGCAGCGCGAAGGACACGAGCGGCGTCAGGCGGCGCGCCAGCGCCAGCCGCTGGGCCGTGCTCAGCACGCTGATGTCGCTCACCTTCACCCGGCTGAGCGCGGCGAGATGCGGGAAGTCGAAGCCCAGTCCGGGCGTGGGAAAAGTCTCAATCGGAATCGCGTTCAGCAGAATCATGGAGGATCTGCTCACCACGAAGCTGGCGTCGCTCTGGCGGACGATGCCGCGTGGCTGAGCCACGCGAACGACGTGCGCGCTGCTGGTGCTGGACGCCGGCTGAACGGAGCCGTGCCCGCCGCGCGACTGCGCATTCGCAGGCGCAGAGAACGCCAGGACCAGCGCCGCGGTGATTGTTCCGAAAAGGAACCTTTTCATGGCTTCCGGTGTCCCTACTCTACGAGATGCCGCAGCAGGGTCTCCCGTTGCACCATTGTACTCCCTGGGGGCCGCAAAGGGGCAGGGGCTGCATCCGGGGGGACGCCGGACTTCTTCCCCCTTGCGCCGGGTTGTGCTATAACTTCCGGGCCGTGGAAGGGCGGTCATGAGCGAACTGGAGCCTCGCGAGTCGCCTCGCCCTGACAACACCCGGCCCGTTCCGGAACACGCTTTCAGCTACTGCCCGGCGTGTTCGCTGCAACTGGTCGCGCGGAGGTGCAAGCTGGTTTGCCCGGCGTGCGGGTATTATATGTCCTGCTCTGACTACTATTAGACCGAGGCGAGGCCCAGGCAGCAGCGGGAATCTTCGCATTCGAAGGGTCAATCGAGAGGAGGTTGGCGTGGCACTGAAGATCACGAGCCGTGAGGTGGAGGGAGTGGCCGTCCTGGCGCTCGAGGGCCGCATCGTGCTGGGTGAGGAGAGCAACGCCCTCCGCGAGAACGTGAAGAAGCTACTGGCGGAGAACAAGAAGGATATCGTCCTGAACATGAGCAACGTCACCTACATTGACAGCGCCGGCCTGGGCACGCTCGTGGCTTCGCATCATAGCGCCCGCTCCCAGGGCGCGGCGCTGAAGCTCTCCAGCCTGGGCTCGAAGTTTCAGGAAGTGCTGCAGGTCACGAGGCTGCTGACCGTCTTTGATGTCTTCGACTCCGAAGCCGCTGCGGTGCGCAGCTTCAAGAAATAATCTTCGGTTGCTCTGTGGTGCGGCATATCCGCCCGCGCGGGTTTGCCGCATTTTGTTTTGCGCTCATCCATCCAGGCGGTAGATGGTCAGGCCGCTGAGCAGCTTGGGATAAAAGTCGGTGGATTTCTGCGGCAGCACGTCGCCCGCCAGCGCGATTTCCATCACCTGCTCGACGCGCACCGCATTCAGAAGGCAGACGAGCTGCGCTGCGCCGCGATCCACTGCCGCGATCGCTGCATCCATTTCGCGCTCGTAGGTGATGTTCTTCTCTTGCACCACGGCCTCGGCCGTGATCCCTAGGCCGCGTTCCAATACCAGCCGGTGCAGCAGCACGATGTCGAGCTGCCGCTGCTTCGGAGAAACATCCGGCAGCACCGCTTCGAGCTTCGCTTCCGGCCGCAACACGAGCAGATCGAAGGAGCCGCGCCCGGCGTAGACACCGATTGCGCGCCGCTCGCGGCCCTGCGCCGCCAGTTCCTTCTGGAACTGCGCGTAGCGCGCAGCGCGGTCGCCATCGCTCGAAAACGAAAAGGCGCGCCACTCGAAGTGCGGCTCGAGCTGCTGCCGGAAGCGCTGGGGTGAAAAGCTGGTGAGGTTCGCGACCACGCGGTGCGTCGGCAGGATCGTCAGCCCTTCCGCCTGCGTATTGAAGAGCGTCATCATCACTTTCTCGTGTGGCGCGTCCGCGTCCGGCGTGCCCGCGCGCTCGCGGCACTCGTTCCGGTAGGCCAGCGCGGTCTCGTAGCGGTGGTGGCCGTCGGCGATCACGAGCGGCTTATCGGCCAGCGCCAGGCGGAAGCGCTCGATGGCTTCCGCGTCGGCCACGGGCCAGAGCCGGTGCGTCACGTTGTATTCGTCGTGGACTTCGACCGGCGCGGACACCAGCGAAACCTGTTCGAGCAACGCGTCCACTTTGCGACCGGGATCGGAATACAGCATGAAGAGCTGCCCGGTGTGGGCGTGCGTGTGGCGCAGCAGCTCCAGCCGGTCGGCTTTCGGGCCTGCAAGCGTCTGCTCGTGCCGGTGCACGACTCCGGCGGCATAATCCTCGATGCGTCCGAGCGCAAGGAAGCCCTTCCGCACGCGGCGCTCGCGCGTGCCCGGCACTTCGTAGTCCTGGAAATAAACGTAGATCGAAGGCGCCGGATCGCGCGCCAGAATCCCTTGCGCCGTCCAGTTTTCCAGGGCGCGGGCCGCGCGCGTATAGACGTTGTCTTGCGGGCCATCGCCGGGGTTCACGCGCCCCTTTTCGACCGTGATCAAGTTGTAAGGGCTGAGCGCGGAGTAGCGCTCCTGCATGGTCGGCGTGATCTTGTCGTAGGGCTGGGTCAGAACGCTTGGGAGACTCACCCGTGCGGGATTGTAGCGGTACGCCGCGAAGGGAAAGATTTGCGCCATCCATTCACCTTGGGTGTTCAGCCTGCGAGACGAAACGCAACATTCTAACAGCCGCTCCGCGTTGCGCCAACGGCGCAAGAGGCCGCAGCTACGCTAGAATGGAGAGTGCAAGGTAGCAACAGGGAGACGACGAGGAAGACTCTTTGACGTCGGGGCACACTCCAATAAACAAAAAGCGCATCGCCGGGATCCGGGCGCTCATCTTTGATCTCGACGGCACGCTGATTGATTCGAAGCTCGACCTGGCGCTCTCTGTGAACGCCGCGCTCGAGGATCTGGGCCGCCCGCAGCTCCCGCACGAGACGATTTTCGGCTACGTGGGCCAGGGCGCTCCGATGCTGATCCAGCGCGCGGTCGGGGAGGGTGGGACGCAAGAAGAATGCAAGCATGGGCTCGAATTCTTCCTGAAGTATTACCGCGCGCACATGCTCGATAACACCGTGACGTATCCCGGCGTGCGGGAAGGTCTCGCGCAGCTGGCCGGCTACGAAATGGCCGTGCTCACGAACAAGCCCGTCCGCTTCAGCCGCGATATTCTTGAAGGCCTCGGGCTGGCGAAATATTTCCGGTTCGTTTACGGCGGGAACAGCTTTGAACGCAAGAAGCCCGATCCGATGGGCCTCGAGATACTGCTGCGGGATTTCAGCTTGTTGCCGCGGCAGGCGCTCGTCGTCGGCGATTCCGAAATTGACGTGCAGACCGCACGCAACGCGGGCGCGTGGGCCTGCGGCGTTACCTACGGGCTCGGCAGCGAGCGCCTGGCCGACGTTCCGCCCGATCTCCTCATTGACAGCTTGACGGAATTGCCCGCCTGCCTCGATGGCCACATGCCCGGCCGGCCCGGTTCCTAACGTTTGCAGGTTTCGCTGGATCGCCAGAAGCGGCGTGCCTATTTGCGGTGGTGGGCGCGGTACCACTCCCAGGTGCGGCGCAAGCCCTCTTCGAAGCCGATGCGCGGGTTGTAGCCGAGCTTTGCGCGCGCCAGCGAGACATCGGCCAGGGAGTCGCGAATGTCGCCGCTGCGCGCCGGTTCGTAACGCGTCCGGACGGGTTGGCCGCTAACGGTTTCCAGCAGTCGAAGCGTTTGATTCAGCGTGTAGCGCTGGCCGGTGCCGACGTTGAACACCATTCCAGAGACGCCGGGCGCTTCGCAGGCCAGCAGGTTCGCTTGCACGACGTTCTCGATATAGGTGAAGTCGCGTGACTGTTCACCGTCGCCATACACCACGGGCTGGCCTCCATCGAGTACGGCGGTAATGAAGCGGGAGAGCACGCTGGAGTAGGGAGAACTCGGATCCTGCCGCGGCCCGAAAACGTTGAAATAGCGCAGCGAGACGTTCTCTAGGCCGTACACGTGCCCGAACACCTGCGCATAGGCTTCGCCCGCCAGTTTGGAAGCGCCGTAGGGTGAAGTCGGCAGCGGGCGCATGCTTTCGGTCTTCGGGAGCGAGGGCATGTCGCCGTAGACCGAGGAAGAGGCAGCAAACACAACGCGGCGCACGCCCGCATCACGCGCGGCGACCAGCACGTTGAGCGTGCCATTCACGTTGACGTCGTTTGTTCCGAGCGGGTCTTTCACCGAGCGCGGCACCGACGTGCGCGCCGCCAGGTGCAGAATGCAATCCACGCTGCGGCAGGCTCCGCGCACCAGGTCCAGATCGGTTATGCTGCCCGGAACGAATTCGATCTTTCCCTCCACGCCGGCGAGGTTTTCCTTCTTGCCCGCGGAGAGACCGTCCAGCACAACCACGCTGTGGCCGCGGCGCACTAGCTCCTCTACGGTATGAGAGCCGATGAACCCGGCGCCGCCGGTGACCATGTAGCGCATCCTGAGACCTTCCTCCGTCTCCGCTTCGCGCGATGCCGCGCCATCGCATCCAGTGGGAGTTACCAGAACGCGGCGCAGCCCGCATCGTGCAGCCTTCGGCGTGGCTCGCGCTGCGCTTTTCCGGTAGGCTTAACTATAACGTGCCGTCCGGAATCGCGCAAAGCCTCGGACCCGCGGAAGGGCAACGCGGCGCGCCGGCCCGTACTCCAACCCTAGAGCAATGATGCTGCGCAGCCAGACGAAACGACCGATTGCCGCACTGGCAGGCCTTTGCCTGTGTGCGGCGTGGCTTTCCGCCCAGGCGCTAAAGCCGCGCAAGGCCCCTGCGCCTCCTGTGCGCGCGGCAGAGGCGCCCGCGCCGTTCCGCGCCGGCGAAAAGCTCGACTACAGCGTACAGTGGGCGAAGCTGCTGAATGCGGCGACCGTGCGCATGGCCATCATCGAGCGCCGCCCCTTCTACGGCCGCGAAGCGTGGCACTTTCAGTCGCGCGCTTCGACGATTGATCTGATGCGCCTGCTCTTCGCGCTCGACGACCAGTTCGATTCCTACACGGAGCCCTCCACGCTGGCGAGCCTTCAATATGAAATGTATCTGCGCGAGCAGGGCAAGAAGGAAGACTCCATCTTTCGCATGACCACCCAGGACGACCCCGCTCCCGGCGTGGGTTCCGCCGTGCGCGTGCTCCCCGGGACGCGTGACCCGCTCGGATTTTTTTATTCTCTTCGCACGGTGGACTGGCAACAGACCCGCGAAGCCCGCGCCCCCGTCTTCGACGGCAAGAAACTCTACGAAGCGCGGGCCCGGCTGGAGCAGTTGAGCGGCGAAGTCTCCGTGCCCGCAGGCCGCTTTTTCGCTTCGCGCATCGAGGTGCGCGTATTTGAGCGCGGGCGCGAGGTGTCGCAAACGCGTTTCTCGGTGTGGCTGGCGCGCGATGCAGGCCGCACGCCCGTGTTGATGGAGGCGGAAGTGCCGTTCGGCAGCGCGCGCGTGGCGCTGACGCGCGTGCAATAGCCCTTCAGGGTCGCGAACCTCACGCCCGCGGCTTGCGGACCATCTGTTCGATCAGAGAGCACGCGATGTGGCCGATGGTGATGTGCGCTTCCTGGATGCGCTGGGAGTCGCGCGAGGGCACGTTGAGCAGCAGGTCCACCTTGCCGGGGAGTGCGCCGCCGGTCTCGCCCGTCAGGGCCACGCGGAAGGCTTCGCGGCGCGCGCCGGCTTCCACCCCGCGCAGGATGTTGGGGCTCGTGCCGCTGGTCGAGAGCGCCACCAGCACGTCGCCGGGCTGCACCAGCGCTTCGATCTGGCGCGCAAAGACGTGCTCGAAGCCGTAGTCGTTGCTCGCCGCCGTGAGCACCGAGGGGTTCGTGGTCAGCGCGATGGCCGCGAGGCCCGGGCGTTCCTCGCGCAGCCGCACGACGAGTTCCGCGGCGATGTGCTGCGCATCCGCGGCGCTGCCGCCGTTGCCGAAGAAGACGAGCTTCTTTCCTTTCTGGAGCGCCGCCGCGGCCTGCGCGGCAAACTGCTCGATCCCCGCGACCAGCTCTCGCGAGAAGCCCTGCTTGACGCGGCAGCTTTCTGCAAGCTGCGCGCGGATTTGCTCCTCGTAGGCGGCCATCAGCGGCTCAGCACAGGACGATCTTTTCGCGGTGCTGCGCGACGCCGCGCGTGGCGTTGCGCGTATCCACCACGAGCGGCGCGGCTTCGACGATGGCGGCGTAGTCGTAGGTGGAGTGGTCGGTGGCGATCACCACGCAATCATACGAGGCCAGCGTCTTGGGCGTGAGCTCCACCGAAGCCATCGCCGAATAGTCGTAGTGCCGCATGCGGTGCAGCCGGGGGAAGTGCGGATCGTTGTAGTCCACCTGCGCGCCGCGCTGGCCGAGCAGTTGCATGATCTTCAGCGCAGGCGATTCGCGCAGGTCGTCCACGTCCTTCTTGTACGCCACGCCGAGCACCAGGATCCGTGTGCCCTTCAAGCTCTTCTGCCGCTCATTGAGCGCCCCAGCGATCGCGTCCACCACATGGTAGGGCATGGACGTGTTGATCTCGCCGGCCAGCTCGATGAAGCGCGTGGCAAAGTCATACTCGCGCGCTTTCCAGGAGAGGTAGTAGGGGTCCACGGGGATGCAGTGGCCGCCCAGGCCGGGGCCCGGATAAAACGGCATGAAGCCGAAGGGCTTCGTCGCGGCGCTATCAATCACTTCCCAGATGTCCAGGTCCATGCGCTGGCAGACCAGCTTCAGCTCGTTCACCAGCGCGATGTTCACGCAGCGGAAAATGTTTTCGAGCAGCTTGGTCATCTCCGCCGCGCGCGTCGAGCTGACGGAAATCACCTTGGCCACCACCTGTGCGTAGAGCGCCTGGGCCGCGCGCAGGCTGGGCGGATTGATCCCGCCGACGACTTTGGGGATCTGTGCCAGGCCGAACGTCTGGTTGCCGGGGTCTTCGCGCTCGGGCGAAAACGCGAGAAAGAAGTCCGTGGCGATGTTTTCCGCATCGGGCCCGCGCGCACCCGTGCCGCGAACAATCGGACACCGCAGGCCGTTCTTTTCCAGGATGGGCAGGACGAGTTCTTCGGTCGTGCCGGGATACGTGGTGGACTCGAGCACGACAAGCTGCCCGCGCTGCAGGTTGGCCGCGATGGACCGCGCCGTCTGCTCCACGTAGCTCAGGTCGGGCTCGCGCCGCTCGTCCAGCGGCGTGGGCACGCAGATCAGCACAGCATCCATTTCGCGAAGGCACGAAAAATCCGTGGTCGCGCCCAGCTGCTTTGCGCGCACCTGCTGCTGGATTTTGTCCGCCGGAATGTGGCGGATGTAACTCTGCCCGGCGTTAAGCGCTTCCACTTTTTTCGGGTCGGTGTCAAACCCGGTGACGCGATGGCCCGCCTCGGCAAAGCGCAGCGCCAGCGGAAGGCCCACGTAGCCGCAGCCGATGATGCCGACGCGCACCGGCTTCCCCTGGAAGAACTCGGGCTTGCGTTCGTTTGCCATACGCGTTTGTAGACGCGCTCTGCCCGCCTTGGGCGGGGCCTGCCCGCTCGAGCCTGCCGCCTGGGCGGCCTGCGCGTCAGGCGGGCCCGCCCGCCACCGCGGCCGTGCCTCTTGGGCGGGCCTGCTCGCCTTGGGCGGACTTTACGCCGCTGTCTCGCTCCTGAACGGCGATAAAGACGCCTGACTATAGCAAGAATCCCCCCGGCGAAGAAGTTGCGTCTGCCATTCCTTCCGGCACGCTTTCACTGCACTGGCTTAGGTAAATCCCTCTCCGTTGCATGCGTTGACTAGACTTTGGGCAGAGCATAAGATACCGCGACCATGGCCACTCCTTCTTCCATCGTTGGGCAGACGCTTGGCCACTATCGTGTCCTTGACAAGATCGGTGAGGGCGGGATGGGCGCCGTGTACCGCGCAATGGATCTGACCCTGCACCGGGAAGTAGCTCTCAAATTTCTTCCTGCCGAATTGGCCTCCGATCCATCTGCACAGCAGAGGTTGCTGAAAGAAGCCCGCGCTGCTTCGCGTCTGAACCATCCCAATATCGCCACCGTGTACGAGGTGAGCGAAGCCAATGGCACTCCGTTCATCGCCATGGAGTTGGTGCAAGGCGAAAGCCTGAAGGAGGTCTTGCTCCAAAGAGCCCTGTCGCAAGCTCAATTGCTGGACGTAGCGCGGCAAATCGCAGAAGGATTGGCCGAAGCCCATCACGCCGGAGTACTCCACCGGGACATAAAACCGGGCAACATGATGCTGGACGCCAAAGGAAGGGCGAAAGTCCTGGACTTCGGCCTGGCCATGTTTGCCGGCAAGGAGCGCGCACCGGGGGAAGCTGCAGAAACGTTCATCACCCGCACTGCGACACACTGGAGCACCGGCGGTACGGTTCCCTATATGTCTCCCGAGCAACTGCTCGGCGAGCCCACGGACGCTCGCAGCGACATTTTTTCCTTCGGCGTCTTGCTCTACGAGTGCCTCACCGGGCGGCTGCCGTTCCGAGGAACGAACTCGATCGATGTTCTGCACGCGATTCTTCACCAGCCAGCCGCGCCCTTGCGCAACGTCATTCCGGATATCTCGCCCGAATGGGAGCGGCTGGTTGAGCGGTGTCTGGAGAAATCTCCCGAAAAGCGGTTCCCCTCGATGCAGGAAGTGCTCGAGGCACTGCCGAAGGCTGCAACTCCGCAGACGAAACCGGATAAGTCGGTCGCCGTGCTCTATTTCGAGAATTTGAGCGGGGCCAAGGAAGACGAATATTTTCGCGACGGTATGACGGAAGACGTCATCACCGAGTTATCCAAAATTATCCAGCTTCAGGTCTTTCCACGATCCGAAGTTCTGGCCTACCGCGACAAGCCGGTGACGGCACCGCAGGTCGGCCAGCAATTGAGTGCCGCATACGTGCTGGAAGGCACGATTCGTCGGGCGGGCAATCGCCTGCGCATCACGGCGCAACTCGTCGAAAGTCGCACACGTCACTCGGTTTGGGCGGAGCGCTACGACCGTGAACTCCAAGATGTTTTCGCCATCCAGGACGAGATCGCGCGAAGTATCGCTCAGGCCCTGCGCGTCACACTTTCACCCCAGGAAGAAAAGACGATCGCTCGCAAGCCCACGGAAAACCTGGAGGCCTACGACTACTACTTGCGCGGGCGCAGTTATGCGCGGCGGTTCGACCTGGACTTTTCTCTACAGATGTTCGAGCAGGCCATCAAACTGGACTCGCATTTTGCCCTGGCTCATGCCGGGATCGCCACAATATACGGGATGATCTACCAATTCCGTGAGCAGGACCAGAGCTGGATCGAAAAGGGCCTGGCCGCCTGCGAGCGCGCCCTGGCGCTGGAGCCGGGTCTTGCCGAAGTGCTGGCCGCGCGCGCCTGGATTCTTACCGGCCAGAAGAAGTACGACGAGGCCATCCAATGCGCGCAAAGAGCTATTGAGCTCAAATCGGATTGCGAAGGCGCCTATACGCTCCTCACTCGAGCTTATTTTTCATCCGGCCGATTCCAAGAAGTTGCCGCTCTGACGGACCGCGCTCTGCAAGCCAGTGGAGACGACTACAACATCTACATCCCTCTCGTGCTCTCCCTGGAATCACTGGGACAAAAGGAGCTCGCCAAAATGCTGCGGGAGCGGCACCTTCGTGTACTCGAAAAGCAGCTCGATACGGTTCCCGAGGATGTTCGCGCGCGGATGCTGCTTGCCTCCAACTACGCCGCGGTTGCCAGAAAGGAAGACGCACTCCGGCAATTACAAACGGCGGTGGCGCTGCGGCCGGGCGACTCCAACGTCCTTTACAACGCCGCGTGCACGTATGCTCTCCTCCAAAGACCCGCAGAAGCGCTCGAGATGCTGAAGAGGGCCATGAAGGCGGGCTGGACGAATGTGGATTGGATTTCTCGCGATCCCGACCTGATTTCCCTGCATGATCATCCTGATTTCCAACGTCTTTGCCGACAGGGGCCATCGAACGATTGATTTCCCCTAAGGGTCCTTGGCCCTTCTAAATTTTCCCGTTCCAACGGGTTTTCTGGCACAGGGGACGCGCGGGTGCCGCACCCTTCGATTTTAAGGGTGCGGTCTTTGACTTTTCCGTCAGTTCGGCGTGTGGCCACCCTTCGGGTTTTGAAGGGCGGGATTCATGCTCATCCTCTTTTCCACCCCGCGTCCACTCCCCTCACCCCCCGCGCCTGTACTTCGCCGTGAACTACCGCAGTGGTATCATGCGCCCAGCAACCCTGTCGAGAGAGCAAGCAAAGGGAACCCTCGTTGGACAAGAGGATGCGCCACCCGCCGCGAAACAGGGCGGCGAGCCCTCTGTTGGCGGCGAGAACTCAAGAAGGTTTCAGGTCAAGCGAGCGAAGGAAGGCATTATGCAAGAGTTCGACAACAAGAAAAAGAGGCGAATCCTAGAGGTACTTCGAGATGACAAGCACCACACATACCAAGACCTTTTCCCGGAAGCCACGGACGAGCAGCGGGGACAGTTAATCGAAAGTTTGCTCCTGCTAAGAGGAGAAGGATTGCTAACGATGCCGGAACCTGGTCGGACTGGCTTCGCGAAGGTCCCACAGTACGCCGTCTCGATCGAGATTACGCCGAAGGGTCACGAGTGGCTCTGCCTGCACTCCACATTTCGGGGAACTCTGACAAGGTTGTGGCGTTGGGCAATCGGGTTGTGGCAGCAACTTCACTAGAGGAACCGTCAGCAGAGCGATGTTCTCCACCTCACCACTGACTTACCGCGAAGTATTTGGATCGGTGGAGTGGTTTCGCGAAGTTCGTTGGTGAATTCACAACAGCTATTGTTGAGTGGCGGCATTTTCATCCACAATCCGCGCCTTCCGCGACCTACTTCCGAGTGCGAGAATTGCGGCGCAAAGTTGTCAAGTTCGCGGCTATAATCACCACTTATGGAGCAGCGCACACCTCCGTGTCCAGATGTCGAATGCATCCTGGGGTAGGCGTATCCATGGGCCACACCACCCCGAAGAATAAGATTCCAGTCGTTTTCATTTCCTCCACCGTCGAGGATCTGAAGCCTTACCGGGCAGCCGCGCGTGATGCGGCGATCTCGGCTGGCTTCCATCCAGTCATGTTCGAGCACTGGACGGCAAGAGACCAGCGTCGTCCGGCAGCGGAAAGCCTCAACCAGGTATCTCAAGCAAATGTGCTCGTCGTCATCGTCGCCCATCGCTACGGTTGGGTGCCCAGCGCGTCGGACCAATCCCCGAAAGAGTGCAAGAGCATTACATGGCTAGAGTGCGAAAAAGCCCGCGGGGGGAATAAAGAAGTCCTCGCATTTGTTGTCGATAAGGACGCAGAGTGGCAGGCTGAACTGAAGGAAGCGCATCGGATGACGGTTGCCTTGGAGCAGCGTAAAGCAACGCCTGAGCTGTTGGAAGAGGTCCAGCACAACCTGGACCTGCTCCATGAGTTCAAGCGTTGGCTAGAAGACGGTCGTATTCGGGCGACTTTCGGCAACCTGGACGAGTTCTCGGGCAAACTCGGCATCGCTCTTCGCGATTGGCGGAAGCGGTATCCCGAGTTTTCCGAAACCTGTGGCATTAAACTTTCCGATATGGGCGATCCTCGAAAGTACCTCGAACTATTGCGCCAGCAAACGGCGTGGATCGATATTCGCGGGCTGGAAGTTGGCACAGGCAAAGCACATCGATTCCCGATCGAAGATCTTTACATCCCGCTCACAACAAGGAGGGCAACGGGAAAACCAAGAAAAAGCGATACGGCCAAGCCCGCGGCGCGGAAGAAGCGACGAGACGCCACGGCTTGGAGGCGAGTGGAGTTGCAGGAGGCGCTGGCCGACCGGCGGCTCGTCATCGTGGGTGACCCGGGCGCAGGCAAAACTACTTTCTTGCGGCGTATCGCTCTCGCGCTCTCCGACCCTTTGCCGGAGGAGAAGTCGCCTGCTACTTCATCCCGCCCCAAGGTCAACGGCACATTTCGCGACCAAGACGATACGAGCATGACGTTCCGGCGAAGGCTTGTTGCTGCTTTGCGTCGGGCCTCGTCAAGCAAAAAGCGCGAGATTGCAGGAGCCACAGAAGAGGGCGGTGACCGGCCCTTCCCTATCTTGATTCGCATTTCCGACCTGGGAGAACACATCCGCAACTGCTATCTACGCCAGGGTTACAGCGGACCAACGAGGAAGGAGTCTCCGCAGTGGATCGTGGATTTCTTAAATACGCAAAATGCGGAGCTAAACTGGGGGCTGGATGAAGCATTTTTCCGGCGCAAACTGGAGGATGGCTACGCGATCCTCCTGTTGGACGGGCTCGACGAGGCCCCGACGAGGATCGAACGCGAGTCGATGGCGCGGCTCGTTGAAAACGCGACCCACGCCTACAACCTCTGCCAATTCGTGGTAACGACGCGACCCTTGGTGTACGCAGGGGAGGCTACGATGGCCGATTTCCATGGTGCCCAAATCGAGGCGCTAAGTGCGGAGGCCATCGAGAGGTTTCTTGAGCACTGGTGCCGGGGCCTATTTCCGGAAAGCTCCCTGGCGGCAGAGCGTCACCTCGCGGAGCTGAGCGAAGCACTGCGCAGCCGCCGGGAGATCCGCGATATGGCCACCAACCCTGTCATGCTCACGGCCTTGGCAGTGTTGCACTGGAACGAGCGGCGCTTGCCCGAGCAGCGCGCCGACCTTTATGAGTCCATCCTCACCTGGCTGGCCCGATCTCGGCAGAAGCGTCCGGGGCGCGAGCCTGCTGAGCGCTGTTTGACGCTTTTGCAACACTTGGCACTTGGAATGCAGGATCACCCCAGGGGCCGCCAAGTGCAGGTTTCCAAGGGCTGGGCAGCGGAAGTCCTGTCGTCACAGTTCCCGATGGTGCCGGAAGGCGAACGCTTCCAGAAAGCCCAGGAGTTTCTCGACGACGAAGAAGTAGACAGCGGCATTATCGTCAGCCGTGCAGGCGAGATTCGGTTTTGGCACCTTACGTTCCAAGAGTACTTGGCGGCCAGGGCCATCGCCGGACAGCCAGACTCAGCTCAACACGAGTTATTGCTGACCGGCAACAAGATCTACAAAGCAGAGTGGCGCGAGGTGGCGCTCCTCCTCGGCGGGGTTCTGCGGGTTAAGCAAGGCCAGGATAAAGTGGACGGCCTGATTACGGCGATCTTGAAGCGCTTGGGGACACGACCTCCGCTGGAGGAGGTGTTGCGGTTCGCTGGTTTGCTACAAGCCATGCTTGGGGATCTACGCCCGTTACGGTATGAGCCTGCGGATCCGCGACTCAGGCCTTGGATCGATCAGATGCACCACGCTTTGAAAACTTTGACGCCTCGAGAGGAGAAGGTGATCAAGCTGCGCTTTGGGTGGCAAGGCCAGTACACACTCGAGGAAGTGGGCCAGGCTTTTGCCGCGACTCGGAAGCTGATCCAACAAATCGAAACCAAAGCACTACGGAAGTTGCGCCACCCCTCGCGCAGTCGAAGATTCGCAGGCTTCGTTCCGTTCCAGCAACCGGAAGGGGCGCTGCCCAACCCACGGTCGCTGGATGTCGCAGGTTGACGGCTGGTATCAACCAGGGTCTGGTCGCCAATACACTGTCGTTGGTTGCCCACGGAAGGACTACCGTATTCGAGCCAAGGCTTACAGCATCGACGGCCCTTGGGAGCTAATGAAGGCGCAAGAACAGCCGGAGGGCACGCGCATTTGAGCCGCCCCTCTTTGAGTGGGCCTTGTTTCCAGGTTCTCCCCAAAGTATAAACAGCCGCATATTTATGGCCGGTCCCTGAAATCCAAGTTAAGACAGCGCCGGGACCAGCTAGCTGCGGTTTTCTACCGGTCGCCCGTGTTACGATTCGCTGCTGTCACTTCGGAGCAAACAGCATGGATTCTCTGGCTGGGTACGTCGCAACCGTCTGCGTCAGCGTCGCCGTCGTCGATCTGTCGCCGGGTGCTCTATCCTTCCCGGCATTGGGCGAGAAGGGCGGGAAGGTTCATGTTCACCCTGTTTTCCACTTCTTGTTCACTCCCCTCGGCCCTGAGTTTTCTTGCTGTTACCGGTCCTCGGCACGTTCGATTACACCCCATTTCTCTTTGATCCTCACCCCTGCGCTAAAATGGAGTAGGCATGGCCCGCCGTCCTTTTCGGGCGGCCCCTGCCCGCCAGATCTTTGGTGGGCGGGCGCCGAAGCACAGGAGTTCGGGTCTTAAGCTCTTTGGAATAAGCAAATGCACGGCAAGAACGCAAAAGAATCGGCCCCGCAAGTGTCTTGGAATGCGCGCATTACAAAGTATGTGGGGCTCATCTCCTTTAGAATCAGTGTTTGCAAAAAACCTGGGGGGGATCCCCCTTTGAATAACAACGGTCGAGAATCGGAGAACGATGTGGCCCGCCACGGCGAGCAGGCTCGCCCCAGCGGGCTTGCCCGTACACCCGAGCCCGCCTAGGCGGGCCCGCCGCAGGCGGGTCAATGGTTGCCAGCGGAACGCAATTGCAGGAAGATGTCGGCCTTCACGAAGCGAGGCGTTCGGGCGATGAGGATTGCAGTTCTCTTGCTCGGTCTGGCCGTGGGCGTTCTGGTCGGGCTGATGGGCATAGGCGGCGGCGTGATCGTGGTGCCGGCGCTGGTGTACCTGCATGGATTCCTGAACCTGCCGGGCATGGACCAGCACATGGCGCAGGGCACGTCGCTCTTCCTCCAGCTTCCACCGGTCGGCCTGGGCGCGCTGTATCTCTATTGGAAGCGCGGCCAGGTGAACTGGCGCGCGGGGCTGGCGTGCGCGGTGGGGTTCCTGGCCGGCGGCTATTTCGGCAGCCTGGTGGCGATTGGGATTCCCTCGAAGCACCTGCAAGGATTGTTCGGACTCTTCCTGATGGTGGCCGCGGCGCTCTTGTGGCACCGGTCGGGAAGCCGGCCGGCCGCGGCCAGCCCCGGAAGTTCCAGCGGGGGCAGGGCCAATGGTTGATTCACGCGCGCGCCTGGGCTGGATTCTTCTCTTGGCCTGCGGCGTCGGTGTCATGAGCGGGCTGTTCGGTGTGGGTGGCGGCGTGATCCTGGTGCCGCTGCTCGTGCTGCTGTTCCAATTCGAGCAGCACGAGGCGCAGGGCACAAGCCTGGTTGCGCTGGTGCCGCCGACCGGCTTGCTGGCGTTTCTGAATTACGCGCACGCGGGCCACGTGAACTGGACGGTGGGTCTGCTGCTGATGCCCGGCGTGTTTTTTGGGGGAATGCTCGGCAGCCGCCTGGCGCAGTCGCTTTCGCCTGGGAGGATGCGGCGCATATTTGCCGCGCTGCTCTTCCTGCTGGGAGCCTGGCAGGCGGCTTCTTCCTGGTTGCTCTAGGCCCGGGCTTGGCAGCGCTTTATTTTTGCGGCTGGCGCGGCGCGGGCTGAATTGCGGCGTTCGCATTCGCGGCTGCGCGCGCGCCCGAAATTTCGAGCGAGTACAAGCCTTCGGTTGCCGATCCGGCGAGCACGGAAGAGAACGTCGCGCCGGATGCAAGTATCGGGAACGATCCCTCCGATAGCTGCCCTTCGATGCGCTCCCAGTTTCGCCCGCGGTTGTAAGAGACTTGCAGGCCGTGTTTTTCGGTGGAGACCAGCAGCGCCGAACCGGCCACTGCGACAGCTTGCACCGAAGGCTCCGGCAGATTCACCGCCTGCCAGCGCGCGCCGGCGTCGGTCGAGGCGTCAATCGAGTGCGAGCTGCTCAAGAGCAACGTGCCGTCGTCGAGCACGTGCAGCCGAAGAGTGGAGCGCGAATCGTATCCCAGGCTCTGCGTGTTCCACGTGCGCCCGGCGTCGCGCGAGCTCATCAGCGCGCGCGAAGACACCAGCCAGATCTGGTTGCCGTCCGCGGACATGCGCACCGAATGCACCGCCTGGCGCGGCAGCACGGCAAGCGTGAAGGGCGCCCACATGGCGCCGCGATCGCCCGAAGCCATCAAGCCTTCTTCGGTAGCCGCCAGCCAGACGCTGCGGCCAAAGGCCATGTCATTCACCACGGCGTGGAACGGCCGGGCCGCCGCAGTTGCGGTTGCAACTACTGGCGCTGCCTTGCCGCGACGCTTGGCAGGTGCGGGCGCGGGCGCAGCGCCGGGCATTGCACCGGCCCTGACCCAGGCGCTCCTCTTGTCGTCGTAGCGCATCAAGCCGCCATCCTTCAGGGCAGCCCACCAGCCGTCCGGTGCCGCATACACGTGGCGCACCATGTGTGTCTGCAGGCCGGGGCCGAGCGTGCTCCAGGTGAGGCCACCGTCGTGCGTAGCCACAACAGGCTCCGCGGAATTTGCCAGGACCACGAGCATCCGGCCGGGATGCTCGCGGTCGTAGGCGAGGTCCATCACCTGGCGGTGATAGAAGCCGTTGTTCGCCGCGCGAAACGACTTCGCGCCGTCATCGCTCACGTAAATGCCCTGGCCTTCGACGCCCATCACCAGCCGGTCGGGATTCTTCGGATGGATCAGCAACGTGATGATGGACCAGCTCGCCGACGTCATGCGCGTCCAGACTGCGCCGCCGTCCACGGTCTTCCAGAGGCCCTGCGTCGTGACCGCGTAGATCGTTTGCGGCCGCGCCGGGTCCTGCAGGATCAGGTGCGTGCGCCGCGCCGTGTTCGGGATGCCGCGGAACTTCGTCCAGCGCGCGCCGCCGTCTTCGCCGCGATAGATGCCGGAGCAGGCGCTGGCGTAGAGCCGCGAAGAATCCGTGTGGTCCACGCGGATGCTCATCACGTCCGAGTCGTCAACCATGCCGGTGTGGATCGGCGTCCAATTGCGGCCGCCGTCTGTCGTCTTCCAGGGCAGGTGATACGTGCCAGCGTAAATGATCTGCGGGTTCGCCGGATCAATCGCCAGAGAGTCGAAATTGTGCAGGTCTTCGTGGTTCGCGGGCGAGATGCGTTCCCAGCGCTCGCCGGCATTCGTCGAGCGATAGACGCCGGTGAGCGTCCCGGCAATCAGGACTTCCGGATGACCCGGCGCTTGCGCGAGTGCGCGAACCTCTTCTCCGGCCAGGCCCGCGGCGCGCCACGTGCGGCCCGCGTCGGTGCTATGGAAAACCCCGCCGCCTCCCGGGCCCAACGACCATGTAGCGGCATAGAGCGACGCCGAGCGGTGCGTGTCCACCAGGATCGCGGTCACGATGCTGTCCGTGCGGTTTCCGATGCGCCCCAGCAGTTGCCAGCGCTCGCCGCCGTCGCGCGAGCCGAACACGTGCCCGTCCGAGGCCCCCAGGTAAATCACGTTCGGGTCACTCGGGTCGGCGGCCATCGTGCGCACATCGCCGCCGGCCGGTCCCACCGGCCGCCAGTTCTGGGCGTGCAGGGGTGAAAACGCGGCGAAAAAGGCCGCGACAACCAGGACAGGCAACGCTTTCCGCATGAGACTTCTCCTTGTGCGTCGCAAACGGCCGCAATTCCGCACGTGCGGCATCAACCCAGCGTACGTCCCATGCCCGGGGAAAATCGGCTGCCTAGAAGCACGGATTCCGGACAGGGTCCGTACCTGTCCGCATGTGCAGGAGGAACAGGCGGCACCCCTTCCGGTTAGAAGCGCCGGACCAGTCGCTCTACCCCGTTGGCATTGCGGCCGAATCGCTCGGGCAACGGGTCCTGGCGAAATCCTCCGGGCAGGTGGTTGCGTTTGTGCCGGACCGTGATGGTGGGAGCGCCGCGCTGGCTGTAACGCTGGTCTTCGACGTGACTGTTGAAACGCGGGAGCTGCTCGTCCACGTCAAAGACTTCGTTCCTGTGAGGATCCGGGTAACCACCCTGGCCAATGAGGAAAGGGGCGTCTAGCTTCGGCTCCTTCATCCTTCCCCTTGAAATGAATTGCGCCTATGAAGATCATGAATTAGTATCAGCCTGCATCATTTGTCTGAGCCATATTCTTGGCGCGGCCCGTTCGCCGATTGGAGTCTTCAACGGACGAACCGGAAGCTAAGCGGCACTCGATCCTCACATTTTTGGGCAATCCCCGGATTCTGCTTTGGGGCGGCCTGGTGCCGCTCGCTTTTCTCCTGCGACTGTGGGCTTTGCATGGCCGTCGCCTTTGGATGGACGAGTTCTACAGCATCGCGGTGGCGCGGCTCGACTTGGGAACGTTTTTTCGGATGCTTTCCCATGGCGAGCTCAATATGGGCTTGTACTACGTTCTGCTGAAAGCGTGGCTCTGCTTCGGCCACAATGAACTCTTCATCCGTTTTCTATCCATCGCTCTGGCCGTTGCCACGATTCCCTTTCTCTATGCTCTGGGCCGCAAGCTGTTCGGCGTGTGGGTCGGCCTGATCAGCCCCTTGTTCCTTGCGGTCAACGCGTTCCACATCTGGTACTCCCTGGAAGCGCGCAGCTACAGCCTTCTGGTTTTCCTCGCCACGCTCTCGTCGTATTGCTTCGTAGAAGGAATCCGCAAGCCCTCCGCCACAAAGTGGAGCCTCTATGCGATCAGCACGGCACTGGCGGCGTACAGCCATTTCTTCGGCGTCCTGCTTCTGCCGGCTCACGCGGTGTCGCTCCTGTTTTTGAGGAGGGAGCGGGTCCCAAGGGCTTATCTGATCGCAAGCTACGCGGGTATCGGCATAATGGAGCTTCCCATCGGGCTCTTCGTGCTGACGAGCGAAGGCGGGTCGCTCGCTTGGGTGCCCAAACTGGGGATTGGGCACATCGGCGGATTCGCGCTCGCGCTGGCGGGGCGCGGCGGATTCTTGCTGCTTGCCCTGCACGCCGTCTTTTGCCTCCTGGCGCTTTGGGCAGTTTTTCGCAAGCACGCCCCGGCTAACGGCGAGATGGGATCTTGGGGAATTGCGTTTGTTCTCTCGTGGCTGCTGGTGCCCACGGGCCTCACCTTGGCCTTGTCCTTTTATCAACCGATCTTCGTCTCCCGATTCCTTATTCTCTGCCTGCCGGCCTTCGCATTGCTCTCAGGATTCGGGGTCTCGACTCTGAATCCCAAGTGGTTGCTTGTGGTAGCCCTGACATTGATCACCGGCCTGTCCATCGTCGCAATCCCGCGCCATGGTCAGGGCAGCCAGGTGGCACGCGGAGCTTCCGTCGGCTGGTATGAAGCCTCTCGGTACCTCTTTTCGCGCTCCTCGCGCGAAGACGGAATTGTCTTTGAGCAATGGGCCGCCGCACTCCCGTTCGAGTATTTCCAGGACCGGGTAGAAGCAGGACGCAGACCCACGGTAGCTTTCCCCAACCCCTGGGTGAATGCTCAGATGATCCCAGGTAATCGGACGCCAAGCGATGCGCTCATCCGGTCTCTCCCCGGCCGCTACCGTCGCGTGTGGCTGGTGTCTCCCCGGGAACCCGGAACGGAGGATGCGAACCAGACCGTGCTCTCCGGAAGCTTCCGGTTCCATTCGGAGCGCCGGTTCCCAGGCATATCCGTCACTCTTTACTCAGATCAAGAAGACAACCTTCCATAAGGCGCGAACGCTTCCGGCTACGTGAAATGAGCGGAGGACGAGCGGCGTTCTCCGCTTTGGGCGCGGGCGTTGCGGCACGACTGCACAAACCGCTGGCGCGCAGGAAAAAGAAAAGAAGCTCTAGGTCTACTGAGGGAACAGTGCTAGGATGCCGCCCGTGCGCCGCGCCCAGGCCATCTTTATCGCTGTTACTCTGCTCTTGATGCCGCTGACGCCGGCGGCTTGCGCATCCAGCCTCAGTGAATCCGATTGCTGTTCAGGGACCATTTGTCCCTTGCACAGCAGGCCTGCCGGGAAGCAGACCCGGGACGCAACGTCGCGTTGCGACGAAATGCCGGCGCGAACCCATGAGTGCGCCATGAAGTGGGGTTGTCAGAAGACAACCCCCGGCGCCATCTTGCTGTCCCTGGTCAAGGGAGTTCTCAGACCCGCTTTGGTTCTGCCCATGCCGGCAGCGGTTCTTTGGTCAGCCGCGCCTCTTCCCACGTCACAGCTTCTGGGCTTCCATTCCCCGCCTTTCGAACCACCGCGCAGCTAGTCCTGATCCTTTCCCCCAACAACTGAGCCGCCTCCAGGAGAAGGAATGCTGCGCGTACGGCTGTCGTTCGCCGCGCCTTTTTTGGCGCTTTGTCTGGTCCCATCTGCCCGGGCTCATCGCTTGGAGCCGATTTCCACCCGCTTTGCGTGTCCGTTTCAGCCGGGCGCGGGAAGCTTGCAAGTCGGCTACGAATACGAGCGGTTCGCTCGCGAGGGGATCGGTGTGCACTTGGTTCCCGTGGCGGAATTCGAGCTGGGGCTCACGTCCCACACGCAGTTCTCCATCGAGATGCCGCTGATTGCGGAAACGCACCCCGAGGAGCCGGCGACCGCGGCGGCCGGTCACCTGAAGATGAGCTTCCGCTATCTGCTGGCCGGCAGCGAGCGAAAGAGCTACGCCATTTCCATCAATCCGTTCGTCGAGGCCCCCACCGGAAACCGGCGTCTCGCCGGCGACGCCGTTGCAGTTGGGCTGGCGTTGCACTTCGACAAGGAATTTGGCCCGCGCGTCCTCTTCCATGGGAACTACGGTTGGTCGAGCACGATCGGCGGATCCGAAGAGCCTGAGCGCGTGTTCCGCTACAACTCGGCTTTTGTTTTTCCTCTCGCGCGCCACTGGAACCCCGTGGTCGAGCTACTTGGCGCCACGGACACGGCCACAGGACGCACCGAGCTGGCCCTCCAGCCCGAGCTGATCTACTCATTCAGCTCTCACTGGGAGTTGAAAGTGGGCGTGCCGTTTGGACTGACGCAATCGAGTGCGGGAATCGGCGTCCGCGCGCAGATTGCCTGGATATTTCGGCACAAAGGCTCGGACTGATGAAGAGGAATCCCATGACATCCGCCCAGGAACCGCCAAGTCCCAAGGCGCCGAGTGATCCGTTAACCCGATTCCCTGAGAGACGCGAGCAACAGAGCGCCCCTATGCCGGGGGCGGAGGATCCCGTGGCCCCGGACTTTGTTTTGCGGGTCAAGGATTATGTGGCAAGAGGCCGTCCCGCAGTTCTCTCCCTCGCCATCCGGTTCAGCATGTTCCCTCGAAAGGATGCCAGACATGCAAGCTAACGGCGTGCGTTGGAAGGACGTATTGTTATTGGTGATTTTTGCAGCGGCGATTCACCTGCCCTTCCACTTCGGCTCCATCTATGGGGAAGAAGACCTGGCCCGTCTAGTTATCGATGCCCTGATTCCCCTCAAGACCGGCTCGTCGACCATGGCCGCGACCGAATACGCCAACTTCATCAGTGCCGGATACATCTGGCTCATCAGGGAGCTCGTGAAGGTCGCCGGTGGTTCGACGGAGGCCATGGCTTTTTGGATCAACACCCTGAATCCCATTTGTGCGGTCCTTTTGGTCGTCCCGGTTTATCTTCTCGGGGCCCGCCTCCTGGGACGAATGCCGGCTTTGCTTGGGACTCTGCTCTTCTGCATGATACCCACCGCCTGGGTCTCGGGGCTGTACGGTTTTCCCTCGCTGCTGTCGTTATTCCTCGTCGTGGCTGCGCTGGTACTTTATGACCTGCGTCTTACGCGCCCGCCTCTCGGGAATCTGGCCCTCCACCTTGTCCTGGTGGAGATCCTGATCCTAGGAAGCATTCTGCTGAAGGCCGACTTCTTCTTGAGTTACATAGCCCTGTTCGCTTTGGTCTGGATTCGGCAGGGCGTGAACTACCGGCGATTCGCAGAGGCTGCCGCGTTGGTGGCGATTCCTTTGCTGCTGCTGGCTCTCTTCTTATTCAGGAGTCCCAATGAGGCTCTCGGCTTTATTATGAGGCATTGGAACCCGCAGTACGGCAGGCCCAGTTTGCTCGCCAGCTTGTCCCACCCTGTTCACCGCCTGGCCTTCATCAGTGGCATGGGTAAGGGGAGTGTGCCCCTGTTCTTCGTCGCCCTTGTTGTCTCGGGGCTTCAGCGGAGATTCTCGTATCTGCTGCTTTTCGCCTCCTGGGTTTTTCTCACCATGGGCTACTGGTTTGTGCAGCCCACCGACGATGCGCGGCACTACCTTCCGGATGCAGTGCCGATCGCGTTTGCCATCGGATGGCTGCTTACTCTGTTGCCGGGGAAACGGTACGCGCCCTGGGCGGCTCTTCTCGCCGTCCTCGCCATCAACTACTTTGCCTACCCGCCCAGCTCGTCCACGCGCTTTCCCAGCGGGAGGGTGCTGGAGAGCGCGCGCTTGATCCGGGAGCGGAACGCTGCGTATCACCGATTGGCGAAGGAGTATGAGGCGGTGCGGGTGCCCCGGAAGGTCATTCTGGGTTCCTTCACGAACCCCTACATGGATGCGGAGATCCTTGCCCGCGCGACCTCCGTCAGTGCGGTTCGCCACGGGGCATTGCTGGGCTACGACGCCATCGAGATCGAGTACATCGCGGACGGCCAGCCCTGCATTTCTGCCAGCGTGCGCGTGTCGCCGAAAGATTTATCGGAGACGGCCAGAGTCTATCGCGACGCTGGCTTCGCTGTGTATTCCATAGAATTCGATTTGCACCGCGGCAGGCAGGTCGACCCCGAGCGTTTGAACAAACTAGTCGAATATTGAAACATTGGCCTGCGATGGCGCGAAGCGCGCCCACACTTAGCGCGAAGTGACAAGCTTGTTTGGGTCGTTCGATGAGCTTCCTGCAGAGGGGAAGCTGCGCGGGGTTCAAGGATGAACCACATCCCTGAGGAGAATGGGCAACAAAGCGCGCCTGTTCCGGCTCCGTTCCGGAACATTCTTCGCCTCACCGTTGCCGACTTCATCGCCAAGACGCTGAACTTCCTTGCGTTCGTCTATTTGGCGCGCGTGCTCGGCGTGCGTGCCTTCGGGGTGCTCGGATTTGCCCAGGCCATCCTGATGTACATGGTGCTTGTGGCCGACGCGGGACTGGAGGCTTGGGCCACGCGGGCAGTGGCGCAAATGGCTGATATGCGGACCCTGGTGGGGCGCGTCGTGGCGCTGCGGCTGATGCTTGCGCTTGGAGCGGGGTTACTGCTGCTTGTGTTTCTCCCCTTGCTGCCTAATTACCATGCCAGTCTGCGGGCGATTGTGGGGCTGTATGGCCTCACCCTTCTTCCCCTGTCGTTCAACCTGAAATGGGTCTTCATGGGTCAGCAGAAGATGACGCCGGTTGTCCGCGGAATCGCGGCCTCCCAGATTCTCTTCGTACTTCTAATCTTTGCGGTCGTCCGCGACGCAAATGGCCTCCTATGGATTCCCATCGTCCGCTTCCTATCCGAACTGCTCATGGCCGCATACTTGTGGACACTTTTCGCCCGCGCCCAAGGTAGCTGGCGGATCTCTTTCAGGCTGAGAGGAGGCTCGGACATCCTTCGGCCCGCACTGGCCATGGGCACGTCCAGCGCCCTCGAGCTCGTGAACTACAACTTCGATTCCATTCTGCTCGGCTTCCTAGTGGGGCTCGGCGCCGTCGGCTGGTATAGCGCCGCCTACCGGCCGGTCAACGTGGCGTTGACCGTAGGCGCAAGTTTTTTTCTTGGTTTCTTTCCTGCTCTCTCGCGAAGTTTTGCGCAGGGCCCGGAAATATTTCGCGCGCTCGTCCGCCGCTCGCTGCGGATTGTCTCCGTGTTTGCCGTGCCGGTCGGCGTGGGCGGGAGTTTCCTGGCCGGACCGATGATTGGCCTGTTGTTTGGCCCGGACTATGCAAACTCGGTCGCGCCGCTCCGCGTGCTGGCCTGGTCAGCGGTCCTGATGCTCCTTCGGGGATGTTATGAATACTCTTTGAACGCGGCGCACCGGCAAGATCTCCATTTGCGGGCAGCGGTGACTTCAGCGACGGTGAATATTTCGTTGTGTTTCCTGCTCATTCCCCGCTTCGGCATGCTGGGCGCGGCGTGGGCGACAGTGACTGCAGAAGCAGTTTGGTTCTTGCTGGCCTGGTTCTTTTTCCAGCGAAGAGTGGTTGCCCTGAGTGTTGTGCCAACACTCTTGCGGCCGCTTGCGGCAGGAGCCGTCATGGCAGCGTGGCTCTGGAACACGGCCCCTCTCTTTTGGGTCGCGCGTGCGGTGTTGGCCGTCATGGCTTACTTTGGTGTCCTCTACCTTCTCGGCGAAGAAGAAGTGTGCTCCTGGACTCGACTTGGCCGGCGGTGAGGCCTAGTGAAGCGATCAAAGCCACGGCAAACGTGGCGAGCACAACCAGCAAAGTCGCCTCCCCAAGTCAGCGAAATGCGGAGTCAGCGCTCGGTCAGCATCCGGTTCAAAATGCTCTTTACCTGCTCCCGGTCTTTGCTCTTGTAATGCCAATCGATCGTGCGGCGCAGCCCCTCGCGGAAAGGTACCTTCGGCTTATGAAAACTGGCGCTCTGGCTCAATTCACTCGTTGTGTGTGAGAATCGAGGCGGCGAAAGACGAGGGCACTGAGTAACATCTGAAAGTCGGACATGCGCCGGGAGCCTTATCGCGTGCTGTTGACTGGCGGGGCGGGCTTTATCGGCTCGCACGTTGCCGAGGCCCTGTTGCGATGCGGCGCACAACTCATCATTGTTGATAACCTCGATGAATTCTATCCGCCCGCTTGGAAGAAGGCCAACCTCGAGGCAGTGCGCCAGGTAGGAGCGTACGATTTTTTTCAACTCGATATTTGCGATGTCGAAGAACTGGGCAAAGTAATGGCACGCACCCAGCCAGAAGTGGTCATTCATCTTGCGGCGCGCGCCGGCGTGCGCCCTTCGATCGAGCAGCCCCAGTTGTATGAGCGGGTCAACGTGGGTGGCACCGTCAACCTGCTGGAGGCCGCGCGGGAGTTTGGAGTGCGGAGGTTTGTCTTCGGTTCGTCCAGCTCCGTGTATGGCGCGACCAGCCGCGCACCCTTCTCGGAAAGCCAGGTAGAATTGCGGCCGATCTCGCCGTATGCCGCCACCAAGCTTGCGGGCGAGATGCTCGCCTACACGTATTCCCACCTCTTTGCTCTGCCGGTCGTCTGCCTGCGTTTCTTCACGGTATACGGGCCCCGGCAGAGACCTGACCTGGCCGTTCACAAATTCACGGCATTGACGGAAGCGGGCAAGCCAGTTCCGTTCTTTGGAGACGGGACAAGCGGACGCGATTACACCTATGTGGACGATATCGTGGCTGGCGTGCTCGCGGCCGTGAATTACGAGGTGCCTGCTGAGGGCGGGATGGCGCCCTTCGAGGTCTTCAACCTGGGCAATTCACACCCCGTCACGCTCGCCGAGCTCGTGCGGCTGATGGAAGCCGCTCTGGGGTGCAAGATGCAGCTTGATCGGAAGGCGCCCCAGCCAGGCGACGTTCCCCTGACGTGGGCCGACATATCCAAAGCGCGGCGCCTTCTCGGGTACCAACCACGCACGCCTATCGAAGAAGGGTTGAAGCGCTTCGTCCAGTGGTACCGCACCTCCCCTCAACCGCGCACCTAAGGCAAGGCAGGTCGTGCTTGACAGAAAGCGCGAATCCTCAGCAGACGTAGGTTAGGCCGCCGACTGCAACTAGGAGGACGCCTTCTCGACCAGGAAGTTCTCGAGCACCAGGCAATCCATTTCGCTCTTGGAGAACGTATTGAACGCGTTGGCGGGCGTATCGACGATGGGCTCGCCCTTCAGGTTGAAGGATGTATTTAGAAGCACAGGCACGCCCGAAGCCTGCCCGAAACGCCGGATCAGTTCGTAATACCGGGGACATGCGAGTCCTGAGGGGCTTTGGGCAGGTATAGCTGCGCAGGACTTGCTGTGGCCCGGAAGCGGCTCCCCATCTCCACGAAACGGATGTCATTGCGTTCCGCCGCCTGGGCCAAGCGCCTTTCAAGGATCGTCACGTCGAACTCACTGGGCGGGTCGGTGAGCCCCATCCGCTTGACAGTAATGGGCAGCGTGTCCGGGTAACCATCCCACGCAGCGGGAGCGTAGGTTAGGACAAACTTGACGCCATGACTTGCGCACAGCCGGTTGATTTCCACCAGAAGGCGTTCGGCGAGCGTCCAGGCTTGGTTCAGGCTGTCGTTCTGCGCGACGCGGTACAGATTGTCAATTGCATACCAATCTCTCGAGGGGCCTCTTTGCGGCGGAGGCTGCACGGGGTTTCGAAATCCACGCCAGGAATCGCGGACCGTCCACCAGGCGTACCGCGTCAGGCGGTAAACAGCAAGATGGTTCAGCGCGGCGCGAAGCTGCGCGCTGGCCGTACGCGCCTTGCGGTCGGCTTCGGCCTTCTGCTGCGCAAGCGCCTGCGCATTCGTGAGCACAAGCTGATCCCCCTGGATGGCGAAGTGAGGCTTCACGTAGTTGAGCCACCAGGTGGCGCGGCCGACCGTATTATCGTGCAGGTCATTAAAAACAAATTCTAAAATCACGATGTCGGGCTGATAGTTTTCGATGACCCTTCGCAATTGTTGAAGCTCTTGATCCGTGCCGTAGCCGACGACGCCGAGGTTCCAGACTTCGACATCGCGCAGATACTGCGACTCGAGCACTTTGGGAAACGTCTCGTCCTGCTCCGCGCCCCAGCCTTCGGTCATCGAGTCCCCGAGCGCAAGGATACGCAGCTTGCCGTGCTTCTCGAGCGGGTACTCGCGGTCGCGCATGCCGAGGCTGTTCGTCTGAAAGCGCGTCCGGAAGATGCCCGGGAGGCGCTGGACGACGAAGCCGTGCTGGTTGGGAGATCGTGCCCAGCCCGTCTGCTCGTCCACGATGAACGCAGGAATCTGCTCGGCGCCGTCCGGCTGCAAAATGCGCAGGAACACCTCGATCGCTGTGAGCGTGAGGAAGAAAACGACGAGCACCGTTATGATCTTCTTGAGCAAACGGTTCTACTCCTTGGGGGTCGTGGGATGGCGGTCGTATCGTTCGGCCGAAAACCCATTATTGGGTCGTGGATCCTGTGCAGATGCACCAGAACCCCGGCAGAAATGATGAGCAGCAGAAGCGTGATGGTGCGAAGCGAGAGGGGCGGCGGGGGCGCCTCAGTAGACAAGGACAAAGTTCCCATCCCGGTCTGCGAAGGCTGCGAATTTGGAGTCCGAAGGCAGGCGGCCGTTATCGCCGGAGGCCATAACGCGGCCGTCGGGGGAGAGGCGCTCCCAGCGAACGTGCAGGCTCTCAACCCAGGCGAAGAGCTGCTCGCCGTGGGGATTGGAAATGAGGATGGGCAAGGTCCGCGGGCCGGACCCATGCTCTTCCGGAGCGGCGCGCGGCGTGAAGCTGCGGCCGCCGTCGACGGACGTTGCGCGATACACCTGGCCATCGCTCATCCACGAGACATGGATCGCTTGGGCCGTGACAGCTTCCACCGACGGCCCCGCCATCGGGCAGGCTTCGAGAACCCAGCGATCGTCGCTGACGCGTGAAGCATCGAAGTGCTCGGAACGGGACGTTCCGCGGAGCAGGTAGATATCGCGGACGTTGTGATAGGCGCCGCGGAAACCTACCAGCAGCGTGTGATCCGGGCTCATCGCAGCCTTGACTGCACAACACGCGCACGCTCCGCCGGGATAGGTGTTCAGAAGCGGCTTCGCCGGAGAGAACGTGCTCCCGTTGTCGGCGGAGTAGGCGAAGGTGAGCGTCATCGAAACCGGGCTCTCGGGACCTTCGCCTGCCTGGTTCCAGACCGCATACACCTCACCGGAGCCATCGGCTGCCACCGTAGCCCCGTCCACACCGTTGGTGCGCGGGGCGAGGTTCCGAGGCTCGCTGAAGGTGCGGCCACCGTCGGTGCTGCGCGAGTAGAAGACCTTGGCCGCGGGGCTGTTCAGCCACACCACATGGATGCTGCCGTCTTTGCCGAGAGCCATCCGAGGGCCGCGCTCGTGGCCTACGTCGCCGGCGTACTTTCTGCCTCCGAGTTCCACGGACGGGGAAAAGGTCCGGCCGCCGTCGGACGAGCTCGTGTAGTAAGCCAGCCCCTTGCGCCCATAGACCAGATGTAGCCGGCTGCCGTCGAAGAGAACGCTGGGGCACATTCCGCCGCCGGGTACAACGATCCGGGGTAAGCCGTCGGCGCGCTGCGGCCGCGCGAAGACGAATGCGGCAATCGCGAAGAGGATACTCGCCGCGATGACGACGAGCCGGCGCCAGGGCGCTCCGGATATAATCGTTGTTGTCGGTACCAAGCTCATTCCTTCTACGATCTTGAATGATAGGGTTTGCCTACCGCGCGTCAATTCGCGTCCTGCCCGGAGCCCAGCGATCGGCCGAGCTAATGGAGAACAACCAGCTTGTCTTCGTTGCCCGAACCCTTTTTCGCATCCGGGAAACTCCGCGGGGTTTCGGTGGAAGAACCGTCCGACGGCGAGGCGTGGTTGCGGGCGAGCTGCGCACCCACGAACGCCCGTGCCAACTGCGCGGGCTGGAAAACGATGCTGGGCCAGAGGAACACTTCGTTCGTGCAGTAGCACTGCTTGGCCTGGATCTGCGCGCGCAGGGTCTTCGCTTCGGGAGAATCCCAGATTTCGAAGAAACTCTTCTGGCGCAGGTTGCCGAGCGGGGCGTGCGTTTCGCAGACGCTGATGTCGCCGTTGGCGTACACCACGCCGGAAAGAATTCCCGCCTTGCAGGGAACCACCTGGCCGCCTGCCTCGATC
The DNA here is from genome assembly GCA_041497955.1 of Terriglobia bacterium. Lineage (GTDB taxonomy): Bacteria > Acidobacteriota > Terriglobia > Acidiferrales > UBA7541 > JBGQHO01. The sequence goes on along the minus strand of JBGQHO010000006.1, from coordinate 40,631 downwards.
GTCTTCACCTTAGCCCATTGCAGCATGGGCTCGACGCTGGCGCCAAACCGGCCCTCCTCACGGTCGGCCCAGACTGTCCGCACGTGCTGGTAGAGATCTTTGTACTGCTGCAGCGCGGGACCTTCCAGCGAGGGGTTCTTGCGGTCGCCGCGGATGATCGCCAGGTTGTGGTGCTCGATGGCCGGGCAGCGGTCATGGAGATATTCCGTCAGCCGCCAGATCTCGCCCATATTCTCGCTCATGGCCACGGTGTTGGAGTGAATCTTCAGGCGCGGGAATTCCTTTTGCAGCGCGGCCAGCATTTCGTAGGTTTCCATCGCCTTCGCGAAGGACTTCGGATTCCCGCGAAAACGGTCGTGGTACTCGGGCATGCCATCCAGCGAGATCTCGCAGGCAAAGAGCTGCAGATTCTTCGCCTCGCTGAGCAGTTTGCGGAGCTGTGTTTCCGTGCGCTCCGTGAAATAACCGTTTGTGGGAACGTAGATTTGCTTGGCACCGTTGTTCTCGGTGAACAGCAGGCAGATATCGGCGAACTCCGGCCGGATGAAAGGCTCGCCGCCCGATAGATTCAGAATCTCGAACTGACCGAGCTCTGCCGAGAGTTTGCGGAATTCTTCAAAGGTCAAGTCGTCGCGCTGGTTCAGGTTCCGCCAGTAGAAGCAGTGTTCGCAGGTCAGGTTGCAGATCGAGTTGATGAAGACGATCATGAAAGGCGGCGTCTGCCGCTCCTGGTGCTGGGCGGCGCGCTGCGTCAACCGGACGTGCCGTGCGATGCGTGCGCTTACATTCACTGCGAGATTCCTATCACCTTGTCAGTGCCGGAAGAGGGCTCTACGCTGAAAAATCAGACACTTCGCCCTCTGCCGAAAGTATCCGCAAACCGCCCGCCAAATACAACCAGCCTGTTCTCATAAGGTTAGCTCAATAGGAGCTACGCCCAGTGGAAATATTTTTCTCTTTTTGGTGGGGGGCGCTTCCACACGCGCCCCCTACCTCCATCGGGCCCCGCCTCCGCCTTCGCCGAACAGGTAGCCGCAGAACTCCCCAAGGGACCAGCTCCCCAGCAGGAGCAGAAGATACCCAAGCGACATCAGAAGCTCCTTCCGGTGTCTTCGCTTGCCCAGCGTCCGGCCAATCACGCGGCCCGGAAGCACGATCGGGAGAAGTACGGAGCCCGCCGCGAACGCTAGGCGCTTCCCGGAAGAAGCGCTTTTCGCGCGCATCGCCGCGTAGCCGCGCGCCAGGTGGAAGCTCTGCGAGACTGCATCGCCGAAGCGATAGTGCTTTGCGTGGTAGACGATGGCGGAAGGGGCGAGATAGAGCGTTTGGCCGTGGCCAGCGAGCGCGGCGTGCACAGCGCTTTCAAAAAAGCCGTCGCGAAAACTCTCGCGCACTTCGCCGAGTGCAGCGCGCTTGTACGAAGCGTTGTTGCCCGAAAGGGCCGCAACCGGCCCGGCCGCATTCGGCAGCATGTACTTGCCGTAGTCGTAGAAATACACCGCCCAGTCGAGGGGGCGCTGGCCGCTCGAGTTCTCCACCGATCCCCCGATTGCGGCGTGCGGCAGTTCGTGTGCCTTCTTGATCTCCGCGCACCAGGCGCGGTCAAACGTGCAGTGGTCCTCGGCGAGCGCGATGATTTCTCCTTGCGCTTCCCGCACGCCCGCCGCGCGCAAGACCGGAACCGTGGACTCCGGCGGAAGCATCAGGATCCGGGCGAAAGGAAAGTCTCGCGCCGGGGCCTCGGCCGCCTCGCTCGCGAAATTGCAGACGGCAATCACTTCGGTGCCGTCCGCTTCCGCCTGGCCCCGGAGCGACGCCAGGCATGCCCGCAGGGCCGCGGTGCCGTTCCATGCGGCAATCACGATGGAGAGCCTGGGGATTCGCTGCGGGGAGGCGTGCATTGCGGCGCGTCTCAGTTTGGCGGAGCGTTGGGACGCATACTCGTGGCTAGTTTGCGCGCGCTGTCTTGGGCGCCAGGTAATTCTTCATCTCGACAGTCCGGCCCGACTCGGCCGCATCATACGCGGCGATGACGAGCGCCAGCGTGTTGCGATTGTCTCTGGCGTGTCCCGGCGGCAGAACACCCGTTTCCACGGCCTTGAGAAAACTCTCCAGATGATACGCCGTCGCTGAGGCGAAAGGGTTGATGCCGTCGCGGGCGATCACTTTCGCGCGGGTGCCACGCTCGAGAACGGCCTTGCCCCCTTTGACGAGCTCGAAGTTCACGAAGGGGCGCCGTTCGCTCGTGTGGACGCCCACAGTGAGCCCGGCGCGCCCGCCCAGGCTGGTATGAATGGAAGCATGTTCGCCATCCAGCCGCATGTCGAGGTAGCGCTCCGGGCCGCGGCTCAGGCGGTCGAGCACCATCGAAGCCGCGCGCCCATCCTCAAATTCCATCGAAATGACGTTGACCAGATCCGCCTTGATTGCGGGATCCGGCGAGGGCATGTGCGCCTGCACGCGGACGGGCGTTGCCCCGAAGAAATAGCGGATCAACTCAAACACGTGAATGCCGAATTCGAAGCAGAGCCGGCGTTGCAGTTTTCCGCGCCAACCGCCTTCGGTGAATTCCGTGGGCTGCATCGTCTCCCAGGCATGCATGTAGAGCAGCCGGCCGAACGGCGGCGTGCCGATCATTTCTCTTGCCGCGCGGTGAATCTTCATGTACGGAAATTGGTTGTTGACCACCACCATGCGCCGCAGCTTGTCCGCCGCGGCGATGATGGCATCAGCCTGCTCCAGGTCTTCCGCAAGCGGTTTCTCGCAAAAAACGTGGCAGCCGTGCTCCATGGCGAGCACGGCGTGCTCCTGATGCAGCCACGGCGGGGTGCACACAGACACCACGTCGGGCTTCACTTTTTCGAGCATCGCACGGGCGTCTTCGAAGACTTCCGGCACGCCCCATTTCTCCAGGGCACGCTTTCGCGCAGCCGGGTCGGGGTCGCAGCCTGCGACCACGCGGACTCTGTCTCCGCACTGCCGGCAGGCAGGCAGGTGGATGTTATGGGCTACTGCGCCAAGACCGATCATGGCGATCCGCGTCATCGCATTTTCTCGACGGGACGCATTCTGCCACACTCCTGTGCTCGAAGCGTGCCCCCGCTCGGGCGCAGTGCTGGAGAGTTACTTTCCGGCGCCGGGACGGCGGGCGATCACAAAGAAGGCGCCGAATGGATACACCAGCCTGCCACCGCGCGCCTGGACCTCGGCGCAGGCGTCGGAGAACTCCCGGCGAATGGCTTCAAGCATTTCCGCAGAAGCGGTGGCGAGCCGTTTTCGCGCGAGGCTCGAAAACGTGCGTTGCACGTCCCAGAATTCTTCTGCGTTTTCCATCGCCGACTCCTGGCCCATCCATTCCGTACGGATAATGTGGAAACCCGCGCTGCGGATGAGCCCGGGGACGTTGCGCGCTCGCGCGTGGTGCCGGCTGGCGAGATCCGACTCCTCGGGCTCCTGAGCTCTCGGCAAGTGCTTTTCCACGAGCGAATCGAGGAAGCCCGGCGCGATGAGCAGTTTTCCCTGACGGACGAGGCCGCGGTTTCGCAAATGATGGACCGCCTGCGCAAAGCCCTTGCGGGAAGCGAGCGAGGGGCGGCTGCCGATGGCCAGCACCAGCCTTCCGCCCGGCCGCAGGACGCGAAGCATCTCTCTCAAAGCTGTGAGCGGATCGGGGAAGTGCAGTAGGGCAAACAAAGAAAGAACGGCGTCAAACGAGGCGCCCTCGAACTCCAGAGCCTCCGCATCCATGTGCCGGAATTGCGCCAACTGGGCAAGCCCGGCGCGCGACGCCTTTTCCGATGCGGCCTGCAGCATGCCCTCCGACAGATCAATGCCCGTGACGGCGCCTTTCGGGGTCACGCGCCCGGCCGCAAGCAGCGCTATCACTCCAGTGCCGGTGCCGATGTCCAGCACGCGCTCGCCGGGAGTGAGTTGCGCGAGCGCGACCAGGTGCTCGGCGAGCGGCTGCGACAGCCGCGCAGTGAACCGGTCGAACTCGGCGGTGAGACCGTCATAGCTGCCCGCGTCGCGCACCTTGAAGGCTTCGGTGCGGGAGTCCGCCTTCGTCATGCGCCCGCCTTTCGCGATGTCACCAGGGGAATCATCAGATCCAGATAGCGCCGTGTCACGATGCGCCAGTCGTAAGCTGCCGCGCGCTTCGGACCCTCCGCCGCCATTCGGGCGCGAAGCTCCGCATCGCCCAGGACTTTCCGGATGCCTTCCTTCAGCGTGGCCACCTGCGCATCCTTGAGCAGCAGCGCGACGCCCCCTGCGAATTCCGGAAGCGCCGTGTTGTCGAGCGCGATCACCGGTGTACCGCAGGCCATGGCTTCAAGCACCGGCATGCCGAATCCTTCGTAGGACGACGGGTAGATGAGAAGGTCCGCGGCATTATAGACGAGCGGCATTTCGTCGTGCGAGACGTAGCCTTTGACGAACACCTCGCGCTCCAGCCCAAGGTCCGCAATGACCTGCCGGAACGGCGAGGTCCCCGGCAGATCGGCGCCCGCGATCAGGAATTTGTGCGGCATGCCCTTCTCTTGCTTCAATTGCGCATAGACGTACAGCAACGGCGTCAGGTTGCGCCGCTCGGTGGGCTTGCCGACGTAGACGATGTACGGCACGTCTCCACCAAAGACGCTGGTGCGCCACTGGGCTAGACGCGCTCGGTCTGCAATCGGGCGAAAGATTCGCGTGTCAACTCCGTCCGGCACAACGTGGATGCGCTGCGGATTCATCCAGTAAAAGCGCACCATGTCGCGCTTGCTGTATTCGCTGACGGTCGAAAGCGCGGTGGCGCGCCAGGCGCTGAGCGTGTAAATGAAGCGCGCCTTGTTCAGCGTCCACCAGTCGAATGCCTGCGGGTAGCCCTCGTACGAGCCGTGATGCGCGAGAAAGGTCGGGCAGCGCGCGAGTAGCGGGACCACGTAGCTCGGACAAAAGAGCAGGTGCCGGTTGCCGTGGGCGCGCGGAAGCGTAATCTGCTCCCAGAGCGCATAAGGCAAACGCGACGCCAGCACGATGTTCTTCGCGATCGGTGGCAGTTTCACTTCGCTTTCCACGGGCTTCGGTGTGTACACGCGGATGTCGTCGAATGGCTGGTCCATTTCGCCCATGCACCGCAGGATAGCCTCAATCGCCCGCGCCACGCCGGACCGCTTGCCGACCAATCGGATCCCATTGACGGCGAGAATCATGCGTGCCTCAGCGGCGCGCGGGAAGACGCGGATGCGTCTGGCTCGCGTTGCAGGTTGGCTGGGAAGTGTGCGGGAGAGTTGGCGGGTCGCGACAAGGGCAAGCTTTCTGCGCTCAAGGCTCCGTGCGGAGATTCGTCTCGGTGCGGCATCACTATAGAACTCCCCCGTTCACGCTTTCAACCACAGCGCGCGCGGAGGTGTCCTGGCTGGAACCTGCCGTGCGGTTTTGGGCAAACAAATTCTAAAACGCGGGCCGGGTCTGTATGATGGCAAGGCACCGGAGTCCAAATCGTTGACCAGCACACGCGCATCCTCGAATCGCCCGCTCCGCGCGGCCATTCTCGGCGCTGGCCTGATGGGGCGCTGGCACGCCGATGCGGTCGCGCGCGCCGGCGGCGTGGTATCCGCGATCGTGGATCCGGAACGCAAGCGCGCCGGAGAATTGCGCAAGCAGCACGGGCAGGCCCGGCTTGCCGCCAGCCTCGACGAGATTCTTCAGGACGGCGCGGCCGACGTCGTGCACGTCTGCACGCCGCTCGAAACGCACGAGGCGCTAGCCGGGCAGGCCTTGCGCGCGGGCCTTCACGCACTAGTCGAGAAGCCGCTGGCGCCTGTAGCGAAGGTGACAGCGAAACTCCTGCAACTGGCCGAATCGAGCGGCCGGCTGCTATGCCCGGTGCACCAGTTTCTGTTCCAGCCCGGCGTGCTGCGCGTTGAAGCCGAACTCCGGAACATCGGCCCCATCCTCCACGTGGACAGCGTGACGTGTTCGGCCGGCGCCGAAGCTGGCGCGGGTGAGCCGGAGCAAATCGCCGCGGACATTCTTCCGCACCCGCTATCGCTGATGGCCCGGCTTCTTGCGGTGCGCGTTGCCCAGGCTGATTGGCAGGTGCAGCATCCTGCCGCGGGCGAAATCCGCGCCATGGCGAAACTGGGAAACACATCGCTTTCGATCCTCATCTCCATGGGCGGGCGTCCAACGGCCAACGCTCTACGCCTCATCGGTGCACGCGGCACGGCTCACGTGGATCTCTTCCACGGGTTCGCCGTGCTGGAGCGAGGCGAAGTTTCCCGCGCGCGGAAGATCGCGCACCCCTTTGCTTTCGCCGGCGGCACGCTGGTTTCCGCCACCACGAATCTCGTGGCGCGCGCCGTGCGCGGCGAACCCGCGTATCCCGGCCTGCGCGAGCTCGTGCGCCGCTTCTATCTGGCGGCGCAAGGAAAGGGCGAGCCGCCGATCCGCAAAGAAGAAATCCTCGATGTCGCCGAAGCTCGCGACGCCCTGCTCGCGCACATGCCCGCGTCGGGCCGCTAGTCGCGGCGCGCGACCACCTGAAGAATCGGGGCTACCACAAGCAACAGCCAGCGAAGCACTGGGATTCTTCCCATCCATTCGAAGAGGCGCGCGCCCGCGCGTTCGGGGCCGCTGCGGTGCTCCAAGTCCGCAGGAGTAATTGCAGGAGGAGAGAACTGCACCCGGTCCAGCCGGGCGCTGCGCAAAAACCGCCGCAGCTCGAAGAGCGAAAGCAGGCGGTGCTTGTCGTAGGCGAGGCCGCGGCGCCACTTCACTACCGCCGGCATCCATTTTCGCGGCAAAAAACCCAGGCCCCAGATGCGCACATGCGGCTCCGGCGCCAGTGAAAAGCGGTTCGTCGTCAGCAGGAATACGGTGCCCTGCCTCTTCGCGACCCGGCTGCATTCCGCGACAACGGCCTCTGCGTTGGCCGTGTGCTCCAGCAGCGAGATGCCGGTGACTAGGTCGAAGGACTCTCCCCGAAACGGCAGGTAATCGGCGCAACAGCAGATCACGTTTGCGGGCAGGCCGGCTTCCTCGAGGCGCTTGCGCGCCAGCACCATCCAGCGAAACGCGATATCTGCGCTGAAGACGACGTCGAACCGTTCGTTTGCGACGTTTTGCATCGCGCCCGCGCCGCAGCCGACATCGAGGCACGCCGCCCCGCGAACCCCGGCAACCGGGAAGTGCCGGACGCGGTCTTCGTCGGAGAGCACGTGGCGGATGAAGCGGTTGCGCAGCTCGACCGGCGTTGGCGGCTTTGAAACGTTTTCCCAGTAGAACTGGAGCAGCTCCGGGAAAGTCAACTTCGTCGCCTGCTCGTGTACCTGGCGGCCTTTGAAGTGGTCCTGCTCGAACGTCACATAGGGGTCCGGATAGACGCGCAGGTCCGGAATCCCGAGCAGGATTGGAAAACTGCGGGCGCAGTGCGCGCAGAAATACGCTTCCGCGCGTAGCGCGAGGTCTCCCTTGCACTGCGGGCAGCAGAGCCAGCACAGTAGATCGTTTGCGGAGAGGCCGCTTCCAGTTCTTCCCTGCGGGGCCATGCTCATCCGCTAGCTCGCCCTGTGCGATCGAACGCAAGCCAGTCGGCTACAATCGCATCAAAGTCTCGCGGGGCATAGCCCAGCGCGTGTCTTGCCTTACTCGAATCAAAGTACTGAAAGCAGCTCAAGTAACGCCACGTTGCGCGCGTGATACGCGGCCGCCGCCCGCGCAGCCGGTCCCAGGGTTCGAGAACCATCGCCGCCAGTCCCACTGCCCACCGGGGCGCCAGCACGAACCGCCGGCGCAGCCCCATGGCGCGCGCCGTTCTTTCCAGAGCCGCGCGGAAGCTGACGTTTTCTCCTCCCAGGATGTAGCGCTGGCCTGTCTCGCCGCGCTCGAGGGCCGCCACGATGCCGTCCACAACATCTTCGACGTGGACGGCGCAAAATCCCCCGATCAGATAGGGCACCACAGGCGACTGCCGTACTTTGGCGATCATCTCGCCGCCGCGATACTCCATGCCATGGCGTCCAAAGACCCAGGAGGGATTCACGATCACAGCGTCTAGCCCACGGCTGACCTCCGCGAGCAATTCTTCTTCAGCGCGCCGCTTGGAGATTTGGTACGCGAGCCCCGACTGTTCCAGGTTGAATTGAAATTCCTCGTCGGCTGGATGCGCCGGATCCGCGGAAATTCCCACGGCTGCGACGGAGCTGACGTGGACGAGCCGCCGGACTCCTTCCTTGCGTGCAGCCCGGGCCACGTTGCGCGTGCCTTCCACGTTGACGCGCATCTGCTGTGCCGGGTCCTGTCTCCAATAGTTCAGGTCGGCCGCCGCGTGGATTACCGCGTCGCAGCCCTCCGTGGCGCGGCGCACGCTTTCTGCGTCGGTTACGTCGCTGATGACTTTTTCCAGGGGAAGCCCGCCCAATTTGTCCAGGCTGGATGTGGGCCGGCAGAGGATGCGGATCTGGTGACCCTGAGTCACCATGCGCCGGCAAAGGTGGGAGCCAAGAAACCCGGTGGCCCCGGTGATCAAGACCTTCATTCGAATCGTCCGGCTAGGTGGATGCCGGAAGCCCGGGGCGGTTGCTCGGTGTATAGGTGCGTTCGAAGTGGCTGCGGCCGATGGCGAAAAGGGCCCGCGCTGAAACTCCGGATGCGAAATTCGCCAGCGAACGCGCGCTGCCATAAAGCAGCCCGCGCCGGGTGTCGTCCTTCAGGATACCACCGCGGTTCAGCAGGTAGCGCTCGAAGAGCATGGCGAAGCGGTGCAGAGCCCCCACTTGAGACTTCGACAGGTTCTCGTTTCCCATCATGGCTTCGTGACTGCTGCGGTAGGCATACTCGTGGTCTTCCGCCAAGCCGTGCTCCACTGCCCATTCGTGCAGCTTGGTGCCGATGATGGGAGAGGCCGCGGTGAACTGGACCCAGTTGGCGTTGAGCCGGATGGCGAATTGGATCGTTTGGAGGATGGTCTGCACCGTATCGCCGGGCAACCCGATGATGAAGAAGCAGAACGTCTTGATCCCGTACTTGTGACAGATCGCCGTCATCTCGATGATTTTTTCGCGCGCGATGGGCTTGCGGCCCACGTTGGCCTGGATTTCGACTTCCGCGCTTTCTACGCCGAAGTTGATGCCGTTGCAGCCTGCGGCCGCCATCGCGCGGACCGTCTCTTCGTTCAAGCAGTCCGGCCGTGTTTCGCACTTCCACTTGAAGACCAAGCCGCGGCGCTGAATTTCCTGGCAGATCTCCATCACGCGGTTCAACCGCAGGGAGAACATCGGATCCCGAAAGAGGATGTACTCGATGCTCAGGTCCTTGACGAGGTGCTCGATTTCGTCCACGACGTTCTTCGGGCTGCGGAAGCGCCACGGCAGCCCCTGTCCCACGGGATACGGACAGTAGTGGCAGCCGAATGGGCACCCACGCGAACTCAGTATGGGCAGGAACCGCAGCGGGCCGGCCGTGGATGACCGGGGGATGGCGTAGCGGTGATACGGCAAGAGCTCCCACTTGGGGAAAGGAAGTTTGTCCAGCTCCTTCAGGAAGGGCCGCTCGGGCTTTTCCATCCAGGCCTCGCCGCGGCGGCAGGATAGACCCAGGATGAACTCCTCGGGGTTCCCCTGAGCCAGTTCCGTGACGGTATCCTCGGGCTCGCCTGCAATGATGTAATCCAGCGACGTCTCCTGCTTGATTCGCTTCACGACCTTTGGCACCGCAGAACCATAGATCGCCAGTGCGATCCCAGGGGCAGCCTGCTTCAATGCGGCGCAGACGGAGAGGTCCCAGTCCAGGCTGCACAGGGCTGTACGGAGGACGGCCAGAGTGCGCGCCGGTCCGTTTTCCTGGGCAATCTCTGCCACCCGGCTGGCGAGTTGGTCGCGGTTCAAATCGAGCCCCTGGGCTTCCAAGACCGCGAGCGGGATCGCTTTCTCCACGAGATATGCCGCGAGGTAAGGCATGTCCAACGGCGGAGCGATCGGGGCGCCGGGCGGATAGAGTTGCCCGAACCCGCCCATCGAGTCGCGATTGGCCGTATAACCAGGAGGGCTCGGTGGATTCACGACAATCACTTTTTCAAACCGCATTACGTTTCCCTTTTCCTTCCAGGTGCGTATTCCACTGAGCAGAGAAAGGTTTCCCCGCGTCTTCGAAGCAATTTATCCGCCATACTCGCTTGAGAAAACAGGGTTTGCGTCTGCCTGCTAGGTCTGCGTTTCGCAAACACTTGCTTCCCCGGAAGCCTTAACTGGGCCAACTCACGCACCGGCGACTCCCATCAGATGTCCACAAAAGGGAAAAACTTTTCACTAGGAGGTTGTCCGCCCCTCCCCCAGGGCTTCCCGATAAAGGGCCACAATGCGCGAGCCAACGGCTTCCATCCCGAAATTCTCCAGGGCATAGGCGCGTAAGCGCGCGGGATCGTATGACGCCCGGCGATCCAAAACCTGCGCGATGCCTTCGGCCAGGGCTGCCGGATCTTCGGGGGGAACCAGCACACCCACTTGATCGTTGACGATGTCCTCCGGCCCGCCGCAGCGCGTGGCGACCACCGGCGTCCCGCACGCCAAGGCTTCTGCGAGCACAGCACCAAAACTCTCGCGGCGGCTCGGCAGGACCAGCAACGCGCTGCGCTGCATTTCCTTCGCGACCTCGGCGGGCTCTTTGCCGCCCAGGAATTCGACGCGGTCCTGCAGCCTGAGATCGGTCACCATCTGGCGGAACCCTTCCAAGTCCCGCCGGTAGCTCTCATAGAAGCTTTCGCCCACTATCGCCAGCCGGACGTCGCGGTTCTGATCCGCCAGCCGGCGCAGGGCCTCGAGCAGGATGTCCACACCCTTTACCTGGCGCATGATACCTACAAACAGAATTCGGTTCGGCGCGGGCCGTGCCCCGTTCGTGGGCGGAATGAACATCTTCCCGTCCACAACGTTCGGGATGATCCGTAGTTTTTCGGATTCGCCGGTGAAGTGCGCGATTGATTCGCGCGCTGCCCGGCTGACGGCCAGATGAAAGCTGCATTGCTGCGCCGCCCACACCGCCTTCCGACGAACCCGTGGGTAGTCATCCATCCAGGGCCGCCAAAGGGCGTGATCGGAAATCACCACGGGCACGCCATAGCGCTGTCCCAGACGCGCGGCGATTACGCCGTCGGGATAGATGAAGTGGGCATGGATCAGCTCGAAGGGAAAGTCGCGACGGATCTCGTCCGCGGCCCGCACCGCAGCCCAGTGCTGCGTGGCCCCTTCCAAACCGTAGAGCCAGTGCGCAGGGCCGGTCAAAAACTTTGGATGGAAGATCTCCACGCCCTGATCCCAGCGGCGGGGCTCGATCTTGCGAAAGCGCGTGAACTTGGAGAGGCCCGGCAACGGCGGTGCGTAAGGAACCGGCGAGATCACCTTGAAGTCGCATCTGTCCTGACACGCCCGCAGCATGCGCTCCACCCACATCCCCAGGCGCGGCAGCACCGGGTTCGGAAAATTCCGCGAGAGGTAAAGGACGCGAATCATCGTAGGTTCGTTCTCCAGCGCATCCACAACCCGCCCAGCCAGCTTCGTTCTTCTCGGCTGAGGAAGGTCAGAGCCCCCCCGGCGAACGCCGCTAGGATCGCCACCCGCAAGCCGAAGTTCACCACGCTGAGTGATGCCTGGCGGCTCCCGAAGAATCCGGCCAGGCAAAGGCACACAACCGCATAGAGCAGGAAGATCGCCTGTCGGCGCGGCATGCGCAAGCCGTATTTCCGTGACACGCGGAGATAAGAGAGCGCAAAGACAGTGCCCCGCGAAACGACGAAGGCCCCGGCCACTCCCCACAAACCATACTGCGGAGCGGCCACCCACGTCAGCGCCGCCAGGCAGACATAGCCAAACAGGTTCAACCCGAAGAATCCCCGCAGGTCATCCATTCCGAGTTGCAGTACGAGATACACCTGGCCTGTCAGGAAGATGCACTCGGAGAGCACGAACAGAAACACGAACGGCACCGCGGGAGTGAATGCCGAGGAGAACAGAACCGTCACGGCCTCCCGTGGGAACAGCACCAGCACCAAAGCTCCCGGCAGCAGAGAAACCGCCTGGCTGAACGTGAACTCGTTCGCGCTCTTTGTCTTTTCCTGCACCGCGAGGTCGCGGTTGGCGATGGGCTCGAAGTACGTTCTCAGGGCTTGCGTCAGCAGTAGGCTGATCGGCGCACCGATCAAGAATGCGGCCTGGAAGTACCCGGTCTCGACCGCTCCGAGAGTCTTCAGAACCGCATAGCGCACGGCCAGAAACGAAAGCGGCTGCGCGAAAGAGAGAACGTAGAGCACTGTGCAGTAGGCAAGCAGGTCGGGATGCTTGCGGAATTCCTCCCGCAGCCGGAAGCCCCGGCTGTGCGGCGCTAAGTGCAGCGAGGTGTGCAGGTAGGTCAGCGCGCCTACGATGGCGATGGCTCCAAAGATTAGGTTGGCCCAGTACAGACCCGCTATTCCGCCCAGTCGAATTCCGGAATAGGCGGCGATGAGAGAGCCCGCGCCAGAGAATAGCAGGAAATAGAGGGACTGCCGGTACCCTCGCGCCGAAGCCAGGACATTCGCGAAGAACATGGTCAGCGCAAGAGCGGGAACCGCCAGAACCCCGATCAGAACGAATTCCTTGTACGCCACAAGCTTTGGTCCCAGCAGGCTTGGCCGGATGGTGAACACCAGGTATCCCAGCGCAGTCCCCGCCAGCGTGGAGATCAGCAGGCTCTTGAACAAGGCCTCGTAGACACGCTTCACGGCTTCGGTGCCGTGGTTCAACGTTCGCGAGATGAACTTCATCGGCGCGATGGCGAGGGCCAGCGCCGAGACCTGCGTAACGACCATAACGATCTGGTCCACCAGGCTGACAATGCCCACCCCGGCGGGGCCCAGGAGCAGCGCAATCGCTTTCGATCGTGCGAAGTAGAGGAGTGCGAGCAGCGATTGCAGTCCGCCGACGGTCGCAACCACTCGCAGCGAGCGAAGCATCCCCGACGGCGCCGCACCTGTCTCTCTTGGGGGCAGGGCGACCGGGCGGGGCGATGCGTTCGGCGAGTCGGGGTGAGACGTCACACTGTTTTCCATGCTAAGGGCCGCTTGTGCGCTCCGCGTGCGAATCCTCGGGAACGCTGTCGAAGGGTAACGGGCCTCGGTCACCTCGAGAAACGGCTGACGCGGAAGCGACTCAGTCAGTCAGCGTAACTCCAACGTCTTCCTCTACGGCGCGCGTAAAGAGCCCCACAAAGGCCTCCTTGCTGAAGGGCTTGAACTTCTCCGAGGCCATGTAGTCGCGCGCATTCTCCTTGTACGCCTGGATGTCTTTCTGGGTCAGCGACTTCAGATATGCGCGCAGATCGTCGTAGGTCGGGAACTGGCGCTTGTCAATGAAGCACTCGGCCGGCACGTAGTCGGTGACGTCCGGCGCGCCCAGGTAGATCGGGATCGTCCCGACGAGAAAACAATCGAAGATGTTTTCGTTGATCCAGCCGGGCAGCATCACGTTTTCGTAGCAGATTGTGAAGGTGTAGTTACTCTGCGTGGCATACTTCGATTCCGCCACACCCCGGTACACCTTCTGGACCACTTCCTGGTATGGGTGCTTCTTCAGGAAGGGCACGTTCTGACGCAAGTAGCGATGGATGAGTGTGAAGGTTACTGGAATCCAAGTGTCTCCGACAGTGTAGGGGGGCTTGTCCCAGCCCATGCCGTAGAGATCGATTTCATCGTAGCGGCTAAAGAATTCGAGAGCACGGAGCCGTTCGCGGTAGAGATCGTGCCATGGATCACGGCCCAGGCGGTTGTAGTTCAACAGGACGAGAAATTTCCGATCGGTCCGGCTCCACAGATCCTCGATCACGCCGCTGGCACAGTAGGGGATCAGGAATCTCCGGAACTGCAGCCCCTTGCAGCCAAAGCGTTCCAAGGCATCGGCAGGCGAGTAACAATAGACTCGTTTGAAATGCCGGGAGATGCTGCGCAGCCGGCGGAAGGTGCTCCGCTGAACCGTGGCTGCCTCCATCGTAAAGAACGCACTCAGGATGACATCGTCCCGCCGCGCCAGTTGCTCATAGTTCGTGCTGATGCCCAGTGAAAAGTACACGTTGATCTTGTTCTTCTTCTCGCCGCGGATCAGGTAGTCCGCCGTGTTCACTTCGATCCCGTTGCGCTGGAAGACGTCACGCAGAAGAAAGTAGGGGGCGTGAGCGTCGTCAATGTTGTAGCGGCTCGCCGGGTTGAACAGCTCGTTCCGCAGAAAATGATGGGAAACGGGATCGACGAACACTGAGATGTCGCCCAATTGGGTCATTCCGACGGCTCCTTGTCCCGGCATGCCGATTCGGCCAGTTCTACCGCGGCTCCGCTCAGAGCCACGTGGCCATCCAATTCCTCAGGAACACCAGGCTATGGATGGCCGAGGTCTGGTCTGCAGCGCCGGCTGCGTGCTGCCGCGCGAGCTTCTCGAGAAGTCCTGCATCTAGCAAGTCCCCAAACGCTCCTCCGTCTTTCCCCTCTGGGAGCGTGCCGAGCCCATTTCGAAGCCACTGCTTGAGCGGCAGCGCGAATCCCATTTTTTCCCGGTCAAGGATCGTGTCCGGCAGCCAGGCGCGGAGTGCGTTTTTCAAAGCTTTCTTGGCCTCGCGGCGGTCGGCCAGCAGCGCCGGGGGGATCCTCGCGGCCAGCTCCATGAGGTCGCGATGGAGATACACGGGACGCACTTCGAGTGAGACGGCCATGCTGGCGCGATCCACTTTGACTAGGATGTCTCCGCTCAGGGTCAGTTTCAGGTCGAGGTAGCGCATCGCGTTGATCAGGCCTACCTCGCGCGGAGGCGCTTTAGCCAGCAGAGGACGCACCACGTCCATCGGGCTGTATTCTCGAAGCGCCTGGGCCAATTGCCCGCGTGCGGCCCGGCCAAGTGCGCTGGACGAGAATCCCAGCGTGAGCATGTCCAGCAGCATCGCCGGCGTGTCCGCGCCGTGCTGCACGAGTGTGCGCCGCAGGCGGCTGGTTTCCGGCATCAGCAAATCGGCGCCCTTCGCCGCGATTCTGCCGACTGGCGCGGGCATCACAGAGTGCACGGCGCTCCGCAGCCCGAGCCGACGATATTTTGTGTACCCAGCGAAGAGCTCATCGCCGCCGTCCCCGGAGAGCGCAACCGTGATGGACTTGCGCGCCTCTCTGCATACGTAATACGTGGGCAAGTAGGAATAGTCGTTGAAGGGCTCGTCGTAGTGCCAAACCATCTTCTGAAACACCGCTTTCACATCGTCCGGCGTGACGACGCGTTCCGTGTGCTGCGCGCCGCACAGTTGCGCCACCTGCCGGGCCCAGGGACGCTCGTCATATTCTTGGGAATCGAAGCCCACCGTGAAGGCATTCACCGAGCAGCCGGCACGCGTCAGCGCGGCTGTCACGGATGACGAATCCACTCCGCCGCTGAGGAACGTCCCAAGCGGCACATCGGCAAAGGACATTTCCTGGCTCGCGTGCTGCAGCGTCTCGAGGATGCACGGTCCCCAGTCCTTCACGCTCGCGTCCGGCTGGAATTCAAGGTCCCAGTACGGAACGGGTTCCCGGACAATCGGAGTGTTGTCCGGCGCGAGCTCTACCCACATGGAATGGCCCGGCGGGAGCTTCCGGCAGTCCTCCCAGATCGTCTTCGGGTCGGGCACGAACCCGAAGGTGAGGAAGTCCACCAAGGCCGGGTAGTGAAGGTTCCTTCGGAATCCGGGCCAGGGTGTTAGAGCTTTCAATTCTGAGGCAAAGACGAAGCTGCCGTTGAGCCGGGCGTAATAGAACGGTTTCTCTCCCGCGCGGTCCCGCGCGCAGAACAGTCGGCGTTGCTGCGTGTCCCAGATGGCAAACGCAAACATCCCGGAGAGCCGCTCCAGGCAGCGCTCTCCCCAACGACGGAAGGCTTCGATCAAAACCTCTGTGTCGGAGCACGTGCGGAAGCGGACGCCCTGCCCTTGGAGTTCTACGCGGAGCTTCTTGAAGTTGTAGATCTCGCCGTTAAAAACGATGACGAAGCGGTCGTCGTGGGAGTGGAACGGCTGATTGGCTTCGGGGGTGAGATCCACGATGGCCAGCCGGCGGAAGCCCAGGCACACATGGCCGTCTTCGGCGAGCCAGAGACCCTGGTCGTCGGGCCCGCGATGCACAATTTGATCCCGCATCTTCGCGATGCATGTGGGATCAACGGGTGCGCTCGATACGGCGCCGACTATGCCGCACATGGACACACCTGCTTCGGGCGGCACGACGGCGCCTGCGGGGATACGCGGGCGCTGTGCTTCATGGCTGGACCTTCGCTGCCCACGCCGGCAGAGGTTCTTCCTCCTGCGCCCTCCAAGGCTGGCAGCTCCCGCGCCGGGGCGCTCCTTTGCCATAAAAGCGCCAGTTCAGGAGGTTCGCGATGAGCGGGACCTTCGGGAGCCGCGAGAGAATCCACAGCGCAAAGAAGAGAACGGTCAGCCGTCCGCGCTGGACCACCGGGCTGGCGAGGAGCCGCTGGAGGCGAACGTCGTGCAGGATTTCGCGGCCCGTTGCGAGTTGCCCCAGGATGTACGCATTGATCGAGCGCTTCAACTGATCCTCGGTCCGGTGCGCTTCGTAGCCGGCCAAAGCTTCGCGTGCGGCGAGGGCACGCCCGCCCTGCTCCAGATAAAGATCCATGATCGTGAAGAACCGCTCGGGATCGGTGCGCAGGCGATGATAGCGCTGCGCCGAGTTGCCGTGACCGAAGCGGTAGCGAAACAGGTATTCATCTAGGACCCCGACCGGATAACGCTGGGCGATGCGCAACCACATTTCCAGATCCGAGGTGTTTCGGAACTCGTCGTCGCGGTACACCCCGACCTGGCGGTGCACCGACGCGCGCACCATCGCGCTGGGGCACATGAGAAAGATGTTCTTGTATTTGAGCAGCGCGTTCAGCACCGTCCGGTAGTCGAGCGGACGCCCGCCGGGCACCTCAGGAGGAAGATGCAGGCGGCCTTCCTCGCGGCCCGCCGGGTCAATCATGACGTCCTTACAGAAGACGGCTCCGGTCTCGGGATGGCGCTCGAGGAACTCCACTTCGCGCTCGATCATTGTCGGCTCGTAGATGTCGTCGGCATGGTAGACGGCGATGTATTCGCCGCGCGCCATGGCAATGCCATCGTTTGCGTTCCCGTAGATTCCCCGGTTTAACGGCTGGCGGTGGCTCTTCACGCGCTGGCCATAGGAGGCCGCCACGGCTGGTGTGCCGTCGGTCGAAGCATCGTCCATCACGATGACCTCGATTCGCGGGTAGCTCTGGGCCAGGATCGAATCCAGGCTCTCCCGCAGGAACTCTTCGCCGTTGAACACGGGAACAATAACGGAGACCAGCGGCGGATTGTCTAGGGCTCGATTCGTCATTTCAATTAGGGTCGCGCCGCAACTGCATCTGGAAAACACCTTTCTCGGCCGGTGTTTCTGTACCGCCACGGCTGCGGCGCGTGCAGCTCACACTTTTCTATACGGCCGCGCCGGTCTTTGAGCCGTCGTTGACGCCGATATAGACCACTTCCACGTCCGACCGCTTCGGCAGGAAGCGGAAGGGGTCGAGCACGACCGACCCGCGCGGGAAGCGGAACGTCGGCGAGGCGAACTCGCTGTGATTGGTGGAGACGAAGTACACGCCCACCCAATCGAACGGGCATGCGCCCTTGTCCACGTGCGGGTCATACATCTCCACTTCGTAGCCGCGTTCTTTCAGGATGTTCGCTAGCAGTGTGGCGGGACTGCCCACGGTCAGGTTCGTGCCCGCCTTGAAGGCGCGGCCGTACAGCCCGACTTTCTTGTGCGTGAAGCCGCGGCGCTTGTGATGCTCCTCGACCAGATCGGCCAGCCAGTCCGTCTGCTTTTCGCGGCAGGTCATCAAGTGATCGAAGAAGTCGTAGGACATGTTGAGCTTTTCCGCGAGCCACGACAGGGCGATGTTGTCGCGGGGATGGCATCCGCCGCCGTCGCCCATGCCGCCGCGGAGGTAGCGCGGGCTGAGCAGCCGCTCGGTGGCCAGGCCCAGCGCGCCGGAGATTTCGTCCACGTTGCAGCCGGGTGTCTTGTGGCAGATCTCCATCAGCACGTTCGCATAGCAGATTTTCATGGAGATGAAGGTGTTGTAGGCCACCTTGACCAGTTCGGCGTTCTCGATCGAGGTTTGGAAGAATGGCTTGTTGTGCAGCGTGCGGTAGAACTGCTGCGCGGTCCAGGCCGCCTCAATGTTGTTCACGCCGAAGAGCACGAACTCGGGGTTGATGAAGTCGTCGATCGTCGTGCCCATGGCGATGAAGAACGGGTTGTAGCAAAGCTTCACGCGGGGGCTGAGGCGCGGCAGGATCTCGCGGCGCATCGTGCCCGGCAGCACCGTCGAGATCACGATGACGATCTTGTCCTCGCCGGCTTTGTCCAGCGCCGCGGAGAGGTTTTCAATCGCCCCACGGAGGTAGCGGTAGTCGAAGTCCTGGCGCTCCTTGGGCAGGCGCGTCACGCCCTCGTAGAGCGGGTCGTGCGGCGTCTGCACAGCGACGAAGACGATCTCGGCGTGGCGCACCACTTCGTCGAGCGAGCCGAATTTCAGGTCGCTGCGCTGGATGAACGGCTCGATCGAGGGCTCACCGTTCGGCCCGCGCTCAAGGTGCGGGAAGCGCTCCTTCTGCATGCGCCCCGCATCCACGTCGAAGCCCATGACGTCGTGGCCCTTCATCGACATCGCCAGCGCCACAGGCATGCCCAGCTTGCCCAGCCCGACCAGTCCGACTCTCCAGTGCGTCTTGGGGCCCTTTTCAGAAGATTCGCGCTCCTTGACGAGCACCTGCGAATCAGTCGCGTACGGCATGTCCATCCTCCGTGTAATCGTGATCTCGCGCCGGCTACTCTACCTTTTGCAAACTCTTTCCCGGACCGGAGACGTAGCCGACAAACTCTCCGATGCTCCAGAAGAGCAGAAAAGCCCAGAGGTACGGTTGCGCGGCAACGAACTTGCCCAGGTAGCGCTTCTTGCGCAGCACGTTCCTGGTGATCCGGGCCAGCAGCAGCGCGGGCAGCAGCGGAGTCGCAGCCATCCAAGCGAGCCGTTTGCCCAGTGACGCGCCCTGCGTGCGCATTCCGGCGTAGGCCCGTGAGTAGTGATACCGCTGGCTTGCGAAATACCCGAAGCCGAATTCTTTTTTGTGAAACACGACCAGCGAGGGATCGCAATACAACCGGATGCCCCTCAGCCGAAGCCGCTCGTTCAAGAATCCTTCCCAGACGCCGCTCCCGTCCAGCAGGTCTGCCACCTGTGGCAGGAACTCTCGCCGGTAGGAAATGTTGTTGCCGGGGATATCAGCCGTTTCACCCGCCGGCACAGGACTGTAATAGGGGCTGTACTCGCAGAAGAAGACAGCCCAGTCCCTGAACCTGCGGATACTTGGATGATTTTCCACAGGGCCGCCGACGACGCCATAGTACCGACGGTGGGCCTCGAGCATCCGCTCGTACCAATGCGGCTCCGCAAGACAGTGATCCTCAGTGATGGCGATGAACTGCCCGCGGGCGCTCTTTATCCCCATGGCGCGCAATTCAGGAATCGTCTTCTCTTCGGAGAAGCTGAGCAATCGCACGTGCGGGTATTTCCGCGCGATCAGGTCCCGCACGCCGTTGCCGCAGCGATCCGCGACGATGATTTCGGCGCAGTCTTTCCGCGTCTGAGCCTCCAGCGCGCCGAGGCACTCGTCCAGATGCCCGGGGCCATTGACCGAGGCGATGACCACGGAGATCTCCGGCGTCTTCTCAGCCATGCGCGTCTCCCGCCGCGCAGGGCGCTGACGCTTCAATACCAGGTCGCGCAGCCGGCGCCGGACGCCGCTGCGCGAGAGTCCCACGAATTGGGCTGGTCGTTGCAATCACCCGTTCCTTCTTGCTGCCTTACCGGTCGCCAAGGCGCAGAACGTTGCGCCGCTCATCGGTACGCTTCCCGGGGCAGATGGTTTGGGCCCAGCAGATACCCCATGAACTCGCCCGCTGACCAGACGGTCACGAAGACCGCGAGCAGAGGAATCGCTTCGAGCAGCTTGCCGGTGTGACGACGCTTGCCCAGCGCGTCGCGCAAGCGGCGATACAGATGCAGGGGCGGCAGCAGCGGCGACGCCAGCACGCGCGCCAGGCGCGCCGGGCGAGAAATCCGCCTGGAGAGCATCGAGGCAAAAAACCAGCCGTGCTCGAAATAGTCGCGGAGAAAAACGCCCAGCGTCTTGCGCCCCATAAAGTAAACCACCAGCGAAGGCTCAAACAGGAACGGCAAGCCGCGCTGCTCGAGGTCGCGCAAGAAGAAAACTTTCCAATAGCCGTCTTTCATCTGCGGCAAGGCTTCGCGGATCAGCGCGCGCTTATACGAAACGTGATTGCCGGCGAGCTCGCGCGCGACGTGCCGCTCCGCGGGAAGCATGAATGCGCCGTAGTCGGCGAGAAAACATGCCCAGCTCATCGTCCCGTCCGGGCAGCCGTTTTCCACCGCGCCGCCGATCACCGCGAACTCGGATTCGTGCGATTGCCGCAGCTTCTCGAGCCAGTCTTCCGCGAAAACGCAGTGCGGCTCGGCAACGGCCACGATCCGGCCTTTGGCCAGTGCCAGCGCGTCCCGCAGCATTTCCGGCAGGCCGGTGGGCGAACCATAGTGGAGCAACTGGACGCCGGGGAACCGGCTGCGGATCAGCTGGTCGGTGCCGTCCGTCGAGCAGTCGGCCACGATGACCTCCGTCGAGGCAAACAGCGGCTGCCGCTCGAGCGAGCGAAGGCACGCTTCCACCGTGCCTGCCGCATTTGCGGCCGCCATCACGACGGAGATCTCCGGAGTGCTCATCCCAGTGAATCCACAGCAGTATATTTTTCCGCAACGGGCTGCGGCCGGTCCGAAGGACCAAAGAGGTAGCCCGCACATTCTCCCAGGGCCCACGAAAGAAGAAACGTCAGAACGAGCGGAGAAACCAGCAGCAGCTTGCCGCGGTACCGCCCGTTCTTCCAAACGCGCGCTGCGATGCGCGCAAAGAGCAGAGCCGCCGTCACAGGGAAAGCGGCTGCGCGCAGAAGCCGGCCGGCGGCGCCCATCTTCCGGGCACGCCGCGCGGCGAAGTAGCGCCCGTCGGCGAAGCGGCGCCGGGCAAACGCGCCCAGGTCGATACCGCCTGCGTAGCGAACCACGAGCGCAGGGTCGCAAAGCAGCCGCACGCCATGCGCGCGCATTGCCTCGTGGACAAATGTTTCCCAGAAGCCTTCCGCCATCGCCGTGCGGGAAGCCTCGAGCGCCGCGCGCTTATAGGAGCAATTGTCGCCGGCGAGGTCATCGCGGAATTCGGGCGCGAACGGCGGGATGTAGCGGCTGTAACGGCTGAAGTAAACGGCCCAGTCTGCGCGCCCGGCTTCCGGAGTGTTCTCGATCGCGCCGCCAATCGCTGCCGCGTCGTTCGCCGCATGAGCGCGA
Organism: Terriglobia bacterium; assembly: GCA_041497955.1. GTDB lineage: Bacteria > Acidobacteriota > Terriglobia > Acidiferrales > UBA7541 > JBGQHO01. The sequence continues at coordinate 19,164 of JBGQHO010000006.1, read as the reverse complement.
AGAATCTCCGCGGCCCAATTCGCTGCCGGCACGCATTGTTCGATAGTCAACGCCACAATCTTGCCTCGCGAGGTCGAGATACCCGCGTGCCACAGACCAGGAACACTAGTCCCCGCCGGGAGCTTCAAGAGGCGAACCTCCGGGAACCTCTCCCTCAAACGGGCCCACGATTCCTGCGATGACGCCTCCACCACGATGACCTCCAGACGAGCGGTCGCCCCTTGCGCCCGCAGGCTGCCGAGGCATGCCTCGAGTCTCGTGCTTGGCTGCTGAGCCGCCACGACCACCGACAAGTCCACTGTCTGCGAATCGGCCGACATCCGGGTCTGGTGTTCCTACAGGAGTTACAATATTCCGGTCTCAGATATGCAATTGCCTCGCCAGTTTAGGGCACTGGTACTGCCACTAAACGGTTGAACACAAATGCTTTATTTGCTAGCCGCAGTAATCTGGGAAGGTCCCCCTATAATAGGTCAGGAATGTGAAAAGTTTTTCCACTTTTTGGCATGTCAGGCCTTCTGCCTAGCCCGGGAAGACACTCCCCTCTTCGTAAGTGTTTGCAGAATGGAGGATTGCGCGCCGTTTCTTCTGGTAGTGGGGTTGCTTCCGTGTTACAGGGAGACTTCAGCTTCTCGAGGCCAAAGTGTCAATAGACGCTCGCACCCAAGCAGCTACGACGATCGCCGACCCGAGGCAAGCGCCGCACGTGAGCGTGATCGTGCCGGTGTACAATGGCGCTTGGGAGCTCTCGCGGTGCCTCGAAGCTCTTCGCTTGTCTGCGTACGGGGATTTCGAAGTGATCGTGGTGGACGACTGCTCAACGGATGACACGCCGCAGATCATCAAGCGATACGGGGCGCGCACGCTCCGCACGCCGCACAACATGGGACCGGCCGGCGCGCGGAACCTCGGCGTGCGTCAGGCGCTTGGGGGAATCGTCGCATTCGTTGACGCCGATGTGGTCGTCACGCCGGAAGTGCTCGGGCGAATCGCCGCGGATTTCGACCGCGACCCGGAGCTCGCCGCCGTCTTCGGCTCGTACGACGACGCGCCCGCCTGGCAGAGTTTCCTTTCGCAGTACAAGAACCTGACGCACCATTACGTGCACCAGATCTCGAAGGAGCAGGCGGTAACCTTCTGGGCCGGCTGCGGCGCGATGCGGAAGTCTGTGTTCGAGGAATTCGGCGGCTTCGATGAGAAGCAATACCCGCATCCTTCCATCGAAGACATTGAGCTCGGCTACCGGCTTTCTATGGCGGGCCGCAAGATTAGGCTCGACAAGCAGCTCCAGGTGAAGCACCTGAAGAAATGGACCCTGTGGAATCTGCTGCGCGCCGATCTGCTGTATCGCGCCGTTCCATGGACGAATCTGATCTTTCGCACGCAACATCTGCCGCGCGACCTGAATCTTGGCTACCGGGCTCGATTGAGTTCCGGGCTGACGGGCTTGCTCGTGCTCGCGCTGCTAGCCCTGCCGCCGGCCATGGCCGGGTGGTTGCCGGCAACTCCGGCGAGTTACGTCCTGGTGCTGCTCGGCGTGATTGTCTTACTCCTTCTGAAGCTGAACTGGCGCGTGTACGCCTTCTTCCTCCGCAAGCGAGGATGGTTCTTCACGGCTCGCGCCGTTCTTGTGCACTGGTTCTACTATTCTTCAAGTGGCGCGGTGTTCTTTCTCTGCGGGGTCCAGCATCTTTTGCGGTCGGCGTTTTCCGCCTCGCGGCCGCAGGGTGCCGAAGTTGGGGTCCGGCCCGCCGGACCGCAAACATAACCGGCGATGCGAATCGGAGTCGACGCCACGTGCTGGTCGAACCACCGTGGCTACGGAAGGTTCACCCGTGCGCTGCTCAACGCTGCGCTGGCGCAGGACCGCGCGAACGAATACATCTTCTTCACCGACTCCGAGTCGGAAGAATTCCCGCTACCTGAGCGCGCCAAAGAGGTGCGCATTTCCGCCGGCGTGCCGACGTTAAGGGCGGCTGCGGCCGACGGGCGGCGATCCCTGCCGGATATCTGGAACATGAGCCGCGCGCTGAGCGGGACGCCGCTCGATTTGCTTTTCTTCCCCTCCGTGTACAGCTACGTTCCGGTGATTTCATCCGCGCCGAAGCTCGTGACGATCCACGACGTCATCCCGGAGATGTTTCCCCAGTTGGTGTTTCCGACGCTGCAGTCCAAGCTGCTCTGGAAGGCGAAGCGTTGGCTGGGATGCGCGCAAGCGCGACTCATCCTTACGGTCTCGGAGTACTCACGCCAGTGCCTGCAGCAGCGGCTGGGGATCGCTCCATCGCGACTCCGCGTGGTGAGCGAAGCAAGCGACCCGGTATTCAAGCGGGTGGAAGGGATGGACGCCAGGCCGCTGTTTGCGCGGCTCGGGTTGCCGCCGGACGCATGCTATGTGCTCGCCGTCGGCGGTTTCAGCCCGCACAAGAATCTTTCGCTGCTCATGGACGTGTTCTGCGAGGTGCAGGCGCGGCCGGTGTTCGCGAACGTGCGCTTGATTTTCGCCGGGGACTACACGAGTGACGTTTTTCATTCCTGCTTCCATGACCTCGTCCAGCAGGTCCAAGACGCCGGGTTGCAGGGCCGCGTCATCTTTGCCGGTTATTTGCGAGACCAAGATCTCGTGGCCTTGCTGAACAAGGCCCTGGTCCTCGCGTTGCCCTCTTTTTGCGAAGGGTTCGGCCTGCCGGGGATCGAAGCAGCCGCTTGCGGAACGCCCGTGATCGCCACAACGGAAAGCCCGCTGCCGGAATTGCTCGGCGAAGGGGCGATCCCTGTGCATCCCAGCGACCGCGCGGGCCTGCGCGACGCGCTGCTTCGCGTGCTGAGCGATACCGGCCTGCGAGAGAGAATGGGTAGTGCCGGGCTGGCGGCCGCCGCCCGGCTTTCCTGGGAGAATTCCGCGCGCCAGTTGCTGGGGGTGTTCGACGAGGTGGTGCACGACCGTGCCGCGTCCCATTAGGTTCTGCCATCTCTCCACGTTCTATCCGCCGTACAGCTTCGGCGGAGACGCAATGTACCTCTACCGTTTGGTCAATGCCCTGGCGCGGCGCGGGCACGAAGTGGACGTCATCCATTGCGCGGAAAGCTATCACGTCCTGCAGCCGCAAGTGCCTTCGAAGCAGTTCCCGAATCACCCCAACGTGACCGTCCACACGCTGCGGAGCGGATGGGGAATGCTCTCACCGCTGCTGACGCAGCAGACCGGCGGCACGTGGTTCAAGACCGAGCCGATCCTCCGCGTCATGATGAGCAAGAAGTTCGACGTGATCCATTACCACAACATCTCTCTTCTAGGCCCGAAGGTGCTTCAACTCGCCCCAGACTACCCGGACTTCTTGAAGGTCTACACCGCGCACGAGCATTGGCTGATCTGCCCGATGCACGTGCTCTGGAAAAATGACGAGCGGCCGTGCGACAAGCCGGAATGCCTGCGTTGCACGCTGAAGTTTCGCCGGCCGCCGCAGTGGTGGCGCTACACGCGTCGGCTCGAGAAATCCACCGCCGGCGTGGACCTGTTCCTCTCTCCGAGCCGCTTCACGCGGCAGATGCACCGCGAGCGCGGCTTCACGCGCGACTTGGAATGCCTGCCGTACTTCGTCGAGATCGCGCCGGCCCCAACTGCCGGCGCGGAGCCCTCTCCGCATCCCCGGTCGTACTTCCTCTTTGTGGGGCGGCTAGAGAAACTGAAGGGGCTCCAAGCGGTGCTACCTGTTTTCCAGAAATACAAGGAAGCGGACCTTCTGGTGGCAGGGACCGGTATGTACGAGCAAGAATTGCGCGAGCAGGCGCACGACATGCCCAATGTGATCTTCCTCGGCTCGCTCCAGCAGGCGGAACTTGAGGCGCTTTACCGGCGCGCGATCGCCGTAATTGTTCCTTCGATCGGGTACGAGGTCTTCGGCATCATTATTATTGAGGCGTTCCGGCAGAAGACGCCGGTGATTGCGCACGCCCTGGGGGGCTTGCAGGAAGTCGTCGAGGAAAGCGGGGGCGGCCTGCTCTACCGCACGCCGGCCGAGCTGTTGGAGGCGATGGACCGCCTGCGTACCGACGGCGCGCTTCGGCTCGAGATGGGCGAGCGCGGCTACCGCAAGACGGTAGAGCTGTGGAGCGAGGAAGCGCACCTGCACCGCTATTTTCAGGTGCTGGGCGAGGCCGCACAGCATAAGCTTGGCGCGGTTCCATGGGAGTCGCCGCAGCGCATGTCGCTTGCCTTTCCTGCGGTCGCCGGGTAACGCCGCAGTCGCCCGGGCCGGCCGCCGCGCGCAATTCTCACCAGGGACGTGGAATCGCAGCGACAAAGCAGAGTAGAATACGTGGCCCGAGAACGTCGCATGGTGGATGAAGAAAAGAATCCGCTGCCTGCCCCGCTTGTGCAAGCTTTCGCTCCGCTCCACAAGGTGGCGATGGGCTTGGCCAGTGGTATCGTTCTCGGCGGATTGATTTTCCTGATGACCGCAGTGCTTTTGCTGCGCGGCGGCGAAGTCATCGGCCCGAATCTCGCGCTGCTCGGACAGTATTTTATCGGCTATACCGTCACGTGGCCGGGCGCGTTCGTTGGCTTGCTCTGGGGTTCTGTCGCAGGTTTTGTGCTGGGCTGGGGATTCGCCCTGGTGCGCAACCTTGTTTTCTGGATCTGGCTGGCGCTCATCAAGTCTCGGGCCGAGATGGAACGGTACGGCGATTTTCTCGACCACATGTAGCAGTGCGGAGTCCTATGGCCGGCGAAGAAGAGGCCCTGGAAAAAGCGGTGGTACGGCTCAATGCGAAGCTGATGGGAATCGTCGTGGGCTTCTTGGCGGGGCTGGGTCTGTTCCTGGCGACGATGATCCTGGTCCTGAAGGGCGGCCCGAACGTCGGCGAGCACCTGGGACTCTTGTCCCAGTTCTTTCCGGGATATCACGTGACGTTCCTCGGCAGCTTCGTTGGATTCTTTTACGCGTTCGTTGTGGGTTTCGTCATCGGCAGCGTGCTGGGGGCGGTGTATAACAAGGTCGCGCGCGCCTGAAGGATCTCGCGCGCGGACATCCGGCATGGCGCCCGACCACGCGGCAGCCGCGCGGAAACTACCGCAATCCGCGAAAGAGCTAGCCTGCGTCTTTCCATGAATCCCGCAGAGAATCCCCTCATCCTTGCTTATCACTCCCTTTCCGAGGGGAGTTCTCCACTGAAAACTCCGCCATCGGTTTTTCGCGAGCAGATGGAGTGGCTCGCCGGGAACGTGCGCATAGTTTCGCTCGGCGAGATCGCGGAGCGGCTGGAAGCGGGCCAGCCGCTGCCGAAGCGAAGCGTTGCGTTGACCTTCGATGACGCGTTCCGCGATTTCTACGTTCATGCCGCTCCTGTCCTGCGGCGGCTCGGATTTGCCGCGACTGTTTTCATTCCCACAGCGTTCTGTGGGAAGACAAATCGCTGGCCGGGCCAGCCCGGGTGGGTGGACGAGCAGCCGCTGATGGACTGGGCACAGATTGCCGAACTGGCGCAGCAGGGAATCCACTTCGGCTCCCACAGCGTGACGCATCCGGACCTCACGCGCCTGTCGCGGGAGGAAGTCGAGCGCGAGCTGCGGGACAGCCGCGCCGAGATCGAATCGCGCACAGGGAGCCCGGCGATGCACTTCTGTTATCCGTACGGCCGCTGGAGCCCCGCAGTGCGAGAAGTCGTGTGCGGGCATTATCGGGCGGCTTGCACGACCTCCGCGCGCATGCTCACTGCGGCAGCGGACCGCTTTGCCCTACCCCGCGTTGACGTTCACTACGTCCGCCAGCCCGCACGCTTCCGGAGCCTCTTCAGCCGGCGCTTCGCAGTCTACCTCGGTACGCGTCGGCTGATTCGCCAGCTGCGCGGCGCACCGGAGGGCTCCTGAAGGGCCAGAGCTGTGCAAGCCACTGAAAATAAAAGTGATATCTAGGGAGTTATGCCTATGGGACTGATAACTGTCCACTTAAGAGAACCGAAAGCCCACAAAAGGGAAATAGGTTTCACACATGCCAGGGCGGCGCGCGGGCATCTTCCTTCCGCGCAGGAATAACCTGTTTATTTACAATGTCTTAGGGAAGTCAAGAAAGGCGAGCAAGTTGCTCATGGCTTCTTCGAACGGCCTAGCTCACTATGGTTGCTCCGCAAGAGAAGGGAAGTGTCGTCATTATCGGGGCCGGTCCCGCCGGCCTGACGGCTGCGTACGAGCTTTCCAAACATGGCAAGCCCGCCGTCGTGTTAGAGGCGGATTCCACGGTTGGCGGCATCGCCCGCACGGTCAACTACAAGAACTACCTGTTCGACATCGGCGGCCACCGCTTCTTCACGAAATGGGACGAGATCAACCAGATCTGGCACGAAATCCTCGGCGACAAGTTTCTTTCGCGGCCGCGGCTCTCCCGCATTTACTACCGCAAGAAATTTTTCTTCTACCCGCTGCGCGCGAAGAACGCGCTGTTCGGCCTCGGCATTTTTGAGAGCGTGCGTATTCTCTGCAGCTACATCCGCTGGCAGTTGATGCCGCACGCGGTTGAGGAAAACCTCGAGCAGTGGGTGACGAACCGCTTCGGGAAGCGGCTCTACGAAATCTTCTTCAAGACCTATACAGAAAAAGTTTGGGGCGTTCCCTGCACGGAGATCCGCGCCGAATGGGCGGCGCAGCGCATCAAGGGGCTTTCGCTGGTGACGGCGATCCGCAATGCACTGATCCCGCAGAATAACGGCAAGGTGAAAACGCTCATCGACAAGTTCGAGTACCCCGAGCGCGGCCCGGGCCAGATGTGGGAGATGATGACGGACCGGCTGCGGGAAAAGGGCTACCCGGTACTGCTCGAGCGCCCCGTGGTCCGCATCTGCCACGACGGCACCAGGGTGACGTCCGTGGTGACGTCGGGAGCGCACGGAGAAGAGCGATTTGCCGGCGAGCACTTCATCAGCACGATGCCCATCCGGAATCTCGTCAACGCACTCGATCCGCCTGCGCCGCCGGGGATTCGCGAAGCTGCGAACACCCTGCGGTATCGAGACTTCCTGATCGTGAGCCTCATCGTCAACCGCAGGGATCTGGTTCCTGACAACTGGCTCTACGTTCATGAATCGGGGGTGCGCGTGGGCCGCATCCAGAACTTCAAGAACTGGTCGCCGGCGATGGTGCCGGACCCCAACAAGACGTGCCTGGGGATGGAGTACTTCGTCTTCGAGAACGACGATCTCTGGTCCAGTCCGGACGACAAGCTGATCGAAATGGCCAAGCAGGAGCTGGCGAAGCTCGGTCTGGCAAGCGTCGAAGAGATCGAAGACGGTACGGTGGTCCGCATGCCGAAAGCGTACCCGATGTACGACAACGGCTGGACGCAACGCGTCGAGCAGATTCGCCGCTATCTGGAGTCGGCGCTACCCAACCTGCAACTCGTCGGGCGGAACGGCATGCACCGGTATAACAACCAGGACCACTCGATGATGACCGCGCTCTGCGCCGCGCGCAACATCCTGGGCGCGAAGCACGACCTGTGGGCGATCAATACCGAGCCGGACTATCACGAGGAAAAGCGCGAAGAAGCCGCAGAGGAACCCAAGCGACCTGCCTATGCAGAACCGCCGCGCGTGAGTTGCGCGCCGGCGACGATTCCACCCCCGGGCGATGCCCCTGCCTCGCCGCTCTCTTCCCTTGCGATCTCTGGAAAACTTGGCCGGTAGGATTGCCTCCGACCCGTATCCGGTCGGGAACGCGCGAGACTCAGAGTGGCTCGTATGCCCAGAGCCGGTGGTAGAGTTTCTAATGCCCATGGTGGAATGATCAGCCGAAGCTTCCCTCGATCGGTGGAGGCATCTCGACGTTGAGCGCAACGGCAACGCACGCGGAGATGGAACGCGGCTTTGAGTGCAGCGGATTGCGCGCCCGTGAATGGGTCCTCGTCTGTGCCCTCCTGGTGCTCCTGTGCGGCTCGTGGCTGCGGGGGATCGGGCGCGGCGAAGTGCATCTGATGGCGGACGAGACGCGGCACGCTCTCAACGGCGTCTTCGTCCTGGATCTGGTTCGGGACCATCCCTGGAGTTGGCCACTCCAGTACTCCTTTCAATATTACGGGAAATATCCGGCCATAGCGATTGGCCATTGGCCGCCGGCCTTCTATGGCGTCGAGGCTGCTTTCTACTGGGTGTTCGGGCTGGCACCCTGGGTGAGCCGGCTCGCCGTTCTGCCGTTTGCCATCCTCGCTGCTGTGTCTTGGTACCGCATCGTGCGTTGCCATGCCCCGCCCGAACTGGCCTGGTCGTCCACGATCATCTACGCGTGCCTCCCGTCCATCTTTCTCTACCAGCAGGCCACGATGCTCGAGATCCCCACCCTGGCGCTTTGCCTGGCGGCGATCTATTGCTGGCTGCGCACGTTGCACACCGAACGCCCCGCCTGGATCTATGGCACGGCGTTCTTCTCTGCCTGGGCGCTGCTCACTAAGCAGACGGCCCTGTTCCTGGGTCCTCTTTTTCTGCTGCATCTCGTCGTGGAAAGGAAGTGGTTGCTGCTACGCTCCAAACACCTCTACATTGCGTTGACGGCGGCGGGGGCGGCAGTGGTTCCCTGGTACCTGACGGCGTTGCGGTTGCATCCGACGGCCATGAGCCAGGCCATTGGGGATCTGCGAAGTGTGCGCCACCCCCATTCCTTCCTAACCGAACTTAACTACTACCCGGCGTCATTGCCGGAGGAACTCGGAATTCCGCTCCTCATTCTTAGCGTGGTGGGCATTCTTCTCGCACTGGTTTCCTTCCGAAACCGTCCAGCGGTGCGACTGATGCTCATCTGGATCGCATCGTGCTATCTGTCGCTGTCTTTTCTCGCGGACAAGTCGCCGCGCTACATCCAGCCCTGGCTGCTGCCTTTTGTTTTCTTCGCTGTCTCCGGCGTGTGGCAACTGCTTTCCCGGAGGCGAGCACTTGCCGTAACGGCATTGGCGGGGATTGCCGCCGCGTTCTATGTTCCCTCGCTCACCTACGAGCGTCCCTATCTCCAGGGTTGCGCGGAGGCGGCGCACTTTTTGGCAGGGCAGCCGGATTCCGATCTACTCTTTTATAACGGGGTGCTGAACGGAGACTTCATCTACCAAGTGCGGAAATACGATCCCGATAAGCGGCGCATGGTGCTACGCGAGCGCGTGGTCAACGGGGGGGCGATCACGCGGGCCTTGGGCCGGCCGGCCGACCCACCCACGCCCGCCGATATTCAAGAGATGCTGCTGGCCCTTGGCGTGGGCTATGCCGTGGTAGACACAGGCGGGTTCAGCAAGGAATCGGCACAGATCGCCCGAGCCCTTCAGTCCGATCGGTTCGTCCTTGTCAAGGAGCTGACGGTTCGATCCAATGACTACCGCGTCGCCGGGACAAAGCTCCTGATTTATCGCCCCAAGCTCGCTTCTCTCTCTCCCCTTCGCCAAGTGGAGGTTCCCATGCCTTCTCTTCCGCACAGCCTGCGTCTGTCCATCTCCGAGCTCTCCGGCCACCCGTGGCCGCCACGACCACGTTGATCCCGCAGAGCAATTCGAGGCTCGTGATTTAACATAAGGCGCACAAACTGCAAGGTTCTCTCAGCGCAATCTATCGAACGTAGGCGTTCCTCTACCTCGGCCTCGCCAAACGCGAAGTGAACTCAGTACGTCAGTGAGGAATCTGGAATCCAAAGGTGTGCGCAGCTTAGCGTTGGAAGGCCCAGAGTAAGCCGGGCGCTTGCAGCCGCCGGATAGTCTCTTGTCGGAATGGGAGGAGCCGCCGGGCGGTGAGCCGGATCAGGTCATTCTCTCGCGGCTGAGCAGCGCAACCATCTTGGCGTCCCAGCCCTGGGCCTTCAAGCGCGCTTGCAAGGATGGGACGTCATACTCGACGCGCCGAAACTCCACATCGAGCGTCTCGACCTCGACGATGGCATAACTGGCGCGCGGATCCCAGTCTCTCGGCTGTCCCACCGATCCGGGGTTCACCAGCCAGCCATCCCCGCACCTCATGCGCATCGGACGATGCGTGTGCCCTACCACCAGAATTTCGTCCTTTGCCACCCGCACGTCAGCCAACTGCGGCGCGTCGGGATACAGGTACGTTTGTTCATCCCCGGGGCTGGCGTGCCGCACGCGAATACGGTTTCCGCGCCATTGGAACACAATCTCCACCGGCAGTGAGCAAAGCCATGCGTAATGATCCGGCAGGATTTCTCGCCGCGTCCACTGGCAGCGATACACCGGGCTGAGCTCTGCATCCGGTGCCATCTCACCCGTAATGAACGCGTCATGATTCCCACGGATCGTCCATACACGCCGCTCTCTCAAGAAAGCGCAGACTTCGTTGACGTGAGCGTAATAGCCGACCACATCGCCTGCGCAAACCACAGAGTCAAGCTTGGGAAAATCAGCGAACACGGCCTCGAGTGCCGGCAAATTGGCGTGGATATCCGCAATGAGCCCGATTTTCATCGCCGGTTCCACCACACCGGCGGTGTTCCCAGAAAGCCGGTCGCTCCGGTAACCAGCGCCCTCATCCATCCACCTCCGGGATGCTCTCTAGTTCCGAGATCGGCGCCAGGATGTGTTGTAGCGCGCGGATCGCCACTAGGTTCGTGCGATAAGGGAGTCTGGCCAGTTTCTTGCCGAGCACAAAATGTTCGATCAGCTCATCCGGTTCGTTGAACCCGGCATCCGCCCTGATGGAGGTCGTCCCGGAAAAGCGTGGATGCACTTCGAAGACGAACACCTCGCCACCCACGAGCCGGCATTGAATGTTGAGTGGACCACGTGCTCCCAAACGCTGGGCCAGTCTTTCGCATTCGGACTGAACTTGCGGATGCCGGATGAGGAAGCCTTGAGAATATCCCGTCGAAAGCAAATAATTGCGTTCCCCAACAGTGCGCTTATGTCCCAGCGAAAGCCCGGTGAGCTTGCGATGGAGCGCGATCGAATCGATCGGCTCACCGCTGTTGGCGACCAGGACGCCGACCGTATACTCGTCCTCTCCGCTTCCCACGTACTCCTGAAATAGTAGATCCGCGGGCCGTCGCTCGCCATGCTCCAGGTAATCCCCAATCTCTAACTCGCTGGTGAACAGCGATACGTTTCGGGAGCCGCCGCTGCCGGTCGCTGGCTTACAGATGACGGGAAAGCCGACCTCCCGCACGAAGGGACGCCATTCGTGTAGGCGCGCTGTTCGGGGCGTATGGAAGTCATTCGAAACTAACCACCGGAACAGATTCCACTTGTCGCTGCAAAGCTCGATAACGGGCAGTGGGTTTGTAATGAGGACACAGCCAGCTGCTTCGATCTCGCGCTGGCGGCCCGCCAGGATCCGAACCTCCAACTCCGTGCCTGGCAGCAGCGCACGGATGTGTTCCTTCTCGATGATGCGTAGGATCGCGGGAATGTATTCGGGCCGGCTTGCTGGCGGAACCAGATACCGATCGTCAACCGTATAGAGCCCGAAGGAGAATCGGTCGGCGTCGGTCGCAACGATATGGTACTTATCCCCACATTTCTGGAGCGCATGGAGAACTTGGTGTCCAACCGATCTTCCCCCAACACCCGTTACCATTACACTGAGTCTGGGCATTCGAGCTCCACCAGCCGCCCGCGTTCCTTAATTGGCCGCATCGCGGCTTCTAGCCGTGCTCTGCCGAATTCGATCCCCCGGCAGGACTCCAGCGCCTCTACTCGCAGTGCCCCGGTCGTGTCGAGTTGCGGAGCCCGCATATCGCCCGGCCTGCGTTCTGCGGGCTTTCCGCACTCCGATTCTCGTCGAGGCGTCGATCCAACATCTGTAGGGATTTGTCAATTCCGGTTGGCAAATCGTCAGAGCCTTTCGAGAACCACACGGTGACAATCACCAGCTCATTTCTTCCAACAAATATTGTAATTCAACAGGAGCTTCCCGCCGATGAGAATTTGCCTAAAGGTTGCGTGACATGGAAGAAGTGGTGGGTTCTCGGGAAAACCGTCTTGAAGTTCCCCTAGGTTAGGTGAAAGGTGCGGATCTCGGAGGGCCGCTTCACCGGCGCCTCACGTTCCGCGCCACGTTAGCTCACGGGGACGTGGTGAAGGTGAAGTCCGCAGAATTGGTCAGGTTGCCCGCGGCATCGCTGGACTTCACGCGGAAGTGGTAGAGCGTGCCTCTGGTGAGCCCGCTAAGGTTTACAACGTGGCTGGCCGCCAGAGTCGAATCCAGCGGGGTCGTACTCCCGTACGCAGTGGTCGTTCCGTATTGGACCTGGCTGTTACTCGGCTCATCCGTCGTCCAGGTAATGACCGCGGTCGAGATCGTGATAGAGGAAACGGCTACATTGGAAACTACCGGCGCAACCGTGTCTACCGTCCAAGTGTAGCTGGCCGGCGTGGGGTCGGTATTCCCTGCATTATCGGTGGCTTGCACCTGGAACGTGTGACTGCCGTTCGTCAGACCAGTGTAACTCTTCGGGCTGGTGCAGGCCGCGAACGCCGCCCCATCCAGGCTGCACTGGAACGTGCTCCCGGACTGCGTCGAGGTGAAGCTGAAGCTTGCACTCGTGCTGTTGGTCTGCGCCGCCGGGTTCGCCGTGATCGTCGTATTCGGTGCCACCGTGTCTACCGTCCAAGTGTAGCTGGCGGCCGAGCCGGTATTTCCCGCCGGATCTTTGGCCCGCACCCGGAAGGTGTGACTTCCGTCAGCCAGATTCGTGTAGGTCTGTGGGCTCGTGCAGGTCGCGAACCCTCCTCCATCCAGGCGGCACTGGAACGTGCTTCCCACCTCCGATGAAGTGAAGCTGAAGCTCGCACCCGTGCTGTTGGTCCGCGCCGGAGGTTTCGCGGTGATTGTCGTGGTCGGTGCAACCGTGTCTACCGTCCACGTAAAGCTTGCCGGCGTTGGATCCGTGTTGCCCGCGGGATCGGTGGCCCGCACCTGGAACGTGTGACTGCCATTCGTTAGACCAGTGTAACTCTTCGGGCTGGTGCAAGCCGCAAACGCCGCCCCATCCAGGCTGCACTGGAATGTGCCCCCTGTCGGCGTCGAAGTGAAGCTGAAGCTCGCGCTGGTGCTGTTCGTCAGCGCTGGCGGGTTCGCGGTGATCGTTGTGTCCGGTGCAACGGTGTCTACCGTCCACGTAAAGCTTGCCGGCGTTGGATCCGTGTTGCCTGCAGGATCGGTGGCCCGCACCTGGAACGCGTGACTGCCGTCAACCAGACTGGTGTAACTCTGCGGGCTCGTGCACGCTAGGAAGGCCGCTCCGTCCAGGCTGCACTGGAATGTGCTCCCCGCCTGGGTTGAAGTGAAGCTGAAGCTTGCGCTGCTGCTGTTCGTCAGCGCCGGCGGGTTCGCGGTGATCGTCGTGCCCGGCGCAACGGTGTCTACCGTCCACGTAAAGCTTGCCGGCGTTGGATCCGTGTTGCCTGTAGGATCGGTGGCCCGCACCTGGAACGTGTGACCAGCGTTGGTCAGACTCGCGTAGGTCTGCGGGCTCGTGCACGCGACAAACGCCGCCCCATCGAGGCTGCACTGGAACGTGCTCCCTGCCTCGGTTGAAGTGAAGCTGAAGCTCGCGGTGGTGCTGTTCGTCTGCGCCGGCGGGTTCGCGGTGATCGTCGTGTCCGGTGCAACTGTGTCTACCGTCCACGTAAAGCTTGCGGGCGTTGGATCGGTGTTTCCCACGGCATCGGTGGCCTTCACCTGGAACGTGTGGTTCCCGTTCCCGAGGCCTGAATAACTCTGCGGGCTCGTGCAGGTCGCGAACGCCGCTCCATCCAGGCTGCACTGGAACGTGCTTCCTACCTTCGTCGCCGTGAAGCTGAAGTTCGCGCTGGTGCTGTTCGTCTGTGCCGGCGGGTTCGCCGTGATCGTCGTGTCCGGCGCAGTGGCGTCTACGGTCCAGGTATAACTGGCGGGCGTAGCGTCAGTGTTGCCTGCCGCATCGGTAGCCCTAACCTGGAACGTATGGCTACCATTAGCCACACTCGGGTAGCTCTGCGGGCTCGTGCACGTTGCGAACGCCGCCCCATCGAGGCTGCACTGGAACGTGCCCCCTGCCTCGGTTGAAGTGAAGCTGAAGCTCGCGCTGGTGCTGTTCGTCTGCGCCGGTGGGTTCGCCGTGATCGTCGTGTCCGGTGCAACCGTGTCTACCGTCCACGTAAAGCTTGCCGGCGTTGGATCGGTGTTCCCCACGGCATCGGTGGCTTTCACCTGGAATGTGTGGCTGCCCTCAGTCAGAGTCGTGTAACTCTGCGGGCTCGTGCAGGTCGCGAACGCCGCTCCATCCAGGCTGCACTGGAACGTGCTCCCCACCTTCGTCGCCGTGAAACTGAAGCTCGCACTACTGCTGTTGCTCAACGCAGCGGGATTGGATGTGATCGTTGTGTCCGGCGGCGTACTAGTTGATGTGGAGAAGAAGAAACTGACGTCGTTGAACACCGGCGTCTGAGCAGGATTGCTGGTCGAAAGCTGGACCTGGTACTGCAGATAGCGCGCAACTGCGCCAACGGAGGACCCAGAGCTCGCGAGGGACGCAAACGGCGTCCACGAGCTGTCCGGCGTCGGAGTTTCGCCGGTCCGCACGCTGACGGCGAGGCTCGTTCCCGCCGCAGAGGTATCGGCGGTCCAGATGGCAGCGCCCCAGCTCACGTCGCTGGGCGCATTGAGAACCCGCGAAAGAAACGTTGCCGGGGTGGCATACGGGGTCAGATGCATCCAATCGACGGTGACCTTCCCCCCACCGGTGGAGTAGTCGCTCACCAGCGGCCGCATGTTCGTGGAGATCGTGAGCGCGTGAGAAGCTACCTGGGCGCCGTCGATCCAGTACACCACGCTGTTCTGATTCCAATCGATGCGGAACCGATGCGGCGCCCCGATCCAGTTGCCGGAAAGCAACTGATCTGTTGAGGAGCCCGTGTTGGTCCGCGCCCAAAGTCCCCCGCCTGAACTGGTACTGAAGATCGCCCAGGGGGGACCGCTCAAGTCATTGCCAAAGCCGACGTGCTGAAAGGTGGCCCCACTGAAGGTAGCCACGAACTCCAGCGAGCGTCCCGGCGCGTAGAAGGTAGGGGGTACCACGAGCCCACCATCGACCGAGAGCACACTGCTACCCACGGTGCCCGTGCCCCCCGTGTTCGATGGTGTAAAGGTCCAGCCGGTGGGCAATGTCGTCCCGGAAAACTCGACGCCCAGCGCCGGGTTGAGAAGCAGCTCACCATCGGTAATGAGCGAGATGTAGGTCTTGGCGTCGGGCGTGCCGGACGTGAAGTCCGAGACCGTTGTGTCCGTGCGCACCGCAGACATGGTAGTGAATGTGAAGTCGGCGGAGACGCCCAGGTTTCCGGCGGGATCCCGGGACTTCACCCGACAGTGATACACGGTGTCCGGTGAAAGCCCGGTCAAGGTGACGGCATGACTGGTCAACAGTGTGGAATTGAGCGGAGTGGAACTCCCATAGGCCGTGGATGTGCCGTAGTCCACCTGTGTGTCGCTTACTTCGTTCGTGATCCAGCTGATCTTTGCCCCGATGTTTGTGATGACGGACGCGGAAACATTGGAGATCACTGGCGGGGAGAGGTCGAGCAGCGGCGTCGTAAAGGTAAAGTCCCCAGAAACCGTGAGCAGCCCGGCACCGTTCCGCGACTTCACCCGGAAGTGGTAAGTGGTGTTGGTCGTCAACCCGCTGAGCGGTTTGCTATGGTTGTTCACCAGCAGAGTGTCCAGCGGCGTCGAAGAGCCGTACGCCGTGGTGGTCCCGTACTCCACCTGAGTATCGCTTGGATCGTCGGTCGTCCAACTGATGACGGCGCTGGTGTAGGACACCGACGACGCCGTGACGTTCGAGATCACCGGCCCCGTTGCGTCCGGAGTGTACTTGGCAACGTAGGAGCCAGCTTGGGCCGCGAAAAACGCGTATTCCACGCCTTTAATCGTCTGCTTGGTGAACGCGATCGGGGCACCGTTCAGCGTTATCCCTGAAAGCGAGCCCACGGCCACTTTGGTCGGAACCATCGCCTGGAGCAGACCCGCGGTGCCCGAGCCTAGCGCGATGTTGAAACTCAGATTCTGCCCGTTCCAACCGAGCGAACCGAACGAGGAAGCATTGCGGCCATCGAGCCAGTTCAACATCTGGCGCGCCGAAACAATGGGCACATTCCGCGCCAAGGCCGAGCTGACCACCGCACTGGAAACCGCCGAGGTTGCGGAATCGGTGTGCGCATTCACAGTGAAGGCGCCGTAGTAGCCCAGCGACCCCAGGGCGTTGTCGAGGAGTGTGTTCACGTGGAGCGGATAGGTCTGCCCGGACTCGTCCGTCATCTGCGTCGTGGCTTGGTACACGTCGATGAGATTGCCGTTGAGATCCGCAAAGCGCATCGGCATGCCCGAGCCAGTGAACATGCCGGGCCGGTCTTGAATCCAGCTGTCGGGCCAATAGTAGTAGGTCGTGTCCAACCGCATGCCGTTGTTGAGCTCGACCTGCGGCTGGGTGGCGTAATCGCTCCAGGCGACACAGTGGGTGCGGTTCGTCACTGGCGAAGGCAGGCTGACGTACGTCGCTTTCCAATTGCTAATTTGGGTGGAATAGTAGGACGCCAAGGTCGAGGGGGTCCAATCAGCGCAGTCGGTATTGATATGAAGCGCGACCTCAAACCCTTGGGAGTTGTAGGAGGCTGCCTGCGCATTGGTCAGTAATGTGGGCTCGGTGAAGATGTAAGATGTGCTGCGGATGCACTCCCAGTTCGCCACATTGCAGCCAGAGGCGCTCTGGGAAATATAAGTGTTAAAGCGGCCCGCGGTGCCGCCGTTCGAGTGATCGTCGCCGGTCATGATGATGACGGCCTTGAAAGCTCTCGGGAAATACCAGAACTTCGGGAGAGGCTTCTTTCCCGAGTTCATATACAAAATCAGATTTGCCAGCAGCCGTTGCTGTTCATCCGCCTGGGGGATTGCAACTTTGTTCAGATCCACCCAATCGGGTTCCAAATCAAAGCTTGCGGCACCGAAAAAGAGGTCATCAGGCCGGATGATAGTCTGCCCATCCCGTCTTTGGCCGGACCAAGCCGGGTTGCCCTGCCGCGTATACACCACAGAGCGCGCCAGATCGTAGGCGAAGGCAGCCGCCTGACCGCCGTTCGGACCCACGCCGGTCAAAGTAACCGCAGGATTCGAGGTGGCCGTGCTGGAATTCGAATAGAGCGTTGCGACGCCTGTGGCCCCGTTCAATGCGTACAGGTCGGCCGCGCCGTGGAACTGGATCGTCTGGTTGACGATTCCCACACCCGGACCTGATGTCGTGTTCACCAGCAGGTACGCGCTTGCCAGAGTGGACCCGGCATCCGCGAGTCCCAACAAGCTTGCCAGTTGCTTGTCTGGCCGCATCGCGATTAAACGCCCACCGCCGTTCACCCAGTTCGTGAACATGGAAACTTGGGCCGAGGTGAGCGGCATTCCGGCAAGAATCACCACGTCGTAATTGTTCAAGGTAGTCGCCGTGACTGTGGAAATGTCGGCGACGGAGAAAAGGTTGAAGCCTTCGTTGCGAAGGATTTCCGCGTAGTACGTGCCGAATGGATCCGTCGATGTCGTGACGACAAGGACCGGCCCTCCCGGTCCCTGGGTCGGCGGGGGATTCTGCGCCGAGAGCCCGACGCTACACAGTAACCCAAGAGCCAGGACAAACAGTGGGTGCTTCAGTAGCCTGCAAACGTGCTTATTGGTCAGCTTGTTGCAAGCCACCGATCCCCCAAGGCCAACATCAGGGCTGGTCTGACCCTGCGATCGGCACCGGCGCACTTCCCCAACCAGTGCTACTTACAAGTAGAAATGGGTACACCTGCGCGGTGAAAAGGCGAGCAAAGCTGGTACCAAACTCACACACTCAAAAACCCAGTTCCAAATGGCTCTATGCGGGCCTTATCCCGAATACCAACAGCAGTTTCTTCCAAGTGCCCATACCAGGCTGCCGTTGCCAACACGGATTGCCGAGCCAGGCACCTTCCTACTAATGGGAACAAGTTTGCCACTTATGTGAAGATCAAAGCGATGACAACTGAATGGAAGGTGAAAAGCCGGCCTGCCTCACGCCAACGGAGAATTGTTATGGGAGTACGCGCCACAGGTCAACGTCCAGGTAATGACCGCGGTCAGAGAGGTGGCTCAGTTTGGCGCAAAGACCACGTCCACCCAATAGTTCGTCGAGCGGTACGTTAGCGTCGGAAATGCGCTGGCGCCGTACGCAAACACGGCGTTCGGGCCGTCCAGACCATTTCGCAGTGCGTGGAGCGGCGGATTATCGACACCAGCTGTGGCGAAGACGTCGTAATCGTAGGAATAATGCCCCGTGGTGGTGTGGTAGGAAGCCACGTAGGTGGTGTTTGCTGCGATGGCCACGGGCGTCGCAAAGTTGACCTGTTGCCACCCTGTGGCGGTTTCATTCGTAAACGTCGCGCTGGCCAGAAGCGTGCCCGTGTTCGTCCACAGGTTGCCAATGTGGGTGCCGGTGTTCCCGTTGCCCTTGTAGAACCGCAGGCCAACAATCACGCCATTCACGTCAGAACGGAAGCGCACGCCGACTTCCACAATGCTGAAATCGGCAGCCGCAGGATTTGTGGGCACAGCCGTCGCGGGCCAAATTGTGTACACCCCGGAAGGCGCCCCAGAGACATCAATCGAGAGAGCCTGGGTCGCTGTTTGGGGCGTGGAGGAGGAGTCTCTCGCCTGCACCGTGAAGGAGAAGCTGCCAACAGTCGTGGGTGTTCCAGAGAGCGCACCCGAGGAAGTGTTGAGGCTCAGCCCTCCAGGCAGCGATCCCGCGGACATACTCCAGCTATAGGGCGAGAAGCCACCAGAAGCCTGTAGTGTTGCCGAATACGCAGCACCAACCTGCCCCGAAGGCAGGGAGGTGGTCGTGATTGTCAAAGCCGGCGGCGCACCGTTCGGCGCAAAGACCACGTCCACCCAATAGTTCGTCGAGCGGTACGTTAGCGTCGGAAATGCGCTGGCGCCGTACGCAAACACGGCGTTCGGGCCGTCCAGACCATTTCGCAGTGCGTGGAGCGGCGGATTATCCACACCCGCTGTGGCGAAGACGTCGTAATCGTAGGAATAATGCCCCGTGGTGGTGTGGTAGGAAGCCACGTAGGTGGTGTTTGCTGCGATGGCCACGGGCGTCGCAAAGTTGACCTGTTGCCACCCTGTGGCGGTTTCATTCGT
>JBGQHO010000005.1:0-84587 GCA_041497955.1 Terriglobia bacterium | reverse complement strand
GGCCGAGCGCGCTTCGCGTTGGAAGCGCTCGACGGCCTGCGGGTCGCGCGCCACGTCTTCCGGCAGGAACTTCAGCGCCACGCTGCGGCCCAGGCGCGTGTCCTCGGCGCGATACACCACACCCATCCCGCCGCCGCCAAGTTTCTCGTGGACGCGATAATGCGAGATCGTCTGTTCGTTCATCAGGAGTGGGCCGGCAATGAAGGCGAAAGAGCCCGCAGCATCTTACGTGTCGCACCCGGGCAAGTCAACGCGCCGCTTGACAGCGCTCCGCGACCGCGCTGAGGCGCGCCAAGGCCAACGCTGATAAAATGACGCCACGTTTGCTCACCTGGGTTCCCAGCGTTCCGTTCTGGGCGGCCGGGTTCTGGAGGTGCAGGATGGCGCAATTTACAGTGAACTCCCAGCGAGTCGATCCTTACAAGAACTTCAAGTTTCGAGTGAAATGGGACGGCCGGTACGTTGCCGGCGTCTCAAAAATCACGGCGCTCCGCCGGAGCACGGATGTGGTCACGCACCGCGAGGGCGGCGACCCGAGCGCCGAACACAAATCCCCCGGTCTTACCAAGTTCGACGCCATCACGCTCGAACGCGGCGTAACCCACGACACGGCGTTCGAGGAATGGGCCAACAAGGTGTGGCATCTCGGCGCTGGACTTGGCGCCGAGGTTTCACTCAAGGACTTTCGCAAGGACATCCTCATCGAGCTTCATAATGAAGCCGGCCAGCTTGTCAAGGCGTTCAAGGTGTATCGCTGCTGGCCTTCGGAGTACAGGGCGCTTCCCGATCTGGACGCGGGCGCCGATGCGGTGGCGATCGAATCGCTCACGCTCGAAAACGAAGGCTGGGAGCGCGATGCCTCCATCCCCGAGCCGGCCGAGCCTTCAATCTGAAATGAACGCATGGCGGCGCTTGACACTCGCGCGCCTGTGGCGTAGGGTGCGCGGGTGCCCCACGCGCCGGCATTGCGCGCGGGAATTCCCGCTGAATTCAAATCACACTGGAGGATTCATGAAACGCGTAATGCTGTTCGTGGCGCTGCTGTGCCTCGCCGCGCTGCCGCTGGCGGCGCAAGACCCCGTCAAGGTTGACCCGAAGCACTACAAAGTGGAATCTGAGAATGCGCAGGTGCGCGTGCTGCGCATCCATTACGGCCCGCACGAAAAGTCAGTGATGCACTCGCACCCGAACTCGGTCGTCATTCCTCTTGCCGACAGTCGCGTGCGGTTCACCACGCCGGATGGCAAGACCCAAGAGCGCGAGATGAAAGCTAATGTCTCTGCGTGGGAAGCGGCGGAAACACACAATCCGGAGAATCTCACCGATAAGCCAATCGACGCGATCTTGGTCGAGTTGAAGGCCAAGGCCGCGGCGCCGGCGAAAATGATGCACCCGCCAAAGAAGAAGTCCACGATGTAGCGCGCGCCCCGCTCACGTTTGCAAGGACGCTGTCATTCTGGCGCGGGCGCGCGCCGGGCAGAGCGGGCTAGCTCCAGCCCTTGCGCTCCATGGCCGCGAGCCATTTGGGCGAAGAGAATCGCTCGAGGCCCGCGTCGGTCAACTCCGCCAATTCGCGGAAGAGCGCGGGGTCGGGCGTGGTGAAGTTGAAGCAGGCTTTGCCCTGCATGCGCTTCTTCAGGGCAGGGGAGAGGCCGCGCAGCAGCTCGGGGCAGGCATAGACGGGCATGAGGTGAAAGCTGACGTAGTTCTTTCCCTCGCGCACGCCGCCGAAAAAGAGCGGCTTGCCGCGGAATTGAATTCCGCGCATCTCGACGCAGAACAACGTGGGCTTGTCAGTCGCGACATTGAGATTTGCCTTATGACGCGTGAGCAGGCGCTTGAGCGCGTCAAACGTCGCGCGAAAATCGGGCTTTGGCGCTTTTCCAGATTTCATTGTCTTGGGCATGGAGCGGGAGCTTAGTGCCGCGCCCTACCGGTGTCAACGCGCAGGCGCGCGCGGTAGTGTCCTAAATTCTATGTTGTCAAAAGTAGGCGGGGATTCGCCCTATTTTCTTTCGTCCCTAACAGCGGGCCGGGCGGGCTGGGCTGCGGGTGCAGCAGAAGCAGTTGGTAGCTCCAAGGGTTTGATCTCTCTGATTTTCCCGCTTGCCCTCTCGTATGCCTGTAGAACCTGCTGAAGTGCTCTAGAAAAGGCTAAGGCATGCTCCGGATTCATAATTACCGCGGCCTGATCCACAACCTCAACTTTCCCAGGTCCGGTTTCCTGTAAGCATCCAAAATAGACTTGAATATCCCACTGATTTGTAGTCACGACAGCACTGTTCGCATAAACCGTTGCGCGATTCGGATTCACAACGTTCGCGACACGCTGAACCCTCTGAACTTTTTGCTCGATCAAGCCGCTTTCTTTCCGTTCGTCAGGCATTTAGTTGGCTCCTCTGCACCACAAAATCGTCGGATTGTTGCGGCTGGGGCATGTGGACAAAAGGTCGTGTAGTTGTTATACAGACGCCCTGCTGTGCATTAGCGCGGAAAGTGGATGCATAGTCACCAAAAGTTCTCGCAATAAAAGGTTCGTTGGCAGGTCGCTCCTCTGCTTGAAATTCGGAGTCTTCGCCCAAAGGAACTACGTCAAAAGCGTCTTGGCTAAACTCATTCTCCCATCTCAGCATTTCGTTGTGAGAAGCAAATCTTACAATCAGTCCAACCTTGAATGCCGCAGCCAAACGAATCAGCGTATCGAGGTTAAACTGTGTTTCGCCGGGCCGCTCCATCGCAGAAATGCGGGGTTGCTTCATTCCTGCGGCATCGGCCAGTTCTTCTTGCGTCATGGGAGACTTAAGACGTAGTGCGCGAATCTGCGAGGGAACATTCACATTGATTTTGGCGCGAATGTACGCAGCGCGATAGCTCTTGTCGTTTTTCAGTCTAGAAATCAGTGCGGATTTTTCGCTCATTACGTATTGCCTCTCCACTTCTCAACTTCCTAATTCTCTTGATACTCGAGTCTAAAGCATCAGCGGGGTGATAGACTTTCCCCTTGTGATAGCATCCTACTAGGAGAGTAGCTTCCTTTCTTTCCCGCCAGAAGCAGCCAAAGACTCGGTATTGGCGGCCATCACTCTTGAAGCCCAACTCCCAAATGCCTTCTCGACCAGGCTTGCCTCTCAGGAACCCTCTCCAACCCGCCCATTCGGTATGCTTTTCGGTCTTGCCGATGTTCTTGAGTAGGGCCTGAAAGGCCAATTGCGTATCATCGGACTCGTTTCTCAACCATTCCTCAATTAGATTGTTGCCGCCTGGAGACACATAGTCAAAGAGCCGCCAAGGGCCGCCAGACACCGACAATACTATCACCTTTTTGTTATAAGTCA
Organism: Terriglobia bacterium; assembly: GCA_041497955.1. Lineage (GTDB taxonomy): Bacteria > Acidobacteriota > Terriglobia > Acidiferrales > UBA7541 > JBGQHO01. Next base: position 81,252 of record JBGQHO010000005.1, on the reverse strand, counting down.
ACAGTTTTCTCTTGACTTTGTTCTATAACATTTGTATTATACTCCCTATTATGGAAAAGGCCAGCGAATCCAAAAGGTTAGACCCGCTGGCCTCGCTCTGTGGGGCTGGGGCTGGTATGCCCTCCGGTGCCTTCTGGCGGCTCTCGGTAGAGGGTTCGATCCCCTCCAGCTTCGTCCCTAAAATGATTCCATCTTCGCAGGCGGTTGCATCCGTTCGCGGGGAGTGTCATCGGGTATGAGCCGACGATAGGGTTGGAAACCCGTGTCATTTTGGCTCTGAGACCCGAAGAAAGCAAGGGTTAAAATAACTGATTTGGACCGTCGCCTTTCCGCCAATCGCTTCGGTGAAGGTCGCAGGGGATTTCAACGCTATCGCTGACTGACAGCAACACAGAGTGAGGACACTACCCGCACGGGAGCGCGCCCCTCGCCGGCATTGGCTTCGGGTTGCAATAGTCAAGCATCACGAGTGGCGCCGCTCCACTGCCGCACGCCCTGCAGCCGCCGCAGCAGGCGGATCTGCCCCGCGTGGTAGACGTCGTGGAACGCCACGCCCCAGATCATGCGGAGGGGAAGCTTCCGCCCGGCGCGCAGCGCTTCCGCCACCGCGGCCCGCAGCTTGTGATGCTCGTCGGCGAGCAGCCGCAGGTCCGCGCGCCACGCCGCTTCGGTTAGCCGCGCAGGCCGCGCCAGCCAGTTGCTGCCTTCGCGCGCAAAGCCGCCGCGCTTGCCGCCGGTGAGGCGCCGCCGCACCGCGTACTTCCAGTACGCGGCGTGCATCGCAATCTCCCAGATGCTGTGCCGCCGCGGAGAGGGCCGCCAGGCCGCCGCGCGAGCGCCGACGCCGCGCAGCGATTGCTTCAGGTTCGGCCCGTGCCACGCGCTGCGTTCGTAGCCCTGGTCAAGAATTTGAAGCAGCAGGTTTTCGAATGGCTTCGCCGCGTTGGCCATGACACCTCTCCTCTCATTCGATGTCGCGCTGCTCTTTTCGGCGCAGGGTCTTCCAGGGACGCCCTAGTTTTCCACAATTTTACACACCGCGCGAAGCCGCCAAACATGCGGTTTGCCCGCGATAAATGGCGGGGACGCGCATTTCGCGCTTCACCTCGCGCGCCGCTCCAGCACATCGGGCCGCGGAGCAGGGGAGAAGCATGCTACTCTGTTTGCGGAAGAGAAGTGTCGGCGGTCGCCCAGCAAGATGGCGACCGCTTTTTGTTTTGCGGTTCATGGAGCGGCGCCCTTCAGGGCGGCGGGCCTGAAACGCGGCCGGCCTCCCTCGACTTCGCTCGGGACAAGTAAAGGCCGCCCCTACAAGGGCACCAATCTTCGCTGCGAGGCGCTCATGCCCACCTACTCGAATGTGAATCCGCCGATCGCGCTCTACCCGGGCGATATCGGCCTGCCGTGGAATAACGAGTCCTTTCCCGCCGACGGCACCGCCGGCGCGCAGATTGCGCTGCCCGAGCCCGCGGGTTTTCCCGACCAGGGGCGCGCCGTGCGCTGGCAGACGATCTTCGGTACGAACCCCACGGCGGTGAACATCTCTCTCCAAGCCGCCATGGCCGACGTGGACTCCGAATACAAGGACCTGGACACGTCCACCGTAGTCGGCGGCGAGGCGCGCACCGTGGCGGGCGTTCGCGCGCGCTTCCTCCGCGCGAAAAAGAATTCTTCGACCGGCGGCGCTGGCCTGACCGTCAAGATCCTGCCGTAGAAGCCCCGCTGAACCATCCGGGGCAAGCATGGCCAAGACTGCCACCGCAACGTTTGACAACGTCGGCAACCCCGACCCCGTGACCGCTCCCGTCTCCTGCCGGCGGATCACCGTGCGCCAGGACGCGAGCGTCGCGTCGCCCGTCGCCTACATCGTGCACGCGCCGGCTTCGGGGGATCCCGGCTTCCACAAGTATCCCGCCGAGAGCACCGTGTTTGAGGCGCTGCCCGGCGCGTTCATCCAGGCCGGCGACGTGGTGGGCTACATCGAGACGACTTCCGGCAGCGCGACCTTCGAGCTGATCTGCGAATAGCATGAATACGACGGTCATCGTCACGGAAGCTTTGCGGGTTTGGCGCTTCTCCTACGCGCTCGAATGTCAGCCCGAGGCTGATGCGCCTTGGGCGCCCCGCCGTTTGCGGAAAGCGGCTGGGTGAACGTCCTCGCGCGCAGCGGCGAGGAAGCGCACAGGAAACTCCGCGAACGAATCCGCGTCGGCAAGCTCGAACTGGGCGAGCCCGTGCCCGTCTTGGAGTTGACCGCGTAGCCTCGCTCGGGCAAGCAGCCATGCGCTACGAAAACAACGAATACCTGCGCCGGTGGCTGCTACAGGGCGGCGCGTACGAGTACGCCTCGCTGGCGCACTTCGATTTCGAGGACCGCGCGCTCGAAGGCGCAACCGCAGAAGTTCAGCAGCAACATCCCTATCTCTCCGCGCCCGAAGCGCGCGCCCGCGCCGCCTATCGCTTGCTGACGACGCATCACCGTGAACCCGGGCAGGTCGTGGTTCCGCTGCGCGCGCGCCTGATTGGCGTTGCGCGACGCAATGCCTGGCCCGCCATTAAGCTGGGCGGGAAAGTGGCGTGGGCCGTGGCCGTGCTTGCGGCGCTGCTCTTGCTCGCCGCCCGCGCGAAAGCCGAGCCGCCGCGCGATCTGCCGCCGGGCGTGCGCACTGCTGTTTTGGCGCGCGGCCTCTTCGCGCAGCAATCGAGCGGCCTCATCGTCCAGTTTCAGAACCAGGGCTCCGTGCTGTCCACGCGCCCGGCAGGCCTTGTCGTGCTCAATTGCAGCACGAACATGAGCTGCAGCTTTTCCGGCTCGACGTTCACGCTGACCAGCAGCTCCACCGCCAGCACCGCGTTTTCGGCCATCACCAGCGGCACGAACACGAGCGCGCTGACCATGGGCACCGGCGGCACGTTCACGTTCAGCGGCACCGGGATCGTCAACGCGAGCCAGTACAAAGGCGGCAACGCCAGCGGCACGGGGAGCTGCGGCGCGAACCTGTTCGTCACCGCGCTCGCCGATGCGGCCAGCCCCACGTGCACGCAGCCCGCATTCGGCAACCTTTCGGGCGCGGCGTCGTCCGGCCAGGTGCCGCACGCGCTGCTTTCGGCGTTTCACACGGACACGACGGTTGGTACGGTCGTACGCGGCGATCTCATCGCTGGAATTGGCGTTTCACCGACTTGGCAGCGCGTCGCGCGCGGGGGGACGAATGGATATCCGAAGTGGAACTCCAGCGGCGATTTGGTGGCCTCGTCGGGCGCGGCTGCGGGCACAGGCGCCTGCACAAATCAGTTCGTGCGTGGCGAGAACGCTGACGCTGCGCCTACTTGCAATAGCGTGGTGAAAGCTGACCTCCCCGCGAGCGTCGTGTACACGGACCAGACGAACACTTACACGACTGGCACGCAAGACTTTGAAGGCGCGGTCGTATCGCGCCCTTTTCGCCGCCTGGCCTTCGCCAGCTTCCCAGGAACCTGCACGGCAAATCGGGAGTTTCTCGAACGCAGTGATCCCGCCGTGGCGGGACAGGTGGTCTATGTATGTAACTCCACCGGTAACGGCTGGGACTTGGTGGGAGATGGTGGCGGCGGGGGTGGCTTGGGCGACCCGGGCGCAAATGGGGTTGTCGTGCGCACGGCGCTGAATACCACCGTAGCGCGTACCATCACAGGCACGACCGGCAACATCACGGTGACGAACGGGGACGGCGTGGCGGGGAACCCGACGATTGACCTGGGCACCTCCGCTGTCCAGACCGACCAAGCAAATACCTACACGACCGGCACGCAAGACTTTGAAGGCGCGGCCGTGTCGCGCCCTTTCCGCCGCCTGGCCTTCGCCAGCTTTCCAGCGACGTGCACGGCGAATCGGGAGTTCTTGGAGCGCAGTGACCCCGCGACGGCGGGCCAAGTGGTCTACGTCTGTAACGCCGCCGGAACCGGGTGGGATTTGGTGGGAGATGGCGGGGGCGGCGGGAGCGGCTACAACCAGGTCACGGACAGCAAGGGCGGCGCACTCACGCAGCGCGCAGTCTTGTTTGCTGCCGATGGTCTAAAGGCAACAGACGACGCCACCAACACCCGCACGCAGATCAATGGACTCTTCTCGGCGGACGGCTACTGGGTCAAGGAAGAATTTCTCATCAAGCCCGACCAGCAGAGCGGGCTCACCTACGGGCAGGGCAGTAGCTATAGCCAGAGTGGCACGGGTTCCGTCACCGGGGTAAACAGCACTTCGACAATGGTGGGCGTTTGGGCCGTCAACACTGGGGCTACGACCAACAACGACTACATCCTGTACAGCAACAATGGTGGCACGGGCATCTTTCCGGCGGCCTCCGCAACCAGCTACATCTATGAAGTCCGCTTTTCTTTGTCGAGCGCCGCGAACTCCTACTACGCCATCGGCGTTCAAAACAACCCGCCGTTCACCTTTGCCGGGCCGCCGGGGAACGGCATTTGGGTCGAGGTAACGAATACTGCTTCCGCCGGAAACTGGCAGGGAAAAACAATCGCAAGCGGCACGGCCACCACGGTCACGTTCAGCCCGACGCAGACGGCAGACACCAGCGTGCATGTGGTACGGCTCGTGGTGACTTCCTCGACCGTGACTTTTTTTTGGGACGGCACAAGCGTTGGTAGTCGCTTATCACCCCTTGCCACAGAGGCTAGGGTCAGTCAGTGAGTTCTTTCGTCAATTGGCCCTTGACCCGGCAAACAGGACGCGTATTCCGCAATACAAGGGAGATCCGTCCGAGGCGGACTTATCACTGATCCTCTACTCGGGAGACTCTCGACTCCCACTCCTGACGAATGATAGGGAGCTGTACGAGTTTGCCGTTGAGCTCCGGGCGAACCACTATTGCGAACTCATTAAGAGCTTCCATTCCGTTCGATTCTAACAATCTGGAACCGTAACCGCAGATGTTCCGACGCAGATACACCTGCGCGCTCGAAGACGAAGTCCAGCGCCTGCGCGAAGAAGTCGCTCTGCTGCGCGCTGAAAACCGCGCGCTCGTGAACTCGCTGCTCGGCACCGCGGGTGTGCCACCGCTCGAAGTCCCGGGCGCCGAGAAGCAACCGGAAATCCCGCGCCTGCGGCGGCGGTCGTGGCACCAGATCCAGACGTTGCGCGAACTCGCCGAAGCGCGCCGCCAGCGCGTGCGCGAAGCGGCCCTGGCGCCGGCGGCGGACACCACGAAGGTGATGTAGAGGCGCCCTGCAGATTCCAACCACAGTCATGGCGACAATGACCAATGTGAATGGCGAAGCATTTGACGCGGCGTTTCCGCCGGGCGCGATCGCGCCCAAGGATTTTGGCGATGGGAACGCCGGCGCGCAACAAGGCGATCTTGGCCCAAACAACGAGCGCCTGGAAGAACTGAAGCCGAAGCTCGTAGCGGCGCTGCGCGACCTGGTGCAGCAATTCCGTAGCGAAGGCATTGTCGCCAGGCGGCACGAGATTCGCCGCATCCGCCAGGCGCGCCTCTTCTGGCAAGGCCTGCAATACGCCTGGTGGAACCCGGCGGACATGACTTGGCAGTTGCCGTTCGACGCAAAGGGGCTGGCCGCCGGGGACGAGCGCGCGCTCGAAGAGATGCCGCGGTACCAGTTCGTGACGAATTTTTATCAGGGCTTCGGGCTGACGTTCGTCGCGCTGATGAGCCAGGACGTGCCCGCGGTGCGCTTCTATCCGCAGTCGGCGCAGAGCGAAGAGGACATCACCGCCGCGAAGGCCGCGAGCGAAGCTGCGAAGCTGATCGAGCAAAACAACGGCATCCCGAATTTGCTCACCGGCGTCGGCTACTACCTCTGGACCGACGGGAAGATCGGCGGCTACGTGCGCTACGTCGCCGATGGGCAGCGCTTTGGCTTCCACGACGAAGACGTCGTCGAGCAAGTTGTCGTCAAGCTTGGCGAAGATGTCTACGTCTGCCCGCAATGCGGCGCAGAAACGCCAGCGGATGTAGGGGCGGCCCTTAAGCCGGCCGAATCTCTTTCCGGCGCGGGGAACCCCGCCACCCTCCCTCGACCCGCCATGGCAGGCTCGGGACAAGCTCAGGGTGCCGCTACAACATGCCCTGAATGCGGCGCGGCGCTCACGCAAGCCGATCTGCGCCCCGCCGAGCGCGTCGCGGTGCCGCGCGTGGCCGACCGGCGTCGCGTGCCGAACGGCCAGGAAGTGATCACTATCGTCGGCGGGCTCGAGCTGAACACGCCCGTCTGGGCGAACGAAATGCACGAGTACCCCTATCTGCAATGGCAGATGGAAGTGCATCGCGCGAAGCTCCGCGCCAGCTACGCGCACGCCGCGGACAAAATTCAGATGGGCGGGCCGATCGAGGCGGACGACGTCTATGCGCGGGCGTCGCGCGTGGCTGTCGCGCAGGGCTTGCCGAGCACGCATCCCGGCGACGCGCTCCACAACCTCATCACGTTCACGCGCACGTGGATCCGTCCCTGGGCGTTCTACGCCATTGAAGACCGCGCCGTGCGCGATGAGTTGCTGCAATTGTTCCCCGGCGGGTGTTACGCCGCGTTTGCCGGCGAAACGTACTGCGAATCGCGCAACGAATGCCTGGACGACCATTGGCGCGTGATGCACGCGCTCCCCGGCGACGGCCAAAACCGCCCCAGCATGGGCGACTCGCTCGTGCAGGTGCAGGAGCGCTACAACATTCTTTCCAATATTCAGGCGGAGACGTATGAGTTCGGCATCCCGCCGATCTACGCGGATCCGCAGGTGCTCGATTTCGACGCGCTCGCGAATCAGGTGGCCGAGCCCGGCGCACACTATCCCGCGCGCGCGCGTCCGGGGCAGCCCCTTTCCGCGGGCTTCTTTCAACCTGCGGCGGCGCAGGTGCCGCCAGAAATGTTGCGGCATCAGCAGGACCTCGCCGGACCGGTTGCGCAGTTTCTGACGGGACTTTTTCCCGCGGTCTTCGGCGGCGAAATGGATTCGCAGAAGACCGCGACGGGCTATTCGATCGCGCGCGACCAGGCGCTCGGGCGACTGGGGCTTGTCTGGCGGCGGCTGAAATCGTTCTACGCCGACCTGATGCTGCTCTCGGTGGATTGCTTCCGGAAAAATCGTCCCGAAGACGCCGAAATTCCGTTCTTGGGCGAAGGTGGCGAGTTCGAGTCCAAGTGGATTCGCCTGGCGGACCTGAAGGGCAATATCCAGGCGCATCCCGAAGCCGACGAATCGTTCCCGCGCCTCAAGTCGCAGCAGCGCGCCGTGCTGCAGCAGTTGATGGGCACCAACGATCCGGTGATCCAGCGCATCTTCGCCGAGCCCGCGAACCTCGGGTTCATCAAGAGCGTCATCGGACTGAGCGAGATCGTTGTGCCCGGCGAAGACGCGCGCACCAAACAGCTCCGCGAAATTCAGCAGCTCCTGGCCTCCGCGCCGATCGTGATGCAGGGAAGCGACGGTGCCCAAGCCGTGCTGCCCAGCGTGCCGGTGGATGAGTTGTTCGACGACCACGCCACCGAGCTCGAGGAGTGTAAGCGCTGGGCGAATTCCGACGCCGGTCAGGTGGCCAGGGTGCAGAACCCCGCGGGCTTCGCCAATGTCCGCGCGCACGCGGCCGCGCATCTCGTTGTCCTGCGCCGGCAGGGCGCATAGAGGCACACAACATGCAGCAGGGAAGCACACTGACGGAAGAGCAGATCCTGGGCATTGACGACGGCGGGTGGAGCACGAGCGCCGCGGCGTCACGCCCGAATAGCGCGAACGGCAACGCGGCCGGCGCGAAGGACGAGACTGTAGGGGCGCGCTTTAGCCCGACCGGGGTTAGTTCAAATGCCGCCACAGATCGGGGCGCGCCAGCAAGCGCCCCTACAAACCAGCGCGAAGAAAATGTAGGGGCCGCTCCTCAGGGCGCCCCAAGCGGGCAGGCTGAAAACCTGCCCCTACAAAAACCTGCCGCCGCAGGCAAAGCGGCCGAGCCTCCTGCTTGGTTGAAGGCGCTGCTCGAGGATCCCCGGGCGGGCGGGGAGGCCAAGCAATTCTGGGAAACGCACGCGGCGTACCGAGAAGCGTTTGCGACGCCGGTGGAAGCGCGCGCGGTCGCAGAACTCTTTCCCGGCGGCGCCGACGAGGCGCGACAGGCGCGCGGCGCAGCCGAAGAGCTGCGCGCGTTTGATACGGCATACCTGAGCGGGGAGCCGCAGGCGCATGCGCAGCTTGCCGCCTACCTGTTCAATGCGCAGCCCCGCGCATTCCAGATGATCCTGCGCCAGGCGGCGCGGGTTCTGGCCGAGCGCGATCCTGCCGCGTGGCGGGAATTCCTCGCCTCGGCTGGTGCTGGTTCTAACTCTGCCGCGCCAAAGGGCGCCGCTACGCAAGACCCGGAGCACGTGGCCCTGGAGCGGGAGCGTGCCGATATTGCCCACGAGCGCAGCGAATTGCGCGCCTCGCAGTATTCGGCGCTGCGCGGCGCGGTGAACGACGCCGTCGCCGGCGATGTGCGCGGCGACATCACGCGCGTGCTGCGCACCGCGCTCGGGGCGGACATTTCCGACGGCGCCCGCTCGCGCATTGCGGACGACATCTTCAGCGAAATTCACTCGACGCTCTCGGCCGATTACACGCTGACGCGGCAGGTCGGCGCGGTTTTGGAGACTTCGCGCTTCGATGACGGCACGCGCCAGCAGGTGGCGCAGCTCATCGCCGCGCGCGCGAAGGCGCTGCTGCCAAGCGTGGCGAAGCGCGTGGTGGCCGATTGGACCACGTCGGTGCTGGCGCTCGCGCGGCGCAAGACCGAAAAGCAGGACGCGGCCGCGCGGCGCGTGGACATTGTGGGCGGCGGAGGCTACCCCGATGCTGCGCGGCGCGGGCTCGCGCCGCGGGAAATCGATTACCGCCGCATCAGCGACGAAGACATCCTGAGTCTGTAACCACAGATCAACACGGATCAACACGGATACAGCTTCCAGAATTCGGAGTGCTGCATCTGTGTGCATCCGTGTGCCTCTGTGATTTCGATTGAACAGTTTCCCGCTCCGCGAGCGGGCAAAAGGAGAACACGATGCCAGCACAGAGCAACAGTCAAAGCGTTGCGCTGCAACTGGAAAAGGTGCGGGACAAAATCCCTTTGCTGTATGAGCGGGACGACATCCTGCTGACGCTGATCCAGCAGCGCGGCGACGTGGAAAAAGTCAGCAGCCGCAACATGCGGCTGCCCCTGCAAGTGAACCCCGGCGGGAAGGCCGGCAGCTACAACGCCGACGGCGGCGACCTGGGCCGCGGCGCGGGCTCGAGCTACGACGTCGCCCAGATCTCGCCGATGTTCTTCAAGTTCGCCGTCGAGATCACCAAGCTCGTCGAGTACGCGACGAACTCGCGCGAGAAGGCCATTGAAAACGCCGCGAAGCGCGAGGTCGCCAACGGCATGAAGCAGTTCCGCGCGTTCCTCGACAAGCTGATGCAGACCGGCGGCAACGGCGTGCTCGGGACGATCAGCTCGATCGCGGGCTCGACGTTCACGATGATCACGCCGCCCGGTGCGGCGCTCGTCTACGTGGGGCAAACCGTCCAGGTGTACGACGCCACGCTGACGACGAACCGCGGCACGGCCAACGTCACCGCCGCGGATCCGATCAGCTCCTCGCAGACGATCACCGTGGACGCGGTGCCCGGCGGCACGGTCGCAAACGACGTGATCGTGCACGACGGCCTCTCCGGCGCGTCGCCCACGTCGCTCTTCGGCATCAAGTATCACCAGAACAGCGCGACGACCGGCACGTGGCTGAACCTGAACCGCGCGACGTATCCGGTGCAGCTGCAAACCCCCCGCGTCAACGCCGGCAACGCCGCGCTGACGCCGGGCAACGTGCGCCTCGCGCTCAACAAGGTCCGCAAGGCGCTCGGCATCAACCAGGTGGGCAAGCTGATCGCGTACACCAGCGTCGAGCAGGAGCACGCCTGGGAAAACCTCGGCATCACGATCAGCCAGATCGTGAAGGAGGGCGCGGGCGGGCGCGCGAGCGACCTCGACCTGCTCTTTACCGGGCAGAAGACGATGTCCGGCGTGCCCATCCGGTCCTCGATCAACGCGGATCAGACGCGCGTGGATTTTCTCGACCTCTCGCACTGGGGACGCGCGGTGATGAAGGATATCGACTACTTCGAGGTGGGCGGGCAGACCGTCTTCCCGATCTACGGGACGTCGGGCGGCCTGGCCGCGGCCTACATCTTCTACTTCGATACCGGGTTCCAGGTGTTCTCGGACTCGCCGCGCAGCGGCAGCTTCGTGGACGCTCTGGCACGCCCGAGCGGCTACTAGACAAACAAGGAGGCTCAGGAGGCGAAGGAAACAGAGGAAGCAAGGGATTGCGCATTTCCTCTGCTTCTCCCGCTCGTTTGCCTCCTTTGCTTCCTCGGTGATTACAGTCTTACGCGAAACTCACGAGGCGCCGGCCAGCGTTCAAGAGCGCCTGGCGCGGGCGGGCGGATGGAACCGCTTCGGCGAGCCGAACTTCCGCGTGGTGTGGGGAGGGTCGCGGCTTGGCTGGATCGGCGGGCGCTGGACCGATCGCGCCGCAGACGGTAACACGCTGCGCGAGCGCATCGAGCTGCGGCTCGAACCGAAGTATCTCCCGTTCGACCGCTGGCATATCGAGCGCTGGTGCCCGCCGGAAATGTACGGCACGCCGCGCGAGTGGTATCAGCGGACGCTTGAAATAGAAGACGGGCGCAACGTCGCGGCGCTCGGGCCGTACCCGAGCCGCGGCGAATACGAGCTCGCGTTCACGCTGCAAGGCCCGCGCGGGGAGTTCGTGCAGCTCACGCCGACCGTGGTGGAGCACTGCGCGCGGTTGATCGAGTTTGCGCGTGGCTCGCCGAGGCGGAATGCCCGCGCTGCACTTTACGAGCGCGAAGCGCGCGCCGAGCGCGCCTACGACGCCTGGGCGTTCGACCTGCTCGACGACACCGTGCCCGCGCTGTACGGGGTGCCATTCGTGACCGTGCCAGCGTCGTTCGCACTGCAGAGGCCCAAAGGACACAGAGAAAACACGGAGGAACGCAGGCCATGATGCAACAAGAGACGGCGGCGATTGCGAACATCACCGATCAGCAGTGGATCGCGCAGCGCACTTACGGGAATTTCATCATCGAACCCGCCGCGCCGGGGTCGCCCTGCTCCGTGACGCGCATTACCGCGCGCAAAGGCGTGATCGACCTGGGCGATAAGCGCACACTCGATTTCGATATCCGCGCGCGCGACATCGCCGAAGACCTGGCGCGCGAAGTGAACGCCGACGCCGGCGAGAACAGCTTCTTCGGCGTGTTCGTCTGCGCGGGCACGGCGCCCACCGACGAAGAGCTCGCCGCGGCGCGCGAGCGCCTGGACGATTTCTACCGCCGCGTGGTCTTTGTCGCCGACCAGGAATGGGAGCGCACGCACAACCACCTGATGATCACCGACGTGGCGCGGCGCGCGTCGCGCTGGCTGGGGCTCGAGCGCGACTGGGCGTACGACAAGCGGCCGGTGGTCGAGTGTCCCGCGTGCAGCGAGAAGTTGAAGGCCGGCGTGGCCGTCTGCCGCGCGTGCGGCGCGATCCTCGACCGCGAGAAGGCTGCGCAGTTCGGCCTGGCCCCGAGTGCGTCAGGGCAGGCGGAGAAGGCCGCGCCGCCGGTTGCGGATTCCAAGCCGCGGGAAGGGAAGCGGGCGTGAGGAGGTTCGTGTTGGGGCGGGCTCTTCAGCCGGTCAGGGGTTTCATTTGCCGATTGGGGCGGGTAGCCAGAAAGGGGCGCGCCCGGGTTCAAAGGTTCCGGTGAAGCGGAACTTTTTCTCCACGTGTGTCGGCCAAAAGCTTGGTCGGAATGACACACCGATGCGGATATCGGCTATGGCAGTAGCTCCGGGCCATCCTAGAGCAGGGCAGGTGGTGGTGTCACTTTCTCCGCGCTGGATCTCCTTGCTCACGTCGAGCCAGGAAAACTTTGAGTTCTCGATGTGTGCGTGGTATCCGCCAGATGCCGCCTCAACGTCTTTGATCTCGCAGAAGAAGCGAACGTCGTAGATAGAGAAGACACCGGAATTCATCACTCTGAATCGCATTGAGAAAGGGTCGGCCACACTCGTCTGAGCGTATGGCTCAGCCGTTACGCTCCACAGGAACTGGACATATGCTGTCCACACGCTCAACACAACAGAGACGCCCACAAGAACCTTCCAGAATCGCGACAGCAGTCGCGGAAAATATCTTGGTGCCGCTGTTTGTTGGGTTTGCCCTGTTGTATTTGGCGTATGTGGCGGCGCTCCTGACGGGGTAGCTGGGCGACCCTGCCTGAGCTTCCGCTCCGCCCTCTCTCGGGCCCTTCTTGCTTTTCGGGTTTGGCGCACGACACTCGAAGTCTAGCACGCGTAGGTTATCGGTGGACCCATGACTGAATTCAGGCAGCAATTGCGCGCGGAGGCGCGCGCACAGGCATTTCAAGAAGTCAGCGCCCAATACCCATTTGAACCGCGGCGGGCGCGGCGGCGCATCGCGCGCGCGTGGGCTAAGGCGGCGTGGCGCCGTGCCGGCCTGAAGGCCGGCGCTACAACGGCCGCGGCGCTGGCGCTGCTCCTTTGTTCCATCGGAGTCCCGAGCGCCTCGGGACAGGGTTCGCGCAAGGACGACATTGTGCTGAACGCGCGCGGGACGCCGCTGGCGGGCGCGACGATTCGCGTGTGCGCCTTAAACGCGACGGGGCAGCCGTGCGCGCCGCTGGCGCTGATTTATTCCGACGCGGCGCTGACGCAGGCGAAAGCGAATCCGACGACGACCGACGGCCTGGGCAACTACAACTTCTACGCCGCGCCGGGCCGCTACATGATCGAGATCTCCGGCCCGGGTATCACCACGCGGCAGATCCCCGACGTCATTCTGCCGAGCGACCCGACCAATTCGCAGTTCAACCAGATCACGGTGACGAACGGCGTCACCGCGTTTTCGCTGACGCTTACGGGCAACCTGACCGTGGCGGGCTCGGCGAGCGTGACCGGCGCCATTCTTGTGACCAACGGGGCAGGGGCCGCCACGCCGTCATCGGGGCAAGTGGCGCTGTACACCAAGTCTGCCGACAAGAAACTCTACTACAAGGATGATGCTGGGGCAGAGACGGGGCCGCTCGGACCGGGCGGACATAACTCCGCCGATGCCGTGGAATATGTGACTCCTTCCGGCAACGATGCCAACGATGGCTTGTCGTGGAGGACGGCTAAGGGAACCATCTACGCAGCGTTGAAGGCTCTTCCCGGCGGGGATGCCACCCATGCCGGCGGCGGCGCGATATTTGTATCGTCCAGTGGCGGCGTTTCCGTTCCCGTGGGCGGGCCGGTGGGAAGCCAAGGAATTTGGATCATGGGGCCTGCCGACCCCAATTTTGCAAGTCCTCCTTCCGGTTGGCTCAAGGAGACGGGGGCCGTAAGCATCATCGCAGAGGGCGCCGGAGATTCCGGCGCGAACAGCCCTGCGGGGCCCACGACGCTGATTCTTGCCGACGGCAGCGCCACGAACAAGCCGGCCCTGTGGCTTTCGGGCGTGGGCTTCCGCTACCTGTTCAGACGCCTGGCATTTCGCGGCGCGGTGGCCGTGCGCATCGGCGTGGATTCCAACGGCAGCCGCACGAGCAATGCAGGCGCTGCACCGACAACGTTTCAAAACTGCGACTTCCGGATTGGATTCACGAACAACATCGGCACAGGGCCGGTCCTGGACCTGGGTCCCAACATCATCTGGTTGTGGATTGACCACGCTTCGTTCGAGTCCCTCGGGCAGCAGCCGTACACGATCTCCAGCGTTTCGCGATCGTCGAACGTCGTCACGGTCACACTCTCCAGCGGTCCGGGCGTTCCCTTCTGGCAGGTCGGGCAAGAAGTGGTCATCGGCGGCGTTACCGACAAGACGTTCAACGGGCGCTTCGCGATTGCGTCCGTCGCGTCCGCAACTTCCTTCACGTACGCGCAGACCGCCTCGAACGCCTCCTCGAGCGGCGGCACGGCCAGCCTGAGCCCGAACAACGACAACCGCGCGTCCATCCTGTTCGACACAACAGGTGGTGGTGGCTCGGGCCTCATCCACGTCGAGGACGCCGTGTTCAATGGTGGTGGCGGCGTGAGGTTCCGGCCCTCCAGCGGCTCCAGTAGCTTCTACATGAGAAACGTTGAGATGGAGGGTTCGGCAAACACTCAGCCGATCTTTGAGGCGATGAGTGCGATCGGCGGAGCGACGACCGTATGGGTCGAGAACGTCGGCATCTCCGACAGTGGGGACAATCCACCCTACGTCCGTACCACGCCGGACTCTTTACCTGATGCGGTGCGCTACATGGGTGGCCCTCAGCGTTCTATCAACGGGGTGGAGGTAGTTGGGCCAGCGCGAATCCTGAACGCTGGAGCCAACGGCCAGCCGGTGCCTCTGCGTTCCACTGATGCCGTCACTAGCCCGGCAGCACAAGGACAGATTGGCACGAATCTTCACCAGTCTTTTTACCAGCACAATGACGCCCGCCGCGCCTTCGGCCCCGCGCTGGCACTCTACGCGAACCAGGCCGCACAGCTCACTTCGGCGTGGACTACGCACCAGGGTACGGTCTCGATCACGACTGGAAAGCGTGGCCCCGACGCCACAACGAATGCTGCGCTGGTGAGTACCACGGCGGATTCAGGCGGCTTCTCGGACATAGAGGCACTATCGGCTACGCACGTTTTCACAGCGGGCGACTACCTGGTGGCCGGCGTGTGGGCCAAGCTCTCGCCTATCGTCATCACCAGCACCGCGCGTTCGGCTGGCATCGTCACGGTGACGACCTCGACGAACCACCAGTTTGCTACGAACGATGTCGTCTCCATCTACGGCGTGGCGATGGCAACAGGCACTATCTCTTTGAACGGGAATTTTACCGTGGCCTCGACGCCTACGGGTACGACCTTCACTATTGCCCAGGGCGGCGCGGACGGGACGGGTACGGGCGGATTCACGACCGAAGGCGTCTACTTCAATCCGACGAACCCGACACTGGAGGTTGATTTTCCCTTTGCCTCGTCCAGCAACATCACGATTGCGAAGGGCTACGGATCAAACGCGGTCGCCTCGACCACAAGCCAGGGCCGTGTGCGAGGAAGCGCCAATGCCTACGACGATGGCGGTTGGCAATGGGTCTGGGCCTGGGCAAAAGTAGGAACGACGGACGGCTCGGCCATCGGCGTTCACTTCCAGATGCGCGCGGACACGAAGCACCCGATGCTCTACATGGCTCCGACGCTCATGTATGTCCCCGCCTCGGATATCGCTTCGGACAGCGAGGCAGCCGAACTTGCGATGACGCTCTCCGCGTTCCCTGATGGCCTTAGCGCCGGGGTGCTCGCCACGCTTCGCAAGCATCCCCTGGCCTTTGGGGGCAGCGGGGACCTCTTCCACGGCATTCTGGACCACACGGCCCTCACCGCCAACCGAACGTACACGTTCCAGGATACGAGCGGCACCGTGGCCTTCGACAACGTGGCCCAGACCTGGAGCGGCAACCAAACCAACGTTGCCCTTGTGACGCCCTCGATCGGCGGGGAAACGATTTCCGCTTCTCCGCGCATGTCACACTCCGCGTTTCTGCCGGGCGCGCTGACCTCTACTTGGACAGGGGCGACGCTGACGCTCGATAAAGCCATCACCGTGACGCGGGTGCAGGTGCAACCGAAGACCGCGCCGGCGGGCTGCACCACAAACGCCGTTGTGCGGCTCTCGGATGGCTCGACCACTCAGGATGTGACCATCACGGCGGCCGCGAACGATTCGGGCGCCATCAGTAAGAACTACGCCGCAGCGGCAGCCTTGACCATCGCCGTGCAGACGGCCGCTGCAGGTTGCACCACTTCTCCCGCCGACGCCAACGTCGTCGTGCAATACCGCCTGCAGTAAGAGTCGGCAGACTCCGCCGCACTCTGGCGAGCTGTAGGGCGCCCCGACAGGCCCGCCCTCTTTCCGGCGGGCAGGAATCCACATGAATTGGACGATTTGGGTGAAAGGACTGGTCGCGGCAGCGATCTCCGGCGCCGCCGGCGGCGTGCTGACGGCATTCGCCGCGATGGGGATTGATCCGCAGCATTTCAACCTCGCGGGCGGCCTGCATCAGACGCTCGCGATGGCGGGCTCGGCCGCCGCGATCAGCGCGCTGATCGGCGCCGCGGGCTATTTGAAGCAGTCGCCGGTGCCGAACGGGGTTGCGCCCGAGGCGCATCCGCCTCGGGCGGAGAAATAAATGCCGATTGTTGGATCGAGCGCGTACAACACCGCGGGGCAGATCACCGGGCTGGTGCGTTCGTGCCTGAACGACGCGAGCGGCACGCTCTTCACCGACGGCCTGCTGATGCCGTACGTCAACTCGGCGTATCGCAAGGTGCAGCGCGCGCTGGCAAACATTCAGTCGGGCACGTTCATCGTGGACAACGTCACGGTGGTCGTGTCCGCCGTCGCCGCGGTGGATTCCTCGGCGCAGGTGGCCATCACCGACGCCACTGCTTCGCCGAACCAGTTGCCCACCGACCTGCTTGTGCCGCGCAAGCTGTGGGAGCGGCTCAGCGGCTCGTCCGATGATTTTGTGGAAATGACCGACCTCACGAATCACGGCGGCCTGCCCAGCGAGCCGCAGATGGACCGCCTGCGCTTCTGGGAATGGCGCGCCGACGGCCTTTATTTTCTCGGCGCGACTCAGGACCGCCAGGTGCGCATCCGCTACGAAAAAGCGTTCCCGGATTTGAGCGACGCCACGAGCGTCGTGTTGATCCGCAACGCGCAGGAGCCCATTGCGTATTTCGCCGCGGCCATGGGGGCGCTGGCCCGCGGTTCGCCGCTGGCAGGGCAGTGGGAGCGCGCCGGCGACGACGCGCTTGAGGATCTGCTCACGCGCGCCACGCAGCGCGAGCAGCAGACCGTGCGCCGCCGCCGCCCGTTTTCCGCTCGCTTGCCCTGAGCGGAGCCGAAGGGCGCCGGCTGGCGTATGTAGCCGCCCCTACCCCTGAGCGTCACTAAGGAGCAAACCATGGCACTCGCCATCAATGTGCAACAAGTGGATACGGACCAGAAAGGCGTGTACGTCTTCGGGACGCTCGCCGCGTCCGGCAACTACGCAACCGGCGGCGACACGCTCGATTTCACCGCGGCCGGCGTGGTGGACAAAATCGCCGCGGGCACAGCACCGGTACAGGTATGGATCGGCGGCACCACCGGCGATAGCTACGGCTGGGTGGCCGGCTCAAGCCTTGCGAACGGCAAGGTGAAGATCTCCACCGCCTCGGGCACCGAGCTCGCTTCGGGCGCGTACCCCGCGCGCATCACCGGCGACGCCAACATCCAGGTCGAAGCGGTTTTCAAGAAACTCCTGTAGGTGTAGCGCTACGCAACCATGAGCATCGCAGGCAGCATTGATGCGGCAATCGACGTTTTCGGCGGGCTGGTGACGGACATGTCGCCGGCCGACCTGCCGCCCGGGGTGTCGCCCGACTGCGCCGACGTGGCCTTCACGGCGGGCGCAGTGAATACGCGGCCGGGGCTGCTGTCTGTCTTCACCCCGCTGGCGTCGAACCCGACGGTGAATTACCTGAAAACCTTCGCGACGCTCAACGCCACGCTGCGCCTCCTGCTGCTCGACTCGAACGGCGTCCTCTACAAGGAGACCACGCCGGGCACGCTCGCGCAGATTGCTTCGGGGCTCGCCGCGGGCGCATATGCGAAGAGCGCCACGCTTTTTGGCCGCGAGTACATCGCCATCTCCGACGGCAAGGCGGGCAGCGATCTGCCGCGCCAGTTTGACGACGCGAACTTCGACCGCGTCAGCCAAGTCGGCCCCGCCGGCGCGCCCACGGCCGTTGACACCACCGAAGGCAGCTTCACGATTGCGGCAGCGCCAAACGGCGCGTTGCGCGCGTCCAACGTCGTCACCATCGTGACGACGCTCGTGCACAACCTGCTTGCCGGGCAGACCGACGTCATCGCCGGCGTGGCCGACGCATCCTTCAACGGCACGTTTACGATTGCGAGTGTGCCCGGCGCGACGACGTTCACCTACGCGCAGACCGCGGCCGATGCCGCAAGCGGCGGCGGCACGGCCACGCTGCAGGGGAACATCAGCCCGGGCCAGCACAGCGTCGCGGTGATTTTCAAGACGCGTCAGGGTTATCTGACCGCGCCTTCGCCGGCGGCCACCTGGACGGCGGCAGGGAACATGCGCGTCACGCTCTCCAACATTCCCACCGGCCCGCCGAATGTTGTCGCGCGCATCCTGGCGTTCACCGGCGCGGGCGGAGGGAGCTACTTCTATCTCGGCGCGGGCGCGCCCCCGCCAAGCTTGAGCATGGTGATCCAGGACAACACTACGACCACGACGACGTTTGACTTCACCGACGCCGCGCTGCTCGCGGGCACTAATGTGGACTACCTGTTTCGCCTCGTGGAGCTGGGCGAATGCGCCGGCGTGATTGACTACGCGGACCGTCTCTTCTGGTGGGGCGAGCGCGCGAGGCAGAACAACTGGCTGAACCTGACCTTCGACGGCGGCTTCAGCGGCAGCGTGCCGCTTGGCTGGAGCGCGGATCCCGCGAGCGGGACGGGCGGCAGCAAGGATACGACGAACGCGATCTGGGGCCACGCGTACCGCGTCACGGGCAATGGCGCCACCGCCACGCGCGGGCTCATCACGCAGACGGGCGTCGCGGACGCGAACGGCGTCACGCGCATCGCGGCGAATACGGATTATTCGCTTCGCGCGCGCGTCCTGAAGGGCGGCGGGCTCGCGCAGGGCACGCTGCACGTGCACCTCTTCAGCATCTCGCTCGGCATCAACACCGCGGGCTTGCAGGTCACGGCCGCGCAGGCGGGCGCGGGCTTTGCCGAATTCACCGCGCAGCTCACCCCGCCGCTTGGCGCGGTGCCCGGCGACCTGGTGCTGCGCGTCTTTGCCGACGGCACGCCCACGAACAACGGCTACTTCGTCGTGGACAATATCGAGATCTACCCCACGTCGCAGCCGGTGAACGCGTCGCTTGTCCGCGCCTCGCGCACCAACGACCCCGAAACCTACGACGGCATTGCCGGCCTGCTCTCACTCGCCCCGGCGAACGGCCAAGCCATCCGCGCGGCGTTTAAGCTGCGCGAGCGGCTCTACTTCGTGAAGGAGCATTCGCTCTACGCCACCGAAGACGATGGCGTGAACGAGCCCGCGCTGTGGACCATCAGCGAGATCTCGCGCGCCGTGGGCACGCCTTCCGCGCACGGCGTAGACGTCGGCGAAGACTGGGCCGTGATCCTCGACCGCAGCGGGCTCTATCTTTTTGCCGGCGGCGAGCCGGTGAAGATTTCGCAGGAGATTCAGCCCACCTGGGACTCCATCAACTGGAGCGCCGGCAACACTTGCTGGGTGCGCGTGGACACGCGCAACAAGCGCATCCTCTGCGGCGTGCCCATCGGCACGGCTGCCGCGCCGAACCGCATCCTCGCGCTCGATTATCGCGGGCTCGATAGCGCCGACGAAATTGTCGCGCGCCCGCCCGTGCACCTGAGCCTCGCAGGAAAGCTCCTTGCCGTGGACCGCGCGCGCAAATGGGCGCCGTGGTTGATCACCGCAAATGCGGCTGCGCTCGTCGAGCGCACCGACGGCACCGCGCAGATGTTCCTGGGCAACGGGGCAGGGAATGGCAAGGTGTTTCAACTGAGCGACGCGCAGCTTTCCGACGACGGCGCGGCAATCAACGGCTACTACGTGACGAGTTTCCTGCCCGGCGCGGATCTCGAGCTCGCCGGGCTTGGCGCGCACCGCAAGCTCTTCACGTACATGACCACCTACGTCGAAGGCGCGGGCCTGCTCGCCCTCACCGCGCTTCCGAACAGCGCTTCGCAGTCCTCGGCGCTGCCGCCGCTCGCGCTCTCGAATCCCGCGCCAAAGGACCTGGAACTGCCCATCAACGTGACCGGCGAGCGCGTCGCATTCAAGTTCGGCACGAGCGCGGCAGGGCAGTGGTTCCGCATGCAGAAGTTCATCCCCGTGTTGCGCACGGGACCCCTGGGCACCAGTTCGCGGGGGCAATTGATGGGTCCTGTATCGGCCGCACTCCAGAGCGCGGCGCCGCACACATGCTCACAATCCCGCAACTCGCCGACATCAAGGGCCGCGACGCGCGGCTCTACGAAGCGCTGCGGCGCATCGTGGACGCAGTGAACGGCCTGCACCGCGCTGTGGGCGTGGACACCTCCGGCGTCGTGCAGGTGCCGCCTGCGATTGGCGCCATCAGCGTCAAAGCGGCCGACGGCATCTTTGACGTCGCCATCACCGACAATTCGCCCGACCCAACGCAGCGCGGCATCTGGTATTTCGTCGAGTACGACGCGAGCCCCGCGTTCCTCGCGCCGAAGGTTGTCTTTCTCGGGCCGTCGCGCAATCTGCGCATCGCGCTCGGTAACCGGACGTTTTATTGGCGCGCGTACAGCCAGTATTTCAATTCGGCAGCGTCGCAGCCAGTGGCATTCGGCTCGCCGCCCACGGCTGTGGTCGGTGGAGGAGCAGCGGGCCCCGCGCCACAGCCTTCGCAGGGCAGCGGCACCGGTGGCACCAGCGGCGGCTCCGGCTTCGGCCCGCCGCCCAGCAGCGGTCGTGCCGCTGCCGAGCAGATATAGCGCCCGTCGCTCAATCGGACGAGGAACTCAGCACTGGCTTTAGCGATGCGAAGCATCGCAGACGAAATGCGCGACTTGTGGTGAGTGAAGCCGAACCACGCACTTGCGCATCCGCGAATACACTGTGGCGGACCTCGACGCGCTCCGCCGCATGCACGCCGCGCAAGGCTTCGACTACGCCTTCCCGGACCTGGCGAACCCGCTGTTCCTCGGCAAGCTGGTCCTCGAAGACGACGCCGGACGCCCCGTGATGGCTTCGCTGTTGCGGCTGACGAGCGAGGCGTACATGCTGCACGACGCGCACGCCGGTTCGCCGCGCGAACGCTGGCAGCGCTTGCTTGTGCTGCACGAGGCCGCGCGGCGCGATGCGCTTGCCCGCGGCCTGGACGACGTGCACTGCTGGCTGCCGCCGCAGCTCGCGCGCGCGTTCGGTCGGCGCTTGGGAAATCTCGGCTGGCGACGCGAATTGTGGCCCTGTTATTCGATTGGGCTTGGAGATGAGGTGACCTGACATGGGACGCGGACAAAAGGAAGCTTCCGACACGCAGCGCGCAAAGACGAACACGCTGGCCGACCTGGCCAGCCAGCAGGCGAGCCAGCTCTACGGCATGGCGCTGCCGCAATTCCAGCAATTGCTCTCGGGCGGTGGCTATTCGCCCGAGGAGCAGGCCTCCATCACCGGCCAGAGCATGGGCGCGCTCGGCAGCGCATTCGATGCGGCGCAGCAGCGCGCGGCCAACCGCGTGGCACGCACGCGCAACGAGGCCGGCTTCACCGAGCAGGAGGACGAGCTCGCCCGCGAGCAAGGACGCCAGGCTGCGGGCGTCACGCGGCAGAACACGATCGACTTTGCCAACGAAGCCCAGCGCCGCCGCGAGCTCGCGCTCAGTGGTTTGACCGGCCTCTACGGCATCAACGAAAACCAGCTCGCGCGGCTGCTCGGCATTTCCGGGCAGCTCGTCGGCCCGCGCCAGGCCGAGGGCCGCGGCGGCGGATTCGGCATCGGCATCGGGCCGCTCAGCTTCCGCTTCTGACGCATCCGGCAAGGATGCGTCATCCCGAGCGCGGTCTATGCGCGAGGGATCCCTCGGCTGCGCTCGTTGGGCGCGCTCAGGGGGTGCGCGTCCCGTTCGCGCGATTGAAATTCACAACGGCTTCCGTCTGTCGCTACCCACCCCGCCCGCCATGGACCCTTACTTGATCGCAGCGCTCGTGCCGCTGCTCGTGCAACTCGGCCTCTTCCTCCGTTGGCTGCACCAGCGCATGCGCGACGACGAAATCGCCCGCGCCTTTGTGCGCGACATGGCCACCAATCACTTGCCGCACGTCTACGACGCCCTGCGGCAGATCGCCGCGCAGCTCGGCATCGAGCTGCCCGGGCCGCCGCCGATCCGCTTCCTGGAGTTGAACGGCGAGCGTACGCGACGCCCGTGAATGACTTGTCCCGAGCGGAGTCGAGAGAGCCGCTCATCGCGCTCGCCCGCCAAAAGGCTGCCGGGCACCAGCTCTATCCCGAGCTCGTCTGCGCCGTGTGCGAACAGGAGTCGGCCTGGAACCCCTGGGCCATTCGCTACGAGCCCGCGTTCTACGAGCGCTACGTTGCGCCGCTCTGGGAGCGCGGCGCCGTCCCCACGCGCACCGAAGCTGCCGCGCGGGCGTTTTCCTGGGGCTTGATGCAGGTGATGGGGCAGGTGGCGCGCGAGGCCGGCTTCGCCGGTTCTTCGCTCGCCGAGTTGTGCCACCCCGCCGCGGGGCTCGAGGTCGGCTGCCGCGTACTCGCGCACAAGCTCGCCGCGGCGGAAGGGAACGTTCAGCGCGCGCTGCTGCTCTGGAATGGCGGCGGCAACCCCGCCTACCCGCAGCAGGTCCTCGACAGGGCAGAGAAGTACCGCTAGCGCCGTCGGCAGGGAATTGTCCACAGCGTTTTCCACCCTTTGTTCACTCATCTAAGGGGCCACCTTTAGGACGGCGTTGGGGAGAGGTTGCGGCTTTCTTCCTCGCCACCCGTCACTAGCCACTGCTCACTGGTTGTCGGGTCAACCTGTGAGGCCACTCGGTGTCCTGCGTGCCCTGCTTCTTCTGGCGCCAATGCCGCCGCGCCGCCGCGCTCGAGAAGCAAGGCAAAGCCGTTTGCGGCGAATGCGCCGCGAGGCTGCGCGGGCTCGCGTACCCGTTGCGCGAGCCTGCGCAAGCGCCCCTCTACGCCAACGACTGGGAGGTCGCCAGCGCGCTCGACATGCTCGAGGACGAGGCCGCGCCCATCGCCGATTCCGACGACACGTGACCGCACGCTCTTAGGTGATCTTTGAAATTTACAATCTCAAATCTGCAATTCTGAGGTTTGCCATGAAACACTTCGCACCCCGGCGCCACGCTCGCGCCGCACTCGCCGTCGCGCTCCTCGCGCCGCTCGCGTTCCTCGGCTGCGAGTCCTCGAAATACAAAAGGGTCGCGCAGGCCGCCGACGGCTTCGCGCTCAGCGTGCGCGCGTTCCAGCAGGCGGAAATTACCGCGCACGCGCAAGGCCTGATCGCCGACGACGAACACGCCGCCATCGAGCGCGCGCTCGCCGACGTCGCCCGCGCCGGCCTTGCGCTCGACGACTCCATTCACACCGCGCAGTCGAAGCCGGGCGCGACCCAAGCCATCGATGCCGCCCTCGCAGCGGTGGACCGCCTGCTCAACGAAGGTGTGCTGCATGTGAAGAACCCTCGCGCCCGGCAGGACCTTCAGGCGCTCGTGCTCTCCGCGCGCGGCTTTCTGGCCACGATCAGCGCTGTTTTCCACTGACCGCGCGGCCCACGGCCTGTAGAACCGCCTACATAGTCTTCCACCTGGGAGGCACCACCGTGTCCGACACCCCTGAAGCAATCCGCATTATCAGCACCGTTGAATCGTTCCTCCCCATCGTCGTGGGCCTCGTCCGCGACCTGAAGGCGCTGCTCGTCGGCGCGAGCGACAAGTCTGCGGACCAGATCCTCGCCGAAGCCGACGCCAATTGGAACGCCGTCCTCGCCGCCGCCAAACGCGAATCCGGCGACCCCACCTAACCGATCAGAAGGGAACTGAACACGCGCGCACTCGCTCTGTGCTGAAATCTGGATCCTCGGCCTTGGAATCGTTGCCTCCGAGGACTTGAGATTGGTTTCTCATCGCGCCTGCCCTTCTTCTCATCCCTTCGCGCTTCACGTCACCTGTCTGATCCCATGACCCCACCATCTCCCGAAACCCCCTATCGTTCACATTCCCTGAGATTGCCATTGCCAATCTCAAGAGCATTAGTTGAGATTTCAGATTTCCAATTGACGGCAGGTAATTGCAAACTCAACCCGGCACCCGCAGCAGACCGGTTTGTGCCCCACTGAACTGGTCCCCCTGGGTCATCGCCCCGGGCTACGCGCAAGCCGCGATTCTGCCCCTGCAGCAGCCCAGCGATCCGGTCGAATGAGCTCCGGCCAGGGCGGGGCGTCGTCTTGAAGCACTTCAGCCCGCGCGATATGCTCTCTCGCTGGGTTGTGCTTGAGGTGCGCGAACGACCGACTTAGCTGGGGGGGGGGCGCCGTTGCTCGATGGGCTGCTCGACCGCATGCCCTTTACCGTCCCCGCCCTGCAAGCCTACGGCGGCAGCGAGCTCACCGCCGAGTTCGAGCAGCCTGCCAGTAGCGGGGCTTACCCCTTGCTTGTCCTCCCGCCTCGCCCGCCCAACCAAACGGGCACGTCGCGTCGAGCGAGCGTACCGCGTCCGCCCCCAGCAGACGCTCGGCTACCGCACCTCACTGGAATTCTTCAGCCACTGGCAATCTCGACAAAAGGATCTCGCGAGTGTCACCAATTATCTGGACCAGTACAGGTACTTGACAGCCTGTTCGGGGAGGGGTAGGATGCGGCGACTACAACGTCGGCTAAGGCATATTATGTAACCTAATGAATGGCGGAGAGAGAGCTCCGGGGGGTTGGGCAGACAATTGGGGCGGTGCAAGGTGGAATTGCAACGCTGTACCCCGAACTGGATTGTTGGGCCCTGTAACCATGGCGATTGCGGTGCGGAGCTAGGGTGAGTCTACAGAGAGAGGGGCCCGGCGGAGCTTTCGTTCTCGGTCTCGCAGGGGGCTAGGCTAGTTGGTCTGGGCTCGCAAAGCGAATTTGCGGTGGGTGCTGGGTAGGGGGGGGCGCACCGGGCAGCGGGCAAGCGAGTTGAATCCCGAATGGAGTAGGCTAGAGGTCCTAGGCTGGAGGCTAGGCCCAAGCGAGTTCCTGGCGGGTTGGGCACAGGGCGCGGCACAGCAGGGGCCAAACTGCGGGGCCCCCGCCAGGAGGGGCATGTGACGCGAAGGTCGGCACCGGGGCCCATTCACCTGAGGCGGGGCGCGGTGTCATGGAACGCATGAGAGGCGGCCCCATGCCTATTTCAAGCGGCTTCGTTTGCAATGTGTTTCTGGGGAAGGGCGGAAGGTCTGGGTCGCCAGAATCAGACCGGCCCACGAGCGCCTTCCAGGCAGCGTCGGGTTAACGGGGTGGCGTGAGTTCGTACTGCAGGTATTGTTCCAGCAAAGCTTTATCTCCCCCTACAAGGCGGCGGCCGTTTACGAAGGCGGTTGGAGTATTTGCGATCTTGAGGCGCTGGCCCTCCGCGAAGTCAGCGTCGACGGCGGCACGGGCCTCCGGACCAGCCATGCAAGCGCGCAGTTGGCCGGCATCAAGGCCGGCCTTGGAGGCGTAATCCTGCATGGCTTGCCAGGCGTTGGCAGGATTGATGGCCTCCTGGTGGTCGAAGAGCAAATCGTGGAAGGCCCAGAAGGCGTCCGGGTTCTGCGAATAGGCGCAGCGGCCGGCGAGCGCGGCGGTCATGGCCCAAGGGTGGACCTGGGACAGCGGAAAGTTCTTGAAGATGACGCGCACTTGCGGGTAGTTGGGCAGGATTGCGCGCAGGGTTTGGTGGAGCTGCTTGCAGGACGGGCACTGGAAGTCGGCGTATTCGACGACGGTGACGCGCGCATTGGCGGGGCCCCTTGAGGGGCGGTCCGTCAAGCTAATGTGCGAGCGGATCTCCACAAACGGATCGGCATTCATGTCCTGGAGGTCGCCGCGCAACATGAAGCGAGCGTCCTTGCTGACGTACACGACGGCGGAATCCGATTCCTCTCCTCTAGAGACTTCGACAGGGACTTCATAGAAGCCGGGGATGGGAGCGTCGCGCAACGGACCCACCTTGAGCCTAATCGCTGCTCCCCAGGCGTACAGCTTTCGCAGATATGCTTCGACCCTGCGCTCGATCGCGGAGTTGGTGCTTGCGGGCGATGCGGCTGCTTTTGCAGGAGCCTTCTGCGGCTGGCCCTGGGCAAGAAGGGCAACCGGCGCAATCAGCATGGCGATTCCAAGAATGATTCTGCGTCTCACAGCGAAGCCTCTCTGCTCAGGGAATAAACTTCTGTGCGATGGGGAACGGCCGACCCACGCTGAACGCTTTCGAGGTGACCTTCAAGCCCGGCGGCGCTTGTTTACGCTTGTATTCGTTGCGGTCGACGCGCAATGCGACCTCGCGCACCAATTCCAGGCTGAAGGCGTAGTGATCGGCGATCTCTTCCGGGCTGCGAAGGTCTTCGATATACGCCTTAAGGATCCGGTCAAGGACATCGTAAGGCGGAAGCGTGTCCTGGTCGGTTTGATTGGGCCGCAACTCCGCCGATGGCGGCTTGGTCAGCGTGGCCCCAGGGATCACTTCCCTATCGCGGTTGATCAAGCGGGCCAGCTCGTAAACCATCGTCTTCGGCACATCCGAGATCACCGCGAGCCCGCCGGCCATGTCGCCGTAGAGCGTGCAATACCCCACCGCCATCTCGGATTTGTTTCCGGTGCTCAGCACCATGGATCCAAACTTGTTGGAGAGCGCCATGAGGAGATTGCCGCGGATGCGCGCCTGAAGATTCTCCTCGGCCACGTCCTCCGGCCGGCCCTCGAACGCCGGTTGCAGTGTACCGCGATAGCTGCGGAAGATATCGCCGATCGGCAGAACGAGATAGTGGATTCCCAGGCTGGTAGCCACCTTCTTTGCGTCGGTGAGGCTGCCCTCGGATGAATATGGCCCGGGCATGGAGACCCCGAGGACGTTTTCCGGCCCGAGTGCGGCGGCGGCAATGCAGGCCACGACGGCGGAGTCAATCCCTCCGCTGAGCCCAACGACGACCTTGCGGAAGCCGCATTTCCGCACGTAGTCGCGCGTGCCGCAGGCCAAAGCCTTGTGCACAACCTCGAGCTCATCCGTAGGCTGGGGGCGAATGTCACCGGCGCCGGTGGCCGTATCGAAGAGTACGACGTCTTCTTCAAAGCAGTGCGCCTGCGCGGCGATGCGGCCGTCGGAAGTGAGCGCCATGCTGCTGCCATCGAAGATGAGGCTGTCATTGCCGCCGACCTGATTGACATAGACAAGCGGCCGGCCGTGCGCCTTGGCCAGAGCGCGGAGCATGTCGAGCCGCAGAGAGCGTTTGTCGATCGTATAGGGCGAGGCCGAAATATTCAAAAGGACGGTGCTTCCCTTCCCGATCAGTTCGGCGACCGGATCGCGCTCGTACAGAGGCTTGGCCCAGAAATTCTTATCGTTCCAGACGTCTTCGCAGATAGTGATCCCGAGTTGCTCGCCGGCGAATG
Organism: Terriglobia bacterium; assembly: GCA_041497955.1. Classification (GTDB taxonomy): domain Bacteria; phylum Acidobacteriota; class Terriglobia; order Acidiferrales; family UBA7541; genus JBGQHO01. The sequence continues at coordinate 53,949 of JBGQHO010000005.1, read as the reverse complement.
ACGTGACGTGTTGTTCCTTCGCGGGCTGAAAATAGCGCGACTCGTCAAAAACATCGTACGTGGGCAGCAACATTTTGTGCTGCTCGAAAAGAATGCGGCCCTCGGCGATAAGCGCCGCTGCGTTGGCCACGGGCTTCCCGGTGGATTCCTGGGCGCGGCCCGCATATCCTACCAGCACAGGGAGCGGGACTTTGGCCGTGAGGCGAGCAAGCTCCGCCCGATTCCGCTCGAGAAATGCAGGGCGTTCCAGCAGATCCTGCGGAAGGTAGCCGCAAAGGCAAAGCTCGGAGAAAACGGCTAGCTGCGCGCCACGCTGTTTGGCCTGCTGCGCGAATTCCAGAATGCGGGCTGCGTTGCCGGAAAAATCGCCAACAGTGGGATTAAACTGGGCCAGGGCGATCTTCATCTTAGGCCTCTAGAATACGGGTGCGGGCTACAGTTTGCAATTGCGCGCGACTCAGAAAAGCACGGCGGTGGCCCCAAGGGCAGCCTCGGTTGGAGTTGCGATTTGTGCTTCCCGCGCTCCGGCCCTTCGATATAATTCGATGAGACAGCCGCGCCGATGACTTCAGAAAACGAAGATGTGCGCCGCGAAAAGGCCGTGGAGCTTTTTCAGCAGGCCTACAAGCACCAGATGCAAGGCGAACTGGAAGAGGCCGTGGCGCTCTACAAACGCTCGATTGAGGCCTATCCGACGGCTGAGGGGCACACGTTCCTCGGGTGGACCTACAGCTTCCAGGGCCGGCTGGACGATGCCATTCAAGAGTGTCTATCGGCCATCGAGGTGGACCCCACATTCGGCAACCCGTACAACGACATCGGCGCGTACCTGATCGAGAAGGGCCAGCTGGACGAAGCGATCCCGTGGTTTGAACGCGCCTTGGGCGCGCCGCGCTACGAAAGCTACTGCTTCCCGCACTTCAATCTGGGGCGCGTCTATGAACGCAAGCGCCAGTTTGGGCAGGCGCTCCGGGAGTACAAAAAAGCGCTGGCCGAGAACCATCAGCATGTGGGCGCCCTGCAATCCGTGCATAGATTACAGGCCATGCTGAACTAGCCGGCCGGCTTTCGCGCCACGATGCTCGCAATTCCCTGCCCGGCGCACAATTCGCGATAGAAAAGCGTCTCCAGCGCAGGAAAGGCGATGCGGAGCTCGCCGAGCTTCAATAGAAAATCAGGATTGCGCGGGCCGCCGGCGAAGCGCAGTTGGTCGGTGGTGTACGTCTCGAAGACAGCGACTCCGCCCGGACGCAGCGCCGCCTGGATTTGCGCGAAGAGCGAGCGCTGAAGATAGCGGATGCAAATCACAAGGTCGTACTGGCTGACGGGCAGCCGGCGGTGCTCCAAATCCGCGAGGACCAGAAGCAGCCCCGGCGACGCCTGCCGATCCCGGCGCCCCGCAGTCTTCTCCTCTTCGACGGACACGCCACGCGCGCGGGCCAAGTCGGCGGCTTTTTCCAGGGCCGCGGCGGACCAATCGACGCCGGTGACCCGCCAGCCGTGCTCGGCAAGAAAAACCGCGTTGCAGCCGGCTCCCATGGCGAGATCGAGGGCGCGCCCCTGAGGAAGCAGCGGCAGATCGTCGCGGAGGAAGGCAGCCGGCTCGTCGCTGGGAATTTCGGCGCCGCTTCGATGGCGCTCGTCCCACTCCTCGATTGAATTGGGCATAGGTCCAAAAACAAAAACGAGCTTCCGGGAAGCGCTCCCGAAAGCTCGTCTCGAAGACTTAGGCCGCGGCGCCGCGATCAGACGCTGAACGAACTGCCGCAGCCGCAGGTGCTCTTCACGTTCGGGTTGTTAAACTTGAACCCGGCGCCTTCGAGCGTTTCCACGTAGTCGATGCCGATGCCGTCCAGATACATTTCGCTCATCTGGTCCACGGCCACCTTCAGGCCATCGAACTCGTAGATGTTGTCGGTTTCATTGACCTGATTCTCGAAGGCCATGTGATAGCTGAAGCCCGAGCATCCGCCCCCGACCACCGCCACGCGCAGCACGGACGGCATGGGCTTCTGCTGGCTCATGATCTCTTTTACTTTGCCGACGGCAACTGGACTTAGGCTAAGCATGTTGTTTATGAGCTCCCTTAAGCGTCGTATTTCTACCCCGCTATTATAGCAAACCCTGTCAAATTTCCGCCATGAGCTTCGGCCCCGTGTTCCAAACCGCGCCCACACTATATTGGATTCCCTTCTCCCGTGCGGCGATTCCACTGTTTGCGCAAGACACACCCCGCCCGCGCGGCTTCGACAAATCTCAGCCTTTCTCCTACAATGGATAATTTCCATGGCGCACAAAGTCACGCTCATACCGGGCGACGGCATCGGACCGGAAGTGGCAGAGGCCGCGCGGCGCATCATTGAAGCAGGCGGCGTGAAGATCGAATGGGAAACCCTTTCTGCCCGGCAACACGCCGAGGGTCGCGGCGAAGTACAGAACACCCAGCTCGTCGAATCCATCCGCCGTAATCGCGTGGCTCTGAAGGGACCGATCACGACGCCCATCGCCGAAGGGCCGCCCAGCATCAACGTCGCGCTGCGCAAGGTGCTGGACCTCTACGTCAACCTGCGCCCGGTGCGGAACCTGGAAGGCGTGCGATCGCGGTTCGAAGGCGTGGATCTGATTATCGTGCGTGAGAATACGGAAGATCTTTATGCCGGCCTGGAACACACCGTGATCCCCGGCGTGGTGGAAAGCTTGAAGATCATCACGGAGAAAGCCTCCACGCGCATCGCGCGCTTTGCGTTTGAGTACGCCCGGAAGCACGGCCGCAAGAGAATCCACGCCATCCACAAGGCCAACATCATGAAGCTTTCCGACGGGCTTTTCCTGGCCTCGACGCGGAAAGTGGCGGCCGAATACCCGGACATCGAATACAACGAGCTGATCGTGGACAACACCTGCATGCAACTCGTTCTCGACCCGAAGCAGTTTGACATGCTCCTGCTGCCGAATCTCTACGGCGACGTGGTCAGCGACCTGGCGGCGGGGCTGGTGGGCGGACTGGGCGTGGTGCCCAGCGGCAACCTGGGCGAAAGCGCGGCAATCTTTGAAGCCGTGCACGGCACTGCGCCGGATATCGCGGGCAAAGGGCTGGCGAACCCCACCGCCATCCTGATGAGCGGGATCATGATGCTCGAGCACCTGGGCGAACTGCAGGCCGCGCGGCGGATTGACGACGCGCTGCACCGGGTCTACCGCGAGGGCAAACACCTGACGCGCGATGTGGGCGGTAAAGCGACGACGGAGGAATTCACTTCGGCGGTCATTACGGCGCTGTAGATAGATCCAGCGGAGCCGGCGGCGCGCGGTTGACAACGCGGATGGCGTCAGCAAAAATAAAGACCATGGCGACCACACCCCAGAACCCGATTGTGCGCAGTTCTTTCCCTCCCGTCGAGGATTTCGTTGCAGGGAGCGTGGTCAAGCGCGAGCCCAAATCCACCGGCACCACCACGCCCCGCAAGCGCAAGCCGCACATCATCGCCATAATCAACGAATGCTGCACGGGCTGCGCCGGCTCGCCCGCGTGCGTCGAGTATTGCCCCGTGGAAGATTGCATGTATTGGGTGCCGGACATGGGGAATCCGCCGTTCGGGCGGATCGAAGTCGATCCCATCCTGTGTATCGGCTGCAAGCTGTGCACGAGCAAGGGGCCCGACGGCGCTTTCCTCGAAGGGTGCCCGTGGGACGCCATCGACATGGTGCCGCTCGCGGACTTTGAAGCCAAGTACGGCACAATGCCTTTCTAGCCCATTCAGCCTGCCAGCGGATATCCAGACAGGCGCTCTACACGCGCTTGGTGCTCCTTCGTCAGCTTTATTTTGGACTGCGGGAGCGGATGGCTTCGGCGGTGAGTTGCGCCTGCTGGCGGATGGCTTCAGGGAACCCAGGGAGGGGCCGCAGAAACGGCTGGATGGCAGGCAAGTCTTCCGCCTGGCCGATGAGATAGAGCGCGCGCAGCGCTTCCCAGGCAGCCTCCGGGCTCGGCGCCAGCGACACGATCGGCTGACCGGCCGCAACCTGCGCGCCATCGGCGACGAGCCAATGGTCCAGCGTCCCTGGGACCTGCGTGCGGATTTCGGTCTTCTGCTCGGCCGCCTGGATGTGCCCGACGAGCGTGCCTGGGTTGACCACGTCTCCCGGCTTCAGGCGAGTTGACAGGGCGCCGCCGGCAGGCGATGGCACGGCGTACGCACCGAGCATGCCGGCGATCACCCCGCGCCCGGAAGCGTCTCCAAAGCGAACCAGCGCCAGTGCTGCGTTGCGCTGCACCATGGGGTTCGCGTCCTGAAGCAGCCGCCCAAGAGCCTGATGGAATTCCGGCACGGAATTGTCTTCGCCCATCACCCACGCCGCGGTCAGCCGCAATTCATCATGCGGGCTCGATGCCAGAACCACGATCTGCGGGTAGAAGCGCTTGGCGGACTCGCGCACGGTCGGTTCGCGGCTCAGCATGCGGTCTGCGATTTGGGAAAGCGCGTGCTGCGCCTTGCGCGGGTGCTCGCGGTCGGCGAGGTTCTTGTCAATCTGGGCGTCGGTGAGCGGGCGGCCGAACCACGTAGCTTGCCAGAAGAGGAACGGCATCAGCACGAACAGAAAGGCCGTCACGATGATGAGGAGCAACCAGCGGGGCCGCACACCAGCCTTGGCGGGCGCGGGCTGCTCTGCTGCGGGGGGTTGCGATGGGCTGCTCATGCGCCGGGGTTCGCGTAAAGATGGTAGAGCAGGAAGTAGATCACGACGCCGGTGACGGAAACGTAGAGCCAGAGAGGCAGCGTCCAGCGCGCGATGCGCTTGTGCCGGTCAAATTGCTCGCGCAACGCCCGCGACAGCGTGACCACCGCCAGAGGCAGAATCGCGGCGGCCAATGCGACGTGCGAGATGAGCAGCGCGAAATACACCGGCCGAATCCAGCCCTGCCCGCGAAACGGCACCGAGCCGACCCTCACATGATAGATGACGTACGACACCAGGAACACGGTAGAGCAGGCGAACGCCAGCCCCATGCACGTCTTGTGCGCCAGGACGCGCCCGCGGCGAATCATGGCGTAGCCCGTGCTGAGCAGCACGGCGCTTGTGGCATTCAGCGTGGCGTTGAGTGCGGGATGGGAGAGCACAAAGTGTCTTCCGGCGAGACGCGCGCGAAGAAGGCCTACTTCCCTTGCCCGGGGCCGGACTTGCGCCCGAACGGCAGCCAGCCCGCTTCCTTCGCGAGCAGCAGGAGCATGAGGGAGAAAATCCCGGCCATCATCAGGCAGATCATCACGAGCAATAGGCCGTCGAGCAAAATGTGCGGATAGAGCAGGCCTGCCGCGAACGCCCACACCAGGCCCAGCAGTGACAGCAGCACAATCACAGCGCAAAGTGCGGCCAGAATCAGCACGTCACGTGGCGCGCTCATGGCGATGCTTCGATTCCCTTCCCCGTCATCTTGCGAGCTTGTCGTACATCATCAGGCCCAGAAGCAGCGGCAGGTGCAGGACAGTGGCATGCATCAGCCATTTCGCGCGGACGTTTGTGCGCGTGCGCGCGGCCCAGAGGCACGTCTGCGTCAGCGCCAGCCCCAGCACCACCGCGCCGAAGTAATAACGAATCCCCGCAAGGCCCACAACGCCTGCGAGCAGGCTCATGGGCACAAGCAGCAGCGCGGTCCACAGGATCTGGCGGAAGGTCGCGTCGCCCGCGCGGTCCACCACCGGAAGCATGCGGATGCCCGCGCGCGCGTAGTCTTCGCGATAGATCCAGGCAATCGCGTGGAAATGCGGGAACTGCCACAGGAATAGAATGCCGTAGAGGATCCAGGCTTCGAGCGAAAGCGAGCCGCGCGCCGCGGCCCAGCCAATCAGCGGCGGCATCGCGCCGGGGAACGCGCCCACAAGCGTCGCCAGCGTCGTCCGCGTCTTGAGCGGCGTATAAAGGGCAAGATACGAGACGCAAGTCGCCAGGGCCAGAAGGCTTGCCAGCGCGCCGCTTGCAAGGGCGAGATAGAGCGTTCCGGCAGCCGCCAGCGCGACGCCAAACCACAGCGCTTCCGCCGGCTGCAAATGACCGCTCGGCAGCGGCCGGCCGGCAGTGCGGCGCATGCGCGCATCGGCGTCACGCTCCAGATAATGGTTCAACGCTGCTGTGCCCGCAGCAACCAGCGTGGTGCCGAAAACGACGTGAGCGGCCCGCACAAAATCCACCGGGCCGCGGGATCCGAGGTAGTAGCCCGCGAACGTGGTCATCACCACGAGAAACGACACGTCCGGCTTGGTCAACGCGAGATACGCCGCGGGGCGCGAAAGCCCAGGCCAGGTTGTCGCTCGCGCCGTGCTCATCGTGTTCTCACAACGCCGCCTGCTGCGATTGCGGCGCGACCACGGCATGCTGCGCAGGGCCGAGCACTCGGCGGCAGATGAGTGCGGCGCCCAACGTCGACGCCAGCACCAGCGCGCCAACGACGGTGTGCGCCACGGTCAGAATCACCATGGGCGGCATCGGCTGGGGGAATTCCGCCGACCACACGCGCGACCACCACGCCGCTCCGCCAAGCAGGAGTTGCGCGCCGAGAAGTACGTGCAGCAAACGCGCGCTGCCGCGCAACGCAGGAACCTGGGTGAAGCGCCGGCGCAGGACGCCGGCCGCCCAGAAAACAAGAACGCTTACCACCGCCGCCCCAACCAGATGCGGCACGATGCCAAACCCTTTATGGCGGAACGCTGCGCCGAGAATCAATTGCAAAAACACCGCGGCGACGCTCCAGGCAGCGAGCGAGCCGGCGCGGGGCGAGCCGGGGTCTTCGGCTTGCGGCACATCACTCTGCCACCAGCGCCCCGTGAAGATGGCGATGCTCACGACAAGCCCGAAGAAAAGCTGTCCCAGCGCGGCGTGCGCGACCGATACCGGGATGGGCAAAAAGAATTTCACGGTGATGCCGCCGAGGATGCCCTGGGCGACGACGGTTGCCAGCGCGAAGTGGCCGAGGCGGCGCACCCAGCGGCGGGGCTCGCTGCGGCCAAGCCAAATGGCAAGGCCGATGGTCAACAGGCCGACGAACGTGGCCACGACGCGGTGCGTGTGCTCGTAGCGAATGCCGCCAACCCACGGCGGCGTGACCGAGCCGTACGAAAGCGGCCAATCGGGCACGGAGAGGCCTGCGTCATTCGAGGTGACCAGCGCGCCGGCTACGAGCAAAAGAAAAGTGCAGGACGCCGTGAAGATGGCGTAAACGTGCAGGCGGCGATTGTAGGTCTGCGTCATTGAGCGGTTTTGCAGGGGCACAGCAGCGAGCGCCGTGCCCCTGCGGAGTTCGAGAAAGCGGCCTAGTCTCCCGAGGTGGCCTTGAACGTGAAGGTAATCGTCTTCGACTCCTTCGCGCCGATGGTCGCCGTCTGCGAGCTCGTGCCGTACTTCTCGTGCCAGGCTTCGATCGTGTAGGTGCCGGGCGGCAGGTTCTTCAGATTAAAGCCGCCGTCCTTTCCTGTCACGCCGAAGTAGGGGTGCTTGAAGACGGCGATGTAGCTCTTCATCCACGGGTGCACGTTGCACTTCACGGGGATGGAGACTTCGCCGCGCGCGAACGTGTCTTCAATCGCGGCCGCTCCGGGCGGCTGTGATTTGTTCCACTCGCGGTTGTTCTGCGGCACGGGGTGGATGTTGTGGGTCACCTTGTCGTTGTTGACGACCTTCAGCTCCTGACCGGCCTGCAGCGCCACAACGTGCGGGTTGTACATGCAGCCCTTCTGGTCGAGCTCGACGGGTGTCTTCGGCACATCGAACGTGCGGCTGCCCAGCCCGTCCTTCACGTACACGATGACGTTCTGCAGCGTGCCGGCGTCGCCGGCGACGACTTCCTGGTCCGTGGCCGGCGTGGGGTGCTCGGCGGCGCAGCTCGGCTCGGCGGCCATATTGATCTTCTTCCCCGCCGGCGCCGCACCTTCGAGCTTCACCGTACCGCTAACGGCTCCGACCGTGCTCATGTCAATCGGCGTTGCGGCCGGCTGCGCGGACTCCGCGGGCGCCGTCTCCGAGGTTGGTTTCCCGCCGCAGCTCGCCATGGAGAGCGCCAACGCCGCGACACCTATGATGTACAGCCCATACTTGACTTTCATATCGAGTGCTTCCTCCTCTTTGAATTCGAACAATTAGACCCGTATTTCGAAAAAGACTCTCTGCTTACTTACTGCCCGCTGCTGCCGGTGTGCGGCTCAGGAGCATGCGCTGCTCTTCCGGCGTCAACTGGAACATGTAGCGTACCAGAAGGTCGGAGTAGTCGCCGGTGAAGCTTTTGGCGACGGCGGGCAGCGGCCCGTTGAAGATCCAGCGCTCCCCTTCCCTGCGGAAGAGCCCCGAAGGCATCGCCGTGCCGGGAGCGATCCGCGCGGGATCGAGAATCCAGCGGTTGGTCCACGCGGGCTTCAACCGATTGCGCGCAAGCAGGAAATTCGGCGCGGTGGCCGTCTTGTCGTGCGCGGGGTTGCCCGTCGCATGGCACTTCAAGCATGGCGCCGCCGGACTGGTAAAGAGCTGCCGCGCAAGCGTGCGCTCAGCATCGGTGAGCGTATCGAGCTTCGGCGGGACGTACGGCGACTCCTGGGAGCTCGCCGCCGCGAAGAAACGCACCAGCTTCTGGATCTCTTCGTCGGACAAAGAGAACGTGGGCATGCGCACCTGGAGATACGAGCGCACGCCGTTGCGGTTCGTATCGGTGGTGCTCAGGGCGGGGTTCGCCAGGAAACGCTGGAGCCACGCGGGGTCCACGCGCGCGCCTTCGCTCGTGAGCACCGGCGGCAGGCCGATCTTGTTGTCGCCCTGATACTGCGGCAGCGTCTGCAGCACGGACTGCTGGCCGATGCGAACCTGGTGGCAGCCCACGCAGTTGTACTTCGTGACGATCCACCAGCCCTCCTGGATGTCCCGGCGGGCGTCGGCCGGCTTGTAGTAGTACTCCCGAGGAAGCTGCTGGTCTACGCTGCCCAGAAGGAACGTCACGAGCGCGGTGATATCCGTGTCGGTGACGTTGGGCTTGGGCATCTTCAGCCGGTCCAGCGGATTCGGCCGGTATTTCTCTTTGTCGTAGACGGCCGGGTTCTTCAGCTTCTGTTCGAAGAAGCCCTTCTGGTCGTACCAGGATCCGCGGGGCGCCTTTTTTTCGTCGGGCAGGACGCCGCGCTGGGCGTCCTCGGTCAGCCGCGCGAAGTCCAGACGCTCAATCGGTTTGCTGCCTTCGGTGGTGAGCTCGGTGCCGATGCGGCTCTCGTCTTCGAGGCCGGAAATCTCGTGGCAGCCGGCGCACCCATAGAACTTCACGAGCTTGAGCCCGGCGCCTTTCAGCTTCGGATCGTCCATGAAGGAAGCCGCGTCGTAATTCGCATCGCTGTGCTTCAGCGTGATGAGGTAGCCGGCAACGTCGCGCGCGTCTTCGATCGAGAGCCGCAGGTTGGGCATCACCGTGGGCTGCTGCACCTGAAGCGGGTGGCCGTCGTTCGGACACTTCGAGTGGTCGAGGTCGAAGAGGAACGGGAGACCGTGCTTGGCGTAATCCTCCGGGCCGAGGTCGCGCTTCTCAAACGGGCAGTAGGGGCGCGTGCGCTCTCGCGGGTTGTGCACCCAGCGCACGAGGTAATCGTAGTTGTCCTTTTCGCCGACGCGGCTGAGGTTCGCGGCAAACGTGCCGCCGAGGACGTTCGAGCCTTCCCCGATCGAGTGGCAGGCCAGGCAGCCGCGCGTCTGGAGCAGATCCTTACCGTGCGCGGCGTTCCCAGGCTGCTGTTTGGTCAGCCCCGGTCCTGCGACGCCGGATTGCCAGATGAACGCCGCGATAGCCTGGATCTGGTCGGGCTCCAGGCGGAACTGCGGCATCTTGGTCGTCGGCCGGAATTCATGCGTGTGACCCAGCCAGTAGGGGATCCACTCCTTGCGGATCTTCATGCGGACTTCTTTCAAGTCCGGCCCAACTTTCTTGTCTTCCCGCAACAGGCTGCGGCTCTTGCGGTCGAGCTGCTCGACCTTCGCGTCCATGCCGCTGATGCGCACGGCCAGATTGGTCGCCTGCCCATTGAGCTTCTGTGCCGTCTCGTTGTCCGGCGCCTGGTCGGCCTGGCGGTTCAGCCGCGGGATTTCGATTTCGTATTCCTTCTTTTGCTTCTCGATCTGCAGGATCTGCTGCCGCGTGGCCAGCAGGCGCTCGGGCTGGTCGTCGAAGCCCTCGAACTTGTGGCAGCCGATGCAGCCGCGGCTGCGGAAGAGCTCCTTGCCGTGGTTCAGGACCGGCGCGTGCTCAGTCACCATATCGGCCGCATGGCAGGTCTGGCAACCGGCCTGATAGTTTTCCGCGTAATGCAGCGGCCAGAGCCAGTGCTCATAGCGCCCGTGGCCTTTTTCCACGCTATCGATGGCGCGGCCATTGCCTCCGTGGCACGGTGAGCAGCCGAATTTCTCGGGGTCGTGAATCTTCAGGAGCTCAGGCTCAGGGTGGCTCGTGAAGGGTGCGTCCTTGCTGCGCTCGAGGCCGAGGTCCTTCTTCGTCAGCGTCATCGCCAGGGGCACGAACTTCGAGTCCGTCCCCATGTGGCACGACTGGCAGCGGTCGACCAGTCCACCCGAGCCGAAGTTGTTCAGGCCCGCGTTCGTGGGATTGACGTTGACCTGGTGGATAGAGACGTCCAGGCCCTCTGCGGCGCGCAGCAACCCGCCGAGCTGGTCGGCGGTCAGGCCTTCCATTTTCTCCTGAAAATACGCGTCGCGCTTTTCGCGAGCGTCCTTTGCGGCTTTGAGCACATCGCCGCGCTCCGCCACGAGGGCGGCTTTTCGCGCCTTGAGCGTGGTGAACTCGCTGTCAATCTGCGTGAAGTTCCACTTGAGCTTTTCGACCCGGGCATCGGCGGTAGGCAATTCGAGCGCATACGTCTCACGCTTCGCCTTATCCACCTCCTCCAAGCGGCTCTTGCGAGACGCCGAGTCCAACGGCGCGAGCTCCGCCTCGTAGATGAGCGCCGTGACTTTGCCGCGCGCGGTCGTGAACGTGTCCTGAATCGCGGCCAGGCGCTTATCGAGGTAGGCCGACTCGCGATCAATTTCGCGCAGGCGCGGCTTGGCGGCCTCTTCGGCGTTATCCACGATCTGCTTGAGCTGCTGGTACTCGGCGGAAGAGCGAATGACCTTTTCGCGGTCGCGCTGCTCGGGCATTTTTTTGCGCAGGTACTTCGCATAAACGTTTGCGAACTCCCGCTGGTAGGAACGCCAGGGGCGCAGGCCGTAGAACTCGTCGTAGAGCGACCAGGCGACGGTCAGCATGAGCAGGAACGCCGAAATCAGAAGGGCGCCGCTCATCGAGCGGCTCTGAACGGGATCGTCGGAATGGGTCTCAGGCACCCAGGGCCTCCCTGCGCAGCGTTACCAGAGCCATCAGACGCTGAACCACGGCGTCACCCAGATGTACTTGATGCGGAACAACAGGCGCAGCAGGATCTTCACCGGCAGGCTGAGCATCGTGACCATGAAGATCTGCAACGTCACGATCTGCACCAAGCTCATGCGCTGATAGATCTTCCGGCTGAACTCCGTGCGCACGCAGAGCCAGTGAACGAAAAAGGCCGCGAGAACGGCGTATACGCCGAGCGGGAAGATGCCGAAGATCGTCCGCGCCCAGATCGCCGCACCGCCGCGCCAGCTTTGCGGCAACACGTGCGCCAGCCAGGAACCGTCGATGCCGAAGATCTGGTCGAGGTTTCGGTTTACGGCAAACTCCAGCCGGTTGTGATCCCACGTTTGCGACGGCCAGAACCACATCCATCCCGGGCCGCGGATGAACGTGCCGATGACGATCATCAAAACCCACAAGAAGATGAAGCCGAAGAGGAACGTCCAGATGGCGAAGCGCCGCTGGCGGTAGGTGTAGTAGCCGTTGCCTAACGGGTTTGCGTCAATATAGGGGATCACCATCAGGCCCCCGATGATCAGCGTGGGCATCACTACGCCCGCGATCCACGGGTCGAAGTACACCAGCATTTCCTGCAGGCCGAGGAAGTACCACGGCGCCTTCGCCGGGTTCATCGTCAGGTTCGGATTGGCGGGCTCTTCGAGCGGTGCATTCAGCGTGATGGACCAGATCATCAGGATCACGGTGACGATGATGGCCACGAGGAACTCGATGCGCATCAGGTAGGGCCAGACGTGCACTTCGCGGTCCCAGCCCGCCTTCCAGGGGAACACTTTGCGGTGATGCGTCTTCGCCAGCGCGGGATTGGTTTCGAGCTGAAGAATCAATTTGTCAGTCTGCACCGCCTGGCGAAACGCATACCAGATGTAGAACGGCATCAGGAACAGCAGCGCCACGATGGGCACGTTATCGGGCTGCGAGGCGATTTCCCAGAGCTGATGCATGGCTTTACCTCGAGTGCTGGTCCAAACCGCTCGGTTTCATAATCACAGGCCGCGGGCCTTTCTCGTCCTTGATCTCCGACGCCAGCATCACCGGAGCGGGTCCGGAGATGCCGCCGTCCTTGCGCACGCGCCAGAAGTGCAAGCCCATGAAAACTGCCGCGATCAGCGGGATGGCAATGCAATGCCAGATGTAGGCGCGCAAGAGCGCGTTGGCGTCCACGATGGAGCCGCCCAGAAGAGCAAAACGGACGTCGTTATACGGCGTCATGCCCAGCTGCGACCCAAAGGGTCCTTCGTGTCCCAACAAAGGAGTGGCGCGCGCCATGTTGGTGCCCACGGTGACGGCCCAAAAGCCCAACTGGTCGTCGGGCAGCAGGTAGCCGGTGAACGAGAGCAGCAGCGTCAGCACCATGAGGATCACGCCGATGCACCAGTTGAACTCGCGCGGCCGCTTGTAAGAGCCCGTCAAGAAAACGCGGAACATGTGCAGCCACACCGCGATGATCATCAGGTGCGCGGCCCAGCGGTGCATATTGCGCAGCAGCTTGCCGAACGGCACGTCGTTTTCGAGGTACAGGATGTCGCGGAAGGCCTGAATCTTCGTCGGGTGGTAATAAAACATCAGCAGGACGCCGGTGAACGTCAGCACGATGAACAGATAGAACGTGATGCCGCCCATGCCCCAGGTGTAGCTGTAGCGCACGGCGTCGCGATTGATTTTCGCGGGGTGCAGGTGGAAAAAGACGTTCGTCAGCACGCTCAGCGCGCGGCTGCGCGGCGTGTCTTCGTGCTTGACGCGGAAAATCGAGCGGTAGACCTGGGTCTTCTCCGGATCCTTCAGGCCTTCCAGCCCTTCCTTGCCCTTTTCCTTGACGAACTCTTTCAGGGCTTTGGCGTCTTGCTGGACTTTGCCGAGCAGGCCTGTCCGGCCCTTGCCCCCGTTCTCTTCCGGCATCCGTCCCCCTTCGGTTCCGTACGGAGCAAAACCACAGGCTAGAAGCTGAAGCCTAAACCGTCAAAAACGCGCCCGGATTCTCGAACTCGTCGCGGCCGGCCTTCGGATCGCGCACGAACAGCCGGCTGGAGTCCACGATAATCTGGCCCGTGGGGTCGAGCTCCACGTGGCAGCGGTCCATCGGCCGCGGCGCGGGGCCCTCGAAGTTCACGCCCTCGCTGTCGTAGCCGCTGCCGTGGCACGGGCACTTGAATTTGTTCTCGTTCGACTTCCAATCCGGTGTGCAGCCCAAGTGCGTGCAGCGCGCGTAAATCACAAAGAGCTTGTCCGGCTCCTTCACCACCCAGACGCGGTCTTCCTTCTGGAATTTCGTCTCCACGCCCAGGTTGAAGTCGGCGGGATAGCCAACAGCAAAGACTGTGGAAGGCTCAAACAACGTCCGGGGAAAAAAGAACCGCAGAAACATCAGGAAATTCACGCCCATGTAGCCCCAGACGAACGCCCAGATCAGGCGCCGGCGCCCCCGGTCCGGCGCGTCGCTCGGTTTCTTGTCAGCAGAAGGTTTCGCCGGGGCTTTCTGCCCTGCCCCAGCAGGTGCAACAGGTGCGGCGGTCTCGGCAGTCTTTGTCTCGGTCTGATCCGCCATAGAGGCGCAGTACCCCGCAAATGAAGGCTATAAAAGTATGTAAGCCAAAGCCCGAACCATCTTTTATATGCTGTGCGCCCGGAAAGTGTCAAGCCGATTTGGGGCAATTGTCGGAGCCGCGTACCCGCTAAACGGCGCGCGCGGCGGCCGGAGCGCGAACGCCCACGGCGGTCAGAACCATGTCTGCGAGCGCGGCGATGAACCGCGGCGAATCGCCCACGGCGGGCATCATCTCGAACTGTTCAATGCCGAGCTTCTCCGCTTCCTTGCGCGCCTCGATATTGATTTCGTGGAGCGTTTCGATGTGCTCGGTCACAAAAGCCACAGGGACAACCAGCAGGTGTTTCTTCCCTTCCCTCGCAAGGGCTGCAATGGTCGCGGTCAGCGAAGGCTCGAGCCACGCGCGTCGGCCGACTTTGCTTTGGTAGCAAAGCGTGTGCTCCACGGGCCAGCGCGCCACGGCCTGCGCGCCGCGCTCGAGCACGAGACGCACGGTGGCTTCCACCTGCCGCTGATAAGGATCGCCGCGCTCAATCAAGCTCACCGGAAGTCCATGCGCGCTGAAGACCAGGTGCGCGCGCTCGGGCTGCTCGAAGTGCGAGAGGCTCAGCGCAATCTTTTCGACGAGCGCCTCGATGTAGAGCGGGTGGTTGTAGAAACTTTCGACGACGTGCAGCGGCAGCGGCGGCCGCGCCGGCTTGTAGCGCCGCGACCACTCGTTCAGACTGCTGCCGGTTGTGGCCAGCGAATATTGCGGATAGAGCGGCAGCAGCACCAGTTCCTCAGGCGCGGCGCGATTGAGCTGCGCAACCGCCTCCGCTGTGAGGGGGTGCCAGTAGCGCATGGCGACCACGACTGACGCGTCGATGTGCGGCCGCAACGCGTCCGCGAGCTTCGTGGCCTGCCGCTCGGTGAGCTGCCGGATCGGCGATTGGCCGCCAATTTCGGCATAGTGCTGATCGACAATTTTGGAGCGGCGTGCGGCAATCCACCACGCCAGCGGCTTGCGCAGCAACCCGCCAAGGGGGCCGAGCGGGATGATGTCCGGATCGCAGAAAAGGTTATAGAGGAATGGTCTTACCGCGGCGGGGGAATCCGGCCCGCCGAGCTGGAACAGCACCACGCCGACTTTCTTTCGCGCACCCACGCAAGGTTTCCTCGCTCCACAGCCCGCAAGGCCTATGCCCCGCCGAGCTTCTCCTTCAGGCGCTTGACGTCGTCCTGGAGCCGCGCGAGCCGCCGCCCGACGCTCAAGTGGTACACGAACAGGATTCCCCATACCAACAGGTACGCAGCCATCAGGCTTTCAAGATTCTTCATCTTTGCTCCTC
The DNA here is from genome assembly GCA_041497955.1 of Terriglobia bacterium. Taxonomy (GTDB): domain Bacteria; phylum Acidobacteriota; class Terriglobia; order Acidiferrales; family UBA7541; genus JBGQHO01. The sequence goes on along the minus strand of JBGQHO010000005.1, from coordinate 38,648 downwards.
CAAGCGTCCCTCACGAGCGGCGGTCGGCTTCGATGCTCATCTCGTCCACTTCATAGCGCAACGCCTCCAGTTGGTACCGGTGGTGAATCAGCAGCGCCATCACGCCCAGCAGCGCGGCCCAGCAAACGAACAGCACGGCGTACATGCGCGCATCCAGATACCCTCCGCGGCCAATGACGGGCTGCGGATGCTGCGTCCGCCACCACCAGATCGAGAAGTACACCAGCGGCACGTCGAGAAACGCGAAGATGCCAAAGACGGCCGAGGTGACGGCGCGGCGCTCCGGGTCGGCCACGAGCGAGCGCAGGATCAGGTACGACAGGTACAGGATCCACAGCACGAACGTCGAGGTGAGCCGCGCGTCCCAGGTCCACCAGATGCCCCACACGGGCTTCGCCCAGATCGGCCCGGTGACCAGGACGCAGGTGAAGAATGCGACGCCCACTTCCGCGCCGGCAACCGCAAGCCAGTCCCACTTCGGCCGCCGCCGCAGCAGGTAAGCAATGCTGGCGGCAAACGAGATGAAAAACGCTACGAACCCCGTCCAGGCGCTGGGCACATGGAAATAGAAAATCCGCTGGATCAGGCCCATCGTCCTTTCCGCGGGCGCAAGAAAGAGCGCCGCATATCCCGCGGCGCCAATCAGCGCGGCAACGGCCAGCGTGCTCGCCCAGTTCCCGCGGGAGTTCATGGGGTCCTCACTCGCTCCTTACTCTTCGAGAAGATATTCGCCGATAAGCCACGTCGCCGTCAAAAAGACTATATCGCTGGCCACGAGCAAAACAGTCCAGACCTGAGGGAGCGCCGGCTCGTCACCCAGCAGGCCGACGGTGGATTCCGCGCTGGCAATCAGGACCGGCGTCAGCGCCGGGAGCAACAACAACGGCAGCAGCAGCTCGCGCATGCGCGCCTGCGATGAAATGGCGGAGAACACCGTCCCCGCCGTAGTTATACCCAGCGTGCCCAGCGCGAACACCAAGAGCAGGCGCCCCAGCACAGGTAGGATGTGCAGGCCGTAGAAAACTGCGAAGACCGGAAGAAGCAAGAGCTCCGCGAACAGCAGGAAGATGAAGTTCGTCAGGATCTTGCCGAACAAAATGGCCACGGGCGGGATCGGCGCCAGCCGCAGCGCGGCGAGGGTGTCGTTGGCCTGCTCGCGCGTGAACGAAGGCTGGAGCATCAGCGAGCCCGCGAAGAGAAACGCCAGCCACAGCAACCCGGGCCCGAAGCGCCGCGACTCCGCCGAGGTGGGATCGAAGGTGAAACTGAAGAGCACGATGACCATCAGAACGAAGACCACGGTAGTGTTCAGCAGCTCGCGCGTGCGGAACTCGGCGCGCAGCTCCTTCGACAGGATGATGGCGGCGGCGCGGGCGAGTCCCACCTAGCCCTCCCTCGCGGCGTCCTGCAAAGCCGCCTGCAGGTCCGGCCCCGCGGCCGCATCCCGAACGACAGCGCCCGCCTCGAGGCACACCGCGCGGTTCACCAGATCGAGGGCTTCGTTGCGCCCGTGCGTGCTCATCAGGACCGTGCAGCCGGTGTTGCGCAGCCGCGCAAGCGTCTCCGTCAGCCACTTCATGCCTTCGCGGTCCAGCCCCGCGGCGGGCTCATCGAGCAAGAGCAGCGCTGGATCGGTCAGCAGGGCGCGCGCAATGGCCAGCCGCTGCCGCATCCCGCGAGAAAACGTGCGCACCAGGTCGCCGCGCCGCTTGGCGAGCCCCGCGGGCTCAAGCGCCGCGTGTGCGCGCTCTGCGGGATTCTCCAGCCCATAGAGCCGCCCGAAGAACACTAGGTTCTCTTCGGCGGAGAGCTCGTCGTAGAGCATCGTGTTGTGGCCCACGAGGCCGATGCGGCGTTTTACGCTGGACGCATCCTTGCCCGCCGCGCCGTCGAATTCCACGCGGCCGCCCGTGGGTCGCGCGAGCAGCGCGGCAATCTTCAGCAGAGTCGTTTTGCCTGAGCCGTTGTGCCCCAGCAGCGCAACGAATTCGCCTGCCCGGATGGTGAGTGAGACGCGGCGCAACGCGAGCAGCGGCCCATAGCGTTTTTCAACCTGGTGGAATTGAACTCCGAGGCCGGCGTTCGTCGGGGCGGCAGCCACGAGCTTCGGCTCAGCCCCTGACCAATTCGCGCAGGATTTGCTCGGCCCGCCCGCGCTCGCGGAGGTAATCTTCTTCGGAGATGGTGCCGGCCTGGCGGCGCAGCTCGAGGCGGAAGAGCGTGTCCTTCAGCTCGTCCAGGCTGCGGCCGACTTCGCGCTCGACTTCTGCCACGGCTTGCGTAGCTTCGGGGCGCTTCGCTTCGGGAGTGCGCTTACGCTTCCCGTCTGTCGTGGGGACAGCAGCGCCCGGCATTGGAACCGGTCGCCGCCACAAATAAAGCGCGCCAAGAAAGAAAATCGCAGCGAAACCGCCGACCAGGACCCATTTCAGGCTGTCCAGGCGGCTCGGCAAAGCCTGCACCGGCACACCGGCGTCGCGGCCGCCGGACTCGGGCTGGCCCTCGCCGCCCGCGGCGGGCGCAGGCGCCGTGCCGGAAACTCCAACCTCGAGCGGCGCACCGGCAGCGACGGCTTCATGCGCGTAGACGTTCCAGCCCTGCTCCGTGCCCGCGGGCTGCAAGCCTGCGCCGTTGATCTGCATCGTGGGCGGCGCAATAACGAGCACGCGTCCCACGGCAAAGGGCGAAGGGACTCTCAATGTCGCCTGATTCGAGCCGTAGGGCACGTGATAGGAGATGCGCACGCCGCTTTCGCCCGGGCGAAATGCAAACGCAATCGCGTAGCGCCGCGCGCCGCGGTCGATAGTTCCCTGCACCACCGGCATCCCTGACGCGCCCCAGGCCGAGACTTGCGCCAGTTCCCCGCTCTCGGGTACCTGGAACTCGAAGGTTCCGTCCGCTTTGTAGTACGCCGCGGGCGGCGCGGAATTGTTGGCGACGGTGTATTCCTCGCCCACGAGCAGCACGGGGCCGTTCGGCTGCACCACAATGACGCGCGACGTCACCTGGATGGCTTTCGCGTTCGTCGTGGGCTCGAATACTTCGACATCGGCTGTGCCGCGTCCCGGCGGCAGGCTCTGGTGAAAATTCACGCCGCGGTAGACCACGCGGAGGAGCATCGGCTGCTGCCCGACCGATGCGTGGCTCAGCGTGTAACGGCCCTGCGCGTCGGTCTTCGTGTTGGCAACGGTTTCCATGCCGCCCTGCAACTGGATGAGCACCACGTCCACGCCCGCCGCGGGAGCGCCAGAAGTGCCGTTGCGTACTACGCCGGTCACCGTTCCCGCGGCGGCAGTCGCCGTGGCGGCAAGAGACAGCAAGATCGTTTGAAGAAATGCGCGGCGCATCATGACGGAGATTTCTCGGCAGCGCGGTCGCGGCGCAACTGACGGGCTGTCCCGCCGGTAAGGGTTTCCATCTCTGCCAGCACGAGCGCGGCCTCGGCTTCGAGGGCGGTCCGCGTATCCTCGAAGTCCTTTTCGGAGAATTTTCCTGCGCGGTACTCAAATTTCAGGTCGCGCAGGTTTTCGTAAATGGTGTCGCGGCGGTCGAGCAATTGGTCCAGGCGCGTGCGATGCGGCGCTGAGTCGCTCGCATCCGGCTCGATATAAAAAATAAACACCATCGTCGCCGCCGCCAGTGCGAGACACGCGAGCAGCATCGGGCTATCCCCGCCGAGAAACTGCCCGGCCGCCGCAATCAAGATGGTGGTTGTCGCACCCATGTCAGTCTTCGGTTTCCTCGTTCACCTGCCGCCGCATGCGAGCCAGCATCTCCGGTGGAACGCCTGGCCCCGCGGGCGCAACCGGCACGCGCCGTCGCCAATGCGCGATCACTGCCAGGACGATGGCGAGGCCCACGGCAAACGCCAGCCCGGGGATATACCAAGCGAAGCTGTTGAAACCCTTTGTGGGCGGCTCGGCGAGCACCGGCAGGCCGTAATCCTGGACGAAGGACTGGAGGGTCAGGTCGTCGGGCTCATTCCGCGCTACGACGAGGTCGAGCTTCTTGAGCATCTCGGTTGAAACCGTGCAGCCCACGTGGTTGCACGCGGTCAGGACCTGATTGCAGCCGCACATGCACATCAGCTTCTTGCCGAGCATCTTCGCGCGGTCGGTTTGCTGCGCGCGCAGGTCCCACGCCGCGAACTGGCTGAGCAGAAGCGCCGCCAGCACGAAAGGCGCGGTGATGAGAGCTCTAGTCCTGACCTTCATATCTCCCCATCGAAACACGCACGGGTTGCGGCACAGGCCCTGCGGTCGCGGGCTGCGCGACCGCGCGAATCGCCAGCACGGCCTGCCGGTTGGGCAAAAGCGCGAGCCCTGTGCCCAGGACAACGATCACGCCGCCAAGCCAGAGCAATTTCACCAGCGGATTCAGGTACGCATGAATCACCGGCTGCTGCGTGTCCGGGCTGCGGCCTGCGTAGACCACGTAAAGGTCTTCCTTCAGCGTCGAGTAGATGGCCACCATCGTGCCGGCCTGCTCGTTGGCAGTGTAGAAGCGGCGCTCAGGATAAAGCATCATCACCGGCTTGCCGCCGCGCAGCGCTTCGATCGTGGCGCGTTCGGCGGTGTAGTTGTTGTTCGGGCCCGGGCGGGATTCAAACGACTGGCAGACGAGCGTGTACGGCCCGAGCTGCATTTGCGAGCCCGGCGCCATTTCCATTTGCTGATCTTTGTTGAACACGGTGCCCGAAATCCCAATGAAGACCAGCACGATGCCGAAGTGCACGACGTAGCCGCCGTAGCGGCGCGTGTTGCGCATGGTGAGCTGCGCGACGGCCGAAAGGATATTGGCCCCGCCGCGCGAGCGGATAACCATGGCTCCGCGAAGGAACTCGCTGCCAACGGTGAGCGTAACGAAGACCGAGAGGACCAGGCAGATGAGGGCGTAGAAGTCGCGGAAACCCAGCGGGAAAGCAATCGCACCCGCGGCGATCCCGCCGAGAAGCGGCCAGCCGAAGTTGCGCCTGAGACTTTCGAGCGAAGTCTTTCGCCAGGCCAGCAACGGCCCCACGCCGGTCAAGAACAGCAGGAACAGCCCAATGGGCAGATTGACCTTGTTGAAGAACGGCGGGCCGACGCTGATCTTGTTGTTGGTCACCGCCTCGGAGAGCACCGGGAAGAGCGTCCCGGAGAGGACCGCCACGCAGGCCACCAGCAGGATCAGGTTGTTGAACAGGAAGCTCGACTCGCGCGAGACCAGCGAATCGAGCTGGTTATCGCTGTGGAGATAGTCGCGGTTGCGGATGAAGGCCCAGGTGCAAACGGCCAAAACAGCGATGATAAATCCCAGAAACCACGGGCCGATTTGCGACTGCGCAAATGCGTGCACGGAGCTGACCACGCCGCTGCGCGTCAAAAACGTCCCGAGGATGCAGAGCAGGAACGTGGTGAACACCAGCCACACGTTCCACACCTTCAGCATGCCGCGCTTCTCCTGCATCATCACGGAATGCAGGAACGCGGTGCCCGTCAGCCAGGGCATCAGCGACGCGTTTTCCACCGGGTCCCACGCCCAGTAGCCGCCCCAGCCGAGCACGGCGTAAGCCCAGTGCGCGCCCAGGAGGATGCCGGCGCTCTGGAAGCACCACGCGATCATCGTCCAGCGGCGCGTGATGTGGATCCATTTCTCGCCGGGATAGCGGCCCAGCAGCGCTGCCAGCGCAAACGCGAACGGAATCGTAAAGCCGGTGTAGCCGGAATAGAGATTCGGCGGATGGATCACCATCTCCGGATACTGGAGCAGCGGGTTCAACCCGCGTCCGTCGGCGTGCGTGAAGATCTGCATGACGCCATCGGGCCCCATTGCGCCGAGCACCTGGAACGGGCTGGCGATGAAATTGTTCAGCGTGAGGAAAAACAATTGCACGCCGGCCAGAATCACGCCGACGTACGGCATCAGCTCGGGATGCTTCTTGCGATAGGCGAACAGGACCGAGAAGACGTAGATCGAAAGCAGCCAGCTCCAAAAAAGCAGCGAGCCTTCCTGGCCGGACCACAGCGCGGCGAACTTATAGAACGTCGGCAGCGCGCGATTGCTGTGGCCCACGACGTAGGCCATCGCGAAATTGTCGGTGAGGAAGAGATAGACCAGGCTGGCCATGCCCAGCGTGACCAGAATGCACACGGCCATGCCGGCCTGGCGCGCGCTCTTGAGGATCAGCGGGTGGCGGGTGCGGATGCCGGCGATGCCGGCCACAATCGCATAGATGGCGCAGACAAACGCCAGAATCAGGGCGAAGGATCCAAACAGGTCCAAAGTAACTCCGCGCTCGGTTTAGCTTTTCTTGTTCGGATCACCTGAGGCGCCGCCCGGGGCTTGTCCGCCCGGCGCGGGTTCATATTTCGACGCGCACTTGGCCTGCACCTTCTCCGCGACAAAGGTGCCGTTGGCCGCCAGCTTCCCTTCGACCAGCGCCTGGCTGTTGTCTACAAACGTGTCGGGCAAAGGCTCGGTCCCGGTGTAGCTGACGGCGAGCGGCTTCCCCTGCTCCTCGAGGACGAAGTCCACGCGGCCCGTGTATCGCGCGATGGAGCCCGGCCGGACGGTTCCGCTGACGCGCATCCGCAGGCGCAGGTCTGCGGCCTTGAGCGCAGCGAGTTCCGGGATCGTGTGGTAGTAGGTCTTGCTTTCTCGCGCGCCGACCACCGCCAGCCAGCTCAGCGTGCCGACGATGATCACGGCGCCGATGCCAAACTTCGCCCTGTTGTCCACGGCTGTCCCCCGCCTGAAGCGCCCAACCCCAAAAGTCTATCACAGGCGTTGTGTACAACGGGAAAGTCCGAGCCTGTTTCCTGCGGACCCTCGCTGGCCGAGCGAAGAGAACTCCGTGCCTGCACACTTCTCCCGTGCGGGCGGAAACTCTGCGATGAATTCCCGGCAGGCGAAGCGCCTGCAATCCGGTCAGACGTTTTCCTTCTTGTGGCAGTCCATGCACTTCACCGGCGCCTTTTTCCCTGCCGCAGCTTCTTTCTTATGGCAGTCGATGCAGGTGCCGGCTTGCGCCAGGGGGTTGTGGAACGCCGCTTGAAGGCCCGTCTTCATGCCCGGCTGGGGAGGCTTGGTGTGGCAGTCGGTGCAGGCCTGCTGCGGTGCGGTGGCAGCCTTCTCCGGCTTGGACGCATGGTGGCACGTCTCGCATTTGTTGGCCGCCCGTGCGGTGTGCAGCTTGTGCTCGAACTTGACGCCGCCCAACGGCGAGCCCTTCAGGATGACGGTGTCTTTCGGCTGGACCTGCCCGGCAACATTCGTGGTCAAGCTGAACACCAGGATCAGACACCCGAGGGCAGTCACGGCGGTATGCAGGAGTCGCTTCTTCACGGTTCCTCCGCTTATGGATGAAAGTTTGCTTCGAGAACTCTCATGGAACCGGCGCGGACATTCCGAATCATACTACCTTTCCCATTGCAATCCAATGCGCGGCGAACTCCTGGCAGAGGAACCCGGTGGAAAAACAAAGGGCGCTCCCGGTCCGGGGGGACGAAGCGCCCTTGTTGTACTCGGCGGAGCGCCTCGGGACGGTTCCGGGGTGGAAGGCGGCGCCCAGCCGAACTCCAAGCCACATCTACAGCTGGTCCGATTACTGACACCTCAAACACCACGACGCGGAAAAAGTTGCGGTGGAGTCTTCAGGTGGGGCCCGGAGCGGCCGGGGGTCAGCTGGCGCGGCGGCGGAGCTTGGCGCGCAGGCAATAGTCCAGCTCGGGGCTCAACTGCTCGATCTCCATGCCGTCCATCACGATGAATTTGCAGCTCAGGATGGGGCGCGCCTCGTCATCGTCGGGCAGCCGGCACTCAATCTTGCAGTATTGGCAATCCTGGTTCCAGCAGAAGCGGCCGTAGGGAACGGTGTCCGGGCTGATGTACTGAAAGCAGCGCAGCAGTGAGTTCTTGTCCGGCACCTGGAATTTCTTGCCGAGAATCTTGATGCGTACCAAACGCTCAAACGGCCGAAAAGGTCCAGTCATGAGGGAAGCCGCCCCTGTGTTTGGAATGATGGCAACTGAACCTTGAGGCTAGACCAGTTGCAGGGCGGCGACAATGAAAACGGCAAGCGGCGTAGCGAATCAGCAACTACGCCCAACAGGGCCTCATGCAAACACGCGCGGCCGCGCTAGGCAGCGCGCGCGAGCCGGCGGTACTCCTCGTCTCCCCCGGCCGGCATCAGCACCCAGATCGTGTAGATGCCCAGCGCCGTGCCCAGGGGAATATGCAGCAGGCTCAGGAACCCCAGGATAAGCGTCAGCGGCCGCGCCCACGTTTCGCGCTCGAGCAACCCCCAGCCGGCCGCGAAGCCCGCCAGCGCTTTCACCAGCAGGAACAGAGCGAGCATGCGGAACAATCCGTGAAGGAAACCCATCGGCATCGTCAATCCTTCGACCGGCCCCACCATTCTGAACAGGGTGTTGCTCAGGATGAACAGCACGGCGGCGCCAATCAGGTTCAGAGACGAGGCCACGAACCACAGGATGGCCAGGGTTTGCAGATGCCGCGCGATGCGCCCCTCGGGCGCCGCAGGCACCACGGCTACACCCATGGGCTTGCCGCACGACGCACAGAACTTCTGGCCCGTTACGACTTCTGCCCCGCACCGGTCACAGAACATGCGCCACCTCCGGCAGAACGATCCTAGAGCTATCTACGTGCGGGGCCCTCGTAAAGTTCCTCCGCGCCGCAATGAGAAGGCTCCTGGCCTGCGCGAATGAAACGTCCAGGGCCCCAGGCCCGACAGGCCGCGCCCGCCGCCTGCTGTAGTCTCATTTCCATTCGCCTCCGAGTTTTCCACCGTCGCACACAGAGGGGGGACCCCCCGGTTTTTTTGTAAACACTGATTCTAAAGGAGATGAGACCCGCATACTTTGTAACGCGCACATGCCAGGGCACTTGTGGGGCCGATTCTTTTGCGTTCTTGCCGTGCATTTGCTCATTCCAAAGAGCTTAAGACCCGAACTCCGCCCGCCTGATAGAGGCGGGCAAGCCCCGCCCGAGGCGGGCAGGCGGCACAACCCTCGCAGGGACATACTCCATTTTAGCGCAGCGGTGAGGATCAAAGAGAAATGGGGCGTATTCGAACGAGCCCAGGGCTGCTAACAGCAAGAAAACTCAGGGCCGAGGGGAGTGAACAACGGAGTGGAAAACAGCGTGAAGAACGAACCTTCCCACCCTTACTCGCCTCGCTCTTATCGAGGGGCACCCGGCGTACTGCCTGAGCACTCCCAAGGAATGCCCAACACTGTAAGGATGTCCAACAAGGACGATATTCAGACTTATCATCCGGTCTTTTCGTACCAATGGCCAAGGTCCAGATCAATCAGGAGTCGAATGTGCTTCCCCTTGATCTCGACCGGATACGTGCCATTTCCAAAAGCGACTCGCGGCTCAAAATTGGTGAGCAGTTGCCATGTTCCCTCTTCTGTTGATCCCGGATGTCCGCCTGGCATGTGGACCAAGATATACTTGCCATCTGCTCTCAGTGTGAGCCTATCCGGGTCATGCGGCGCTCCCGGGTCATCGCAGTAGTAGACGTAGTCACCGACGAACGTGTCTCGCGTCAACGGACCTTTCCGCCCAGAGCTACACCCGAAACCCAGAGCCAATGCAGCGAGCATTCCGATCACTAGATAGGGTCTCAGTTGTGGCATGGCACAAACACCTGATGGGATTGGTGAGTCGTGCCCATCGGCCCAAACGATGAGCGTTCATGGCTTGGCAGATGGCTGCCCTGGCCCAGCTTGCCTCAAGGCGGACTCCCGGCTGTCATCCGGTCTTTTCGTACCAGTAGCTGAGGTCGTCGTCAACCATGAGTCGAATACGCTTGCCTCTGATCTCGACGGGATATGTGCGATTTCCAAAAGCGACTTGCGGCTGGCCAAGGTTGCTCCACAGCCGCCATGTTCCCTCTTCTGTCGAGCCGGGATGTCCGCCCGGCATGTGGACGAGGACATAACTACTGTCCGCCTTAAGAGTCAACCTATCCGGGTCATGATGCGGCGCGCCGCTATCGCCCATCTGGAAAATGTAGTCTCCGACGAATGTCTCTGGTTTGAGTGGGGTGTTCCGCTGCGAAGTACAGCCGGAAAAGACACCGAACAGGGCCAACATTCCGATCATTACTAAGGCTCTCAGTTGTGGCATGGGGCGGGTGGCTCAGAGAGTGTGCTGGAAGGATTCTTTTGGTCACGCGGCACCGAGGAAGTATATCATCCGGGCACGACGCTCTGTAGGTAGGAGATGTGGGTGCCGCACCCTTCGGTCTTAAGGGTGCGGGTTTTTCTTCGATGCGCAACCCCCTGCGACGCCATTACGGCCGCGGCGACCTCCACCTCGTGACTTTCAGTTGCTATCGCCGGCGTCCCTTTCTCGGAACGCGGCGAGCGCGCGATCGTTTCGTAAAGATACTCGACGAAGTGCGTTCCCGCCACAAATTCCACATCGTGGGCTATGTGGTGATGCCGGAGCATGTTCACCTGTTCCTCACTGAACCAGCGAAAGGTAACCCTTCAAAGGTTTTGCAGGTGTTGAAACAGAACGTCTCCCGCGCGCTGCGAAGGAAACCAAGGAGATCGGCGGTTGGACAATTGTCCTTAGCGTTTCCCGACGCCGGAGCGCATGCGGCGGCTTTCTGGCAAAGGAGATTTTACGATTTCAATGTTTGGAGTGCGAAGAAGGTGAAAGAAAAGCTGGAATACATGCATGCGAATCCAGTGAAGAGAAAACTGGTGACCCACCCGAAGGAGTGGCCGTGGAGCAGTTGGTCGTATTACGCGGAAGGAGAAAAGGGGTTGCTCGCTATCGACATCCTCGAGGGTGGAAAGAATGACAGAGCTTCGGTCGCGAACTGACGGAAAAGTCAAAAACCGCACCCTTAAAACCGAAGGGTGCGGCACCCGAATCGTCCTAGCGGTTCATGTCTGCGCCACCCGCCGTATAAGGGTGGGAACGGGCTGGATCCTAGCCGGTGGGGACTTCGAAGAACTGGCCCATGCGGCGGTATTTTTCGTAGCGGCGCTTCAGAAGCTCGCTCAGAGACAGCGCCTGCAATTCGCGGAGCGAGCGCTCGAGTACAGGGTCCAGGAGCGCGGCGGCGGCTTCGTGGTCGAGGTGGGCGCCGCCTTCGGGCTCGGGCACGATTTCGTCCACGAGACCCATCTCGAGCAAGTCGCGCGCGGTGATTTTCAGGGCCTCGGCGGCGAGTTCCGCCTTCTTCGCGTCGCGCCACATAATCGAGGCGCAACCCTCCGGCGAGATGACGGAATAAATCGCGTTTTCGAGGATGTTCACACGGTCGCCGACGGCAATCGCCAGCGCTCCGCCCGAACCGCCCTCGCCGGTGACGGTAGCAACAATCGGAACCGGCAGCCGCGCCATCTCGCGCAAATTCCGCGCAATGGCTTCGGCCTGGCCGCGCTCCTCGGCGTCCATGCCCGGGTACGCGCCGGGTGTGTCAATAAACGTAAACAGCGGCCGGCTGAATTTTGCCGCGAGCTGCATCACGCGCAGGGCCTTGCGGTAGCCTTCGGGCTTGGGCATGCCGAAGTTACGCGCGAGCTTCTGCTTGGTGTCTCTTCCCTTCTGATGGCCCACGATGGCCACAGGCCGGCCGTGGAATCGCGCGAGCCCGGCGACGATGGCGGGGTCGTCCGAGAATTCGCGGTCGCCGTGCAACTCGGTGAAATCCTGGAACAGGAGGCGGACGTAATCGAGCGGGTAGGGTCGCTGGGCATGGCGCGCAAGCTGCGTGCGCTGCCACGCGCCCAGATGCAAGTAAAACTCCCGCTTCAGCTCCGCGACTTCCTGGCGCAGGCGCTCGAGCTCGGCTTCCGAAACGTCGAGGGGCGCAATCCGGCGCAGCTCTTCCACGTCGTGTTCGAGCCGTTCGAGTTCGCGTTTGCGTTTGCGGCGGCGGGTGTCCATGTTTGCTGTGTGCAAGCGGCATTATGCGCCGGCGCGCTGCTGCTGCAAAACCTCCACGGTATCGGGGCCGCACATTTCGCGCACCGCGTCGAGCAACGCCGCGCCCAGGCGCACGCGCTGCTGCGCCTCGAGCGTGCCCACGCTGCCGTCGGGCAGGATGAGCTCGAAGGCCACGCGGCACGCGCCCGGATGGGCGGCAAAGAGCTCCCGCAAGCGGTCGAGCGTGAATTCGTCCATGGCGCCCAAATCGACGCGCACGCGCAGGAGGCTCGGCGACGCCTCGGTCACGTCCTCGAGCGGCCGCGCGTCCATCACCACGATGCGCGTGCCCGCGTCCTCCACGTTCACGCGACCCTTCACGATCAGCGGCGTGGCCCCTCGCAGCACGCTCTCGAGACGCGCAAACGATTCGGGGAACGCCAGCAGGTCGAGGACGCCGGTCATATCCTGCAGCGTGAAGATCGCCCAGCGGTCGCCCTTGCGCGAGCGCATCGGCCGGATGTTCACCACGATTCCCGCAACGGCCACTTCTTCGCCCGCGCGTCTTCCTTCGATGGTCCCCAGCTCGACGACGCTCAGATCGCGCAGGCGGTTGGCATGCTTCGCCAGCGGGTGGCCGGAGATGTAGAAGCCGAGGGTCGCGTACTCGTTCGCCAGCAGCTCGTGCTCGGGCCATTCTTCGACGTCGGGCAGCAGGCCGTTCTCTTCGGCCGGCTGCGCGGACTTGCCGCCGAAGAGGCCGTGCTGGCCGCTGGTGCGCTCGCGTTGGTGCTTCTGCGCGCGTTCCATGGCGCGGTCGATCACGGCATAAAGCTGCGCGCGCCGCGCACCGAGCGTATCCATCGCGCCGGACTTGATCAAGCTTTCGAGCACGCGCCGGTTCAGCAGGCGCGTATCCACCGTTTCGCAGAACTCGAAAAGCGCGTGGAACCGGCCGAGCACCTCGCGCGCCTGCAGGATGCCCTTCACGGTGTTCTCACCGACGTTCTTGATGGCGCGCAGCCCGAAGCGGATTTCCTCGCCGAGGGGCGTGAAATCGACGTCGCTCGAGTTGACGTCCGGCGGAAGCACGGTGATCCCTATGCCCCGCGCCTCGTTGATGTACTTGACGACTTTTTCCGTGTTCCCGGTTTCCGAAGTCAGCAGCGCGGCCATGAACTCCACCGGATAATGCGTCTTCAAGTAGGCCGTCTGGTAGGCCAGCAGCGCGTAGGCGCAGGAGTGAGCCTTGGGAAAGCCGTAGAGAGCGAACTCTTCCATCAGGTCGAAGATTCTCTGGGCCTTCCTTGCCGGAACCTTTCGCGCCGCGCAGCCGGCGAGGAATTTCTCGCGCTGGGCGGCCATGACCTCGGGCCTCTTCTTGCCCATGGCGCTGCGCAGCAGGTCGGACTCGCCGAGCGTGAAGCCGGCAATGCGGTTCGCAATCTTCATCACCTGTTCTTGAAAGACGATGACGCCCCAGGTTTCTGAAAGGATCTCCTCGAGCTCGGGGAGGTCGTAGGTGACTTTCTTCTTCCCGTGCTTGCGGGCGATGAATTCGTCGATCATGCCGCCCTGGATCGGGCCGGGGCGGTAGAGCGCGTTGAGCGCAGTGAGATCCTCGAGGCGCGTCGGCTGGTAGCGGCGCAGGATGTCGCGCATGCCGTGGGATTCAAACTGGAAGATGGCCGTCGTGTCGCCGCGCGCGAAGAGCTTGTAGGTGTCCGCGTCGTCGAGCGGGAGGTCGCTGAGATCGAGGCGGATGCCGCGGTTCTGCGCAATGAGCTTGACGGTATCGTCGAGCACAGTGAGCGTGGTCAGCCCCAGGAAATCCATCTTGAGCAGGCCGATGCGCCCCAGGGCGTTCATGTCGTACTGCGTGGTGATTTCATCGCGGTTCGTCTTGTAGACCGGCACGATCTCCGTCAGCGGCTGCGGGGAGATCACGACGCCGGCGGCGTGCGTGGAGGCGTGGCGGGCGAGGCCTTCAAGGCGCCGGGCGACTTCCATCAGGTCGCGCACGCGCTCTTCCCCCTCCATCTGCTGGCGAAGCTGCGGCGACTGCTTGATGGCCTCATCGAGCGTGATGTTGAGCTGGTTGGGCACGAGCTTGGCGAGGCGATCCACTTCCCCGTAGGGCATGTCGAGCGCGCGGCCGACATCCTTGATGGCTGCCTTCGCGGCCATGGTGCCGAACGTGATGATCTGCGCCACGTTGTCGCGGCCGTACTTGCGCGTGACGTACTCGATCACCTCGCCGCGGCGGCGCATGCAGAAATCAATATCGATATCGGGCAGCGAAATGCGCTCGGGGTTCAAGAAGCGCTCGAAGATCAGCCCGTACTGCAGCGGGTCCACGTCCGTGATGCGCATCGAGTAGCTGACCAGGCTCCCGGCCGCGGAGCCGCGCCCCGGGCCCACGGGAACGCCCTGCGCCTTCGCGTAGTGGATGAAATCCCAGACGATCAGGAAGTATCCGGCATAACGCATCTTCTGGATCATGCGGATCTCTTCCGTCAGGCGGCGCTCGTAATCCGCGAGCGGCTGGCGGAGCAGCCCCTTTTTTGCCATCTCTTCCAGGCGCGGCGCGCGGGCGGCGAAGCCGTCGCGAACCACCTTCTCGAAATAGCTGTCCAGCGTCTGCCCTTCGGGCACCTGGAACTCGGGGAAGGGGTTTGCGACGGGCTCGATTTTCACGCTGCAGCGCTCGGCGATGGTGACGGTGCGCTCGAGCGCGTCGGGCAGCTCGCGGAAAACTTCGGCCATTTCCCCCGCCGTCTTGAAATAGAACTGGTCGGTGGCGAACTTCATGCGGTGCGGATCGCTCATCGTCTTGCCGGTCTGGATGCACAACAGGACTTCCTGCGCGCGCGCGTCTTCGCGGGTCAGGTAGTGGCAATCGTTCGTGGCCACCAGCGGAATGCCCGTTTCGCGCGAGAGCCGCACCAGCTCCTGATTGACGCGGCCTTCTACTTCAAGGCCCTGGTCCTGCACCTCGAGGAAGAAATTGCCCTTGCCGAGGATGTCCCGCAAGCGATAGGCCGCCTCGCGCGCCTCGTCGTAGCGGTCTTCGAGCAGCGCGTCGGCCACCGCGCCGCGCAGGCACGCTGAAAGCGCGATCAGGCCGCGGCTGTGCTTCGCCAGAAGTTCGTAATCAATGCGCGGTTTGTAATAGAAGCCCTCGAGAAAGCCCGCGGAGACGAGTTTCAGGAGATTGCGGTAGCCCTCGTTGTTTTCGCAGAGCAGCAGCAGGTGATTCGTGCCGCGCCCGGGCTCGCCCGCGGTGGCGCGCAGATTGGTATCACCGTTGGCGCGGCCGGGCGGGCCCACCTCCGGCGCCGCGCTGGCGGTGCCGCGGTCATGACGGCTGCCGCGGGCGACGTACACCTCGCAGCCGATGATGGGCTTCACGCCGCGCGTGGTGGCTTGATGAAAGAAGTTTGCCGCCGCGAAGAGGTTCCCGTGATCCGTCACCGCCACGGCGGGCATGCCGCGGCGCGCAGTCTCGTCCACAAGCTCGGAGATATCGCACGCGCCGTCCAGAAGACTGTAATCCGTGTGCAGATGAAGATGGACGAACCGGGGATGTCCCATGCCGGGTTATTCTAATCCGCGGACGCGGCGATTGCCAGTTGTCGTGGAAAGAGGCGCGAAGAAAGCCGCGCGCAAAACCCATCGCGAGGCTTTCGCCGGGGTTCGACTAACGCCGCCTCTTTTTTGTTTTTGGCCTGGCCTTTGCTTTCCGTTTGGCTGCGCGCTTCTTCGGCGCCGCTTTGCTTTTCTTTTTCGTCTCGGAAGGAGCCGGCCTGTGCGGCGCGGCCTTGTGTGGAGGCGCAGCCGCCGGCTTCGCCTCCTTCTTCCCCGGCTTTGCGGCCTGCGCGGGGGTTGGAGGCGGCGCCGCTGCCGCCGGCGCGGCAGCCGCACTCGCTGCGGCCGCTTCCGCAGGTTTTTCCTTCTTGTCTTTCTTCTCGCCCTTGACCGGCTTCTTCTTTTCCTCTTTTAGCTTTTTCTTCGGGGGCTCCTTGATGCCGGAAAGCTTGCGCAGAACCCTCACGCGGTCTTCCGGATTGCGCCCCTTGCCCAGGAGCTGAAGTTGGAACAGATCCTCGACCACCTTATCGAATTTCGAGCCCCGCGGCATGCCCAGACCTTCGAGCTCTTTCGCCGCCAGCGGCAGGGCGTGCCGCAGCGGGCGCCATTTGTGCAGGTAATTGCGGATGCGGCCGACGGCCTTTGCGTTCTTCACCTCCGCCAGAATGTAGACCAACATCTGGAGCGGCGCCTTTTCGAGAAACGCGAAGGCGTCGCGCGGTGCCGCCATCTTGCGGCTGCCCAGAAGCTTGCCGAGCTTCTTGGCCTGGTCCTCAAGACCCACTACTGCTTCCTTCTCCGCGCTGCGAAATTCCATGCGCGCCATCGCCGCGCTGCGCTCGCGCGATTTCAGCCTGCCGAGGAGCGCGGCCGTCACCGGCGCGAAGAGCCGCGGGCGCAGCCCCAGCCCCGTGAACGTCTCGCGCACGCGCATCAGCCGCTGCATCCTCTCGTAGTGCGGGTGCCGCCGCGCCAGATGGGGATGGATCGCGCCGATGAGCTCGCGCGCTTCCCAGAGCTTCAGAATCGCCGGAGGCTTGTCCTCCCGCGCGAGCTGGCGAACTTCGTCGCCGACGTGATCGCCGGGGATCGTCTCGTCGAGGCCGCGCTCCATGGCCAGAGCAAAC
The DNA here is from genome assembly GCA_041497955.1 of Terriglobia bacterium. Lineage (GTDB taxonomy): Bacteria > Acidobacteriota > Terriglobia > Acidiferrales > UBA7541 > JBGQHO01. Next base: position 22,032 of record JBGQHO010000005.1, on the reverse strand, counting down.
CATTCCGCGGTTCGCGACTCCAGCTTGAAGCCGAGCCGCGCGCAATAGCGCTGCGCCCGCAGCAGGCGCACCGGCTGGTTCGTAAAGCTGTGCATGGAGAGCGCGCGCACTTCCTGCTTCTCGAGATCCGCGAGGCCGTTTGTGGGGTCGAGCAGCAGGCCGCGCGACGCCGCGTTCAGCGAAATGGCGATCGCATTCAAAGAGAAATCGCGCCGGCGCAAATCCTCCATGATCGTGGACCAGCGGACCTCCGGCTTCGTGCCCGGGCGGCGGTAGACGTCGTCGCGCGCCGCAGAGATACTGCCGTCCGGATCGCCGGCAAAGATCAACTCCACATGCCGCAGCCGCTCGTCTTCGACCAAGATCCTTGCGCCGCCCTTTTCGAGCTCTCTGGCGATGCGGAACGGATTTCCCTCCATCGTGAAGTCCAGATCGCGCAAGGGCATCCCGGAGATGAGATCGCGCACCGCGCCGCCCACCAGATACACGTTGGCGCCCATGGCGGCCGCCAATTCCTGCACGCGGACGACTGCCGCGCGTTGCTCGGCCGAGAGCCGGCTTTCGAGCAAGTACATGTAGTCAGGCATTTGCTCTCCCGTTTATTGACTTAGGGCGCGACCAGTTTCCTTGCACCTCGCGCGCAGCGCAGTTCACGCGCGCGGGTGATGCGCCTTGTAGACGTGCTTCAAACGCTCCTCCACGACGTGCGTGTAAATCTGCGTCGTGGAAATGTCCGCGTGGCCCAACATCAACTGCACCGAACGCAGGTCCGCGCCGCGCTCCAGCAGGTGTGTGGCGAAGCTGTGGCGCAGCTTGTGCGGCGTCAGGCGCCCGCGCAAGCCGGCGCGACGCCCGTACCCCGTCAGAATCTTCCACACGCCGATGCGGCTCAGCTTATTGCCCATGCGGTTGATGAAAAGATTCGGCACCGGGCCGCCGTGCCCCGCGCGCAGCAGCACCGGACGCGACTCGCGAAGATACTGTTCCACCGCCGCGACGGCCTTCTTCCCCACCGGCACCAGACGCTCCTTGTCTCCCTTGCCGATGCAGCGCACGCAGCCGCCGCGAAAATCGATATCGCCCACCGACAGGCCGACGAGTTCGGACACGCGCAGGCCGGTGGAATACAGCAGATCGAGCATGGCGCGGTCACGCAGCCCCAGCGTGGTGCTTGTGTCCGGCAACTCCAGCACGCGGTCGATTTCGTCCATCCGCAAATAGCTGGGCAGCGTCTTGCGCACCTTGGGCGACTCGAGGTTCAGCGTCGGGTCCGTCTGGACGAGATCTTCCATCATGGCAAACTTGAAAAAGTTGCGCAGCGTGACCAGATGGCGCGCTACCGAACGGCTGTCGAGCTTTTGCCGGTAGAGCAGGGCCAGGAAATCCACAACCTCGTCGCGCGTAATGTCCGTAAGTTTCCGCCCACGCTTTTCCGCAAACAGCGCAAACTTCGCGAGGTCGCGGCCGTACGACAGAATCGTGTTCGCGGCCAGACCCTTTTCGACCTTGACGTAGTCCAGAAAGCTGTGAATTTCGCTATCCACGGTCCTTACTCCATCATCCCCGGCGCTGCCCGCTCGCGCCGCATGGCGATGCCGTACACTTCTTCAACCTCGGGACAGCGGAGAGCCCACGCCAGCCCGAGGTACACCAGCGTGGTGCCCAGAATGAGAGCGGTGAAAATGGCGAGCTGCGGCAGGAATCTCTGGAAGTCCGAAAAATGCGAAATGCGCAACCCGAACCAGCAAAGAACGCCCATCACCGCCGAGCACACCAGGATCTTGCCCAGCGAGCGCAGCAGCTCCATGGTTCCCAGCCGTCCAAACCGCAAACGAAAGATCACCAACAGGGACAAAAAATTGAAATAGGCGGCGATGGAAGTGGCCAGGGCCGGCCCGCCGTTCTGGAAGCGCTTGAACAAGTACAGGAGAAAGACCACGTTCAGGATGATGTTCAGCACGAGCGCGTAGACGGCGCTCCACACGGGCGTTTTCGTGTCTTTCGTCGAATAGAATGCCGGCACAATCAGCTTCACCGCCGCGAGGGCCGGCAAACCCAGGGAGTAGTAGAGCAAGGCGCGCGCCGTGAGCTTCGTCGAGGAGGCCACAAAGCGTCCATGCTCGAAAAGGATGTGGATGATCGGCTCGCGCAGAATCACGAGCCCGACGGCCGCGGGAATGGTGATGAAGGAAACGATCCGCAGCGAGAACGCCAGCGTCTTTTTCATGGCGTCGTAATCGCCCGCCGCGGCCTGGTGCGACATCATCGGCAGGATGGCCGTGGCCACGGCAATGGCGTAGCCGCCGAGCACCAGTTCCATCACGCGGTCGGCCACGTAAAACGCAGTGACGCTTCCTTCCGCCATCTTCGGAGCGGTGAGGAAAACCGTGTCCACAAGAAAATTGATCTGCGCGACACCGATCCCGAAGAAGCCCGGGATCATCAGCCGACCGACGGCGCGGATGCCCGGATGCGTGAACGAGAGCCCAAATGTAAACCGCATCCCCTGCCGCACCAGCAATGGAATCTGGACAAGGAACTGCAGCGCTCCGCCGACGAGGACACCCACGGACAACGCAACAGCCGGGTTTGGAAAATGCCGCCATACGGCGCCCACGGAGAAAATGATAATGGCCACATTGAGCAGGATGGGCGTGCTCGCCGGCAATCCGAAAATGTGGAAACAGTTCAGGATGGCCATGGCCAGCGCCGCCAGGCCGATGAAGAAAATGTAAGGGAAAAGAATCCGGTTCAGATAGACGGCCTCGTCATATTGGAGCTGCTTCTTGTTGAAGAACGTAAAGAGGTGGACCACGGACGGCGAGAAAACCATCCCCAGCACGGTCAACACAGCCAGGATGATGGCCAGTGTCCAGAAGAGGCGGTTCGCAAATTCCCACAGCTCTTCACGGCGCTTTTCGGCCATGTAGCCGGTGAATACGGGGATGAAGGAAGCGGTCATTGCCCCTTCGCCCACCAGACGGCGCAGCAGGTTGGGGATGCGGTAGGCCAGAACAAAGGAATCGGCCGTCATGGAGGTGCCCAGGAGAAGCGTCAGCCGCTGGTCGCGTACGTAGCCAAAAATGCGGCTCGCAATCGTGACCAGGGTGATGATCGAGGCCGATTTGAGGATCTGTCTTTTTTCAGTCAAGGGCGGGCTGCCCCCGTCCTAAACCTTTGAAAACTAGGGACTTGACACTAAGTAGGCCTTAACATAACATAGATTTGAAAGCTTAGCAATACTCAGCCGCGAGACATTCACTTTGTGAAAAATCGCGCCCCAGCCTCTACCCACAAGAAAGTCGTCGTCTTGCTGCTCGACCGCACCGCGCTGCGGGGATACCTGAACCCTGCGCTCCTGGCTGAAACGGACGCGCTCGACCTTCTCACGCCGGATGGCGAGCATCGCGCGATCCCACTCAAAGACGTTCGCTCGGTTTATTTTGTCCGCGACTTCATCGACGACTTCGAGCCGGAGCGCAAGGCCTTCCTCAGCCGGCCAAAGCTCGACGGCCTCTGGGTGCGGCTGAAGTTTCGCGACAAGGACACGATGGAAGGCGTTGTGCCCAACGATTTGCTCGCTCTGCTCGACCGTGGCGTGCACATTACGCCGCCCGACCTCCACGGCACGACCATGCGCATTTTCATTCCGCGCACCGCGCTCGCCGAAATGACCGTGCTCGGCGTCGTGGGCGTCGCGCGGCGAAAACCCACCGCACCCGCCCCCGAAGCCCAGCCCAAGCTCTTCGACGAATAAGCCGCCGCAGCCCGCCCGAGGACTGGTGTAGAGTTATCGGCTCAAGCGGCTCCTGCTTCGCGTGTGGCCTGCCGCTCTTCCCACAAGGAGAAGGACGATGAAACTCGGTGAACTTGCCCGCCGCCTGGGATGCCAACTCGAAGGAGACGCCGGTGTGGAGATCACCGGCGTCGCGGGGATTGAATACGCTGCCGCGGGGCAACTGACGTTCTTGGCCAATCCCCGTTACCGGCGCGCCATGGCCACGACTCTCGCGTCGGCGATCGTCGTCGCGAAAGATGTCAAGCTCGAACGCGCTGCCGATCTGCCGCCGCTGGCGCATCTGCGCTCCGAGAATCCCTATCTCGATTTCGCGCGCGCCATCGAATTCTTCTATCAGCCGCCAGCGTATGCGCCCGGCGTTCATCCCACCGCGATCGTCAGTAGCTCGGCAAAGATTGGCCCGGGCGCCCATGTGGGGCCTTATTGCTTCGTGGGCGAAGGCGTGCGCATCGGCCGCAACGCCGTGCTGCACAGCTTTGTGACCATTTATCGCGAGGCGGAGATTGCCGACGACTTTCTCGCGCACTCGCATGCCGTGGTCCGCGAGGGCTGCCGGATCGGCAGCCGCGTGATCCTGCAGAACGGCGCAATCGTCGGAGGCGATGGCTTCGGCTTTGCCCGCCAGGCTGACGGCCGGTGGTACAAAATGCGGCAGGCTGGAATCGCCGTGATCGAAGACGACGTGGAAATCCAGGCGCACGCCTGCGTGGACCGCGCCACGATTGGCGAGACGCGCGTCCGGCGCGGCGCAAAGCTCGACGACCTCGTGCTCGTTGGGCACGCGTCGAAGGTCGGCGAAGACACCCTGCTCTGCGGGCAGGTGGGTTTGGCCGGCTCGACTACGGTGGGCAAGGGCTGCATCCTCGCCGGGCAAGTGGGCGCCGCGGGGCACCTGGCCATCGGCGATGGCGCCGTCATCACGTCGCAGAGCGGTGTGCCCAACGACGTGCCCGCACGCGTGCTGTACTCGGGTTATCCCGCGGTGGAAAACAAGCAGTGGCTGAAGAATGTGGCCGCGCTCAACCGGCTGCCGGAATTGCAAAAGATCGTGCGCGCCCTGCAAGAGGAAGTGGAGCGACTGCGGTCCCGCGTGGGCTGAAGAGGGCACTCAGGAAGGTTGCGGCAGCGGCTGCTGATCCGGGGGAAGTGCGGCGGCCATGGCCTCGTGCACGCGCGCCATCAGCTCGTCGCGCTGCTCGAGTGTGTACTCCGCGGCGTCAATCGGGGCGAGGAACCGCACAACCACTTCCCCGGGCCGGATCTTCAGCTCGCCCTTGCGCATCACGCGGTGCGCCCCGATACACACCATCGGCACGATGGGCACGCCGGCCTTGATAGCCATCACAAACGAGCCCTTCTTGAAGGGCCCCAGCCGGCCGTCGACACTGCGCGTGCCTTCCGCATAGACCAGAAAAGAATCTCCCTGCTTCAGATATTCGATCGCTTTCTCCACGCTCGCCATGGCCGCTTCGCGATCGGCGCGATCCACCGAAACGAAATGCGCCAAGCGGAACACCCAGCCGACAATCGGAATGTGGAACAAGGATTCCTTGGCCAGGATGGCGATGCGCCGCGGGATGGCGCTCACAATCGCCGGCGGATCGGCGTTGCTCGTATGGTTGGCGACGAAGATACACACGCCGCTCGGAACGTTCTCGCGCCCTTCGACGCGCACGCGCAAACCGACAGCGCGACAAACCCACATCACGCCGCCCAGCCCCGCTTGATAGAGCAGGTCCGCCGAGCCGCTGAACCACGTCAGGAGCAACACCGGCGGCCCGACGACAATCGTGTAGAGCGTCAGGAAAACTGCGACGATAGCGGTGCGAAACATCTTAACGCACGGCGTCGGTCGTGCCTCGGAGAAGCCCTTCGCGGATGCGCCGCTGCTTCTCGCTGGGGCGGGGGGCTTCTTCAATCACAAACGTCGGTGCTGCACCTTCGCCCAGCGCGAACGCCACTTCCCTTTCCTCGCCATTGCGCCGTAGGCGGATATGGACGGTTTCGCCGGGTTGATGCTCGCGCAGCCAGCGCTCGGTGCCCCGCGGAAACGGAGCGCCCTCGAGCGTCAGAAGGATATCGCCATCGCGGATGCCGGCGTGTTCGGCCGCGCTCCCCGGCTCAACGCGCACGACGAAGATCGCGCCTTCGGGGCCGCGGCCCGAAACAAACCCAAACGCCGCGCGGGCACGATTCACGGCCTTGAGTTCGAGGCCGGCGCGGCCGAGGACGTCCGCGTAAGGAAACTGGTCCGCGCCGGCGACGTAGCGAGAGAAGAACTCTTCGAAGTTGCGCCCGGCGATGCGCTCGACGGAAGCGCGGATATCGACGCTGTCGCGGTAGAACCGCCCGCGCTTGGCGAAATTCTCGTTCAAGTCGCGCAGAACGTCGTCCAGGCTCGCGCGGTTGTCGGTAGCGTCGCGGATCAAGATGTCGAGCAGCACGCCGAGCACCTGGCCGCTGTCGTAGTACGAAACGCTGTACTCCGGCCCGCGATAGAGGGGATATTTCTCGAGCCAGGCGTCGAGGCTCGACTCTTCCGGGCTCTGCCAACGCCGCGCGGGCCGCGACTCGATGTCTGCCAGGACGCCGGCGAGCTGCTCGTAGAACTGGCGCTCGGTCCACAGGCCCGACCGCAGGAGGGCGTAGTACTCGTAGGTGGTGGTCACGCCCTCGGCGAACCAGAGGGAGCGCGTCCACTGCTCGCGCGTGTAGTCCACCGGCTCGAGCGACTGCGGGCGGATGCGCTTCACGTTCCAGAGATGAAAGAACTCGTGCGCGGCGACGTCCACGACCTGTGGCAGCGATTCGCCGGAGATGGCCGTGGAATTCGCGTGCTCCATGCCGCCGCTTGCGCGGCCGGCTCCGGCGCCGATGTGAAAGATGAAGACGTACTCGTCAAACGGGACGCTGCGCATGAGCTCCGTCTCGTAAGTCACCAGACGGCGCACCGCCTCTTCGAGCTGCTCGCGCGTCCAATGATCGCCATGGACCGCCACTTTGACGCGCGGGCCGATGCCGCCCACCTCGAAAAGCTCGAAGGAGCCCATCTCGATCGGAGCGTCCACCAGCGCGTCGTAGTTCGTTGCTGTGTAGCCCGCCGCAGCCGAGGCAGAAGGAAGGGCCGCGGCCACGTGCCAGCCCGCCGGAAGATCGCTCAAAGAAAGTGATACGGCCTCGCCGCGCCGCTCGGGCACGTAACACAGCACCATCGCGAGGTTCGCGAATGCGTGCGACGCATTGAGCTGCGAGGCGAACGGGCCCGGCTCGTCCCAATAACTCTCGTAGCGCACCGTGACGTTGCCCTCCCCACTGACGCGCCAGGTCTGCTTGTCGAGCTTGGTGGCGCGCAAGGGGCGCCCGGCATCGTCGGTGGCGCGCAGGTTGGAGACGTGATACGCGAAGTCGCGGATCTGATAGAGCGCGTTCCAGGCCGGCATCTGGATGGTCGCCTGGCCGCGCACGGCGGGGATCGTCATCGCCACGCGAAACTGATGCTGTTCCGGCTGCGCCACGGAGATTTCGTAGCGGATCGTAGCGCGCGCAGGAATTGCCGCGAACAGGATCGCGCCGAGGAGAGCGGCGCGCGCCAAGCCCTTCCGTGGTCTCACTATTCTCACCTGGCTCCGGATGGGGTCTTCTGGCGCGCGCCGAGCGCCGCCAGAAGCTTCTCGCACAACCCGTCAAAGCTTCCGTTGGACATCACAAGCACAACATCGCCCGTTTGAACTTCGTGGCTGAGGAACCCTGCGATCTCCGCTGCGGACGCAAACGCACGCGCGACTCTCCCGCGGCCCGCGACAGTCTTCACCACGCGCTCGGGCGAGATCCTTTCTGCGTCGCTCAGCAAATGCGGGCGGTTCACCGGCCCGATCACCGCGGCATCCGCTTCCGCCAGCGCCTCGGCCAGCTCGGCCTCGAATACATTCCGGCGCATGGTATTCGAGCGCGGCTCGAAGGCAGCCCACAAACGCCGCCCGGGCCAGCGCGCACGCGCCGCTTCGATCGTGCCGTGAATCGCGGTGGGATGGTGCGCGAAATCGTCCACCACCAAAACGCCGCCAACTTCGCCCTTCACTTCGAGGCGGCGCCGCACGCCACGAAACGACTCGAGCGCCCGTTCGATGGACTCGCGCTCGATGCCATGGCCATGCGCGATCGCGACCGCGGCCAGCGCGTTGGCAACGTTGTGGCGGCCCGCGAGCGGCAGCCGGATCCGCGCGATTTCCTCTCCGCGATGCGCGACGCGAAACTCCGTGGCCTCTTCGTTGAATTGCAAATCACCGGCAACCCAATCGGCGTCCGCGACGAGCCCGTAGGTTTCCACCGGGCAAAAGGCGCCGGCGACTGAGCGCCGCACGGCTTCGCTCTCTGCCCAGGCGACGATGCGGCCGCTGCGCGGCACCAGATTCACCAGGCGGCAAAACTGCAGCTCGATGGAGGCGAGATCCGGGTAGATGTCGGCGTGGTCGAATTCGAGCGAAGTGATCACCAGCGCGTCCGGGCGGTAATGCAGGAACTTTGGCCCTTTGTCGAAGAAGGCGGAATCGTACTCGTCGCCTTCGAGGATGAGGTCCGCCCCGCCGCCGAGCGCGTAGCTGCGGCCGAAGTTCTCAGCGATGCCGCCGACCAGAAAAGTCGGGCCCCGGCCGGCCGACTCGAAAATCCACGCGAGTATCGAGGTGGTGGTCGTCTTGCCGTGCGTCCCGGCGACGACAATCGAATTGTGCCCAGGAAGAAAGAACTCCTTCAGGACTTCTGGCATCGACTTGTACGGGATCCTCTGATCGAGCACGTATTCTACTTCCGGGTTGCCCCGCGAAAGCGCGTTCCCGATGACGACGAGGTCCGGCGGCGGCTTCAGGTTTTCTTCGCGGTAACCGTTTGTCCAGGAGATGCCCAGGCCCTCGAGAAGCGTGGAGGCGGGAGCGTAGACGGCCGTGTCCGAGCCGGTGACGTGGTAGCCGCGCTCTTTGAGCATGCCGGCCAGCGAGGCCATCGCCGAGCCGCCGACGCCGATCAGGTGGATGTGTTCGATGGGCGCGCCCGGGCTCATGGTTTGACGGCAGGCTCCAGGAATTCGAGCTGCCCGGCTCCGGAAGCGTGCAGCCGCGCGCGCACGCCGAGGGGAATGGTCAGCATCGGACGCGGCGTGTGTCCGATCGGGGCGCCGCAGACAACCGGCATGCCCAGCTCGCCGAGAATGCGGCGGCAGACGTCGCGCACGTTCTGATCATTTCCTTCCGGCCCGCCGCACTCGGGGAAATCGCCCAGCACGATGGCGCGAACGTGGCCGAATTTCCCCGCCTGCTTCAGGTGCATGAGCGCGCGGTCGATCTGGTAGAGTTTCATACCGCGATCCTCGAGCAGCAGGATCGTTCCGCCGGTTTCGAGTTCCCACGGCGTTCCGAGCGAACATTCGACAAGCGTCAGGCATCCTCCTACGACGGTGCCTTCGGCGTAGCCGGGAACCAGGCTCTCGCCGCGCAGATCGACACTCCAGCCGCCCCCCGTTTCCGTGGTGGCGCGGGCAAAGGAAGCGGAATCGTATCCGCCCGCGGCGTCAGCGCCCGCATCAAAGCCCGCGGCAACCATTGGACCGTAGAACGTGACCCAGCCCCGCGTCTGCCAGAGAAAAATCTGCAGCGCCGTAATGTCGCTATAGCCGAGCAGGATTGTGGGGCGGTCCAACTCTTCGGCGTCCAGCGTTTCCACCAGATAATTCGTGCCGTAGCCGCCGCGCGCACCGATTACGGCGCGCGACTCTTTGCGCTGGAGCGCCGCGAGCAGCTCGTTCAGCCGTTGCTGTGCGGAAGGGGCCGGTGAGCTGCCGCCCTTCATGGGCGGAAGCGAATACCCCAGCCGCGCCAGCTCCGCGCGCCCGCGCGCGAGGCGCTCCGGGTCCGCAGGCGAAGCGGTCGAAACGATGCTGACGGCAGATCCGTGAGTCAACGCGGGCGGCTTGACGGGTGCGCGCATGGCAGAGGGAAATCAGTATACAACGGCCGGGGAAGGCTCCGGCGGCGCGCAATGTGGGCTGCGATTTGAGAATTAACGGGCGGCCTACTCGCGGAGCCCCTCGAAGGGGAGAACCTCGCTGACGACATCGAGCTTGCTCAGCCGGCTGAGCACCTCGTGCTCCTGCGTGTGACTCACCACGGCGTCAAATTCGACGACCAATTCATTTCCCGCGTGCTGGATCTGGATGCGGTTCATGGCCACTTTCATTTCACGCAGGATTTTGCTGGCCTGCGCCAGTACGTCCGGCTCCTTTTGAGTGGTCAGGCGGAAGGTCACCGGGCGCGTCTTCAGCCCGAAACGGTCTTCGAACCAGCCGAGCGCCGTCAGCGCCACCAGGATGAGCAGCGCGGCGAACACGGCCGTAACATACAAGCCTGCGCCAACGGCCATGCCCACGCTTGCGATCACGAATACCGTCGCAGCCGTGGTCAAGCCGACCACCGAGCCCCGCTCCCGGATGATTGCGCCGGCGCCGATAAAGCCGATGCCCGGGATCAGGTTCGAGGCGATGCGCGTGGGATTCGGATCGCCAAACCGCCGCGCCACTTCTTCCGAGAGAAGCGTGAATAGCGCCGAGCCGATGCAGATGAACATGTTCGTGCGCAGGCCGGCGGGCTTGCGACGCAGCTCGCGCTCGAGGCCGATGATGCCGCCCAGCACCGCCGCCAAAAGCAGCCGCGCAGTGATGACGAGAGTCAAGTCGCTATGCATGGCGCCCCCCGGTTCGAAAGTGGCGTGATTCTACTATAGGGCCGGCGCGCGAGAAGGCGCGCTACAAGGCGAACTGCGTGAGGCGCGCGAAGTGCCGCGCCCGCGCGTGGATCTCGCGGCGCGTCAGACGCCGCAGCCGGTCGAGCCCGAAGCGTTCCACCGTAAAACTGCCCATCACGGAGCCGTACACCATCGCGCGGCGCAGCGTGGCGTCGTTCACGCGGCCGGCGCCGGCGAGATAGCCCATGAAGCCGCCGGCGAAGCTGTCCCCTGCTCCGGTGGGATCCACAACTTCCTCCAGCGGAAACGCGGGGACGCAGAACACGGAGTCCCTGTGCACCATCATCGCGCCGTGCTCGCCGCGCTTGATCACGAGCGTGCGCGGCCCCAAACGGAAGATGTGGCGCGCCGCGCGCAGCAGGTTGTGCTCGTTTGAAAGCTGGCGCGTCTCCGTGTCGTTGATCATCAGCACCTGCGTCTGCCGCAGCGTCTCGCGGAGCTCGGCGGGCGTGCGCTCGATCCAATAATTCATGGTGTCGAGCGCCACGAGCTTCGGCTGGCGCCGTACCTGCGTCAAGACCGCGCGCTGCAGGGTGGGGTCGATGTTCGCAAGGAAAATGTAACTGGAGTCGGTGTAAGAAGGCGGCAGCTTGGGCTGGAAGTTCGCGAAGACGTTGAGTTCGGTGGCCAGCGTCACGCGCTCGTTGAGGTTCTCGCCGTAGCGTCCCGCCCAGAAAAACGACTTCCCTGGGGCGCGCTCCAGGCCCGCGGTGTCAATGTGGCGTCCGCGGAAGATCGCGGCATCCCGCGCCTTGAAATCATCGCCCACGACGGCAACGAGGTTGACGTGCGTGAAGAAGCTAGCCGCCACGGCAAAGTACGTCGCCGCACCGCCCACCGTGCGGTCCACTTTCCCGGACGGCGTCTCCAGGGCGTCAAACGCAACGGAACCTACAACGAGGAGAGACATTCGCGCGTCTCACAGGTATTTCTTGATAATGACGGCCAGCCGTTTTCGCGCCGCGGCCGGAATCAGCGAGCGATCGGTGACGATGGCGGTCGCCAGCGCGGCGCCGCACTTGCAAGCCCGCTCCGTGGGAACCCCGCGGACCGCTTCGCGAATCACGCTGTGCGCCTGCTTGGCGTTGCGGTTCAGGTTGCTGATGATTTCGGTGACGGTCACCGATTCGTGTTGTGGATGCCAGCAATCGTAGTCGGTGATCATGGCCAGCGTGGCAAAACAGATTTCCGCTTCGCGCGCGAGCTTCGCTTCGGTCACATTCGTCATGCCGATCACATCGAAGCGCAGTTGCCGGTGGACGTGCGCCTCGGCCAGCGTGGAGAACTGCGGGCCTTCGATGCAGACGTAAGTACCGCCGCGGTGCACCTTGACGTTTGCGCGGTCGCACGCCTCAGCGAGCAAGCCGGAGAGATGCGCGCAGGTGGGCTTATCGAAGGTCACGTGGGCGACGATGCCGCCGCCAAAGAACGTGGACGCACGGCCCCTGGTTCGGTCGTAGAACTGGTCGGGGATGAGGAACTCCATCGGCGGCAGCTCTTCCTTCAGCGAGCCCACCGCACTGACCGAGATGATGCGCTCCACGCCGAGCTGCTTCAGCGCGTAGATATTCGCGCGATAGTTGATCTCCGAGGGAGTCATGCGGTGGCCGCGTCCGTGCCGCGTCAGGAACGCGACGCGCTTCCCTTCGAGCGAACCGATTACGATGGCGTCCGAGGGAGCGCCGAAGGGCGTCTTCACACGTACCTCGCGCGCCGCGCTGAGGCCGGGCATGGTGTAGAGCCCGCTGCCGCCGATAATGGCCAGCCGCACGTTCTCTTGACGCGCGGCCTTCTTCGCTTTCCTCTTCGCCATTCCCCTGTCCTCTGCAATTCGTCAGTCTAACGACACGGGTTCCGCGATGTACTGCCCTTCGCGCTCGCGCAGGTACGCCACCGGCGTTGTCGGATCGTGGCCGAAGAGCGCCAGCCAGCCCTCACGCGCGACCTGGGGGATCCATTTCTTCTTGTTCTCGAGCGTAGTCATCGGATACAGGTCATAGCCCATGATCCATGGATACGGCAGGTGCGCCGTTGTGGGCACCAGATCCGCAAAGAAAAACGCTGTCTTTCCGCCCCCAGAAAGCTTCACGCACTGCATATCGGCCGTGTGCCCCGGCACGCGAATCAACTCCACGCCAGGGGCCACTTCGCGGTCGCCTTCGAGCAGCCACCACTGCCCGGCTGCCGCAACCGGCTCGACATTCTCCGAAATGTAACTCGAACGGTCGCGGTCGTTGGGCTGCCGCGCGTGCTCCAACTCGCCGCGCTGCACCACATAGCGCGCATTGGGGAACGTCGGCACAATGTTGTCGCCCGCGCGCCGCGTGTCCCAGCCGCAATGGTCGAAGTGCAGGTGCGTGTTGATGACCAGCGAAACGTCCTCGAGGCGCACGCCGCGCGCGACGATCTTATCCGGCAACCGGGGCTCGCCCTCGAAACCGAAGATGTCGCGCCGTTTCGCGTCCCATTTGTCGCCCGCGCCGGTTTCAATCACGATCCACTTCCCCGCCGATCGAACCAGCAGCGAATTCATGCCCAGGCGGACGCGGTTGCGCTCGTCCGGCGGCATCTTGCGCTCCCACAAGGGGCGCGGGATCACGCCGAACATGGCGCCGCCATCCAGGCGGAAGTAGCCATCGTTGAGGAAATGTATTTCCAGGTCGCCGAGCTTCATGGTTTTAGCGAATTCCTGCGCGCGCGAGCACTTCGCCAACGGCGGAGTACGGGTCTTTCTTGCGCTCCGCAACTTCGGCCGCCAGCGCGTCGAGCGCGCGCTCGCCACGCGCGTCGCCCAGGACGCGGTCGAGCAGCCGCGCTTCGAGCAGCTCAATCAAACGCCGCTTCCAACGCGCGACCTTCTTTTCCTGGCGCGTAGGGCCCGATTCCGCGCGGCTCCGGAAGTCTTCAATCGCCGCCGCCAGCTCTTCGATGCCTTTGTTCTCCGTGGCCACGGTGCGCATGACGCCCGGCCGCCAGCCATCGCGTTCAGGCACGAGGTGCAGCATGGCCTGGAGCTGCTGGTCAAGCCGGTCGGCGCCTTCGCGGTCTGCCTTGTTCAGGACGAAAATGTCGCCGATCTCCATCAGCCCGGCCTTCATGTTCTGCACGTCGTCGCCCAAGCCGGGTACGAGCACGACGAGGGTGCAATCGGCCAGGCGCACGATATCCACTTCGCCCTGGCCGGCGCCGACGGTTTCGATAAGCACGAATTGCTTGCCGGCAGCGTCGAGCAGCACCGCGACGTCGCCCGTCGCGCGCGCCAAGCCGCCGAGCGAACCGCGCGTGGCCATCGAGCGGATGTAGATGCCGTCGTCCGAAGCATGACCCTGCATGCGGATGCGGTCGCCGAGGATGGCGCCGCCGGTGAACGGGCTCGTGGGGTCCACAGCAATGATACCGACCGTTTTGCCGGCGCGGCGGTAGTGCGCGGCCAGGCGATCCACAAGCGTGCTCTTGCCTGTCCCAGGGGCGCCAGTGATGCCGACCAGATACGCCTGGCCTGTTGAAGGGAAAAGAGAGCGTAGCAATGACTCCGCTTCGGCTTCCTGGTTCTCGATGGCGGTGATGGCGCGCGAAATCGCGCGAATCTCTCCCGCGCGCACCTGGTCGGCCCATGTCTCGAGAGCTACTGGCATCTTCGGTTGCGGCGGAGGAGTGTCCGCGCTTGCCCCTTATTTCTTGCCCAGAATTTGCCGCGCAATCACGAGCCGCTGAATCTCGCTGGTGCCCTCGCCGATCGTGCAGAGCTTCACGTCGCGGTAATACTTCTCCGCGGGATAGTCCTTGGTGAAGCCGTAGCCGCCGAAAACCTGGACGGCCTCGTTGGCTACGCGCACAGCCACTTCGCTGGCGTAGAGCTTGGCCATGCTGGACTCGCGCGTGAAGCGCATGTCCTTCTGATCGGCCAGCCACGCGCCATGATAGACCATCATGCGCGCGGCTTCCACTTGCGTGGCCATGTCGGCCAACTTGAACTGAATGGCCTGAAACTCGCTGATAGCCTTGCCAAACTGCTTGCGCTGCTTGGCGTACTTCGTGGCGGCCTCATACGCGCCCTGCGCCATGCCCAGCGCCAGCGCGGCGATCGAGATGCGCCCGCCGTCGAGCACTTGCAAGCTGTTGATGAAGCCTTCGCCTTCCTGGCCGAGGAGCTGCCCGGCGGGAAGGAAGCAATCCTGGAAAATAACCTCGGACGTGTCGCTCGCGCGCATGCCGAGTTTGTTCTCTTTTTTCCCCGGGCGGAAACCCGGCGTGCCTTTTTCCAAAATGAACGCCGAGATCCCGTGCGAAGCCTTCGCGCGGTCCGTCACGGCCATGGCCACGCAAAAATCCGCGTGGTGGCCGTTCGTGGTGAACGTCTTCGCGCCGTTCAGCACCCAGCCGCCGTCTTTGCGCACGGCAGCGGTGCGCGTTCCCCCGGCGTCGGAGCCGGCTTCGGGTTCCGTGAGCGACCAGCAGCCGATCTTCTTCCCCTGCGCGAGCGGCACGACGTACTTCTTGCGCTGCTCTTCGTTGCCGAATTTGTAGATGTGGTTCGTGCAGAGCGAATTGTGCGCCGCGACGATCAGCCCCACCGAGCCGTCCACGCGCGCCAGCTCTTCGATGGCGATGGCGTACTCGATGTAGCCGAGCCCTGCGCCGCCGTATTTCTCCGGGAAAATAACGCCCAGGAGGCCCATCTCGGCCAGGTGGGGAATAATTTCCGAGGGAAAGTGCGAGGCTTCGTCCCACTCCATCACGTGCGGGGCGATTTCCGTTTCGGCGAACTCGCGGACAGTGCGGCGAAGTTGCTGCTGCTCGTCGGTCAGAGAGAAGTCCACAGGCGCTCGGGCTCAGCTCCCTTCGCAGGCTGCCCTGGCGCGCGTTGTGGGCCGCCAGGCAAGAGCTCATTTATATCACGCCCGGCGCAGCGCCCGAAATGGCCTGTGGCGCGAAGGGCACGGCGCGGGGCTACTTCCGCTCCAGCGCCTTGAGGCTCTTCTTGATCTCGTCTTCCAGGACGGCGGCCTGGTTCCCTCCCCAGCCGATGACTTGCCGCCGGACGATGCCTTCGCCGTCGATCACGAAGTACGAGGGGATGGGACGGATGTTGAACAAGTGACTCATGTGGCCGTCCTTGTCACGGTACTGGGGCCAGTCCATCTTGTTCTTCTCGATGAACTCGCGCCACCGCGCCTCGTCGCTATCGCCGCTGACGCTGATGACGACGAATTTCTCCTTGTCGAATTTTTTGTAAAGGTGTTTCAAGTCAGGCAGCGCCTCCCTGCACGGCTCGCACCAAGTGGCCCAGAAGTCGAGCATGACCACTTTCCCGTGGAGGTCCTCAAGAGTGAGGTACTCGCCCTGCACGGTGGTCAGCGAAAACTCAGGTGCGTAGCTCTCTCGCGCCCGCCGCGGATTCTCGATGTACTTCTGTGCGCTCTCCACAAAACCCCCGTGGGGGGCGCGCTCGATGTAGAGTTTCATCTCCGCGATACCCTCAGGGTCGCGGTTCAGCTTGAACATCGTCAAGCCCAAGTTGTAGTGCGCAATCTGCAGGTTCGGTGCCGACTGAAGTGCTGCGCGGTACTCGTTCTCTGCTTCTCGTAACCGCTCAGGTTTTCGATTCTCGTCGCTGCCGAGCGCATTGCCTTTCAGGTTGTGCGCCTGCGCTTGCATCAGGGGGTCCGCTGCGATGCGAATCAGCTTGTCGCAGGTCTCGATGACGTTCTTGCTTGCGCCCAGCTTCCAATAGGCCTGCGCCAGGTCCCAGGAACACTCGGCACAAGTGTCGCCGGAAGATTTGACCGCGCGCTTGAGTACCTTCACTGCGTCCTCGAACTTGCCGGTCCGCAGCAGCAGCTGCCCCTTCTCCAAATCCTCTTCGTAGGCCGCGCTGTTGCCTTGGGAGGCGACTCCGCCAGGAACAGCCAGGCTCAGCGCCAGCGCAAGTACCCGCCCGCCGATTGAAAGTCCCCCCGGTCTCATCGCTCACCTCCTTGTGGCCCATGTCCATCTCGGCCCGCTGCGACAAGCCGCCAAGTTCCTCGAGGATACCGTACCGAAGTTGGAAGATATTCTACGGAAAGAACGTGCTGTCTGACTAGCGCGGAATCGTTCCCGACGTTGCCCAAGCCAGGCGGCCTGGTCCTGAAGCTTCACCAGAGCCTGCGGATTTCGTCGTCCTCGCCCAGCAGCTCCCAGCGCTGGAGCGCGATAGGCACGTTGCCGTTTTGCCAGATCGAGTTGTGCAGGGCCTTCAGGTCGAACTTGCTTCCCTGCCGGGTGCGCGCATCGGCGATAAGTTTGAGAATTTGCAGTTTGCCGATCTGGTAGCTGATAGCCTGGCCGGGATTGCCGGCGAAGAACGCAGCTTCCTGCCGCGCGGTGGCTTCGTCCATGGGCACCGTGGTCGCCAAATATTTGGCGGCCTGGTCGATCGAGAAATCGCCGCGCGCAAGCTTGATGTCCGCGGTTACGCGCAGCGCCCGCAGGCGCATGAAGCGATAGATGATCTCGAGCGTGTGCGGCGCGTCGTCAAAGAGGCCGAATTGCAGCATCATCTCTTCGGCATAGAAGCCGATGCCTTCGACGGAGCCCGAATCGAAATAGTGCCGCCGGATGGGGTCCGGGTTGGCCCACGAGAGCGCCAACTGGAAAAAGTGGCCGGGCACGCCCTCGTGCACGATGATGGGGCGTGGGTCCTGCGCAGAAGCCAGGCCGAAGAAGCCGAGATTCGGCGAGGGCTCGGGATTGTAGCTGGTGGCGTCCTGGCCGAGCCGCGAAGGCCCCGTGAGGTCATCGGGCACGCCCGAATACCCGAGCGCTTCGAGATACTCCGGAATTTTCGGCCTGCGGTAGTGACCCATCCATGCCGGAACGTCCAGGATTGCCTTCTCTACGAGAAACCGGCGGATCTTTTCTTCCTCCCACGCGGTCGCAGCCGCCTGCTCGGCGGCGTTCGCAAAGAGCTGCGCGGGCGGCATATTGCGGTTGCGCTGCGCCGCGTAGGCTTCGAACGCCACCGCGCGGTTCCACTCGAGCTGGCCCATGCGCAGCAGGTCGTCGCTGGAATACGGAATCAGGGCGATGTATTTCAGGAAATGCTCGTAGGCTTCGCGGCCGACGGCCACGCGCGGGCTCATGGCCGGCCGTTTGGTGCGCAACCAGGCCGCATATTCAGCGAGCGCGGCGCCAGCCTTGTTCATCGCGGCTTCGAATTGCTCGCGCTGCGCTTCCCGGAGCAACGGCGCCAGGCTCCGGCTGACGCGTGCGAAGCGGTCTGCGATCCCTTCGAGGTTAGCCAGGGCCACGTCGGCGAAGGGGCCCACGGCCTCGGTCAGGTTCACGCGCGCGTGCGCGAGCGTCGCGGGAATGGCCTCCACGCACGCCAGAATGTTCCGCGCGCGGGCTTCGGTGAACGGCGGCGGCTGGGTGAGCTGCTCAAAGAGCGCGCCCGCCGTTTGGTCCAAATAGAAGCGCGGATCGCGGCGCGGCAGGCGGAGGACGTTCAGCTCCCAGTCCACGCGCTCGATGGCGGAACGCAGCAAGAGGTAATCGACACGGTCCGCCACAGGCCAGGCCTCCGGCTTCAACGCGCTGAAGCGCTTGCGGAACTCGGCGAGCTTCTCGGCCTCGCCGCCCAGCGCGCCGGGCGAAACATTGGGCGCCCAGCCGGGGGGCCGCTCGACGCGCGCCACGTCGTCTCCAGTGACCGGCTGCGTCACCGCGCGCCAGGCAAAGAATTCGTCCGCGAGCGAGCGCATCGCGGCAGCCCCGGTCGCCGGCGGCACGGCCTGTTGAGCAAGCGCGCTCAGCGCGCAAGAAAGAACGGCAGTCGCAGCGACCGCCGCTGCCCAACACTTCAGGCGAAACCTATTGCTCATGATGGCCTCAAGAGTGCGCGAACCACGCGATGGGCCGCGCGGCTATTGCGGGATGCCAACTTGTTTGACAATTTTTTCGAAGCGCGGGTCGTCGCGAACAGAGTCCCAAATCGGATCCACGCGCAGATAAACCAGCAGCCCCGCCCGCTCTTCTATCGCTTTGTCGAGCCAGTCGAGGGTCTGTTTTCTATCGCCGATAGCGGCATAGAAAACCGCGATGTCATACGAAGAGACGAATCGGTCCCGCCTAAGAGCCAGGAGCCGCTCCAATCTTTGCAAGCCTTCGGCTTTCTTCCCGGACAAATAGTACGCGGCGCTCAATGCCGATATCGGTAGCGTGGCGCGGGCGTCGGGAATGTCAGCCTTGCGGAGCTCCGCGATGGCCTCGGCGTACATGCGTTTTTTCAAATAGGCCAGCCCCAGCCAAGTGCAATTGCTGAGGTGCCCGGGTTCGAGCTCCAGCGCCTTCTGATAGCGTGAAATGGCTTCGTCGTAGCGGTGCGCGTAGTACAGCAGCCGGCCCTCGCTGCACCTCAATCCGATATTCAGCGGATCGAGGGCCTGCGCTTCGTGGACCTCGCGCACGGACTCGTCTGCTTTTCCCTGCGCGGCCAGGAAAAAGCTATAGGGCAGCCGGAGGTATATGTATTTCGGGTTCAGTTCGAACGCCCGGCTGTATTCGCGCTGGGCGGCCTGCCAATCCCAGTCGTAGTACAGATTTACAAAGCCAAGAGCGGCGTGCCCTTCGCCCAGGTTGTTATCAAGAGCGAGGGCTCGCAAGGCCGCCGCCTTAGCCTTGGGCATGACTTCACGCGGAGCACGCGGCTGACCCGCGATACTCGCGTACGTGATCGCCAGATTGGCGTAGGCGAGAGCGAAGTTTGGATCCTTCTCTACGGCCTGTTCGTAGTAGCGGGCCGCCTCTTGCCAACCTTGCCCGGTGGATCGCTGGGAGAAGTATTGTCCCTTCAGGTACGCCTCGTACGCCTCTGGATTCACTGTGGGTGCGGCCGCAAGCGTTTGGCGTTGCTGGGGGCCCAGCTTGACCTCGACCTCCCGGGCGATCGCGCCGGCCACGTCGCTTTGGACCGAAAGAATGTCCTTGAGGTCGCGCTCGTAGCTTTTTGACCAGAGCTGCGTCTGGTCGGCCGTCTGAATGAGCGCGGCCGTGATGCGCACGCGGTCGCCGGCCCGAAGCACGGCGCCTTCGAGGACGTAGCTTGCTCCGAGCTCCTGGCCGATCTGTGTGAGGGCTTTTTCGGTGTGCTTGTAACGCATGGCAGAGGCGCGCGCGATCACGCCCAAGCGGTCTGGCTGAAGGCTGCCCAGCTGCGCGATCATTTCGTCGGTGAAGCCGTCGCTGAAGTACTCCTGCTCGGGGTCCTTGCTCAGGTTATCGAAGGGCAAGACCGCCAGCACAACCTTGCCCGCATGTACGCGCGCGGGCGTCGCCGAGCGGTGCCACAGGAAGTAGGAAACTACGGCCACCACCGCAAGGGCGCCCAGCGCCAGCGCCCAGCGCATTCCTGGCCCCGCCTGCGGCGCAGCGTGAGGCGGCGCGGCTGGCTTCTGCGAGGACTCGCCAACCGTGCTGGCGGCGTCCGTAGGCTGCCCCAACGGCTCAACCACCGCCGTGAACCGGTAGCCGCGGCGAGGCAGCGTCTCAATGAACCGCGGCGCGTCCGCCGAATCGCTCAGGGCCTCGCGCAGCTTGTTGATGGCGGAGTTCAGGCCGTGGTCGAAATCCACGAAGGTGTCGGCAGGCCAGAGGGCTGCGCGTAGTTCCTCGCGGGTGACCACTTCACCGGGGCGTTCCAGAAGCATGCAGAGAACGCGGAGCGGTTGATCCTGCAGCTTGATGCGGATGCCGTGTTTGCGAAGCTCTCCGGCGCGAGGGTCGACCTCAAATGCCCCAAACCGGTACCCCGGCGATGCAGGCGCTTTATCCACGCGCGGCCCCCTCAGTTGCGGGGAGTTTATCACCACCCGGGCGTAGGTCAATCCCAGCGCGCCCGTGGTCCGGCGATCTGGGGCACTAACACCCTTAGCTACAATCGCTTAGCTGGTGAGGATTGTTTGTGCCCCGCGCGACTTGCAGAGCATTGAGGTATCCCCCGCCCCAGGCGACCCTGCTGCCATCGCGCGATACAAGGCGTGAAATTCAACGAGGGGGCAACAAAATGAAATCCATGAAGCAAATGATGGCGATCCTGAGCGGGGCGCTCGCAGTGATCCTCCTGATGGCGGCAGTGGCCAGCGCCGAGCCGGTCTATCAGGGCAAATTCACCCTGTCCAGCCCGGTGCGCTGGGGTAAGGCGACTCTTCCGGCGGGCGAGTACTCCGTGATCCTCCGCACCAACAGCTTGCCGGCCATCGCGACCATCCGCGCAAAGAACGGCGCCGAAGTCTTCGTGATGCCCATGGAACTCTCACGGGAGGCTGTGCATGGGCCCAGCACTCTGGTGGTTTCCGTCCGGGGAAACCAGGCGACGGTGAGGTCTCTGCGCCTAGCCGAAGCCGGCCTCGTCCTCCAGTATCAGCCCACACCCGAAAAGGGCAAGGGAGTCGAGGAAGCCGCAACGGAGAAGCAGATCACCGTGGCATCGAACAAGTAGGTGATCTGTGAGGCGCAGGCGGGGCCGCTTCCCCTCAACCGGGTGCGGCCCCTCATTTTTCTCTGACCGAGATCGAGGTCAGGCGCGGAGGATTTCGCGGAACGCAGCAAGCGCGCGGTCGATGCCCGCGCGATCCACGTCGCAGTGGGTGACCATGCGGATGGCGTACTTGTCGGTGGGCCCGGCCAGCACCTGGCGTTTCGCGAGCTCGCCCGAAATTTCCGCAGCGGTGCGGCCGGTGCCGCGAACGTCGAAGATCAGGATGTTTGTTTGCACTTTATTCGGGTCAATGGAAATGCCCGGGAGCTTGGCGAGTCCTTCCGCCAGATAGCGCGCGTTCTCGTGGTCGATGTGCAGCCGCGCAGGCGATTTCTCGAGCGCGATCAGGCCAGCGGCGGCCAGAACGCCCGCCTGGCGCATGCCCCCGCCAAAAAGCTTCCGGTAGACGCGCGCCTTCTCAGTGAAGTCGCGCGAGCCCACGAGCATCGAACCCACGGGCGCCCCCAAGCCCTTCGAGAGGCAGAACATCACGGAGTCGAACTTGCGCGTCAGCTCCGCGACGCTGCGGCCCAGCGCGACGGCGGCGTTGAAAATGCGCGCGCCGTCGAGGTGGACGGGAAGCCCGGCGTCGTGCGCGCGGTCGCAGATGTCGTCGGCCACTGCGGGAGGATAGACCGTGCCGCCCGCCATATTGTGCGTGCTCTCGAGCGAGATGAGCGCGGTCTGCGCGCGGTAGTAAATCTTCGGCCGGATGAGCGGCTCGATCATCTCCCAGCTAAGGATTCCATCGTCGGAACGCGTGGTGCGCGGCATGCAGCCCGCAATCGCGGACATGGACGCCATTTCGTACTGGTTGATGTGGCCGCGCTCTTCGCAGATCACTTCGGTGCCGTGATGTGTCCAGATTTTGATCGCCGTGAGGTTGCCCATGGAGCCGGTGGGCACGAAGATCGCGGCTTCG
>JBGQHO010000004.1:0-85872 GCA_041497955.1 Terriglobia bacterium | reverse complement strand
CGCCGCGCGCGCGCGAAGACCGCGCTGCCGATCGCCGTCGGCTTCGGGATCTCGCAGCCCGGCCACGTCTCGATTCTGGGTGGGTTGGCGGACGCCGCTGTGGTCGGCTCCGCGCTGGTCGAGGAAATCGAGCGTGCGCCATCGGCCGATGCGGCGGCCGCGGCGGTTGCCGAGCGCACCCGAATCCTCAAGGAGGCGGCCCGGCGCGGCATGAGCCGCCGGGAAGCGCACCCATGAAAATCGAAGATTGGCGCCGCAGGATTGACGAGATCGACCAGAAACTGGTCGAGCTGCTGAGCGAGCGCGCGCGCTGCGCACTTGAGATCGGGCACCTGAAGCGTGCGGCTTCGCTGCCGCTCTATCAGCCCGACCGCGAGCAGCAGATTCTGGAGCGCGCCGAAGCCGCGAACCAGGGCCCGCTGCCGGACACGGCGATCCGGCGGCTGTTCGAGCGCATTCTGGACGAAGCGCGCTCGGTGGAGCGCACGGGGATGCACGACCCCGATGATGCAGGCAAGAAGCCGCCGAAGTAAGGGATTTCATTTTTCGGGAGGAATGGAGCAGCCATCATGGTTGTCGTCATGCAAGCCGGGGCCACCGAAGGGCAAATCCAGCACGTCATTGACCGCCTGGTGGCCATGGGGTTCAACGTGCATCGCTCCACCGGGGAATCGCACACGGTGCTGGGTGCGGTGGGCGTGCGCGATGACTTTGACCCGCGCGACGTCGAGCTGCTCGACGGCGTGCGCGAGGTCGTTCGCATCACCCAGCCGTACAAGCTTGCGAGCCGCGCCTTTCGCCCGGAAGGCACGGTCGTGGACGTGGGCAGGGGCGTCAAGATCGGCGGCACGGAGGTTGTTGTCGCGGCCGGGCCGTGCGCCGTGGAATCGGCCGATCAGATCCACACGATTGCGGAACGCGTCGCGCGGCTCGGCGCGAAGCTGCTGCGCGGCGGCGCGTTCAAGCCGCGCACCTCGCCGTACACGTTTCAGGGGCTCGGCGAAAAAGGCCTGAAGCTGCTGCGCGAAGCCGCGGACAAGAACGGCCTGATCGTCGTCAGCGAAGTGATGGATCCTTCGCAGATCTCGATGCTGCTCGAATACGTGGACGTGCTTCAGGTGGGCGCGCGCAACATGCAGAACTACTACCTTCTGCGCGGCCTCGGCGAAGTGAAAAAGCCTGTGCTGCTGAAGCGCGGCATGTCCGCGACGATCGAGGAGCTGCTCCTGAGCGCCGAGTACATCATGTCCGGCGGGAACTACAACGTGATCCTCTGCGAGCGCGGCATCCGCACGTTCGAGACCTACACGCGCAACACGCTCGACATCGCCGCGATTCCCGTCATCAAGAAGCTCTCGCACCTGCCGATCATCGCTGATCCTTCGCACGGCACCGGCCGTCGCGACAAAGTCGCGCCGATGGCGCGCGCCGCAGTCGCCGCGGGCGCCGATGGATTGCTGATCGAAGTCCACCACGACCCCGAGCACGCGCTTTCCGACGGCGCGCAGTCGCTCTACGTGGACCAGTTCGCCGAGTTGATGGCCGAGCTGCGCATCATCGCTCCGGCCGTCGGCCGCCGCATCGCCTGAGCCATGGCCGCCGAAGCTTCGTTTCGCCGCGTCGCCATTCTGGGCACGGGGCTCGTCGGCGGCTCCTTCGGCCTCGCCGTCCGCAAGCATTTCCCGTCCATTTCCGTTGTGGGTTGGGACCGCGAACCCGTCCTGCGTGACGCGGAGCAGCGCGGCGCTATCCAGCAGGGCTTTGCCAATGTGTCTGAAGCGGTTCGCGGCGCCGATCTCATCTATGTCGCGCTTCCGGTCGGCGCGACGATTCAGGTTCTTCCTGAAGTCGCGAAGCTTTCAGAGGCCAGTGCGCTTGTCACCGACGCGTGCAGCACGAAGAAGGCCGTCTGCCAGGCCGCAGCGCGCTATTTCGAAGACAGCCGCGCGCTTTTCCTCGGCGGGCATCCCATGGTGGGGAAGGAAACCAGCGGCATCGGTTCGGCTGAGGCCGAGCTTTTCCGCGACGCGAAATATGCGCTGATTGGCGAAGCCGCGCAGGCGGATGCGCGCTTAGCGCGGTTTGCCGCACTGCTCGAAGCGCTGGGCGCCAAACCCGTCTGGCTCGATGCGGAAACGCACGATTGGGCCGTGGCCATCGTCTCGCATCTTCCGCAGCTCGTCTCCGTCGCGCTTGCCGGCGTCGTGCACGATGAAATGGACGAGAATGGCCTGCCCGTCACCCTTGCGGGCGACGGCCTGCGCGATGTGTTGCGGTTGGCGGGCAGCCCCTACGAAATCTGGCGCGACATCGCGCTGACGAACACGCAGAACCTTGCGCGCGCGCTCGACCGCGTCAGCCAGGCGATTGACGCGTTGCGCACGCACCTGGCCAGCCGCGAGCTCGAAGAAGATTTTTCCACCGCCAACGAGGTCTACAAACTTCTGCGCGACTTGAAGTAAACTGGCCCCTCCTGAGGGAGTTTCCAAGGAGCAGACGGATGGACAAGCGCGTAGCGAATGCCGACGCCGCGATTGAGCGCCTGCGCGACGGCGCCACGATCCTGATGGGAGGCTTCGGCCTGTGCGGTATTCCCGAAAACCTGATTGCCGCGTTGCGCCGCGCCGGCACGAAAAACCTGACCATCGTTTCGAACAACGCCGGCGTGGACGATTTCGGCATCGGCCTGCTGCTCCAGACGCGCCAGGTGAAGAAAATGATTTCCACCTACGTCGGCGAGAACAAGCTCTTCGAGCAGCTTGTGTTGAAAGGCGAGCTCGAAGTGGAGCTGAATCCGCAGGGGACGCTGGCCGAGCGGCTGCGCGCCGGCGGTGCGGGGATTCCGGCGTTTTTCACGCCGACGGGCTACGGCACAATGATCGGCGAAGGCAAGGAAGTGCGCGAGTTTGGCGGCCGCAAGTGCGTGCTGGAGCGCGCGCTGCGCGGCGATTTCGCGTTCGTCAAGGCGTGGAAGGGCGACCGCTGGGGAAACTTGGTCTACCGAAAGACGGCGCGCAATTTTAATCCCGTCATGGCCACGGCTGCGGACTACGTGATCGCCGAAGTCGAAGAGCTCACCGAGCTGGGCCGGCTCGACCCCGCCTCGGTGCACACGCCGGGGATTTTCGTGGACGCCATTTTCCAGGGCACGAACTACGAGAAGCGCATCGAGAAGCGCACGGTGCGCAGGAAGACAGCCTAGCGTTGCAGCGGGAGGCGAGCCGTCATGGGCGCAGCAGAAGCGGATAAGCGCGAACTCATTGCGAAGCGCATTGCGGCGGAATTGCGCGACGGCCACTACGTCAATCTCGGCATCGGCACGCCCACGCTCGTGGCGAACTACATCCCGAAAGGCATGGAGGTGGTGCTGCAGTCCGAAAACGGCATGCTCGGCATCGGCCCCTATCCGCTCGAAGGCACGGAA
This sequence comes from Terriglobia bacterium, assembly GCA_041497955.1. Taxonomy (GTDB): domain Bacteria; phylum Acidobacteriota; class Terriglobia; order Acidiferrales; family UBA7541; genus JBGQHO01. Next base: position 82,448 of record JBGQHO010000004.1, on the reverse strand, counting down.
GACCCGGACCTGATCAACGCGGGCAAGGAAACCATCACGGAAATTCCGGGCTGCTGCTATTTCTCGAGCGCGGACTCGTTCGGCATGATCCGCGGCGGCCACGTGGACCTGACGGTGCTCGGCGCGCTCCAGGTGGACGAAAAGGGCAATCTGGCCAACTGGGCGATCCCCGGGAAAATGCTCAAGGGCATGGGCGGCGCGATGGACCTGGTGGCCGGCGCGCGGCGGGTGATCATCGCCATGGAGCACACCACCAAAGACGGCCAGCCGAAAATCCTGAAGAAGTGCGCGCTGCCGCTGACGGGCGTCGAAGTGGTGGACCTGATCGTCACCGAGCTTGCGGTGATCGAAGTCACGCCGGAAGGCCTCGTGCTGCGCGAGGTGGCTCCGGGCGTCACCGCGGAAGACGTGCAGAAGGCCACCGAGCCCAAGCTACGCATTGCGCCCGACCTGAAAACGATGGCCGCCTGAGCCCGCCGCGGCGGTGACTCTTGGCGCAACGCCAGGTGCAACGCACGCCCGGCACGCCCGGGGTGCGCTACCATCGCCTCAGGGTCGCTTATGGAACTCGGATCGATCGTCATCATCAGCCTGCACAGCCCCAAGGAGAAAATCTGGGGCCAGTTGGTGTCGATGAACGCGGCGGGCGTCACCATCCGGGGCATCGACATCAACTCCTTCGACGACTTCGTCATCCAGGTGCTGCATCCGGAAGGCGAGCGGGTCGGCCTGCCCACGCTCTTCTTTCCGATGACGCGCATCGAACGTATCGCGCTCGATGAGCCGTCGGGCTCGATCCCGTCGCTCGCCGAAGTCTTTCAGCAGAAGGCGCGGCGCTCGCTGCACGACTATCTCGCGCTGTTCGCCTGAACTGCGGTACGATTTAGCCCGATGGCCCCGCGCGTCTTTACCGTTCCCAACCAGATCACCTTCTTGCGGTTGGGCTTTCTGCCGTTCTTTATCATCCTTGTGTTGTACGGCCGCTATTTCTGGGCGCTCGCGGTCCTGATTGTGGCGGCGCTGACCGACGGCCTGGACGGCCTGCTGGCGCGCACGCTCGATCAGAAGTCGGAGCTCGGCGCGTTCCTGGACCCGATTGCCGATAAGCTGCTGCTTTCTTCTTCGTTCTTCGTGCTGGCGCTGAAAGGGAAGATGGCCTGGTGGCTGACGATCCTCGTGCTCAGCCGCGACGTTCTCATTCTCACCATCGCGGGCGTGATTATTGTAGTCGCGGGTTACCGGCCGTTTCCTCCCAGCCTCTTCGGCAAGATCACCACGTTCGTCCAAATCCTGCTGGTCTTCGGCATCGTTGCCGATGCGGTGATCACGCAGAGTTGGCTGGACGTCGCCAATCGGATGCTCGTGGTGCTTGTGGCAGGCTTCACGGTCCTTTCCGGATTTCACTACAGCGTGGCGATTGCGCGGCGGCTTTCGAGCAGCTAGAACAAGCGGTTGTGGATGAGCATGGCCGCGAAGCTCCCTGCCACCGTCAATCCGGCGAGCCAGCCGAGCGCATGGGCGCGCTTGCGCTCCGACGCATCCGCGGGCTCGCGGTCGGCCATTATCTTGCCGAGCAGGAATCCCGCGCCCAGGCCGCCCAGGTGTGCCGCATTATCAATTCCGCTGAACAACAGCCCGAAGACGAGAATGTAGGCCACCCAGCGGAGCAATTGCCCGCGCACCATGCGCATGTAATTGCCGCCGCGGCGCGTGGTGATGGCCAGCATCACGCCGACGAGGCCCAGCAGCGAGCCCGATGCTCCGACGCTGAAATGGCCCGTCACAGAGCTGGCGAGAAAACCGAAGGTCCCGGTGGCCACATAGAGGAACAGATACCGCGCCGAGCCGTACACTTCCTCGACTTGCGGGCCGATGTCCATCAGCACCCAGGTGTTCATCAAAATGTGCAGCACGCCGCCGTGCAGGAAAATCGCCATCACCAAGCGCCACCACTGGTGGCTGACAAGCAACCACGGAAGCGGCTCGCTGGCCCCCAGCCGGTCGAGCACCTGACCATTGATGCCTCCCATCAGGTTCATCTGCTGCGTGGCGCGCATCGTGGCCAGGAGGCTGACGCCAAACAGCAGCACGTTCAGGGTGAGGACGACATAGGTGACCGGTGACTCCGACGGCAGCAGGCCGGAAAGCGACCGGCTGGCCGCGGCGAGCGAAAACGTCATGCTGGCGCCGCACTCGTGGCACTTCGATGCCGTCGAGCCCACCAGGGTGCCGCACGCAGGGCACAGGCGCGGCCGGCTGGGCTTCGGCTGCGAGCGGAAGGTCCCGCGCAGCGCCTCGCGCCACCTGTCCAGTTTCCATCGCCAGCGAAGCGGAATCGGCACCGGCTCTCCTTGCGGTAAGCGAAATGCGTTCCTATAATACCGGAAAATTCAGCGCGTCACTGCGCGAGGAAACGACAATGGACTTCGAACAGCTCGGCAGGCGAATTGATCGAGAGATGAAGAAGCTGCGCCACTTCCTGGAGACGGAAGTGAAGCCCAAGACGCAGAAGAAAGCGGCCGAGGCCCTCCGCAAGGCCTCCAAGAGTCTGGGCCGCGCCGCCGACGAGATCGAAGCGGCGCTCTCTCGGAAGAAGAGCTGATGCGGGGCCCGCGGTGAAACTTTTCCCGGGACTCCTCTGGGTGCTGGGCGCTCTTGCTTCGCTTTTGCTCTCCTCCGGCTGCGCGCATCGCCGCCCCGTCGGCCGCGCGCCCACTCCATTGCCTACGCCCCAACCGCCTACGGCGCCCGCGCCGGGCCGCCCGACTCTTCCGCCGCAGGCGATACCCGGGAAATACCTCGAAGAGGGAATGGCTTCGTGGTACGGCATCCCCTTTCACGGGCGCCGCGCCGCCAACGGCGAAACCTACGACATGTACAAACTGACCGCGGCGCACCGCACGCTGCCGTTTGACTCCATCGTGCGCGTCACGAACCTGACCAACGGCCGCACGACCGAAGTGCGCATCAACGACCGCGGACCGTTCGTCGAGAACCGCATCATTGACCTCTCGCTCGGCGCCGCGCGCGAAATCGATATGGTGGCCGCGGGCGTGGTGCGAGTGCGACTGGAGCTGCTCTCCGGCCCGGCGCCGGTGACCGCCGGCAACTTCACCGTGCAGGTGGGCGCGTTTCTTTCCCGCGAGAATGCGGAGCGCCTGCGCGACCAGCTTGGGGAACGCTACCAACCTGTCTTCATCTTCCCGTATGATTCGCCGAACGGGCTGTTCTACCGCGTGCGCGTGGGCCGCGTGCCCAGTGAAGACGCGGCGCGCCAGTTGGCCGACCGGCTCCGCGCCGAGGAAGGCTTTACACCGTTTGTCGTGCGGCTGGACGAATAGCCGCCGCGCAAGGAGGACGATGTCCGCTGACTGCATCTTTTGCCGAATCGGGAGCAAGGAGTCACCCGCCAAGCTCGTGTATGAAGACCAAGACATTTTCGCTTTTGAGGACCTTCACCCGCAGGCCCCGGTGCACATTCTCATTTGCCCGCGAAAACACATTGAGACGCTCAGCCATGCTGCGGCAGAGGATACCGCTGTGCTCGGGCGCCTCTTGCTCGTGGCCGGGCAAATCGCCGCGGAACGCAAGGTCACCGATGGCTACCGCGCAGTCTTCAACAACGGCCGCGGTGCAAGCCAGTCCGTCTTTCACCTGCATTTGCATTTGTTGGGCGGGCGCCCCTTCCGCTGGCCGCCCGGCTAGCGCGGGGCGCTACTTGTGGGTCATCACGAAGACGCCGTCCCAGGCGGCTTCCGGCTCTTCGAAAAGATATTCCTGACAGCGCTTCCAGAAGGTTCGCGCGGGGCCGTCGTCGGGCCAGCGCTTGAGGAGTTCTTCAAAGAGAGCCTGCGCTTGCTGCCACTGCCGTTGCTGGTAGCAGGTGCGGCCGCGAGAAAACAGCTCAATCCGTTCAGCAGGGCTGGGTTCCGCATCGCGCCCTGCAACCAGCTCGTAAATCGCCACCGGCTGCATTTTGCCTTTCACGCGAATCAGGTCCAACTCGCGGAACACAAAGTCCGCACCGCGCGCGGCCGTGTAGGTCGCTTCGGTCACCAGGATGTTTGTGCCGTACTCCTTGTTCATACCCTCGAGGCGTGACGCCAGGTTCACCGCGTCGCCCATCGCCGTGTAGCCGTAGCGCAGCTCCGAACCCATGTTGCCCACCGAAGCCACGCCCGTGTGCAGGCCGATGCCGATGTTGAGCTGCGGCTTGCCCTCGGTTTTCCACTGCGCCTGCAGCTCAGCAAGGCGGCGCATCATGTCCAGTGCGGCGCGGCAGGCGGACGCCGCGTGCGCGGGCTGCTCGAACGGCGCTCCCCAGAAGGCCATCACCGCATCGCCGATGTACTTGTCGAGAGTGCCTTCTTCCTGGAAAACGATCCGAGTCATGTCCGTGAGGTAGTGATTCAGCAGTTCGGCCAGTTCCTGCGCGTCGAGGTTCTCGGAGATGCTCGTGAAGCCGCGGATGTCGCTGAACATCACGGTGATCTCTGTCTTGCGCGGCTTCACCAGCTCCGGGTTCTGTAGGAGCCGGCGGATCACTTCGGAGCTCAGGTATTGCTGGAATGCGCCGCGGACCTTGCGCTTTTCGCGGTCTTCCACGAGCACCCGGTAGAGCGCCACTAGCGCCACGTTGCCCGCGAGCGTGAGCGAAGGAACCACGGCGTTCAGCCACCAGCCCTGGAGAAACGCGAAGTACACGCCGGTGAGAAATAGCAGAAGCAGCACCAGGCTCAGCCACATCCAGCGCGGCTCGGTGAGCGCCAGCCAGATGCCCAGCGGGATGCCGAGCAGCAGAATCAGCAGGCAGTCCACGCGGGTCTGGCGTGCGCCGCGCTCGAGAAAATCCTCGTGCAGCAGGTTGTCCACAACGTTGGCGTGGATCTCAAGACCGGGGAAATCGATCCCGCCGAAAGGCGTGGCGCGCAGATCGCCGATCCCCGTGGCCGTGGCGCCGACCAGCACGATCTTGTCGCGGAAGGTACCGGGCGCGAAATTGTGGTTCACCACGTCCGCAAGCGATTTACTTGCGTAGGTGCCCGCCGGCCCGCGGTAATTGATCATGGCGCGGCCGAGCTCGTCGGGATGGATCTGGACCGCGGAGCCCAGCTTGATGCCGTAGACGCCGGTCTCGCCATACTCCAGTAAGACTTTCTCTTCGGGGAGGGCTAGAAAAACGCGTGCGGCCTGGAGGTCGAGCGAGGCGTACAGATCCCAGTCGTCGTAGTTCGCAGAGCGCCCGTACGGCAGCACCAGCAGGGCGCGGCGCACCACGCCGTCCGGATCCGCCTGGGCATTGAAAAACCCAGCCGTGCCGTTCTTTCCGCCAAGCGCTTCAGTCAGGACTTCGATGTTCGCCAGTGCCCCGCGGGGCAGGATGTCTGCCGAGCTGTACTTGTATTTTTCGATCAGGGCGATGCGGTCGCGCTTGCCGTTTTCCGGACGCAGCGGCCTGAGCTGCGAGAGCGGGAAGTACGCGAGCAGGTTCGCGTAGCGGTCGAGCGCCGCGGCGTCCAGCCCGCGCAGGTCCGTCTCGGAGTACAGAAAGAAATCGCCTAGGACTACCCCGCCGGAGCGCCGGATGGCCTGCGCAAACTGCTCATCGGTGTTGAACTGCTCTTCGAGCTGCGTCAATTCCTGCAGCAGGCGCGGGTCGAGCAGTTGCCCGCGCTTCTGCCGGTCTTCTAGGCGTGCCCGCAGCGCGCGGATCGGTCCGGCGGTTTCGTCGGGCCTGCTGAACGCAATGTCAAACCCCACCACGCGCGCGCCGTCTTCGCGGAGCGCGTCGACCATGTGCGCGAAGTGCGTCCGCGAAAACGGCCAGCGCCCGAGCACCTCCTGCGCGCGCTCGTCAATGGTGACCAGTACGATGCGGTCGTCCGGCTTCTGGGAATGGTGGAGGAAATGCCGTACGCGGAAGCGCGTATCGAGCGCGTTGAGCTCGAACTGCCGGACGAATTCCAGCAAAGGGAGCCTGCTTTCGCCGAGAAAAGCGAAGAAATAGAAGGTCAGCGCGGCGAGGGTGATGGCCAGGCTGATGCTCAGCGAGACCTTGTGCTGCCACCAGGAACGCAGCAGGTCTGAGAAACGGTGCGCGGGGGAGGATCCGGCTGGCGAATTCGGCATCGCTGCTTGCTCCCTCCGCTCTTTGCGCGAGGGCCCCGCGCCGGACTTACTCACGGAGCAGGAAGTTCAGCTGCACGCGCCCGATCTCGATCAGGTCGCCGTCCTTCAGCCGCGTCGGAGCGGCGATAGGTTCGCCGTTCACCTTGGGGATGCGGTCGGCGCCGCCGAGGTAGTAACCGTCGTCGCGGCGGTTGATCTGCGCGGCCACTTTCGGCGCAAACCACCCGCGCAGCTTCACCGTGGCCATTTGCGACTTGCCAATGACGGTGAGCTTGCCCGAGAGCACATACTCTTTGCGGTCTGTCTTTCCGCGGAGAACGCTGAGCACCGGCACGTGCACGCGGGTCTTCATGCGTGCCCCGCTATCGTGGATCGCGACCGCCCGCTGGAGCAGGGCGCGGCCTGCCGTGGTGTCCAGCACAACGGTTTCGTCCACTTTGGGCGCGGTGACTTTCCGCCCGGCGTCGAGCGGGACGGCGGCGTCGTGCGCCTTGTCCACCAGGATATGGTGTTTGCCGATGAGGATCGAATCACAATCACGCAGCTCCGCGCGCTCCACGCGCGCGCCGTTCACAAACGTGCCGTTCAGGCTGTTCAGGTCTTCGATCACCAGGCGGCCCGCTTCGAGGTAGACGCGGGCGTGATAGTTCGAGACGGCCAGGTTGTCGATGGCGATGTCGTTATCGGGAGCGCGGCCGATCGTCACCGGCCGGCTCCCCATGGGGACTTCCTTCAGCACTTCGGATTCGAATTTGAGCACGAGCTTGGCCATCCATGACCTCCTGGTCAGGACCCAGGGTCGGGTTTCGATCCGGAGCCGCGGGACCAGCGGCGCAGCCGCGCGAAGAATCCATTGGACTCGCGCAGCACGCGCAGTACAATCACGGTGATATTGTCCTCGCCGCCGTATTCATTGGCCAGCGCCACCAGCCGATCCGCGGCTTCCTGCGCGCTCGCGTGCGTCAGCAGGGTGCTGGCAATTTCCGGGTCGGTCACCATCCGCGTCAGTCCGTCCGAGCAGAGCAGCAGCGCATCGCCGTCCAGCAGCAGGTACTCATCGGCGTCCGCTTCCACTTCCTCATGCGTGCCCAGCGCGCGCAGCAGCACGCTCTGCATATCGCTGGATTCGGCCTGCTGCGGCGTCAGCAGCCCACGGCGGACCTGCTCGGCCACCAGCGAGTGGTCGGCGGTGAGCTGCTCGAGCGTGCCCACGCGCAGCAGGTACGCGCGGCTGTCGCCCACATGGGCGAGGCTCAGGCGCTGGTCATCCAACCAGGCGGCCAGGATCGTCGCGCCCATGCGGCGCTGCGCGGGGTTTTCGGCCGCCGCCGCGTGCACGCGCCGGTTCGCAAAGTCTACGGCGCTCAGCAGGCGGTTCGTCCGTTCGGAGAGGTCGGGCCGCGATTCGCCAAAAAAAGGCGCCGAGCGGTTGTTCGCCGCTTCGAAACAGTGTTCCGCCACGGCCTGCACGGCCATCGAGCTGGCCACTTCGCCGTGCGCTTCGCCGCCCATGCCGTCCGACAGAACGAACAGGTTCAGTTCCGGAACCACGCGGTGGCTGTCTTCGTTGTTGTTGCGCAGACGCCCCACATCTGTCCGCGCGCCGGTGTCAAGTCGCAAGGGAATCCTTAGCCGCTTTGACTCGCAAGCTGCAAAGACCGAACCTCGTTGCACGCTAACAGAGAGTCCGTGCGCGTTCAAGGAGGTGCAGGGAAGTAGTTACGTCCCCGAGGCCAGGGTACCGTGGCCGGTTCGGCACAGCTTCTGTCTGCTCGAGGAAGATTCCGGTATACTCGGAAATAGTTCCGACCGCAGCGCACCATGCCGAGCAAGCAGGAACTCTGGTTTTTCGCAGGCTCTTCTGCCGCGCGCCTGGCGCGGTCCCTGGGCCGCCGCTATAGATTGCGCCCGATTCCGCGCCCTGCGACGCGCAAGAAAAGCGGCTCTGCTGAAAAGAAGATTCCCCTGGACGGCGCGCCCGCCGTATTCCTCGCCGATCTCGATGGCGACAACCTCAACGCTGTGCGCACGCTCCTGCGCGGGCGGGAAACCGTCCGGCTGATCGGCATCGCCCGGGAACTAGGCCGCAACGGCTTGGCCAGCGCGGACCTGTTCGCTTGCTTGCCGCAGAACGCGCCGCGCATGCTTGTGGAAAAGACGATCGCTACCGCCTTTGCGAACCTCGAGCTGGCCGAGCGCGAGCGCGCAGCCCGCGAGGAGCTGCGGCGCGCCGAGTATGAGATGGACGAGCTGAACCGCATCGGCGTGGCGCTGTCGTCCACCCGCGACGTCAAAGGTCTGCTGCAGATGATTCTCAGCAAGGCCCGCGAAATCACGGGCGCCGACGCCGGATCGCTCTACCTTGTAGAAAAAGGGCAGGCGCAGGAAGGCGGCGCCGAGCCCGAACGGCGGCTGCGATTCAAGCTGACGCAAAACGACAGCCTCGCCTTTCCCTTCGCCGAGTCCATCATGCCGCTCAACGAGAACTCGATGGCCGGCTACGTGGCCCTGCACGGCGAAGTGATCCAGTTGGCGGACGCCTACGCGATCCCGGACGGGCGGCCCTACCGCCTCAATCCGAAATTCGACCAGGAGTCCGGCTATCGCACGCGCTCGACGCTCACGTTGCCGATGAAAGACGTCAAAGGGGAAGTGCACGGCGTGCTGCAACTCATCAATTGCAAGCGAGATCCGGCGGTGAAACTGACCAGCGCGGAAGCGATCGAGCGCGAGGTGCAACCCTTCCCGAGCCGCGCCGTGCGCATGGCGCTTTCGCTGGCTTCGCAGGCCGCCGTGGCTTACGAGAACAGCAAGCTCTACGAAGACATCGAAACGCTTTTCGAAGGCTTTGTGAACGCCGCGGTCACGGCGATCGAGCAGCGCGACCCCACCACCTCCGGCCACTCGCACCGTGTTTCGCGGATGACCGTCGGCCTGGCCGAAACGGTGGACCGCGAGGACCGCGGCTCCTATTCCGGCGTGCGCTTCACCCGCGAGCAGATGAAGGAAATCCGCTACGCCGCGCTGCTGCACGACTTCGGCAAGGTCGGCGTGCGCGAGGAAGTGCTCATCAAGGCGAAGAAGCTCTACCCCGGGCAGCTCGCGATCCTGCAGAACCGTTTCGACTACATTCGCAAGGAACTCGAAGCGCGCGTCACGCATCAGAAGCTGAAAACACTGCTCGAGCGCAACCGCGAAGAAGCGCTCGAGCAGGTGGGCCTGCTCGACGAGGAATACAAGCGGCAACTCGAAGAGATTGATGACTATTTCCAGTTCATTCTGCAGGTGAACGAGCCCACCGTCCTGCCCGCGGGAAAATTTGACCGCCTGATCCAGATTGCGCAACAAAGCTATGTCGATCCTCGCGGCGTCCAGCACCCGTTCCTGTTGCCTGAAGAGGTGCGCTACCTCTCCATCCCCAAGGGCAGCCTCGATAACGACGAGCGCCTGCAGATCGAATCCCACGTCGTGCACAGCTTCAATTTCCTGATGCAGATTCCCTGGACCAAGGAAATCCGCGATATCCCCTGGATCGCCCGCGCGCACCACGAGAAGCTCAACGGCTCGGGCTATCCCTACAGGCTGCGCGCCGATGAAATTCCGCTCCAGGCTAAGATCATGACCATCTGCGACATGTTCGACGCGCTCTCGGCTTCCGACCGCCCGTACAAGAAGGCCGTCCCGCCCCAGCGCGCGCTCGAAATCCTGGAAATGTCGGTGCGCGATAGCGAGCTCGACTCTGAACTCTTCCAGTTGTTTCTCGACGCCAGGATTTTTCAGCTCACGCTGAAGCAAGCGTAGCACCCGCGGTCCCGCCGCGAACGAACAATGATTCCGCGCCGGCCCGCCGGGCGCGCTACAATCTTCTGCATGTCAGAGTTCCGGCGCAGAGGCGCGCTTCTTCGCGTCGCCTGGCTGCTCGCGATAGCGCTGGCCGCGCTTGCCGCCGCGCTGGCGCAAGCTCCCTCAAACCCTGCTCCGCCTGCCGCCGTGGGCACAACGATTGTGCTGCCGCACCGTGTGGTCACCGGCGAACGCGCGACGCTCGCTGTGCTCGATGCCGCGGGCCGGCTGGCGCCGGGCGTGACGGTCGAATTCACCGGCGGCGATCACGTCACCACCGACGCCACCGGCCGCGCGTCGTTCGTGGCGCCCGCCGAGGCGGGCGTGCTGCTCGTGCGCCTGACGGGCCGCACGGCGAGCGCTTCAACCACCGTGATTGCTCCTCCCACCGACTTGTCGAACGACCTCGAAGTGCGCGAGTACCCGCGCGTAGTCGCGCTCTCCGACCGGCTCTCCATCGATGGCCTTGGATTCCGCGGTGATGCGGACGGGAACCGCATTTTGCTCGGCGATCAACCGGCGCTGGTGCTGGCTGCCTCGCCGGTGTCGCTGGTCGCGCTGCCGGGCCCGCGCTCGGTGGAGGGCGCGACGCAGCTCTTAGTGGAAGTGAGCGGCCGCAGTCCCGGGCCGGTGCCGGTGACCCTTGTGGTGCTGCGGGTGATTGCGCCGGACACGGCCCTGAAGCAGGGGGACAAAGGCACGCTCGGCGTGCGCGCGTTCGGCAGCGACCAGCGGCTCGTGGTCGAGGTGCGCAACCAGACGCCTGAGATTATCGAGCTGCCGCGCGGCACCGTGCAGCGCATCACCACGAGCGGCGGGCGCGTCAACAAGGCCGACGTGGAAATGGTGGGTTTGAAGAAGGGCGACTTCTCCGTGAGCGTGCGGCTGGTGCCCGGCGTGTACGGGCTGCCGGACATGGAGACCGTGCGGCAGAAACTGCTGGCTGCGCGGAGCCTCGCCACCAGCGATTGGCAAGAGCGCCTGGATCGCGTCATCCGCCGTATCGAGCGCGACCCGCAGGACGTCACGCGCATCCGCGACGACCTGGAAAAGATGCTGGCGGAGAAGCCCCCGGCCGAGCTCGGCCGCGCGATCGAAGCCGCGTGGCGCGAATTCCTGAAGCGCTGAAGGCGCAGCGCCGGACCCGAAGAACCTAGTCCTTGGTGGTGGCTTCGAGAGCTTTGGCAGGAGTTTCAGGCAGGGCGCCTTGCGACATTTGCTCCAGGGCGCCGCGCGCTCGCTCGAGCTTCAAGTCTGCGTCGGCGTAGTTCTGTTGCGCGTTGTGCAGATGTGTACCGAGTTTCTCGTAGACTTCCGCGAACGTATCGAACGATTTCTTCAGCCCTGCCAGCCGCCCCAGCAATTGGCGCGCGTTTTCCTCGATCTGCATCCCGCGCAACCCCATCAGGATCACGCTCAGGTGCGCGTAAAGCGTGTTCGGCGAAACCGGGACGACTCCCTTGGTGCGGCAATAGGCGTCGAGCGCCACGCCCTTCGTGTCGGCGGTCATCAGCAGCTCGTAGTAAACGCTTTCCGACGGAACGAACATCAGCGCAATGTCGAGCGTGCCTTCCTGCGGCACGATGTATTTCTTGGCGATGGAGTCCACGTGTGCGCGGACGGCCTGCGCGAATTCTTTGCGGGCTTCGTCGCCTTTGTCCGCGATGCGCTGGTAGGCCTCCAGCGGGAACTTCGAATCAATCGGAAGCAGCTTGTCGCGCAAGCGCACGACGGCGTCCACGGCTTCGCCGCTCGAAAAGCGGTACTGCATTTCGTAGGCGCTCTGCGGCAGCGTGTCGGCCAGCAGGCGCTCGAGTGCGACCTCGCCGAGCGCCCCTCGGGTCCGCGCCCCGCCCAGGACCATCTCAATCGTGTGCGCGGCGCCGGCTAGCTCGCGTCCCGCCTGTTGGACTTCCCCCAATTCCTGCCGCAGCTTGCCCAGGGTCTCCGTGGAGGTTTGCAACTGTGCCGCCATAGCCTCCTGCGCCTTGGCGGTGAGCTGCCCGGCGGAAGCGACTCCGCTCTGCAACACCTGCGTGACCTGGCCAAGTTGCTGCGTCACAGTTTGCGTGAGCTGCTGCATCTGCGCGGTCACGCCCTGCGCCTGGCTGGCCAGCAGCGACTGCATCTCCTGGCGGAGCGCTGCCTGCTGGTCGCCGCGGCGGTCGCGCAGCAGGAGCGCGAGCACCGCCGCCGCTACGGCGAGGATGCCGATGATTACAAAGATTTCGAATAGGCCCATCGGATTTCGCTTTGGCGCTGCTCCCGGCCGGGCAAAGCGCCGAGGCACACTTTAGCGCGAAGCCGCTCCGCGCGGGAAGCCGAATTCCACAAAAAAGGGGGAGCCTCGCCCGAGGCTCCCCCGAAGCAGCGAAACGATCTACCAGTTGAACTTGAGCGCGAACTGGAACTGCCGCGGGTCGAGCGCCGCGGTAGGCTGGCCCGCGGTGCAGCCGGACGGGTCGGTCGGGTTGCAGAGCGGGCTGACGTCGGCCACGTTGTTCCGGTTCAGCAGGTTGAACATGTCGGTGATGAATTCCAAATTCACTTTTTCGGTCAGGTAGAACTTGCGCGAAACGCGCAGGTCCACCTGGAAGAAGCCCGGACGCACAAACACGTTGCGGCCCAGACTGCCGACGCAGCCGCGCGGCGGCGAAATCGGCGTCGTCACGCCATTGACCGTGATCGGCGGGATGACCGTGTCGCAGACGTCCGGAACCGAGAACAGCACTCCCGGCACGAAGGGCGAAACCACGCCGTTCCCGCCCGAGCCCAGCGAAGGCCGGTCGGTGTTCGAGCCGAGGTTCAGGTTGAAGTCCGTGCCGGTTAGCACTGAGAACGGCCTCCCCGAGGAAACCTCGATGATGGGCGCTACGACGAAGTCGGCCAGGAGCTTCCGCCACGCGCCGTCGTCACTGCGCTTGTACGGGCTCTCGAACACGGCGCTGGTGACCCAGCGGTGGCGCTGGTCGAACGTGGAGCTGCTGCGCTCGAGGTTCGGTTTGCGGGTGTCCTGCGGCTCGAGCAGCGTTTGCAGGTCGGTGGAATCGTCAATCGCGTGCGACCACGTCCAGCTCGAGAAGAACTGGAAGTGCCGTCCGAAGCGCTTCGAAAGCGAGAGCGTCAAGGCGTGATAGACCGAGTTGCCGGAGGACTCCTGCTGGTCCACGCCGGTAAACGGCACCTGCACGCCGGGGAAGCCGGTCGGATAGCCCGCGATCCCCGCCAAGAACACTTGGTTGGCATATCCGCCGGCGAGCCCGGCGAACGACGGGTTTGGCCCGGACGGCGCGAAGAAGTTGAAGAACGCCGCGGTACTGAAGAGCTGGCCGTTCAGCGAAGCCAGCGAGGCCGGGCAGTTGTTCAGGAGGCCGAGCACTTGCGGGGCGACAAACGGCACGGATGCGGTGGGGACCACCTGCACGCCGCAGGTCCCCGCGGTGGTGGATGCCGCTTTGTCGGTTGCCGGAGCCGCAACGCTGAACGGGCTCGAAAAAGAAAGACCTGTCGCAAGAGCGTTCCGGAAGTTCTTCGAGAGCAACGCCGGGTCCGGGGGGTTGATGTTGCGCGGGCGGTTCAGGTGCAGCCCGTGCGTGTAGACATAAGAGACGCCGATCTTGTAGTCGTGCCCAAGCTGCTGCTCGACCGTCAGGTTGGCCTGCTGCGCGTAGCCGTACTGGAAGTTGCCCGCCACAGAAAGCGTGAACGGCAGGATGGGGATGGGAAACCCGAGGGGATTGGACGCGTTCGGTAAGAAGTTCTGGTTCGCAAATAGCGAGTTCGGGAATTTTGGGTCGAAGCGCTGCTCGTTGGGCAGGTAGCCCATCGAGGGGATCGCGTTCAGCACGCCCTGGAAGATGGAGGCCGCGTTCAGGGCGGCCGTCGGGCTCGTCACCACCGACGCGCGCGTGGGCGTGCCGCCGCCGGAGATCAACTGCGTCGAAAGCGCGCCTTCCGCGGTGAACGAGTTGAAAGCCACGGCCAGCAGCGGGTGGTCGTAGAACAGGCCGTAGCCCGCGCGGATCACCGTCCTGCCGTTGCCGCGCGGGTCCCAGGCGACCGCAAAGCGCGGCGCCCAGTTGTTCGTGTCGTGCGGGATGCCCTCGACCACTTTGAACGCGGCTTCGGCGGCCTTGTTGATGTCCGTCGCGGCGGGAAACAGCGGCGTGAGCTCGATGTCGTAGCGCACGCCGTAATTCAAAGTCAGCCGCGGATGGATCTTCCAGCTATCCTGGACAAAGAAGGCGAACGCCTTGTTATCAAACGGCCGGTTCGACTTGCCGATGCCCTGGATGAACACCTGCGGCAAGCCCAGGCCGTAAGCCTGGACGGCAGTGAGGCCGGGCACAGGGGTTGTGCCGACCGAGTTGGGCAGACTCAGGTCGCTGGGAAGCAAGCCGCCGAAATTCATCACGCCGCCGAAGTTCAGTTCGAAGATCTGCTCCTTCTTGGAACGGAGCTCGATCCAGTTGATGTCGCCGCCGAACTTGAATGTGTGGTGGCCGGCGATCCAGCTCACGTTGTCGGTCCACTGGTTGCGCCGCTCGATGCGGTCCACGGTGGAGAAGGGCTCGCGGCCGAAAAAGGCGAAGCCGGTGATGTTCACGCCGAGGCCGCTGCCGCCCGGAAGCTGGGAGAAGCCGTAGTGCAGCCCGCGGCGCGCAAACTGGTAGCGTGCCTCGTTGAACAGCGAATTGGTGAACGACGTCACGTGCTGGCCGACAATCGCCAGGTCGCGCGTCACCTGCAGCGAAGTCCGCGTGCCGGCGTTCTGCCCGAAGTTCTGGTTTTGCGCGTTCACCTGGATGCCCGTCACCGTCGAGGGCGCCACGCTGACGCGCACGAACGAGCTGTTGCGCGTGTTCCATTGGTGGTCGAGCCGCGCTGACCACAGGCTCGTGCCCTCCGAAATCGGGTAGTTGCCTCTCAACGTCGTCAACGGCACAAACGAAAAAGGAACCGGGAATGGCACAAGGTTTGACGTTCCGCAGCTTCCTGGCGCGCAATTGATCGGCAGCGGGAACCGCGCCCCTGCGGTTCCCGGAGCAATGGGAACGCCAAACAATATCGGCGCCACTAAGCCCGGATCAATGCCGTTCAGCGCCACGCTCGAACCAGAGCCTGCAAGCAGGAATAACTGTGCAGCACGCTGCCCGCCCGTGGGCTGCCCGGGGCCCGGAGCGGGCGCTGTCAGGACAGCCAAATTGTTCACAAAGGCGCACTGCGACGGCGTCACCTGCAGCGTCACGCCGGGAACGGCAGGCGTGGTACACGACGCCAGGCCGAAATTGTTCGCGCCGATGTTGGTGAAGCCGGTTTCCTGGCGGCGCGTCGTCTCGTAGGAGAAGAAGTAAAAGGTCTTGTCCTTCTTGATGGGCCCGCCGAGCGTCACGCCGGTCTGCACGCGCGTGAAGGCTTGCTTCACGGGCACCAGGACGCCCGAGCTGTTCGTCTCCACGGAAAAGGGGTTGCGCGCCTGCAGGCTCTTGTGGCGGAAGAAGCCGAAGACGTTGCCGTGGAACTCGTTCGAGCCGCCCTTCGTGACGATATTCACGACGCCGCCGGTGGCGCGGCCAAACTCCGGCATGTAGTTGCTGATGATGAGCTGGAATTCCTGCACGGCCTCCTGCGAGACCGTGGCGCGGATGCCGTTCACGGAATTGTCCCCGGCGTCGGCGCCGTCCACGGAGACTTGGTTCGAACGCGCGCGCTGCCCGCCGAAGTTCAGGCCGCTGGTGGGCGCGGCGCCGATCGAAGGCGCGCTGTCGCGCGTGGCCTGCGATTGCAGCAGCGTGAAGTTGATGTAGTTGCGGCCGTTGATGGGCAGGTTCTGGATTTGCCGCTGGTCCACCGTTTCCGCGACGGCGGTGCGGCGCGTCTCGATCAGCTCAGTGGATTCGGT
Source organism: Terriglobia bacterium (assembly GCA_041497955.1). Lineage (GTDB taxonomy): Bacteria > Acidobacteriota > Terriglobia > Acidiferrales > UBA7541 > JBGQHO01. The sequence goes on along the minus strand of JBGQHO010000004.1, from coordinate 66,574 downwards.
GACGGTCACCGTCTCCGCGCCCGCCTGCAGCTTCATGTGCGGGTCGAATTCTGCGGATTGCCCGATGGTCAGGACGATCTCGGGGTTCACCAGCTTGGCCAGGCCCTGGGCTTCTACGGTGAGCTCGTAGCGGCCCGGCGGGAGTCCCACGATGCTGTAGCGCCCGGTGTCGTCGGACGCAGCAGTGCGCGTCGCACCCGTCGCCAGGTTCTTGACGGTCACCTTGGCCCCGGCCACCGCCAGGCTCTGCGGATCGAGCACTTGGCCTCCGAGGTCAGCGGTATTCACCTGCGCACTGGCGGTCAGGCCGAACGCCAGGCTCAGGGCCAGAGCAAACAAACACACCCAGATGCGCACACGCTTCATGGACTTCCTCCCGTTCGAATCGCGTGGATTCGTTTCCGCGGACACTGAGAGAGGCGAGTTGCCACCTCGATCACGCTTCACCCCGAGCCGTGATATGCAAGGCTTCTACTCCAAGGAACAACCCTTTTCAACTGAATTCTTTATACGGAAGCAGGCCCAAGATGAAGGACGGACCGATTCTATTCGTGCAGAAGGCGGGAAACGAGCCGGCGGAGCCGCTCGCGGTCTTCGTGCTTCATGTGTACGAACTCGACTCCGCCGCCCGAGGGCGTGAGGTTGCGCACGACGGCTGTGGAGCGGATCTGGCGGAGCCCGGCGCGAAACTCCACCTGGAAGGAATCGCCCACGTGGAGCGGGCACTTGGATTCCAGGAAGGCGCCACCCAGGCTGATGGTGCGGACGCTTGCAGCGCCTGGATGTGCGCCCTCGATCCGCGCCCGTAAGGGCGAGGAGAGCGGCACGCGCAGGTAGCGCCGCGGGCGCGCGAAGTGCGCGCTGGATTTCTCGAGCGCCTGGCGGGCCGCCCGCACGCGCGTCGAGGACGGCCGGTTTTCCACCAGCGCCAGCGCTTCCTCGGCGGCCGCGCGCAGCCCGGCGGGTTCGGTATGCGTCAGGCCGTTGCGGTCGCGGATGATCACGCAGAGCAGGTCGGCAGCTTCGGCGACGCGCATCTGCCCCAGCGCCTCGACCGCCTTGATACGGATGAACACTTCTCGCAGCCGCGCGTGCCCGCCCGCAGCGATTTCGAGCAGCATCGGCACCGCGGAAAGCTCCTGCGCCTGCCCGATGTGGTCGAGCATCACCGGCACAACCATCGAATGCGCTTCGGCCAGCGTGGCCAGGAACACGCGCGCGACACCGGCGGGCGGCAGGACGTTGGCCCGCCGGGAGAGTTCGGCAACCGCGAGGTCTTGCAGGCTCCAGTCCCAGTTTGGCAGGACGCAGGGCAGAGCGGCCAGCAGCCGCTCCGGCTGCGTTGCAGCCAGCAGCTTCACGGCAGCGGCTGCGCGCTGGCGTCGCGGGTCGGAGAGGCGCGTTTCAAGCGCCGCCAAGGTGGGCTCGCCGACAGCGCGCAACAGACGTGCCATCGCGGGCAGACTATCCAGGCCGTCCCGCGCGGTGAGGATCAGGCCCAACCGCTCGAGCAGGCGCTCCGGCTCGCGACGCAACAGACGTGGCAGGGCAGGGTCGAGCGAAGCAACCCCAGCGCGGCCGAGCCGCCGCCCCGTGAAGACGGCCGCGTCCACGAGGCTCAGCCAGCGCTCGTCGGCGATAAAGCGCTCGGCCAGGGCTCTCAGGTGCGCAAACTCGGCGTCGGGGGGCGCGGCTCCGAGCGCGTCCAGGATGCTTTCAAAGGCGGCGTAATCAGCGCGGGCCAGCGCCAGCCGCGCGAGGTTTTCCGCGACGGCGGTCAGCAGGCCGGCAATACTTGGCAACGTCTCGCGCCCGAGCGCGCGCACAACGAAGCGGCTCAGCTCCTGCGCAGCTCTGTCCGGCCACAGCCGTTCGATGTCGGGCGCAAGCTCCACCAGGCTTGCAGCCACGGCGCGCCTCGCGTCGATCTCTTGCGATTCCAGGCACCGCGCGTACCGGAGAATCGTCAGGCGCGCCTCGCGGTTCGCTGCGGCGGGCGATGTGCCGGTCGTTTCGCGGGCTTGCGTATGCAGAAAACGGCGAAGCGCAGCAACGGGAATGCACCAGGCGTCCTCGCTGTGCAGCACGGAGGCGGCGACATCGTGGGATTGCCCCGCCCAGAAGCGCTCGCAGAGCCGCTCGGTGGACGCTTCCTCGGACCATCGCGAGAGAATCGACACCGCCGCGCTGCCCGTGCTCGTCACGCGCTCCAGTTGGTGCCCCAGCCGCGCAAACAGGTTGTGCAGATCTGCCGGAGCCACGCGCCCCGCTTCAAATTCCTTGCGCGCGTATTCCAGCGCCAGCGCGTCGGCGACCCGCGCCACATAGTCCTCGTAGGATTCTCCGCCGCACGGCGCGTGTCGCGCCATCGCAGCGACCAGAGCTTTCACGCTTGCCGGCTCGGCTTCTTCGAGAGCTGCGCGGAACTCTTGCGCCGCTTCGTGCGGGGAACTCCGCTGCGCGCTCTCGAGCGACTCCGTCATCCGCGCCAGCAGGCGCAGCGTGGCCAGCAGTTGCCCGAACCGGTCGGCGTGGCCCGCCTCGGGCCGTCGCGCGGTGCCTGCCGATCGGGTGTCGCCGCCGGCCATCAGCGCTGCCATCAGCCCGGCCAGAACCGCATCCATTTGCCGCTCCGCGGGAGCGTTCAGGCGAATGCCGGTCACCTGGTGCTCGGCGAGCAGCGCCGGCCAGTCCAAGCCGGCCCGCATGGCCTTCGTTGGCTTAAGCAACAGAGCCAGCGTGTCGAGTTCGCCCAGGTTGGTTTCCGGGAGGAAAGCGAGCGAATGAATGCCGCAGGCGTGAAGCTGCGCGGCCAGCGTCTTCCATTCGCCGCGATCCTCAGGAAGCGCGTGGCCGTCGAGCTTCGGCAGCAGCAGAGCCCCGCGCTCGACCTTGAGGACGACGGGCGAAGAAAGCTCCAGCGCCGCGCGCAGACTTTCTTCGGTCTCTTCCAGACCTTCGAGCACGCGCGGGTGGTTTTTCTGGTAGAGCTGCGTCGAGCGCAGCAGCACCTGCAGGGATCGCAGGAAGCGGGCAATGGCGTGCGCCGCGTGAATCTTCTGCGAGTCGGAGGGTGTGGGAGAAGCAGGCTGTGCTTCCGCGGAGACGTTGGGGAGGTTTGGGATGATGCCGCGCGCAGATGGACCGCCGTTCTCACCCGCGTTCAGCGGGCGATCCGTCTTTACCAGCGCCTGCGCGCTCACGCACGACCCCCAGTGCTGCGTCTTGCCCGTATCCAGTGCCTGCCGAGAAGGCTGAAGACTCAAGGAGCAACCACTCTGCCGTGAGTCGTGCCCCCCATGCCGCCTGTTTACAACGGATTGGCGGGGGGAGCCCGGCCCTCAGCATCGCCGTTCGTCCAGAAAAGTTACGCCTCAGGGAGGTGAGTTCCGAGGAAAAGAGCGGGCAAAAACCCTGAAAGGGCAAGTTCTCAGGGCTGTTTTTGGCTGGGTGTGAGCTCAATGCGCTGCGGCACAATGCTCCCCGCGCGCAATTGCACGATCCGCAGCGCGGTCAGGTAGCCGGGCTGGATGACCTCGATCGAGTAGCGGCCGGGGCGGAGATCCTCGAACCGGCACGGCGTGCGGCACTCGCCGGCGACGCCGCCCAACGCGCCGCGCAGCACGGCCGTTGCGCCGATGACGTCGGTCAGGACTTCGATTTCGCCGCGGCCCGGCGTAGCCTTCGGCCGCTCGTCTTGGGCGGAATCCCCGCTCGAGGGCTGGTCCGCGCCGGGATCGGCAAATTCGATGTGGTCCACCAGATGAATCCATGCGGGCGCGTTGCGCAATTGCCGCAGCAATTGCCGGTGCTCGCGAGTCGTCAACTGGCCGGTGAGCGTGAACGTGTTGCCCGCGGCTTGGATGTGAACCTTCTTGCCCAGACCTGTCTGCGCGAGCCGCTCTTCGATCCGCGTCTTGACTTCGGAAGCATTGAGCCGCGGGGCGACCGCAGCGGCATTCGGCGGCGCCGGGTTTTCCGGGGCGCGAGGCGCCGGGTTGACCGCGGCGCTTTCCGGCGGTGCCTTCGGCTCGGGCGCTGGCTTTTCCGCAGGCTTTTCGTTCTTCGTGCTTCTCGGCGGCTCTGCCGGCCGGGTGTTCAAGGCCGGAGCCGGAACTGGAGGCTTCCCGGCCGCGTCTAGCGGAGCTGAGGCCGGAGGAGTCTGCGCAGCGCTCGGGGCCGCGCTCGCCCGCGCTGACTGGCTTCGATGCCAGATATCGAGCATGTACGGCCAAACGCGGTAGCTGGCGCCCGCAATGATGGCCAGCAGCAACAGGATCAGCCAGAACAGGTTCCGCTTGCGCGGCTCTTCCACCATGACGCTGGAGATTCCTGCACCAAAGGGCGGGGCTGTGTGCACGGCGGCTCGCGCGGGCGAACCTGCTCCGGCAACGGGTGCGGCTGCGGGGGAAACCATGGTTGCTTCGGGGCTCCCGCTCAAGTTTCGGTAGTTGCGGAGCGCTTCCAGCATCTCGCGGCAGCTCTGGAACCGCGCGGCGGGCTCCTTGGCCAGCGCGCGCGTGATCACGGCGCTCAGGCCGGGATGGATCGAGGCATCGAGCTCGCGCGGCGGGATGGGCTCTTCGTTCACGATCTTGTAGATGACGGTGGTGACGTTCTGCCCCGGGAAGGGCTTCTCGCCGGTCACCAGCTCGTACAGGATCACGCCCACCGCGAAAAGGTCCGAGCGGCCGTCCACGGCCTTGCCCTTGATCTGCTCGGGCGACATATAGCTCGGCGTGCCGACGATGTGCGTGGTCTGCGCGGAGCCGAAACGCATGATCTTCGCCGTGCCGAAGTCGGTGATCTTGACGGTGTCGTCCGGCGCCAGCATCAGGTTGGCGGGCTTGATGTCGCGGTGGACGACGTTCGCGCGGTGCGCGTAGTCAAGCGCGGAGCAGACCTGCTCGATCAGGCGCAGCGTGCGCGGCAGCGGGAACGTCTGCTTCGCGTCGAACATCGCCTGCAGGCTCTTGCCTTCGACGTACTCCATGGTGATGTAGTAGAGGCCGTCTTCTTCGCCCGCGTCGTACACGACCACGATGTTCGGGTGCGTCAGGAGCCCGGCGGCGCGCGCTTCGGTCTGGAACCGCGTGGTCAGCTCGGCGTGCGTCATGCCCGAGCCCGCTTCGGTCAGCCGCATCGTCTTGACGGCGACGTTGCGGCCGATGACAGGGTCAAAGGCCTTGTGCACGACGCCCATGGCGCCGCGGCCGAGTTCCTCGGACAGTTCGTAACGGCCCGCTTTGGACAGCGTGTTCATTCGCGATTCAACGAGCAGATTCCCTTGCGGGAAGTCCCGCAAAGACTCCGGGACTCCGGAAGCAGTAGCGGAGCCGCAAGGAACGGACAAAGGCGAGGACCGCGGGGAACTGGCGCAGAACCCGATGTCCCACCACGAGAGCTTTGCTCTTCGATACAACGTATCGCCCGGAAAGAGAAAGCGTCAATGGGAGCGAAGTACAGGTGTTCCGCCTCCGCAACGTCTGCCCGGAAGTGGTAAACCTGTGGAAAATGCCCCGCGCGGAGCCTCCGGAAGGGCGTAACTCAGAAGATTGAGTTCAAGCTCTTAAAGGGGCGAGGCGGCTCAGGGGACCCGCGGAAGATTTCCACGATTTGACACAATGAGGGGGGACCCCACCCCTTTTTTCGTATGTGTTGATTGTGCAGGAGATGAGGGCTTCCAATTTTGCAAGTATTGATTCTGCGTGGCTTGCGGGCGCAGTTTTCGCAAGCGATGGCGCAAGGCCGACGCATTCTAAAGGGGTTAGAGGGCGAGTTAAGAGTTTACAGTTGAGAGTCGAGAGTGCAGAGCCGAGGGTCAAGGCTTGTGACTGGTGATAGGTGGCAGGTGGAGCGTTGAAAGAGGCGGGGAGGCTGGGCGCGACGTCCATATGCCATGTTACCACACGGGTTAACGAATTTCAATTATTATTGAGGAGTATTCGAACAGCCCTCTGCCTGACCTCCGGGATCATGCACACTCGTGTGCGGGATTAGGGGAGCACGCCGCTCCTGTTGGCGAGAAATTCAGTCAGGAGTTCTACGCATTGACCCTTCTGACTAGGCGGCCCGATCCCTGCAAAGCAGCGCTGCCTGTTCGAGTACCGTTTGGGTGGCCTTCTCCTGTTTGTCCGGCGGATAGCCGTACTTGCGCAGGATGCGTTTTACCATTGTGCGGAGCTTGGCCTTCACGCTTTCCTTGACCGTCCAGTCTATGGAAGTGTTCTTGTGGACGGTATCCACCAACTCCCGCGCAATCGTTCTCAGGGTTTCGTCGCCCAGAACCTTGACCGCGCTGTCGTTCACTTCCAATGCGTCGTAGAAGGCTAGTTCCTCATCCGTGAAACCGAGCTTCTCACCCCGCTTGCTGGCCTCCCGCATTTCTTTCGCTAGGTCTATCAGTTCTTGTATGACCCGCGCAGTCTCGATTGAGCGGTTCTGGTATTTGCGGATCGTTTCCTCGAGCATTTGAGAGAACAAACGGGATTGGACGAGATTCTTCTTGGAGCGGGCTTTGATTTCATCATTCAACAGCTTCTTCAGGACCTCAAAAGCCAAATTCCTGTGTGGCAGTTCTTTCACTTCAGCCAAGAACTCATCTGAAAGAATTGAGATGTCCGGCCTCTTCAGTCCCGCAGCCGAAAAAATATCAATTACTTGATCTGAAGCGACCGCCCGGGACACAATCTGGCGGACGGCGGCATCCAGTTCCTCTTCGGGCCTGCCACCCGTTGTGATGGTCTTCGCCAGGGCAGCTCGAACCGTTTGGAAGAAACCCACATCATCTCGAATTGCAATAGCCTTATCGTGAGGCACGGACAGGGCAAACGCTCTCGATAGCCGGGTTGCGGTCTTCATGAAGCGGTCTTTGCCGTTTTCCTGCTTCAGAATGTGCTCGCAAGCAGGTGGAACAACTGCGTTTCGTTGCAACGAGGTCCCTGTCTTGAACTTCGAATAGTCGAAGCCGTGAAACATGCCAGCGGACACTTCATACAGTTCAAGCATCTTTGCAACGGCTTCTTCCTGGTCGAAGACTGGCTTCCCTTCGCCGCCGCTCTCTGTGTAGTCCGCCAGCGCTTTCTGTAGTTGATCTGCCAAGCCCAGATAATCCACTACAAGGCCCCCGGGCTTATCCCTAAAGACGCGGTTCACTCTGGCGATTGCCTGCATTAGTCCATGCCGCTGCATTGGCTTATCCGCGTACATCGTGTGCAGGCACGGCGCGTCGAAGCCCGTCAGCCACATATCGCGGACAATCACCACACTGAGCGGATCGTTCGGGTCCTTGAATCGCTTGGCGAAACGCTCCCGGCGAGGCTTGTTTCGTATGTGTGGCTGCCATTCGATCCTGTCTGAAGCTGAACCGGTCATGACGATCTTGATTGCGCCCTTTTCGTCGTCTTCGTTGTGCCAGTTGGGGCGGAGCCTTGCAATCGCGTCATACAGCTCAACGCATATGCGGCGGCTCATGCAAACAATCATCGCTTTGCCAGGCAATACGTCCAACCGCAGCTCGAAGTGGTCCACAATGTCCTTGGCGATGAGGCCGATCCTCTTGCTCGTGCCGACCATCGCCTCCATGCGCGCCCACTTCGTTTTCAGCTTCTCTCTTGTAGTCTGTTCTTCGTCTTCAGTTACTTCCTCGAACTCGGGGTCAATCTTCGGCCGCTCTTCTTCCTTGAGTTCGAGCTTGGCGAGCCGTCCTTCGTAGTAAATGCGGACGGTTGCCCCATCTTCGACTGCGCGCTGAATGTCGTAAACGTCTATGTAGTTTCCGAAGACGGCAGGCGTGCTTCGGTCTCCAACTTCGAGAGGAGTCGCCGTAAATCCGATGAACGAGGCCCTGGGCAAGGCATCGTGCATGTGGCGAGCGAAGCCTTCGATAAACCCGTACTGACTACGATGAGCTTCATCGGCGATCACAACAATGTTGTGGCGATCCGAGAGCATCGGGTAGCTCTTGCCCTTGTCTTCCGGCAAGAACTTCTGAATCGTTGTGAAGATCACGCCACCAGCGGACACCCGCAATAGTTCTTGAAGGTGCTCTCGGTTCTTGGCCTGGGCGGGAGTCTGGCGCAGCAGTTCCTTGCACGCGGAAAACGTTCCGAAAAGTTGATCGTCCAAATCGTTCCGGTCCGTCAGGAGAACCAACGTTGGGTTGAACATGCCTGGATGCTGGATAATCTTTCCTGCATAGAAAACCATCGTCAAACTCTTGCCGCTGCCTTGTGTATGCCAGACCACTCCAGCGCGCCTGTCCCCTTTCGGTGAAGCGGCATCCAGGGTTGAATTCACGGCTTTGTTGACAGCGTGGAATTGGTGGTAGCCCGCGAGTTTCTTGGTAAGTGAGCCGCCCGAATCCTCGAAAACGATGAAGTGGCGGATCAAGTCAAGAAAGCGGTGCTTCTCAAACATTCCTCGGATCAACACTTCAAGTTCAAGCGATGGTTTCGGAGCGATTTTGTCTCCGGTAATGGTGCGCCAGGGCATGAAGCGTTCCCAGCCGGAGGTCAGCGCGCCTACCCGCGCTTCAATGCCATCCGAAATGATGAGAATCTCGTTGTAGGGGAAGAGGCTTGGAATGTCTTTCTTGTATGTCTGCAGTTGGTTGAAGGCATCACGGATTGTCGCGTTTTCATCTGCCAAGTTCTTGAGTTCAATCACTGCCAGCGGCAGGCCATTCACAAAGACCACGATGTCGGGACGGCGGTTGTTCTTGTCCTCGATGACAGTGAATTGATTGACGGCGAGCCAGTCATTGTTGGCGCGGTCTTCGAAGTCGAAGAGTTGCACCTGGCCATGGACGACGCGCTCTTTGCCTCTGTATTCGACGGGTACGCCATCCGTGAGGAAGCGATGGAACCGCCGGTTATTCTCGTCGAGATTTTGGCTTTCGGTTCGAAGTAGCTTCCGGATGGCTTCTTCGATTGCGCCGGAAGGAACTTTGGGATTGATCCGGGTGAGTGCTGTCTTCAACCGGCCTGCAAGCACAACGTCCGAGTAGCTTGTACGCTCCGCGAACAGTTCGCCTGGGGCGATATCCGGCCCGTGCAAAACCGTATAGCCCAGCCCGGCAAAAAGTTCGAGAGCAGCCTCCTCCACGGTAGATTCTGTAAAGGCAGTTGTCATTCGGAAGCCTTTACAGGCGCTCTGTCCTGATCGTGCTGAGGGACGTACCACCAGAAGTTAATCGGGTTCTTCGGCTGAAGCGTTCGCAAGCCTCGATACTGCCTAAGACTCACACCCAGCCGTTGTCGCTTGCAAGCTGCATCGAATTCCTGCAAGACCTTGAAGCGTTCCCTGTCTCCACTGCTCAGGATTTCGTGGCTCTGCGGCTCAGGAAACAACCTTGACTGTTTGTCGTTGGCTCGCTTCCAGTTCTCAAAGCCGCAGTAGGATTGCCGCGAAAAGATGGCCATTCCTACAAACATATCCGCAAGCTGAACAAGGGGTTCATCCTTGGACCGGGAAGGAACAACTCTTTCAACGCGAAATTCCTGTTTGAGCCGGATGCGAATACTTCCCTTCGTAAACAGATCTCGGTGGATTTCCCCACGGGAACTTACTATGTCCAGCCGATCCCCAACATCCTGCCAGTCAATCGCTGTTTGCTCGTCCGGATGCAGCGTCCAAATGCTTCCGTCAGGCCAGCGAGCACTCAGTAGGTTCTTGAAGATGTGATGGTACATCCGCTCAAGATTAGTGATGTCGTCGCGACCTCTGACCTTGTGCCGACTGTCCTCCGTGTCCCAAATCAGCACGTCAATACGCAGCAGACCGTGGCGGATTCTGTGCAGCGTCCACGTTAACAACTTTACGGCTGCGAATCGGTTCTTTGCACTGTCCAGTTTCTTCCATTTGAACTCACAGACCTCGGACTCGTGGAGTAGCGTACCAAGTTCTGCGTCAAAACTACCGACATGCTGTTCTTCTAGGCTGACAACCGCAATGCCCCGATACCGCCCAACGTTGTAGTGGCTCTCGTCAGCGTAGGCCACTAGTCTCAACGGCGGCTTGCCCGCCCGCTGGCTCACACCTTCGCTCCCACAATCTTCTCGGCGTCCTTCACGCGAAGCTCGCCGGAAATCAGCCTAGGCAACAGAGCGTCTCGAACGGCGGCTAGGCTCGAGGACTGCCTGATGTTCAGAACCAGTTTTTGTCTTAGGGGCAGCACGCAGCCCAAAAACGCCTCCAAAATGAGGACCGGCGGAATCACCAACTGGGCGCCGACTATAACTTTGGCATTCATGTTTGCCTGTACTGACCCACCTTTTGCCCCCTCCGAATACTCTGTATAGGCCTGTGATTTTAGAAACCCGTGGACGTAGTATGAGTGAGCCAGAGATTCGTTCCTCAGTCTGACAAGATACGAAGCAAAAACGGCATCGACTTGGTCTTCGATGATTGCGGACTTCCCGGGATCGGCCATCCGCGCAACGACGATGTCGCCCAGGGACAGAACGTATTTGGCTCTTCCTTCGTGGCCGATGACGCAGTAGGGCACAGAGTCCCATTCGATCCAATTCCGCTTATTAATGTCGGTTACTCTGAGAAACTTAGGGCCGACAGGTTCATCCGACGCACTTGCCGTGAAACCGTACTGAGTTGTGCAAACGTCTGCCAGTGTTCCTGTCTGCCAGCCCCTCGGAATCTTGCCGAGTGGCGAATCTTCGAAAGAATTGGGGAAGAGGGCGGCGGTTTCGGCGTCCATCCCGTGAGGCCGGCGGCCTTCAGCTTTAGCGCGGACAGGGTCGAAGTCCACAAACCAAGACTTGAAGATGGCGCGTGCCATCGCTTCCTGCGTCTCGTTCATCCGACGGTTCAACTCGATCTTGTCATCGAGAACACCCAAGATGCCGGCAATCACCCGCTGCTCGTTCAGAGGTGGCAGTAAGAAGGGAGTGCTTTTCAGAATGCCGAGATTCGTGTGCGGAACACCCGTTTGGATCGCGTTTCTGAAGATGCAATCCTGCTGTGCAGGGCTTGAAAAGACGTAGTAAAGAAACAGAGTGTCCGCCTTCGTTTCGTCCACAGTGAGTTTCATTTGGCTTTGTGAGATCAAGTAGTGGTCGAAGCGGCCGGAAGGCACGATTGCAATCTGTCCGAGTGTGCCGCGCTGTGTGAATACCAAGTCCCCAGGTCTCGCTAAATTAGCGGAAAGGGACTGCGCTTTCTGGTGAGAAACGAAAGCAAACTCGCCTTCCACCCACCGCCCGAAACCCATGTTCTGACCTCGAATGACAGGAACTCCCTCTGACACGTAATCTGCGGAGATGAGGTTCGAGCCAAACGGTCCGCCTACCAGCGCGTTCTTTGTTTGCGCCGCGATGTCCGCAATGGTGCAGGCCTGCCAGCCGTCAATTCCCATGCCCCAACCTCTTCAGGTTGGTTTGTATCGCGTCTTCCAACTTGCTCGATTCGGTGAACTGCTCCTGTAGCTTTGCCGTGAGCCTCTTGATTTTCTCCTGGAACGGCTCATCGTCCTCCTCAGCAGTTTCCGCACCGACATAGCGGCCCGGCGTGAGGATGTAACCGTGGGCGGCGATGTCCTGGGTCGTGGCGCTCTTGCAGAAACCCGCCACATCTTCGTACTTGGCAGCATCTTTTTCGCCGCGCCAGGCGTGGTAGGTGCGGGCGATGCGGGCGATCTCATCGTCGGAAAGGTCGCGATGAATGCGGTCAATCAAATAACCCAGCTTGCGTGCATCAATGAAGAGAGTCTGCCTCCTCCGGTCGCGGAACCTGCCATTCGCTTTATTGCGCGTCAGGAACCAGAGGCAGACGGGGATTGGTGTGGTGTAGAAGAGTTGGCCTGGCAGGGCGATCATACAATCCACCAAGTCAGCTTCAATGATGGCTTTGCGGATTTCACCTTCCCCGGACTGGTTGGAAGACATCGAGCCATTTGCTAGTACGAAGCCCGCGATGCCATTTGGTGCGAGGTGATAGATGAAATGCTGAACCCAACCGAAGTTGGCATTGCCCACTGGCGGGGCGCCATACTTCCAGCGCGCGTCCTCACGCAGGCGTTCGCCGCCCCAGTCGCTATCGTTGAAAGGGGGATTCGCGAGGATGTAATCGGCCTTCAGGTCTTTGAAGGCGTCCTTCTGAAAAGACCCTTCGCTATTCCACGCGATGTTTGCCTCAATGCCTCGAATCGCGAGGTTCATCTTGCAGAGTCGCCAAGTGGTCTGATTTGACTCCTGCCCATAGATGGAGAGGTCTGTGCGCCTGCCATTGTGCGCTTCCGCGAACTTCTCGCTCTGGACGAACATGCCGCCCGACCCGCAGCAAGGATCGAAAACGCGGCCCTTGTACGGCTCGATCATTTCAACAAGGAGCTTTACCACGCACCGCGCCGTATAGAACTGGCCGCCCTTCTTTCCTTCCGCAGCGGCGAACTGGCCTAGGAAATACTCGTACACGCGACCCAGGATGTCCTTGGAGCGGCTTTCTTTGTCACCCAGGCCAATCGTGCCGACGAGGTCTATCAGTTCTCCCAGCCGGTGCTTATCTAACGATTCGCGGGCGTAGTCCTTGGGCAGAACACCCTTGAGGGTGGGATTGTCCTTTTCGGTGGCCTCCATCGCCTCGTCAATGAGGGTGCCAATCTTGGTCTGCTTAGCGTTGTCCTGGAGGAAGGGCCAGCGCGCTTTCTTGGGCACCCAGAAGATGTTTTCAGCCGTGTATTCATCGCGGTCTTCAGGCTCTGCGTGAGGCTCTTTCTTCAGCTTCTCGTAGTGTTCCTGGAAGGCGTCCGAAATGTACTTCAGGAAGATTAGACCGAGGACGACGTGCTTGTAGTCGGCGGCGTCCATGTTGCCGCGCAGCTTGTCCGCCGCCTGCCACATCGTCTGTTCGAAACCGAGATTCGCTCCGTTGTTGGCCTTCTTTGTGGTTCCTGTCGTTTCACGGCGTGCCATGGTCTGAGCATTATAGGCAAAGTTAGCGAGGGGGTCGATACGTTCATCGGGACAGTTTTATTGACGATTTTCGCGGTCAGCGGTTTTCGGGGGCGGCGGTGCCGGTGAGCGAGACGAGCGGGGAGGAAGCGGCCCCGCCTAGGCGGGCAGGCTGCGGCCCGCCAAGGCGGGTAAGCGGCTTGAGGTGCTGCGGGGAGCGCCAGTTGTCCACGATGGCGATCTGCTGCACGCAGGAGACGGTGCAGCGCGGCGCGCAGGGTTTGCGCGTGAAGTATTCGCGGCGGCGCTCTTCGTCCGTGTACTTCTCGAGCGGGATGCCCGGATAGCCGCGCTGCTGCGAGCACCAGTGCACGAGGCCGTCCTCGCAGATGTAGAGGTAGCGCGAGCCGGCGCGGCAGCGCCATTCGTTGGGCTGGCCGCGGGCGATATTGTGCTGGAACTGGTTGATGCGCGAAAACGAGCGCTTCCCCAGCCCCATGATCTCTTCAAAAATTTCCTGCTCGCGCGCGCCAAGCGGCCGGAGCTGCCCGTTGCCGTCGTGGAGGATGCCGACGGTGCTGGTGAAGCCCAGCTCCACGGCGCGCCGCGCCACGGCCAGCGCGTCTTCCGGATTGCGCACGCCGCTGCCGAGCACCGAATTGATGTTCACCTGAAACCAGGCGTGCTCGGCGAGCAGCTTGATCTTCTGGTCCAGCACCTTCAGGCTTTTCTTCGAGACGTCGTCGGGCTGGACGTTGTCAATGCTGATCTGCAGGTGCTCGAGGCCGGCGCGGTTCAGCCGCGCGATGCGCTCCGCCGTGAGCAGGTAGCCGTTGGTGATCAGCCCGGCCATCATGCCGCGCCGGCGGATGCGCGCGATGATCTGGTCGAGCTCGGGGTGCAGCAGCGGCTCGCCGCCGCTGATGGTGATGACGGCGGTGCCCATGCCGGCCAGCCGGTCCAGCCGCCGGTACATCTCTTCGAGAGGCACGGGGCTCGAGTGGTCGTCGAACTCGTTGCAGTAGGCGCAGGAAAGATTGCAGCGGCGGATGGGGATGATGTGCACCAGCAGCGGATGCTGCGTCCACAGCAGGCCCTTGGCGATCATGCGCAGCTCGCGCAGGCGCGTGCGCCAAAACCTCAAGCGGCGGCGGATTTTCGTGCGGCTCTGCATACTCCTAATGCGGCCTCCCGCCCAGTGCGGCCGGGCTCTCCCTCAGCGTTCTATGCTATACCAGGGGCTCCCGCCGGGCACGAGCTTTTCACCTCTTGGTCACGCAAGGAGCTGGAAACGCGCAGAAATGGCCCTGGACTGCGTCGAGGCAGGAGCGAAATGCAGAGGGATAGTGGCGTGGGCCGGGACGAGGTTTGGAAGCAGCGATCTTACTGCGGGCGGCGACCCTAGTCGGCTTCAGAGGAGTTCGTGCCTACGCGCGCAGGTTCTGCCATCTGGAGTGACTCCCCGGAGGAGAGAGCTTCTCCAGGGGCCAATTCAGCACCTGGGACGGCGGCGGATTCATCTGCGGTCAGCGCATGCGTGAGCGCGGCGAACTGTTCTTTCCAGTAGCGAAACGCCATTCGGTGCCTTCCTTGAGAACTCCGGCCGCCAGTCGCCGGCAGGGGGATCTGCCGGCGGTCGCGATCAGGGGAGTGATGCTAGTGGGAGGCGCAGGAACCGTCCATAGTACGGCTAGCCCCCTCGGATGGGACGGAAGTACTTGCCGGTTAACATGACACGGCAGCCGCAAAAGCCAGGGGAGCGAAAAAGCGCTATACTCGCGGAACTGGTTCAGGGGATTCTCCTCGAGCGCCGCGGCCGTGTCCGCACGGCGCGCAGGAGAGAACAATGAGGCTCCTATCACGCGGCTCCTGCGCAAGTTCCTTCCTATTGCTTGGTGCGCTCCTCATGCTCGCGCCCGCAGCGGCGGCGCAGCGCAACCCGAATGGGAGTTCTTCCGCTGCAAACGGCGGCCAGGTGGTGGTGCACGTGCGCGACGCGGGGGGCGGCGCATTCCAGGGACAGGCGCTCGTGCGCCTTACTTCGGCCACGGGCGGCCTCACGCAAATGACGGTCACGCGCGGCAACGAGTATGTGATCTTTCCCGGCCTGGCGCCCGGCACTTACGTCGTAGAAGTGACGGCGCCCGGGTACGTCGCGACGCGGGAGGAAGCCAGCCTCTCGATTCCGCGCCAGGTGTTCGATCTTTATATTTCGATCCATCCGCAGACATCTCCGAAGGACACGCCGGGCGCTGCGCAGGCGCCTGTGCTGGCGCCGAAGGCGAGCAAGGAACTGGACGAAGCCTCGCAGGCATTGCTGGCAAACGATCTGGCTGCGGCACAGGAACACTTGGAGAAAGCGCAGAAGCTCGCTCCGGGGCACCCCGATGTGCACTACCTGATGGGCATGCTCGCGCTGCGGCAGAAGGATCAAGCGAAGGCGCGATCCGAACTTGCGCAGGCTACGCGCCTCTTTCCCAATCACCGGCTGGCGCTGAATGCGCTGGGCAGCCTGCTCTACGAAGCCGGCGAGTATGCTGCGGCTAGCGAAGTCCTCGAGCGCGCCGTGGAGGCGGACGGGGACTCCTGGCGCACGCACTGGAGACTGGCCTGCTCATACTACCAGCAGCGGGAATATGTCCGCGCCCGGGTGCAGGTGGAGCGCGCGCTCCAGATCGGCAAGGATGATGCCGGCGAAGCGCAGCTCGTCCTGGGCTTGACGCTGGCTGCGCTCGGCGAGCGCGCCGGAGCTACGCAAGCCTTCGAGACATTCCTCCGGCTCAACCCGAGCCACGCCGCCGCCAGCGAGGCCCGCCAGCGGTTGGAAGCGTTGCGCGCAACGCACTAGGCTGGTGTTTTAGGCAGGACTGCGGGCGAGAAAACCGCGGACGTACTCGGCCCAGGGGCCGCGGGGATCGAGTTCGAGATAACGCCGCCAGTGCTGGCGCGCTTCGGCGGCGCGGCCAAGCTTTTCGGCTACGAGCGCCAGGTTGTAGTGGGCATCGGGGAGATCGGGCTTCAGGCGGATCGCTTCGCACAGATGCACGCGCGCGCCCGCCGTGTCGCCTGCGTCGTGCAGAACGGTTCCGAGATTGAAGTGCGCCAGCGCGTTGTTCGGGTCGAGCTCCGCTGCGCGGCGGAAGCATTGCGCGGCTTCTTCCAAATCCCCTTGCTCGTAGCGCAGCGTACCCAGGTTCACGTGCGCGTCCAGCCGGCCGGGTTCCCTCGCAATCGCGTGGCGATAGGCTTCGGCGGCCTGCTCCTTGGCGTCGGGGTCCGTTTCCAAATCGAGCGCCAGTTCAAACCATTCCGCGGCGCCGCGGTCGGGCAGCGTCTTGATGCGCTCGCCCAGCTCGCGCGTGTCGAAGTCGAGGACCATCTGCCCGGAAAGCGGCTCGAGCTGCGCGCCGTGGTGCGCCACGACGACGTTGCGGCCGTTCGAGAGGATGCGCAGCTCGGTCAGCGGGCTGCGGATTTCGAGGAGCTGCTTTTGCAGCGCGTCCACCGCGCGGTGCAGGCGGGCCGCGGGCACGCCGGACTCGGTGAGCTGCTTCACCGTGCGCAGGCTGATGAGGTCGCTGAAGCAGTAGAAGCGCTCACCCCAGCGCGCGCGCGGCCGCGCAAATCCGAGCCGCTCCCAGTAGGCGAGCTGCTTTTCGGTGACACCCAAGATGCGCGTGATTTCCCGGTGCGTGAACCGCTCGACAACGGCCATTCGGCTAACCCGCTGATTTCTTCCGCTTCTTTTGCGGCTGCGCAGGTTCCACGGCGCGCAGCGGAGGCTTCTTCGGCCCCGCTTCCTGCCGCGCCAAGCTCTTTTTCAGGGCTTCCATCAGATCAATCACCGGAGCGAGCTGCGGCCTGGTGACTTCGGCGACCTCGCGGCCCTGCCGCTTCGCTTCGATGAGCATCTTCAGCCGGTCCTGGTATTCGTCCTTGTATTTCCCGGGCTCGAATTTGGCGGCCAGGCTCTCGATCAATTGCTCGGCCAGGCGGACCTCCTGCTGCTTCACGTCCACGGGCCCCGCCTGCCCGTATTCGGCCACCTGGCGGACTTCGTTGGGATAATACATCGTGTGCAGCGTCAGGCCGCCATCTTTCGGGCGGATGAACACGGTGTACTCACGCTGGTGCATGGCCAGCCGCGCGATGCCGGCGTAGCCGGACTCCTGCATCGTCTTCATCAGCAGCGTGTAGGCCTTGCGCCCCGCGTCTTCGGGCACAACGTAGTAGGAGGCGTCGTAATAGATGGGATCGATCTCGGCCAGCTTCACGAACTCGAGGATCTCCATCGTGCGCGCCGAAGACGGCGCGATCTTCTCGAGCTCCTTGTCGTCCACGAGCACGTACTGGTCTTTTTCGTGCTCGTAGCCCTTGACGATCTCCGACCGCTCGACCATGCGGTTGCACGTCGGGCAGAACTGCGGCTGGCGGATGCGCGAGTGACACACCGAGTGCAATTGGTTGAAGCTGATGCGCTCGCTGCGCGCCGCGGAAAACAGCTGGATGGGGATCGAGATCAGCCCGAACGTGAGATGCCCTTTCCAGACACTAGTGGCCATGAGCGACGCTTCCTTTCCAGCAGGTTGCCACTCCCCCCGAGGTGAGGCTGGGATGAACTTCCTAAGCGTAGTAAACGGGCGCCCGGAGTGCAACTGCTAGTTCGCAAGTTGCACTGCCGCGGCTCCGGCCGGGCGTGCGGCAGCCTCAGTGTAGAATGGGCCGATGGCTCTCGAAGAATACCGCCGCAAGCGGCGCTTTGCCAAGACGCCCGAACCCGCAGGCAAAGGCGCGCGGCCGGGCGGCGATCAATTCGTCGTCCAGAAACACGCTGCGCGGCGGCTGCACTACGACTTTCGCCTCGCGCTGAACGGCGTTTTGAAATCATGGGCCGTGCCGAAAGGGCCTTCGCTCGACCCCGCAGACAAACGGCTCGCCGTCCAAACCGAAGATCATCCGCTCGACTACGCAAATTTCGAGGGCATCATCCCGGAAGGGAACTACGGCGCGGGAACCGTGATGGTGTGGGACTGCGGCGCGTATCGCGTCGAAGGCGAAGCCTCCGCGGCGCAGCAGCTCGCGCGCGGGGAGCTGAAATTCTCGCTCGACGGGCAGAAGCTGCGTGGGTCATTTGTGCTCGTCAAGCTGCGCCGCAGCGAAAAGGGCAACGAATGGCTGCTGATCAAGCACAAAGACGCTGCTGCGGAGCCGGGCTGGAACGTTGACCAGCACGACGGCTCCGCGCTTACCGGCCGCACGCTCGAGGAAATCCGCGAGGGCATGTCTGCCGCGCATGCGGCACGCGGTCCGCGCCCGGAAGAGCTTGAAGGAGCAGCTAAGGCCGAGATGCCCGCGCGGCTCAACCCCATGCTCGCGACGCTCGCCGAAAAACCATTCTCCCATCCGGAGTGGCTTTTCGAAATCAAATGGGACGGCGTGCGCTCGCTGGCCTGGGTGAAGGAGGGCCGCGTGGAGTATCGCTCGCGCAACGGCCGTTCGATCACCGATCAGTATTCGGAGCTTGCTGCGTTGCCCGAATGCCTCAACGCGAAACGCGCGATCCTCGACGGCGAAATCGTGGTCCTCGGCGCGGATGGGCGCAGCGATTTCGAGCGTTTGCAGGAGCGCATGCACGTCGCGCGCCCGCCGGTCGCGCTGCAGAAGCGCGCGCCGGTGACCTACTACCTCTTCGACGTGCTCTTTTGCGACGGCTACGACCTGCGCAGCGTGCCGCTAGCGGAGCGCAAGCAGTTTCTGCGGCAAATTTTGCGGCCGCGCGATCCGTTTCGTTACTCAGACCACCATGTGGGTCAAGGGAAGGAACTGTTCGAGCTGGCGCGAAGCCACGGCCTCGAGGGCATCCTTGGCAAGCACGCGCGCAGCGTCTACGTCAGCCAGCGCAGCCCGCACTGGCTGAAGTTCAAGGTGCGCCGTGAGGTGGATGCCGTCGTCGGCGGCTGGACGGAGCCGCGCGGCTCGCGCGAACATTTCGGCGCGCTGCTGCTGGGGCTTTACGATGGCAAGGCGCTGCAGTTCATCGGCGGCGTCGGCAGCGGGTTCACCGAGCACGCGCAGAAGGAAATCGCGCAGCAACTGAAGGCGCTCGCGCGCAAGCGCTGCCCGTTCGCGGCCGTGCCGGAGACGAAGGAAAAGGCCGCGTGGGCGGAGCCATCGCTGGTGGTTCGAGTCGAACACGGAGGCTGGACCGGCGAGCGGCGCCTGCGACAACCGGTCTTTCTCGGCGTGCGCGCGGAGTTGTCGCCCGAAGAGTGCCGGCTGGAAAGCGAGGCTCCTGCGACTGCGGCGCCCGCCGTGGTCACGGCTGCCGCGGTGGCCGGGCGCCTGCTCGCGCGCACGCGCGACATCGAAGCTGAGCTTTTCCGCGGACGCGCGGACCAGGTGACGATCGAGCTGGACGGCAGGCGGCTGCGCCTGACCCATCTGAACAAAGTTTATTTTCCGCTGCCGGGCTACACCAAGCGCGACCTGCTCGCTTATTACTTCCGCATGGCGGAGCGCATCCTGCCGTATCTGCGCGAGCGGCCGCTGGTTCTGCGCCGCTATCCCGACGGCATCAGCGGCGAATCGTTTTTCCAGAAGGATGCCGGCGAAGCTGCGCCCGGCTGGATGACCACCACCGGCGTCTATTCCGACGAGCGGCGGCAGGAGATCCGCTACTTCGTCGCGAACGACCTCACCGCGCTGCTCTATCTCGTGAACCTCGGTTGCATTGACCACAACCCGTGGTTCAGCCGCGTGGACGACCTCGCGCACCCGGACTACATCGCGTTCGACCTGGACCCGACCGAAGGCACGGCGTTTCCAACCGTCGTGGAAGTCGCGCGCGCGGTGCTGGCGAAGCTCGAGTCGCTGGGCCTCGAAGTCTTCGTGAAGACTTCAGGCGCGACGGGCATACACCTGTTCGTGCCGGTCGAGCGGCGCTACACCTACGAGCAGGTGCGCACGTTCGCGGAAATTGTCGCGCGCCTCGTGGCCGCGGAAGCGCCCAAGCACGTCTCGCAAGAGCGATCCGTGGCGAAGCGCCCGCGCGGCACCGTCTACATTGACGTTTTCCAGAACGCCGAGGGGCGCCCGCTCGCGGCCGCGTACGCCGTGCGCGCGTTTCCGAAGGCGCCGGTTTCAACGCCGCTCGCGCACGCGGAGCTGCGCCGCAGCCTGCGCCCCGAGCAGTTCAACCTGAAAAGCATCTTCGCGCGGATCGAGAAGCGCGCCGACCCCTGGGCAAAGTTCTGGACCAGGCGCCAGCGCCTGGAAAAAGCGACGCAAGCCCTCACGCAGCACCTTGCCTCGAGGGGGAAACGCTAGACGGTTTGTTTGGAGCGGGGCGGTCAGGTTCCCAGCAGCTTCTTCGCGTACGCGGGCGCTTTGCCCGCGTCCTCGTGCTTCAGGTAGGCGAAGACGCCGATGCCTTGCTTCACCCATGCATCGAATTGCTTTTTCCAAGCCGCGAGTTGTTTCGCGGTGTAGGTTGTTTTGCGCAGGCGGACGTAAGTGAAGTCGGCGGTCAGAACCGGCTCCGGCGTTGCATCGTCGGTTTCGGCCAGGCAGAGCGCCGTGCTGTGCTCGCGCAGGAGCGCGTGAAATTCCGGCGTGTGCCACGAGGCGTGACGCACTTCGAGCGCGAAGCGGAACGCGTGCGGTTGCAGCTTCAGGAAGTCGCCGAGCAACGCCAAATCAGCGCGGAAGTTCGGCGGCAGTTGCACGAGGACGGGCCCGAGCCGGTTCTCGGCGCCGAGAACCGACGCGGCCTCGAGGAAGCGTTTCAGCGTGCTCTCCGAGCCACGCAGCCGCTGGATGTGCGTGATCTGCTGGTTCGCCTTCAGCGCAAATTGAAACCCCGCGGGCACGCTCGCGGCCCATTGCTCGACCACGCGCTCGGTGGGCATACGGTAGAACGTGTTGTTGATCTCGACGGTCGTGAACTGCTGCCCGTAGAAGCGCAGCATTTCCTTGTCGGGCAGCTTTTCCGGGTAGAAGCTGCCTTTCCACTCCTTGTAGGCGTAGCCCGACGTGCCGACCCGCAGTTCCGCCACGGCCCCCCTCGCGCGTTCGCTTTCGCGAAGCATCGAGCCTATAACGAGCCTACGCCGCCGACAAGAATGCTTTGCGCAACTTTTCGAACCGTGTAGATTCGGTGCGCCGAAATGTCCTCTTTCTTCGATTCGCCGATACAGGGCACCGCTGAGACGCGCGTGCGGTGGCTTTTGGTGTGGTGGATCGCGTTCACCGGCGCGGTGAGCTACCTGGATCGCGTGAACCTTTCGATCGCCGGACAAAGGATCTCCGACGAGTTCCACTTCTCACAGACGCAACTCGGCTTGGTCTTCAGCGCCTTTTCGGTGGGTTACGGAATCTTTCAAATCGGCGGCGGCTGGGCGGCCGACCGCTTCGGTCCGCGGCGCGTCCTGGCCTTCGGCGCGCTCTGGTGGGCCGTAGCCACGACTCTGACGACGGCCGTGCCGATGGGAGTCGCGGGAGCGCTCGTCTGGTTTTGGACTGTGCGCTTCCTGCTGGGGATGGGCGAGTCCGTGATGTACCCGAGCTCGAACCGGTGGGTTGCAAACTGGATCCCCATTGAGGAGCGCGGGCTCGCCAACGGAATCATTTTTGCCGGCGTCGGCGCTGGAGCGGCCTTCACTCCACCGATCATCGCGACGCTCATGCAGCGCTATGGCTGGCGCGCGTCGTTCTGGGCGTGCGCCGCCGTCGGCTTGCTGGTGGGCGCGGCGTGGTATTTGCTCGCGCGCGATCAACCGGACCAACACCCGTGGGTCAACGAAGCCGAGCGGCGGCGAATTCGCGAAGGCATCGAACGGCCTTCGGCGAGCGAGGGCTCTCGCATTCCCTGGGCAACGCTTCTGCAATCGAAAGACGTCTGGGCCATCACGTTCAGTTACTTCTGCTACGGCTACGTGGCGTACATTTTCTTTACCTGGTTTTTCATCTACCTGACCAAGGTCCGCGGTCTCGACCTCAAGGTGAGTTCGTATTACGCCACACTGCCTTTTCTGGCCATGGCCACCGGCTCGATCCTGGGAGGACTGATCAGCGATCGCGTCAGCCGGCGATTTGGCAGGCGATGGGGCCGGTGCGGCGTCGCAGTGTTTGGCCTGGGCGGCGCGGCCGCATTTGTCGCTGCTGGATCCCTGGTGCAAAGCGCAACCACGGCCAGCATCATTCTTGCGGGAGGCGCGGGCGCGCTCTACCTTTCGCAGAGCTCGTATTGGGCGCTGTCCGCCGATTTGGGCGGCAAATCCTCAGGCTCGCTTTCCGGCTTGATGAACATGGGCGCGCAGACGGGCAGCGCCATCACCGCTGCACTGACTCCCGTGATCGCGCAGCGCTTGGGCTGGACCGCGTCGTTTCTCGTCGCCGCCGCGTTCTGCGCGCTCGGGGGACTCGCGTGGTTGTTGGTTGATCCCGACCGCACCCTGCAGCCTTCTTCGTAGCGGCGCAGCATCCCGGGGCTTCACTCCCTTCGGCAAAGCGCCGGCTGCCCTGACGCATCGCTGGGTGTAGAATCGCTGAAGCCTTTGGGGCCTGTAGCTCAGATGGATAGAGCAGCGGTTTCCTAAACCGCGTGTCGGGAGTTCGAGTCTCCCCAGGCCCACCATATTTTTCAATGAGTTGCAAGAGCTCGGGTCACTCCAGAACGGACGAGTGAGGGGATTCCCAACACAAATGAGCTGCATCTGGGTCGCCCCGTACCAGTACATTCGTTCTGCCAGTGGCGTGACTCCGCGCCTATGGACGTTGCAAGAGATTTATCTACAATCGATGGATGGTCCAATGCGCTTGCGCACGAGAACTCTCGTTGCTGGAAGGCAGGCAGTAGTGGACGTCGAAAACGGCCGTGTCTGAGAACGCTCATCAGGAGAGGAAAACAGCTGAAGAGGGTACAAGCACGCCTGTCGACCAGGCTCTGCCCTTGAGGGTAAACAGTCACAACGCAATTCGACAGCCCTTCACCGAAGATACTACGACGCTCCAAATCAGCTGCCATGGATGCAGATTCCGGTCAAAGCAATTTATCCTGAAGGGAACAAGAGTAACCCTGGAACTCCCTCGCCCTGGTCCCGGACACCTACCGCATTGGGTTTCCGCAACGGTAGTCCACAACCGTAGGCCGGAAGCCAGAGGAGAATCGTTCGAAGTCGACGTCGCCTTTGACGTTCCGGAAAACGTTTGGGGCATCGCATTTCCTCCTGAAGATTGGCGCCAGTTCGCGAAAGTAGACAGCCGTACAGACGCGGCACGGGTTGGAACACGAGCGCTCGAGGGCCTTATCCCCTTGAACAAGACTCACGGGCAGCCTTCTGAGAGACCGCACCTCTTGCCTATGGTGTCCCAGACAGAACGACTTGCGATGGCCCCCGGACCGTTCGAAGTGAGCCGGCCTGACGGCGTCAGCGCCCAGCCCGCGGAAGCCGAGCAACAAATCGCGAGCTCCCCCCCAACTCTGGTCAAATCGCCCCCTGAGCAGACGCAGCTTCCCAAGCCGGAAGTTCTCCATCCAGATGCGGCCTCGCAAGCTTCCGCCGATCTGAAGCGGGAATCCCAGGCCGCCGTCAGAGAATTGAAGGCACTTGCAGATCAGTTCAAATCAGATCTTCAAGAATGGGTTACGGAGGCAGGCAACCAATGCATGGGTCGCCTTGAAGGGAAGGTCGGCAGCGCGATTGAGCGATGCGATTCATTCGTCGATGCCTCTCTGAAGACAACAGGTGATCGGCTGAGCGCCAGACAAACCGAGTTAACAAACCGGCTGATCGCCGATGGTGAAAGACAGCTCTCGGCGCGTACCTCGCGCTTGGGAGCCGACGTGGATGCCTTACTGGCAACTGCCAAGCAAAGGCTGCAAGTCGCCAGCGACGAGGCCAACCAAGTCTCCATTGCAGGCTTTCGCCAGGAAATGGAGCAGCAAACCAAATCGAAGATGGAGCTCTTGCGGGAGGCCGAACAGAGACTGGCGGCCAGCCAGAAGCATCTTGATGAGAGCCTGCATGCCGCATCCGATCAGGCACGCGAGGCCGCCGACCAATGCGCAGGAAGGGTAGCCAGCGAACTCGAGGAAATCGTAACCCGAGCGAGGGCAGATCTTCTTGAAGCCACTTCCTCCACTGTCCAAAAACAAATCGAGAGACTCAATTCAGAGAGCACAGAAATCACGCAGACTACTTTTGATTCCCTGCACAAGGCGGGGGAGTGGTGCCACGGAAAGGCGCAGGCTGGAATACAAGGACACTTGGAAAAGACACTCGAAGGGGCTGCTGCGTCCTTACAGCAAAAGGCCGCCGAGGAATGCCAGCTGTTTGCGTCGGCACTGGACCAATACAGTCGAAGTTTTGTCACGCACACAAAGCGATCGATCGAGGAAAGTGCGACGGAGCAAGTGGAACACAACCACAAAGAAATACAAGCCAGCTTTGAGGCGAGCCTTCGACACTTTACGGGCGAATACCGGAGACATCTGGAAGAGTTGACCGCAGTCACTCTAGGCGAAGCGAAGGCTCGGGTTTCTGAGATTATCGGAGAGCAGGATTCTCAATTCCGCCTCAACGCTACACAAGGGGTGGCTGACTTTCAGCAGCAGCTTACGAAATGTACAGCGATGGCGACGGAGGAGGCGGTGCGAGGCTTGGAGTCGAGATTTTCTTTCTTGCTTGAGACCATGCGCAAGGAGACTGAGGGCCAGCACGCCGTTTGGAATGAAAGGCACAGGCAGAAGCTAGACGAGTCCATCGCTCAGTTCAGGCAGGACCTGGAAACTGTCTCGAACTCGTGGCGGGCAGCCACCGTCGCGCTCCTTATGCAGGACTCCCAGAGGCTGATGGACAAACTTGGTGCAGGCGTGATGCACGGGCTTCAGCAAAGCGCCGCGAGGGGGTGCATAGAGCTCGCAAGAATCCTGAAACAGAAGTCAATCGCACCGGCAACGAGTCTTGACCCCAGCCCACCTGAAAAGGACGACACCAAGTAAGGTCTGCAAAAAGGACTCCCGTCTTCTTAAACTCCTTGTAGGGAGTTCCCCGCGATGGCGAGCCGCAATGACACCCGCCCAGACCTTCCAGAGGAACTAATCGGAATACGTGAATTTCAGGCAAACACCCCCGACCTCGATCAAGTCCCCGTCGTTTAGCCGGGTAAGGCCCGAGATGGGGTTCCCGTTGACCTTGACCACGCGTTGGGTGAGGCCGATATAGTAGCCGTCTTGGCGTTTGTTGACTTGCGCAGCCACCTGAGGTGCGAACCAACCCCGCAACCGAACGGTGGCCATGGGTGACTTGCCGATAATGGTGAGTCTGTCCGAGAGCAGATAATCTTTCTGATCGGTCTTACCCTTGAGCACGATCAGGCTCGGCGCTCGCGCGCGGTCGGACTGAGAACCCGCATCAGCGGCTCCGGCTGGTTGGGCGCCTTGAGGTCCTCGCTTGGCTTGAAACAGGACCGTCTCGTCCACTTTGGGCGCGACTGCTCTGCGCCCAGAGTCGAGGGCCGGCGCGACGTCATGCTCTTGGTCCAGGATGAGGAGGTGCTTGCCGATGAGAATGGCGTCGCCCGAGCGTAGCCACTCCTTTTTCACGCGTCTATTGTTGAGGAAAGTGCCGTTCAGGCTGTCTAAGTCTTCGACCACAAGCCGGTAGTTCTCACTATAGACGCGGGCGTGATAGTTCGAAACGGCCAGGTTGTCAATGTGGATGTCGTTGTCCGGAGCGCGGCCGATCGTGATCGGGTGGGTGCTGACGGGGAATTCCCTTAACACCGTGGAATCGAATTGCAGAAGAAGTCTGGCCATGCTAGCGAGCTCCTGCGCCAGAAGCGGCGTCTGGCGGCTTACCCGAGCAACGGAACCATTGCCCGACATCGCTGCGGGCACCAATTTCGACGCGCAAATCAACACCTCTGTCCCAGGCCCGGATGGCGCGCGCGCAACGACCTGTCCATTTCCGCGTGCTTCTCTGTCCGTCATCCGCAACAGCGGAAGGCGGAGCGCATGCCGCCCTTGATCGATTTCTCGGCAGAACGGTAACCTGAGCGCAGCCTAGCAAAGAGCCCGGGCCTATTCAAGCCAGTTGAACCGAACTCGTTACCTACGTTACAAGCCCGCATCCGCAGCCGGTGGATGGCAGGCTTCAGTCCTCTATCTTGTTGAATCGTTCAGGGTCCCGCTCCTTGCCGCCTACGGAGACAAGGCTGGCCGACATCTCTGACGGACAAGGCGGGAAGGGAAGGTATACAGGAATGAAACTTGCCCAGCGAATCTGGTTGAACCCAAAAAGGGCCCCCGGTTAGCATGAGGAGCACCCACTGGGCAAGCCGCAGTTATTGCCGGCGGTCGGCAGCCTGGAGAGCTTCTGTTGTGCACATAGAGGATGAACGATGACGGACAAGACTCAATCCACTTCAGTCTCCTTGCGGCGGCCAGTCCCGGCGCGGAATGAACTTGAGGAGGGCGTGGCCCTTGCCCGCCAGAAGGGCATCTCGCCGATTGATCTACTGGTCAGCGAGAAACAATATTCCGAAGAGGCACTCGCTGAGGGATTCGCCGAGTGGTTGAGACTGCCGCGGGTGCGGATTGCCAGTCTGACGCTCGAACCTGAAGCGGCCAAGGTTGTCAGCGAGAAGATCGCGCTCAAGCACCAATGCCTGCCGCTGAAGATTGAAGGGACCACGCTGGTGATGGCCATGGCCAATCCGGCGGACTATGATGCCATCCAAGACGTGCAGTTCATTTCGGGCTATACGGTGCGGCCAGTCGTTGCCACGCGCACTGAGATTCTGGACGGCATTCAGCAAGTCTATTCCACCGACGATCGCTTGCAGGATTTCCTATCCAAAGTTGCGGATACCACCGATCTTACGATTGAAGCCCCCGAAAGTGACAACGTGGACCTGGACAAGGCTGACTCCCGGAGTGCTGCCGATTTCGCTCCGGTGGTGAAGATGTGTAATTTGATCCTCCAGGAAGCCATCCGGTCCCAAGCGAGCGATGTGCACCTCGAGCCAGCATTGAATTGCCTGGAGGTGCGGATGAGAGTGGACGGCGTTCTAAGAGAATACATCGATGTACCCAAGTGGCTGCATCATCCGCTGGTCTCACGGCTGAAGATCATGGCGGCCCTCGATATCTCTGAACGACGGTTGCCCCAGGACGGCCGGATCAAGGTCAAATTCCAAAGCAGATCGATCGATCTCCGCGTGTCCACTCTGCCCACCCATTTTGGCGAGAAGGTCGTCATGAGGGTCCTGGGCACGATGTCTATTCCTACCCTGGAGTCACTGGGGCTGACCGAGTGGCAATTTTCGACACTCACAGAATGCTTGAGTCAACCGCAGGGAATGATCCTGCTCACGGGCCCCACCGGATCCGGGAAGACGACGACTCTCTATTCGATGATTTCGAGACGACGCGCACCGGAAATAAACATTGTGACCGTCGAGGATCCGATCGAGTACCAGTTGCCCGGCATCAACCAAGTTCAGGTGCATACCAAAGCTGGCCTGACATTTGCCAGCAGTCTCCGGTCCATCTTGCGGCAGGACCCGGATGTGATCCTGGTGGGCGAGATTCGCGACTTGGAGACTGCCGAAATCGCCTTCCAAGCGGCGGTTACCGGCCACCTTGTGATGAGTACACTCCATACCAATAACGCAATCTCTGCAGTTACGCGCCTCTTGGACCTGGGGGTCGACCCATTCCTGGTGAATTCCTCGGTCAGCTTGATCGTGGCCCAGCGGCTTGCGCGGCGTACCTGCAACCAATGCAAAGAACCGTACCGCCCCCCCGACGAATTGATTCGGAGGCTAAAGATTGATGATCCGGACCTCGTTTTCTATCGAGGAAAAGGTTGCTCAGCCTGCGGAAAGAGCGGCTATTCGGGGCGGATGGGCATCTACGAAATGCTTCGTATGACGAACACTCTGAGAGAACACGTCAAGCAAAAAGCAAGCGAAAGCACAATTCGCCGAGCAGCGGCCGCGGTAGGAACGCGGTCCCTATTGGAAGATGGACTTGCCAAAGTGCGCCAGGGCTTGACGAATCTGGAGGAACTGCTGAGGGTGATCGAAGTTGAGGCCGAAGAGACCTTCCAGTGTCCGAAGTGCGGTTCCGCGGTCGACCGGGAATTCAAGAGCTGCCCCTATTGCATGTACCTTCTGCGGAACATTTGTGAGGCTTGCGAACAGGAACTCAGACCGGAGTGGAAGATGTGTCCGTATTGCACCAGACCAGTTGCTGGGCAAGGTGACCCAGTAGAAGTCGGCGAGGCGCGCCCGCGGAGTCCCAAAGAGCTGATGCCATCGTCCCTCGAGCAGATGAGTTCGTCCCGTGAGGTTGCACAATTGCCCGCCGTGAAGCTGCCGAAGATTCTAGTTGTGGATGACGATGCGGGGATCCTCAAGGTAATCCAAAAAGCTTTGAAGCAACTACCCATGGAGGCGGAGGTCCTTACGGCAGCCGACGGAATCGAAGCTTTAGACGCCATTGTGCAAGACAAAGTGGACCTTGTGATTCTTGACGTGATGATGCCCCGGATGGACGGCTTTGCTGTTTGCGACAGCCTGCGCAAGGACATCCGGACCGCCTTTCTGCCCATTTTGATGCTGACGGCGAACACGGACGAGAACAACCGGACAAAGGCATATCTCATCGGAACAGACGACTACATGAGCAAACCTTTCGTCGTGCCCGATTTGGTTGCGCGAGTGACGCGGCTGCTCCGAAGAACATATGGAATCTAGTTTGGACGATTACTACACTATCCTCGGCCTCGATCCGGGCGCTTCGCCGCAATCCATCAAGGTTGCTTACCGCCGTTTGGCCCGCGAGACTCACCCAGATCTCAAGGTGCATTCGAGCAAGACCGAAAAGGACTCGCTTTCCGTACAGATGGCACAGTTGAACGAAGCTTATTCGGTTCTCTCCGACACCAGGCAGAAACGGGAGTACGACGAGAAACTGCGTGTCCAGGGACTCTTGAAAGACACTCCGGTTAAGCGTGAAGGGAAGACGGCACCCAAGCCAAGTACGACCCCGCGCGTGCGCGTCCGACCGCACTCCGAGGTGGACTCGGCTGTGGTGAGCGAGTTCTCGAACCACCTCCGCGTGACACTCCTTTCCAAGCGTAAAGATTTCTCATGGAGGGAGAAGGACCTGGAGGGATTTGATTGGGCACTGGAAGCCTTGTCTTGGTCCTCTCACTACTGCGTGGCGCTCCGGGGTTTCACTGCAGTCAATTCGGCGACGGCGAGGAAATTCCTTAATTACTCAGAGATCGTGGCCGCGGATGAGAGGCGTCTCCTCCGGAAAAGCTATTACGCCTTCTTGCTTCCGTTTCACCAGCTAAGCGAATGGGAATCCGTGTCTGCCCAGTGCCAGCGATTCGTCGCGGAGGAGAATCGCGCAAAGTTGTCGAATTGCTTAGCCCTGATTGTCCTTCTGGACTTGCATCATAGCCGGACCTTGCGGTTTGGCGCGCAGATAAAGGAAAAGCGATTCGGGCAACTGCTGCAATGGATAGGGACCCGCGTCTAGCGCGGAGGCCCATCCGGTGGGCTCGTTCTCTGGCCGGGACTTGTTTCTGCCGGAAGGCAAAACACAAAGCGAGAACCTTCACCCACCTTGCTTTCAACCCAGATCTTTCCCTTGTGTTCGGTGACCAAGGCTTGTGTGATTGCTAGGCCGAGACCTGTGCCCCCTCCGCGCTGGGGCGGACCCACCTGCTGAAACTTGCCGAAAATCCTATCCAGGTCTTCCTCCTGAATGCCGCACCCCTGGTCGGAAACACGGCAATTAACCCAGCCATTCTCGGCGGAGAGGTCTATTCGGACTTCGCCCTTGGCGGGAGAATACTTGATGGCATTGAAGACGAGATTGGTGATCACTTGCTCGATGCGGTCTTTGTCTGCTTCGACCCGCGGAAGGGTCTGTGGCTGCTCGAGCCTCAGAGTGATCCCATCCTGGGCAGCAAGAGCTTTCAGGCTGCGCAGGCAGCGCTTCACCGCGTCGGTCAAGTCGATCCGTTCCAGCTTCAACTTGATCTGACCGGCCTCAATCTTGGAGAGATCCAGGATGTCGTTGATCAATCGGATCATCCGATCGCACGCCGAGTGTGCGACCTCAAGAAGCTCGAGTGCCTCCGAGTTGATTTCTCCCGTACATCCCCCGAGGATCAGATCGATCGAGCCTTTTATCGAAGTCATTGGGGTACGCAACTCGTGGGAAGCGATCGAAATGAACTCCGATTTCATCTGGTCGATCGTCTTTTCCCAACTCAGGTCGTGGTACGCAAACAATCGGCCCACCAGATTTCCCGATTCATCGCGCAAGGGCCCGCTATCTTCACGCAGGTGCACGATTCGCTGGCCGTCGCTCCATTGGACTTCTCGGGAGTAGGTTCTCGCACCATCCCGGAGCGCCCCCAGGCGATGTACGGGGATTTTCTTCGCGGAAACTTGCGACGCGACGACGCTGAAGAGTTCCGTGGCAGGTTTTCCCAGCCATGCTTCGCCGTCAATGCCAAGGCGGCGAGCGAGGGCAGCGTTCACGAATAGGATTCGGCCCTCTAGATCGACCGCCAACATGCCCGAGGTCGACGAATCGAGAATCATCCTGGGCAGGCGATCGATCATGAATTCCTCGAGTTCTGTTCCTTCTCCAATAGGGTCAAACTCTGCCTGCGCATTCTCTTTGCTCGCGTTTTCGCCGGGGCAGACTCTACTGCTTGCCCATGACACTCTGACACAAGGCGACCGCCTGCTTTGCTTCTTTCAAGCCCAAACGCTCGGCCTCCTGGAGAAAGGGGAGCGCCTCGCGAAAGCGTTGAAACGCATTGACCTGTGTCATTCCCTTTAAGTACCAGGCCTGTTCCAGAGTCGGGTTGATCTCCAAGGCGTGGTCGTAACAAGTCAACGACTCTTCGTGTTTTCCCAACGCGCCCAGAGCAATTCCTTTGTTCAGCCAAGTGCGGTCCAGGTTGGAATTGAGCGCCAAAGCGCGGTCGTAGCACCGGATGGCCTCTTCCAATTTGCCTTGCGCGTAGAGGACGTTCCCCATATTCGTCCAACCACTCTCGTCGCTCGGATTAAGCCGAAGGGCGCGTTCGTAACATGCCAGGGCCTCTGGGATCTTTCCCAGTCCTTTCAGGATGACTCCTTTGTTCACCCAAGCATTGGGGTAGCGCGGGTTCAGTTGGATAGCACGATCATAACAGGCGATGGCCTCTTCGGTTTTTCCCAGACTCTTCAAGGCCACCCCTTTATTAGACCAAATCTGCTCTAACTTCGGGTTGAGCTTCAGTGCCTGCTCATAACAAGTGAGGGCTTCCTGCACTTGCCGAGATGCGTGCAGCGCCACGCCCTTGTTGAACCAGGCAGACACGAACTGAGGGTCGATCTGGAGGGCGGCCTCATAACAGGTGATTGACTCCGCATGTCTTCCCAGGTGGTCTAGGCTTGAACCCTTGTTGCACCAATGAACCGCGCTGAGTGATGCGCCCTCTGCCGGCGCTGGCGGAGGCGAGCCCACAATGCTCTCGTAGATGTTGCCCAAACGGTGGCGCAATTCCATGAAACCCGCGTAGCGCTGGGCAGGGTCCTTCGCCAAACAGGTGAGGACCAAGTCAGCAACTCGCGGGTCGGTTTCAGGCAGGTAGGGCGGGGGTTGAGTCTTGTGCAAGTGCTCGAGTTCTAGCCAGTTTTGTCCGACAAACGGCAATTCTCCTCTCAGCATCTGAAACAGCATTACCCCAAAGGAATAAACGTCTGCCCGCGTGTCGACGTGCGCTGGATTTTCGAATTGTTCGGGTGCCATATGCGTGCAAGTTCCCACAGCCGTCGCCGTGAGATTGAAACTCTGGGTTCTGGCCCCCAAATCGGAGACGGCCACAGACTTTTCCTCGTCGAGCAACTTGGCCAGTCCGAAGTCCGTCACCTTCAACACCCCATCCCGCGTGATCAAACAGTTCCGCGGCTTGATATCTCGATGCGCGCGGATTCCCTTCTTGATTGCGTGATTCATCCCGTCGCAGAACTGGAGGGCGAATCGCAGCACCTGACCAAGATCCTCTTTCAGCCTCGGCGTGCCGATCCAGCTTCCCAGGTCGCCGCCACTTACGTATTCGAGGAAGAGAAACGGTTTGCCTTCGATTCTCTCCAACATTCGAGCTTGGGTGATGTTCGGGTGGACATCCAGTCTGATCCAAGCAAGGGCTTCCTGCATAAAACGGTCGGCGATGAGAGGGCTGCAGGCGAAAACTTCGTCCCGGAACGTCTTGGCGGCAAATGACTCGTGGAAAACATGATCGTAGACAACGTAAACGACCCCCGCGCCACCCTCGAGGATCTTGAAAATCTCCCAGCGACCTTGAATCTGGTCACCGATTTGCCAAGCAGTTTGCATATAACATCACGCGCGATGAGGTGAGACTATCGAGGCCCGCTTTGGACAGAGAGGATCATTCATTTGAGAATCTGCTCGCGGAAAGCTGGCCGAGAAGGCTCGGAGCCGCCCCCTTCACAATCGAAGCAACAACGATTCTAGCTCGGGGGAAGTATCGCGGCATTCGTGTGGATCGAATCTGTTTCCGATTGATATACAGCGACACCGGGGGGCACCGAGATCCGGCGAGATTCTCCATTCCAATCTTGTCGCTCTCACCCCGGTACGAATGTACCGTGGGAGGAAGCCTACCTCTTCGGCTGCACCTTAGAACCAACGTACCATTGTCGGCGCAGAGTCCGAACTTCATAGTGGTGGGCGAAGGGGACGATGAGCGCATTCGAAGAGGCTCAGATGATTGAGAATGATGGCAGGCCAGGGATCCTCGAGGAGGATCGTCGTACGAACTCGCGCGCTAAGTTTCTGAAACACATACGGATCCGGCATCTGGATTCCTCACATGCCGATGAAGTGGGCACAATGATAGACCTCTCTCGCGATGGCCTCTACTTCACCGCCAAGTCAAAGCACTATCAGGCGGGGATGCAATTGCGAGTGACCCTTCCCGGCAGCGGTTCGGAGTGCACCTGTGAGGTGGTGCGCATCGAGCGACTCAAGAACGGCCGCCTGGGAATAGGTGTTCGCATTCTCGGCTGGTAGCCAACGTCGCCACTGGAATTTCGTTCAGTTGATTCTAGCCCTGGGTCCCCACCGGTATCACCTCCAATTGCGTGGTCTGTTCGACGCCATTCCTTGGCGTCCCACGAGGACTGCTGCGAGCGCTTCGTGTCATACCTGACTGGAACGCGCGCAAACCAGCATGCGCGTGGCCGGGCCAACTACACCGGCGAAGCGTCAAGCGCACGGGTGCAGCCTGCGGCTGTCGGCTTGAGCCCCGAACGCGCCGAACGGCCAGCCTCGCAAGGCCACGCCGCGCAACAGGCACGCCGTTCTCGCTTTGGCAAAGGCCTATGGCCCTATCGTAGCGCGACACTCGCGGTGCTTGACGCCGCTGCCGGATTCGCTTACTTATAGGTAGCCCAGTTCCTGGAGGGCCTGCGTGTGGCGCGATTTTCAATTCGCGGAAGCGCTTGGGCATTGCGGGTCCTTCACTGCTTCCGCATTCCATTTTCCGTCTTTGAACAGGAGAGAAAGCATGAACAACCGTCCCCAGGTGTTCTCTGCGTTCTGCATGATCATTGCGCTGCTGCTTGCAGCGGCGCTCGTTTGTTCTCCAGCGGGCGCGCAAACCTTCCGCGGCACCATTCTTGGCACGGTCACAGACTCGACCGGGGCCGCGCTGCCTGGCGCGAAGGTAACCATCCACAATGAAGCCACGGGTCTGCTCCGTGAAACCAAGACCACCGACGACGGCAGCTACACCGTGCCCGAGCTCCCCATCGGCACCTACACGGTGACGGTGGAGAAGGACGGCTTTCAGACTGTGGTCGTCAGGGACGTGCGCGTCGACGTGGCCACGGAGAGGCGCGTGGATGCCATGCTGCGCCCGGGCACCGTGGCGCAGCGGATCGAGGTGTCGGGGGAAGAGTTGCCGTTGGTCGAAACGACGAGTAACGTACTGGGCGGCTCCTTCGAGAGCAAGCAGGTGCTTGACCTACCCATCAATGGCCGCGATTATACGAAGCTGCTCATCATGGTTCCCGGCGCGGCGGGTGAACCCAACGGCGGCGGCGATTCGCCTGGCAGCTACGGCCTTTTCAGCGTCAACGGCAGCCGCGGACGCTCGAATAACTTCCTGCTCGACGGCACGGACATGAACGACGGATTCCGCAACTTACCGGCCATTAACCAGGGCGGCGTTTTCGGGACGCCCGGTACGATCTTGCCGGTGGAAGTGATTGCGGAACTGCGCGTGCTATCGAACTTCGAGGCTGAATACGGCCGCAATTCAGGTTCCGTCGTCAACATCGTCACCAAAAGCGGCACCAACGATTTCCACGGCAGTCTTTTCGAATATTTCCGCAACGATCATCTGAACGCCCGCAACTTCTTCAACGTGGCGCGCGACGCTGCAGGCAGTCCGCTGCCCAAGGACCAATTCCGCAACAACCAGTTCGGTGCGGCCCTCGGCGGCCCGCTAAGGAAGGACAAGTTGTTCTTCTACGGCGCCTATGAGGGCCAGCGCGAGGGGTTGGGCGTCACCTCGCTGAACAGCGTGCCAAGCCAAGCCGACTTCGCCGCGGCGATCACCGCGCTCGAAGGTAACCCGGCCACGCCCATCCCCACGAACCCCGCGGTGAACCCGGTGATCCGCAACCTGTTCGCGCTCTGCCAGAGCTCCGGCCGCTGCTCGGGCGGGAGCAACGTCTGGCCAGCGGCGAACCTGACCGGCTCGCCAAACTCCGTCTCGAGTGCGCCAGCCTTCAACGACGCTGACAGCTTCATCGTCAAGCTCGACGGCAACCTCAGCCGGACCCAACAGCTCACCGGCCGCTACTTCTTCAGCAATAGCAACCAGAGCTTTCCCCTCGGCACCGGCGGCGGCAACAACCTGCCCGCCACGAATACCTTCTCGCCGATCCGTACGCAGCTCGTCTCACTCAGTCACGTCTGGTCGCTTTCGCCGACGAAAGTCAATGAGGCGCGATTCGGTTGGGTGCTCTACCAGCAGGGTTTCCTTGCCGCCGACCGCGACGTCTTCGGCAACCCGAACAGCTCGCTGAAGCTCAATACCGGCGTCACCCGCGAGCAAGATTTCGGCCTGCCCACGATCCGCGTCTCCGGTTTCGCCGCGCTCGGCTCGGCACCCTACTCGAACCCCCGCGGCCGCGACGACACCAATTGGCACTTCATCGACAACTTCGCCTGGAAGCTGACCCGCCATGACGTTAAGTTTGGCTACGAGTTCCGCCGCACGCACATTGATTCGTTCTACGACACGAACTTCCGTGGCGTGTTGAGCTTCGACGACCTGACAGGTTTCCTCGCCGGCGACGTCACCGGCGGGCGTATCGCCACCACCACTGGCACCACGGACCGGACCACGACGCAAAACTCCCACGCGCTCTACATCCAGGACAGCTTCCGCTGGAAACCCAACTTCACCTTGAACCTCGGCCTGCGGTGGGACTACTACGGAGTGATCAAGGAAGACAAGGACCGGTTCAGCCTGTACGACCCCGCAACCGGCCTGCGCACCCTGAAGGAAGCGTACAAGCCTGACTACAACAACTTCTCGCCGCGCATCAGCTTGGCATGGGATCCGTGGGGCAAGGGCAAGACGGTGATCCGCGTCGGCGGCGGCCTAGCCTACGACGCATTCAGCCACGACTTCTTCATCGGCCAGATCCCGTTCAACTGTTTCAACTGCCCCGGCGTGGCCTACAATCCCATTGGCCCCGACGCACTATTCCTTTCGGTCACGCCGATTTCGCCGCTCTCACCCGGTGCGCCGGCGTTTGATCCGACAACCACCGGACCGGGCTCGCCGGACACGACCGACATTTTCGTCGCCGACCCGAACATCCGCACGCCGTACATCTACAACTACAATCTGAACATCCAGCAGCAGCTCTTCCGCAACACGGTCCTGCAGGTTGGCTATGTGGGCTCGACGGGGCGCAAGCTGTTCCGCTACCGCGACATCAACCAGCCGAGCGGCGCCGCCATCCGCGCCGCCGACATTGCCTGCGCTGGCGCGGGCAACCCGCTGGGGTCCGACTGCACGGGCGTGGCGCGTCCGTTCGATTCCGGCGCGAACCTGAGCGCGGTGGCGCCGAACCCGCCGCTTTACGTTAACCAGCTCGAAGCGTCGGCGCTGTCACACTACGACGCGTTGCAGGTCAGCTATACGCAGCGCGCGTGGCGCGGCTGGGCGCACCAGATCGCCTACACCTGGTCGCATTCGATTGACGATGCTTCAGACGGCCAGGACTACGTCCCCAATGCTGGCCAGCCCAACGACTCGACCAACCCGCGCGGCGACCGTGGCAACTCGAACTTCGATACGCGCCATCGCTTCGTGTGGTCGCTCACCTACGACTTTCCGAAATGGGAGGCGCTCGGCCGCTTTGGCGAGGGCTGGCAGGTTTCGAGCGTGCTAACGCTGATGACTGGCCACCCGTTCCACGTGAACATCGACTTCGTTGATAATTACGACGGCAGCGGCGAATTCTTCGGCCGCCCGGACATCGTTGGCACGCCGCGCTATAACCGCAGCGATCCGCTGAATTTCCTCGACCTGTCGGTGTTCGCCGTGCCGTGCACCCTGAGCGGCGGGACCGGCGCGGATAGCTGCGTGGCCGGCACCCGTCACTTCGGGACCTTGGGCCGCAACTCCCTGCTCGGGCCTGGCTATCGCAACTTCGACTTCGCCATCATCAAGGAAACCAAACTGACGGAGCGCTTGAAGCTGCACTTCCGCGCCGAGTTCTTCAACCTGACCAACCACCCGAACTTCGCCAGCCCCCTGCTCCCGGCGTTCCTGGCTCCGCTCGATAACGTTAGCGATGGCAGTGCCGGGAACCCACCACTCGGGCGCTTCACCGGGTTCCTGCCCATCGTTGCCACCAGCGACACCGGGCTCGGCAACCCCATCCTGGGCGGTGGTGGGCCCCGCAGCGTCCAATTTGCGGTCAAGCTGCTCTTCTGAGCAGTCAGCACTCAGCTCTCAGCGATCAACATCATCGGGCAGCCGTGCATCTCCAGCGCGGCTGCCCGAGCTATCTCATGGCGGGGAATTACTTGAAGAGCTTGCCGTCTTTGATGACGTGGACGATGTGGCGCATGGATTCCATCGAGCGCAGCGGGTCGCCGTCCACGACGATAATGTCGGCGAGCTTGCCCGGCGCGATGGTGCCGAGGTCGTCGCGCTTCAGGAGTTTCGCCGGCCAATACGTTGCCCCGCGGATCACGTCCATGGGGTCCATCCCCAGCTTCACCCACGTATCCAATTCGCGCCACGTGGAATCGAAGTGGAAGTTCATGGGGATGCCGGAATCGGTGCCGGTGATCAGCGTGACGCCCGTGGAGCGAAGCTGGCGAAACTTGTTGGCTAGCGTAGGCTCGCGGCGGCGCGTGAGCTGGAAGTACGGCAGCTCGTCCAAATGATCGAGCGAGCGCCGCACGTCCTCATAAATGTCCGGCGGCAGATCGGCCTTCAGGCGCGGGTCATCGAGCCGGTCGGGGAATTTGTCCACGGTGTAGGAATAGAGGTAGAGCCCCTCGATCGTGGGGCACCAGAAGAGCGTGGCGTTGCGCTCGCGCAGCATGGCGAGGACATCGTCGGGATAGCCCGGCTGCGTGCCGAGCCCGGTATGCTCGAAGCAATCCACGCCGGCGCGGATGCCCTGGCGGATTTCTTCGGCGCGATGCGCGTGCGCGGTGACGTGGCGGCCTGCGGCGTGCGCCGTCTCGACGATGGCTTTCAGCTCTTCGAGCGTCATCTGATCCTGGTCAATCACCTTGATCATGTCCGCGCCGGCATCAATCAGCTTCTTTGTCTTGGCGCGGGCGTCGTCGGGGCCGTGGACTTCCCAGCGGTACGACGCTTCGAGCGGCGGCGCCACTTTTTGCAGGAACGGTCCGCTGGCGATGACGCGCGGCCCGGGAATTTCGCCGCGGTTGATGCGGTCGCGGACGGCGAGGATGTCCTCGAGCGGCGCGCCGACGTCGCGCACGGTGGTGACGCCGGCCAGCAGCAATTCCTTGGCGGCGATGGGCATGATGACGTCGCGGAACTTGCCCTGGTAGGCTTGGTCCCAATGGTCGTAGTCGCCGTGCCCGATGATCATCAGGTGGACGTGCATGTCCATAATGCCCGGCATGACGGTGTAGCCCGCCGCTTTGATGATCCTGGCGCCGGCCGGGATGGGGATTTGGCCCTGGCGGCCAACGGCTTCAATCTTGTCGCCGCGGATGATGACGACGGCGTTGTGGATGGGCGGCCCGCCGAAGCCGTCAATGAGCTGGCCGCCGACGAGCGCCAGCACCGGCTCGGAGCTTTTCTGCTGGGCCGCGGCCGCACCGGCCAGGAAGGGCGCGGCGGCCAAAAGCAGCGAGAGAATGCGCACTCGCCCGAGGGCTTTCCGCATGGCTAACTCCTTGGTTTCGCAGGGTGACGAGCGGGTCATTCTAGCACTGGGGGCCGGCTGCGGGCGTTTACATCCTTTTTACAAGTTTTTGCTTGTGTTTGACATATTGATGGAGCTTTCCGGCTAGGATTTGCGTCTATATGGGAAGAGCGGAAGCCCTAAACAAGAGGTCTGAGATGAGCAAGCGCTGGCGGTGGGACGGGCGTACCCGGATGCTGCTGACCCTGGAGTTGGTGGTGCTGCCGGCGGCGGCGCTGATCGGCTATAGCGTCTGGAGCCTGAATTCCATTCAGCGCGACAAATCCGTAGAGGCCGCGATCCAGCGCGACTTCAGCGAAGTGCTGAAGATCGCCGAAAAGCACATCAACGAGCGCGCCACCAAAGCCACGCTCGCCGTGCGCGATGAGTTTCCGTGCCCGGACGAAGATCCCGTCGTCGAGACGCTCGACAAGATCCTCGAGCGCCATCCGGAGATCGCCCACGCCTTCGTCTACGACCAGAACACCGGAATCATTCTGCGGTCGCAGCCGCGGCGAATGGAAGACAAAGACTTCCGCAAAGAGGCCTCCGACTTCGCCAACATGATGCAGTGGCTCAAGGCAGACGCCGCCGGCATGGTGCCCAAGCTCCACAAATCGGAAGAAAAGGAAGGCTACGCCATCTACTCGTTCGGAAACCTTGTGCCGCGGGGTGAGAGGCAGTCGTATCAAGCGGTGGCGCTGTTCACCTTGCCGAAGGCTCCCTCGAGCCGCATCGCCATGGGCGGCGTGGCGGCGGACGCTGATTACCTGCGCGACCAGTTCTTTCCGCGGCTGATGGGTAACTTGCTCTCCGATCCGCAGGGCGGCAAGAACACCGCGAACCAGGCGGTCATGATGCTCCACCTGCGCAGAGAGTCCGAGGCGCTGGCCACCACTCCCGGCTGGGATGGCGGCAAGCCGGAAGTCGAGCGCAACCTGGAAGGGATGTTTCCCGGCCTGACGCTGGCTATCAAGTACCGCGGCACGACGATCGCCGCGCTGAGCCACAAATTCCTGCTGACGAACGCGCTGATCGTCGGCGGGCTCTCGATCTTCCTGGGCGCGGGCATCTGGCTGACGTACCGCAGCGTCTCGAAAGAGATGGCGTTGGCGAAGCTGAAATCGGATTTTGTGGCCAACGTCTCGCACGAGCTGCGCACGCCGCTCTCGCTGATCCGCCTGTACGCAGAGACGCTGGAGATGGGCCGCCTCACCAACCCCGAAAAATACGAGGAGTATTTCCGCACCATCCGCAAGGAAAGCGAGCGGCTGAGCGCGCTGATCAACAACATCCTGGACTTCTCGCGCATCGAAGCGGGCAAGAAAGAATACGATTTCCGGGAGACGAACTTGGCCGAACTGGTCCGCACGACGCTCGAGGCGTACCGCTACCAGATCGAGCAGAACGGCTTCGAGTTCCAGGAGAACATCGAAGATAACCTGCCGCCGGTCCGCGTGGACCGCGAAGCGATTGCGCGGTCGCTGCTGAACCTGGTGAACAACGCGCTGAAATATTCGCCGAACGAGAAGTTTATCGGCGTGAAGCTTCACCGCGCCAACGGCTCCGTGCAACTGGAGGTGGTGGACCACGGCATCGGAATCCCGCGCAGCGAGCAGCCCAAGATCTTCGAGAAGTTCTACCGCGTGGGCGATCCGCTGGTGCACAACACGAAGGGCAGCGGCCTGGGGCTATCGCTCGTGCGCCACATCGTCCGCGCGCACGGCGGCGACGTGCGCGTCGAGAGCGCGCCGGGGAAAGGCAGCAAGTTCGTGATCGCGCTGCCGCTCGCCCCGGGCCCGCGCCCCGAGGAGGCGGCCTGATGGCAACGCAAGGACTGCACGTGGAGGGAACCCGGATGACGAAGATCCTGATCGTCGAAGACGAGCCGAACATGGTCGCCGGCTTGCGCGATAACTTCGAGTACGAAGGCTATGAGGTGATCACCGCCGGCGACGGCGTGGACGGCTTGCACCAGGCGCTAACGCAATCGCCGGACCTGGTGGTGCTCGACGTGATGATGCCGCGCATGAGCGGCCTCGACGTCTGCAAGCAGCTGAAAGCCAAGCGGCCTTCCGTGCCCGTCATCATGCTGACCGCGCGCGGCCAGGAAGTGGACAAGGTGGTGGGCCTCGAGCTCGGCGCCGATGATTACGTGACGAAGCCCTTCTCGATCCGCGAGCTCCTCGCGCGCATCAAGGCCGTGCTGCGCCGCACGCGCACGCTGCCGAAAGACCAGGAGAGCTACACCTTCGGCGAAGTGGAAGTGAACCTGCGCAGCCACCAGGTGGTGCGCCGCGGCAAAGGCGTGGATTTCTCCGCGAAGGAGTTTGATCTGCTGAAGTATTTCGTGTGCCATCCGGGCGAGACGCTCAGCCGCGACCGCCTGCTCGAAGACGTCTGGGGCTATGAGCATTACCCGACGACACGCACCGTGGACGCCCACATCGTGCGCCTGCGGCAGAAGCTCGAGCCGAGTCCCGAGCAGCCGCGGTATTTCCTCACCGTTCACGGCGTCGGCTACAAATTTGTCTGCTAGTCATTTGCTGATCTGGGGTGCGAGGGGTCGGAAGGGTTGTCCATGAAGAGGCTGGAGGGAATCAGCAAAGCGCAAGACGCAGATGGGCGCGCCGCGCTCTGGCCGGAGCTCGACCGCGCACCGGAGCGCAAAGCGG
Organism: Terriglobia bacterium; assembly: GCA_041497955.1. GTDB lineage: Bacteria > Acidobacteriota > Terriglobia > Acidiferrales > UBA7541 > JBGQHO01. The sequence goes on along the minus strand of JBGQHO010000004.1, from coordinate 25,464 downwards.
CTTCGCCGCTGGCGGCAGTGGCCGCGCGCGCGCGGATTCATTCTCTCGAGGAGCAGCTCGCGGGGCTCCAGCGCGAGCACGGCGACCTGCGCCAGGCGCTGTACGCGGCGGCGCAAATGCAGCGCCGGCTCTGCGCGGCCCGCGATGTGCGCCGCGGCCGGCTGGAGATTTCAAGCGAACTCTTTGCCGTGCGCCACATTGCCGGCGACTTCTTCCATCTGCAGGAGGGCGGCCGGACGCTGGCGCTCGGCGCGGGCGATATTGCCGGCAAAGGAATCACCGCGGGCCTGTGGTTCACGCACATGGTGGGGCTGCTGCGCATCTACGCGAATGCGTCGTCCGGGCCGGCGGGCGCGCTGGGGGCCATCAACCGCCACCTGTGCCAGTTCCACGGCGAGCCGCCGCTTGTTGCGCTTTTCCTGGCCGCGCTCGATTCCGAGACCGGCGAGATCGCTTACTCGAACGCGGGCCAGCCGGCGCCGCTGCTCGTGCGGCGCAACGGCAGCGCGCAGGCGCTGCGCGAAGGCGGCCCGCTTCTGGGCGCCACTGGCGGCGCGGCGTTTGCCTGCGGCCGCACGCGGCTCGAGCCCGGCGACGCTTTGATTGTCTATTCCGACGGCATCGTCGAATGCCGCAACGCCGCCGAGCAGGAGTTCGGCACCGAGCGCCTGCTGGCCGCGGCGCGCGGCGCGGCGCAATGCAGCGCCAGCAAGATGCTGTTCTCGCTGCTCGGCGCCGTGCAGGACTTTGCCGGCAACCATCCGCGATCGGACGACCTGACGCTGATGGTGGTCCGGCGGACGGACGGATATCAGTAGGATAGAAGACACGGCTGTGCGCTGGCCAAGCGCTCCGTGAGGCCCAAGTCCTGGCGGAGAGGTTGGGATGCACATACTGATCGCGCTGTTGATCAACCTGGTGCTCTATCTCAGCGGCATCGACGCCGGGCAGGCCCAGCAGCAGAACCAGGGCTCGCCGCCGCTTGACGTGGTGCTCGCGCGGCAGCCAGCCGGCACTGATTCGCCTGCGGCGATGCCGCAATACACCGCCGATAACAAACTCCTCGCCCCGGACAACTACCGCGAATGGGTGTTTCTCTCGTCCGGATTGGGCATGAACTACAGCCCTTCGGCGGACGATCACGAGATGTTCACCAACGTTTTCGTGCCGCAGTGGGCGTACCGCGAATTCCTGAACACGGGGAAGTGGCCGGACAAAACCATGTTCGTCGTGGAGGAAAGAGACGCGCAGAGCAAGGGGTCGATCAACAAGACGGGCCACTTCCAGACGGAGTTTGCAGGCATGGGCGTGGAGGTGAAGGACGAGAGCCGCTTTGCAGAAAAATGGGCATATTTCAATTTCGACGCCGACACCAAGTCAGCGAAAGCGAATTCCAAAGCGGCATGCTGGCAGTGCCACGAAGACCACGCCGCCGTCGAACATTCGTTTGTGCAGTTTTACCCGACGCTCAAGCCCGTCGCGCAGAAATTCGGGACATACAAACTGAAAGCAGAGAAATGAGCCAAACGCTTTAGCGTCCTCCTCCCAGGCGTAGGGCACGCCTGGACTGTGCAAACCCGGGGCGCGCTTCATCGCCTTCCCGGCCGAAGCGCTCCCCGGGCCCTCCTCATACTCGCAGGAAATCCTGCTTCCAGCTCTGAATGCGCTTCTTGATTTCTTTCCGGTCGTTCAGGCGCTCGTCGAGCACCTGCCGGGCGAGCGCCGGCAGCTCTGCGTCGCTTGCAAAGCGCAGCGAGACGAGCTGCCCTACGGTGAATTCGTCGATGCGCCCGCGCAGATCGGCGGGAAGGAGTTGCGCCAGCCGCAGGCGCATTTCCAGGCGGATCACGCGGTCCTGCACCGTCAGCGCGAAGACGCGCGCGCAGAAAGAGAGCAGGATCAACCCCGCGGCCAGCAGGACGCCCATTGCGGAGTCCACCGTCACGCCGCGGCCCAGCCGGTAAAGCGACCAAATGAGATTCAGCGCGAAGATCGGCAAGGCCACGTAGTGAAAGGCCGGCACGATCCGGGAATGGTTCTGAAAGCTCTGGTTGTACGGCTTTTCCATGCGAACGCTCCTCTTCTGCCGCGGCGTGCCGCGGGATTACCGGATGGGTTCCGAGAACGAAAAGACGGGATCGATATCCACGGGAACATCCGACGCCTTGCGCAAGGCCGCCCGAAGCGTTGCGGGCATCGCGCCGTATTTCCCGAACCATTTCTCGACGCGCGCGCGGTCGCCGGTGGCTTCCTGCTGGAGCAGCTCGCGCGCCAGCGCCGCGATCGTGCCGGGCAGGCGGTCGTAGTGGATCGTGTAGCGGCCGGAAGCATCGCGGGTGATGGCCTTCCGCTCACTCAAGTAATTGAACTCCATCATCTGCGCGCGGCCGTGCGCTTCGGCCACGCTGAAGCGCACCGTGCGGAAGATGCCCGCGACGTAGGATGCGTAATACTCCTCCAGGCGTTCCTTCGGCAACGCGCCGCGATCTACCAGCCACTTCAGCGCGAACATGCCCACCACGTCGGCCTTTGCTTCCTCGAGGCCCGCATAGGCCGGGCCGATGGCCTCGCGGATATCCATTTGACCTGTCCGCGTGCGGGCAAACGCCGGGCCCAGCCCGTGGCAGATCTCGTGCATCATCACATCGGCCAGATAGCCCTCGCCCGAAGCGCGCACGGCCTGCTCCGGCTGCATCAGCCGCTGTCCGATGGGCAGCACGACGAAGCTCACCCGCGCGTTCATGAAATTCCGGAAGAAGATTTTCTTGGTGCCTTTTTCCTGGTGAATGCGCGGATCGTTGGGCAGGTTGTCCGCGACGGCCTGGTAGCCGTGACGCAGGTCGCCCGCGCGGAACGGCGCGTCCATCACTTCCATCGGCGTGCGGTGGCCGCGCTTCGAGGGGCGGTCCGCGGGCGCCAGCGGCAGCGCGTCCTGAATAGCGGCGACGTACTTCTGAAAGACTTCGAGCTTCTTGCTCTCCGCCTCGTTGCGGATCAGCACGGCCGCGCCGTAGGAGCCTTTGACGCCCAGCAAGTCGTCGAGATAGGTTTCGTACGGCGCGAAGATGATGTCGAACTTCGGGTTCTGCAGATCCAGCCAGGCGAGGTCGCTCGGGTAGTAGTCGTCGGAGAGCAGAGCATCGGCGCGCAGGCGCAGGAACTTCGCGAAGGCCGCGTCGTCGCTCAGCTCGGCGGCTTCGCGCAACGCCTGCGCGGCGGGCTCGAGGAACTCGCGATACGCCACGTGGTACGGCACGCCAACCAGCGCATCGCCTTCGCGCCGCACGACCGTGTACGGGTTGTAAAGTTCAGCTTTCTTTTCGGGATGCTGCTGCACGTATTGCTCCACCTGCTCGCGCGTCAGCCCTTTCGGGTAGATGCCGCGGCCGGGCGCGAGCGGCTCGGTGCCGACAAACGGTTTGTTCTCGTCAATCAGGTCGAAGCGGCTGCCGTTGATGAGCAGGAAATGGCGCAGCTTCTGATCGGCGGGGTCCTTGCTGCCGGCGAGCGACTTGTAGAGAGCGAGTCCTTCCGGGTCGCTCTGCCGCCAATAGATGTTTTCCAGAGCCTGCGAAGCTTCCACCAGCTTTGCCACCAGTTGCCGCTCGCGGGGCGTAAGGCTTGCAGCGGCGAACGGCATGCGCACGCGCCGGTAGCGCGCGAGGCGCCGGCCGAGATCCGGGACGACTTCTTGCTTCGGCGCCGCACGTTTTGCCGGCGGAGCCGCCTTCTGCTGCTCGGTGATCGGCAGGCGGCCCTTGAAGCTCTTGCTCGCGTCAGCCTTGTCCTTTGCAGCGGTAGCGGCCGGGCTCGCCGCCAGCGATGCCCCGGGCCAGAGTCCTGCCGCGAGCATGGCCGCGCCGACAAGCGCGGCGGCGATCCAAAACGGAGTGGAATTCCTGGTGGAAAACCGGCGTGCGGGATACGCGAGCTTGGTCATGAGTCCAGACCCATATGCTCTATGACTTCTGATTCTAACCCCGCGTTGCCCGCAAAGTCGTGGGGCTCGCGACAAGGGGGGACCCCCCGCCTTTTTTTTGCATGTATTGATTCTACGAGGGTTTAAGTCCAATGATTTTGTAAGTATCGATTCTGCGGGACTTACGGCTGCAATTTTCGTAAGTAGGGATTCTAAGGGGCTTATGCGATCTGAGTGGATGAGTGCAGGGGCAAGGGGGAATCGGAAATCAGAAACTGGAAAACGGGAATGCGGGCAGGCGGCGGGGCTGAATTCAACGTACACGCCACATGTTACCACAGTGGTTACGCTCGGTCAATGGGCTAATTAGTTGGTATTCGAACACAAGGGCTCGTCAGTCGCTCCGCCGGTCGGTTGGGAGAGAGATTGCATCTACGGGGGACATTCGTTCCACCTTAGGCGGCACGATGTAGTGCAAAACCAACCGCAAGAAGGAGAGCACAGGGAAGACCAGCACCAATGTCACGAGGAATACAGAAACCTCCCGGAATCCCAGGGCAAAGGCCAGACAGCCTGATAGAACGAAGCTCACAGCAACGACCGTCCACATGTAGGGCAATTGAATCCGAAGCAATTCTCCGCAGCCCGAACAGCGGTACCCCCTGGAGATCGGCCTGAACCCGACGGTTCTGGGAAGCGTACCACACACGGGACATCTTAATGGTTCTCGGAACATCCCAGTAAACTAGTGCCACCAGCCGGGAGTCCTAAGGTTGAGAAGCAAGCGAGTTGCAGGCGGGTGGCAACATCCTTTGTCTCGTTGTTCCTTGTGCGCCGCGCCGGACGATGCCACCGCGGTCTAGGTGGCGACTGATTGTTTCCGTATCCAGGGCCAAGCACTGCCACGCATCCCAGCAGCAGCGCACAAATCGCGGACACCGGAAAGCAACACTCCTATGGCCATAACCGCCAAAATCGAACCGAGGATGATCGAAGCTGGCGGCGACGCAATTGTTAGTCCCGTCGGTCTTGGCCACCACGCGCGCAATGTGGGCACCAGATAGGCCAGCACGGCGCCGTACACGATACCCATGATGCCGTGCATCACGCGCTCACCGGGATAAACTCCTCCGAGCGGCTTGCGCACCCAATCTTCAACGACAAAATCCCACAGCGTCAAAATGATCTCCGTGATGAACAGCGCAACAAGGGGAACAAGGTACCAACCTTGCCAGGCCAGCCACGGCAGCGCGCCAAACAGGATCGCGTACACGAAATCGCGCAGCGCATGGAGTTGCAGTTCCGAGCGCGCCGCCGGTCCCAACGCTGGCAGCCTAGCGCGCCACTCGTGATAGTAAAGAGTGTCGAAGGCTCCGAGGAAAGCAAGCACGACAAGCAGCTTGAGTGTCGTAGTCATGGTCATGATCCCCCAGAAAGAATAGCCGTGTGGCCCATCTCTTGTCTGCTCATTCCCATGGCACCGCGAAACCGGATGGTACCACCGCGATGAGTTGACCGCGGAGTGAATCTCTGCCGAAGGGTGGCCCGCCCCCCGGAGTTGTGTATCGGGCACGGGACGAGCATTACCCAATCGAAGGGCGGAGCGTGTTGCTAGACTTGTAGCAACCGGGAGGCTGCCCTGAATGGCGCTTGTCGCTGAACTTGAGAAGATCCGTCAGGAAGTGGAAGCAATCAATACGCAGGTGGCGGCCCTTTGCGAAGGCCTCAGCGAAGAGGATCTTGCCTGGCGTGTGGAGCCGCGACAGTGGTCCATCGCTGAAGTTCTGGCTCACCTGCAACTCACCAACCATGCCCTGCTGCCCAGTGTGGATCAGGCCATTGAGCACGCCCGCCGGCGGAATCTCTACAGCAATGGCCCCTTCCGGCTCAACATGATCGGTAGACTCTCCCTCTGGCTGATTGAGCCTCCCCCGAGGATCAAGTTTCCAGCTCCCAAATCGCTTCGCCCGTTGCTCAAGGGACCCGCCAGGGATGCGCTGCCGCAGTTCCTGGAGTCGCAGCAGTTGGTGATGCAGCGGGTGGAAGCATCCAGCGGCCTGGACCTTGCTCGAGCGCGAGTGGTCCCGCCGGTTTACAGCTTTGTGCGAACGAATTTACTCGCGCTCTTCACCCTGTTCACGTGTCATGAGCGTTGCCATTTGTGGCAAGCCGCGAACGTGCGCCAGCACTTGAGTCCACGGCTCGAAACACTAGAAGTCATCTCCTAAATGGCGATCAATGAGCGTAATGGCGATACTTCGTCAACATCCGTTTCAGGACCGTCGATGCCTCCGGTTTCGTTGACCTGTCCCATGCCATCCACGTAAGATTCACGCCGGTGATCAGGGTGTAGGCGCACCTTTACCTATTTTGGCTTTCAGAAGGAGGGCACCATGCGTCGAGAGCGGGCGATGAAAATTGTATTGGTTTTGGTGGGATTGCTCTTTACGGCTGGGATTTATCCTTTGATGATGTTTGTGAGGGAAGAGCCTGCGTTGGCGATGATGCTTAGTCTTTATGTGACACTCGGCATTTTCCTGCTGATAGCAGTGCGTAACCCTTCGGCAAATCGCAGCCTGATCGCCTTCACCGCGTGGTCGAGCTTCGCTCACGCCGCCGTGATGGCGGTGCAGGCATTCCGTAATCTGATCCCACGCGGAGAACTGGTGGGCGTGGCTGCGCTCGTTATCATCGGGGTAGCTCTGCTTGCGCTGAGTCCGGCAAGGCAGTCCGGAGGGCCGGCATCCGCAGGCGGTGCGTAGGCTCGCATTCTTCGAAAGCCGGCCCGGAATTGCCTGGTTCCGGTCACATAATGCGCTGGAGGAACTGGATAACTTTCCTGTGCTGACCGTCGAGAGGGATGTGTTCCTCGCGCCCCTGTTTGAGACGGTTTCTTGCAACCTGCAATGCGGTCAAGCCCTCGGCGGTCTTATGCTCGACATTCGCCCCGGCTTTCACGAGCAGCTTCACGGCATTGAAATTTCCGGCGAAGGCCGCTTCGGTCAGCGCGGTCCGGCCGCGGGAATCCGCCGCATCCAAGACCGCACCATGGGCCAACAGGACCCCAATGCATTCGGCACAGTTCATCGCCGCATTCATCAGGGCGGTGTAGCCGCTGTTCGTGGCGCTGTTGGGGTCCACTTGATGGGCGAGAAGTTCCACGACAATTTTTCTTTCTCCATAGAAGGCGGCAGCCATCAGAGGCGTGGTCCCACCGGCACCGAACAGATTGACGTCGGCTCCAGACGCAATCAAGAAGGTGGCAACTTCCGTTTTCTTGCTGGCAATCGCTTCCAGCAGAGGAGTTGTGCCACTCTTGCCCCGGGCATTGATGTTTGCCCCCGAACGCACGAGTGTCCGCACCTCCGGAAGGTTCCCGATGAGCGCGGCGTCGAGCAGCTTGCAGTCGGCGCCGCGGCATGGATTGTCAGGGACCTGCCCGATCGCCAAGCCGGCAGTGGCGAGAATCAGCAGCAATAGAAAGCACCGAAACATTCGCGGCCTCCGGCCTAGCGCAGCTCGTCTTTGAAGACGCGGCCGTCCTTCATCACAAACTTCACGCGGCCCAACTCCTGGATGTCCTTCAGCGGATCGCCCGAGACGCCGATGATGTCCGCGTAGGCGCCCGGCGCGATCACGCCGATCTCGCCCTGCGCGCCGAGCATTTCGGCGGCGCGCGACGTTGCCGAGCGGATGGCCTCCGCGGGCGACATGCCGAACTTCACCATGTAGTTGAATTCCTGCGCCATCGGGTCGGTCCAGGGCATTCCGCCGATGTCGGTGCCGAAGACGATCTTCACGCCGGCGCGCATCGCTTTTTGAAACGACGGAATGTGCACCTCGACGCGCTTGCGGTCGCGCCGCCCCTGCGGCGTGTTCTCCGGCGCATGGTGGTAGTAATAGGGAGCCAGCGTGGGGCACAACCAGGTGCCCTGGCGGACCATCTGCGCGATGGCCGCGTCGTCGAGCTCGAGGCCGTGCTCGATCGAATCGCAGCCGCCGTCGAGCGCGCGGTGCAGCCCGATGCCATTGTACGCGTGGCAGGCAACTTTCTTGCCCCAGCCGTGCGCTTCGTCCACGATGGCTTTCAACTCCTCCACGGTCAGCGTGGGCTGCGAAACGAGATTGCCCTGCTTATCCACCCACGAGCGGTGCGTCATGTACACCTTGATCCAGTCCGCGCCGTGGTCAAGCTGCTCGCGCGCCGCTTTGCGCGCCGCGACCGGGCCGTCCACGATCTGCACGCCCTTGGGCATGGCGAGCTCCGGCGCGTAGTCTTCGAGCGGGTAGCCGCCGGTGGTGGAGATGGCGCGCGTGGAGACGAACAGGCGCGGCCCGGGGATATAGCCGCGCTCGATGGCCTGCTTGATTTCGACGTCGCCGTAGCCCGCGCCTTCGGTCTCGACGTCGCGCAGGGTCGTAAAACCCTGCTCGAGCGCCCGCCGCACGGCCACCGTGGCGCGCGCCGCGCGCAGCGCGATGCCTTGCATCAGGATGTTGGCGTCGTAGCCGCCCTCGGCGGGGTCTTCGCCCTGGAGAAAGATGTGCGTGTGCGAGTCGGTCAGCCCCGGCAGGACCGTGGCCTTCGAGAGATCAATCACGGTGGCCCCGGAAGGAATCTGCGCCGCGGCGGCGTCTTCCACTTTTTCGATGCGGTTGCCGCGGATGGTGATGACCTGGTTTTTCTTCGTCTCCAGGCCGCGCCCGTCATCCGTGAGCAGCGTGCCGGCGCGGATCACGGTCACCGCGGGCTGCGTCTGCGCGAGACTCGAGACCGGCAGCAGGGCAGCGCCCATTCCGAGCGCAAGAAGGCAAATCACAAACCGGGCGATGATGGACCGCATGGCTCCTCCCTCACTGAGCACGAACTGGATTTGGGCAAGACTCCCCTTTGGGAGAGGTATAGGAATACGCCTGCGCGGAGAATTTATCAAAGGAAAGCGCAGCGCGCCTCCGCGGCGGGTGCCGAGGCGGTTGACATTGCCCCCGACCTTGCGGCAGGAGTAACATGGCGCAACGTCCGGGGCAGCCGGGAGGCTGCTCTTACCGCTCTCGTACTGACCCGCATGAGATAGGCACCGCAGGCTCCCGACCCGAGCCGCGGCGGAGACCGAAGCCAACATGCCAGCACCAGCCCAAAACGCCGCCGGGCCGTCTGATGCCGCCGACCTGACCGGCCAGACGGTCGGCCGCTTTGCGATTCGCGCGCGGCTGGGCGCCGGCGGGATGGGCGAAGTCTACCGCGCCGACGACACGGCGCTGAAGCGGCCGGTGGCGCTGAAGCGCATGGCCCCGCGCCTGCGCACCGACGAAAGTTTCCGCAAACGGTTTCTGCGCGAGGCGCAGTTCGCCTCGGGGCTGAGCAACCCGCACATCGCCGGCGTGTACGACGTGCTCGAGGCCAACGGCGAGATGTTCGTGGTGATGGAGTACGTCGAGGGCGTCACGCTGCGGCAGCGATTGGCGCAGCCGCTGAGCATCGCGGACTTTTTCGGCATCGCCGCGCAGTGCGTTTCGGCGCTCGTGGCGGCGCACCAGCGCGGCATCGTCCACCGCGACATCAAGCCGGAAAACATCATGCTGGCCGCGGACGGCCAGGTGAAGATCCTGGACTTCGGCGTGGCCAAGCAACTGCCGCGCGCCGAAGACGTCGAGACGCTCCTGAGCCTGACGAGCACGAGCGGCTCGTTCAGCGGCACGCCCGCGTACATGGCTCCGGAAACGCTGCTCGAAAAGGAGCCCGACCCGCGGGCCGACATTTTTTCGCTGGGCGTGGTTTTCTACGAGGCGCTCAGCGGGCGCCACCCGTTCCACGGTGAGAATTTCGTGGCCACCACGGGCCGCATCCTGCACGAAACGCCGCCGCCCCTTTCCAAGGCGAACCCAAAAGTGCCGGGCGAGCTCGAGCGCATCGTGGCGAAGATGCTGGCGAAGAATCCCGCCGAGCGCTATGCCACGTCCGCGGACCTGCTCGTGGACCTACGCGCCGCCGAACGCGCGATGCAGTCGGGCGCGCCGCACGCCGCTGTCCTGCCCCTGCCACAAGCGAAGCCAGGCGTCGCGTGGCTGAGGCGCGGGTGGGCAATTGCCGCCGTCGCGATTCTGGCGGTGGCGGGCCTTGGCCTGATCCCGCAAGTGCGCCACCGGCTGCCGTGGTTTGGCCGGCCCACATTCGCGGGGCCGAAGAGCCTGGTTGTGCTGCCATTCCGTCCGGTGAACGCGAGCCAAGAGAACCAAGCGTTCTGCGACGGCATGACGGAGACGCTGACGGCGAAGCTGACGCAGCTCACCGCGACGCATCAGTTGCAGGTAATGCGCCCACGCGACGCGCGACCGCGTATCTCCAGCGCCGAGGAAGCGCGGAAAGTACTTGGCGCCAGTCTGGTGCTCGAAGCGAGCCTGGATCGCTCGGGCGCAATGGCGCGCGTGAACTACGCGTTGGTGGATACGGCGTCGCTGCGCCAGGTGCGCGCGGGAACGATCACCGCGGATGCCTCCGACCCGTTCGCGCTGCAGGACCGCGTGGCCGAAGGCGTTGTGGAGATGCTGGCGCTCGAGCTGGCGCCCCGGGAACGCCGGGCGCTGGCAGCGCACGGCACGCAGGTGGCGCGCGCCTACGAGACGTACGTGCAGGGCATCGGCTATCTCGAGAACTACGACAAGCCCGAAAATGTGGACAACGCGATCCGTGCCTTCCAGCAAGCCCTGGCCCTGGACCCCCAGTACGGCCTGGCGAGCGCCGGCCTCGGAGAGGCCTTTTGGAAGAAATACGAGGGGAGCAAGGACAGCCGATGGGTGGAACAGACCCGGCAGGCCTGCCAACGAGCCCTCAGTTTGGACAGCAGACTGGCTGCGGCCCATATCTGCATGGGTACGGTCAGCAATGGAACAGGGCATTATGAGCAAGCAGCCAGCGAATTCGACCGCGCACTGGACAGTGAACCCACCAGCGACGACGCTTACCGCGGCCTGGCCTTTGCCTTCCAGCGCATGGGCAAGCCGGCTGAGGCCGAGCGCACCTATCGGCGGGCTATCGAACTGCGACGGCAGTATTGGGCCAGTTATAACTGGCTGGGAACATTCTATTACCAGCAGGCGCGCTACGCGGAGGCAGCGGAGCTGTTCAGCAAAGTCGTGACCTTAGCACCCGACAGCATTCGAGGCTATTACAATCTGGGGGCTGCGTACCTGGGCCAGGGCCGCTATGGCGAGGCAATCGCGGCGTTTGAGCACTCAATTGCGATCTACCCCACAGACACCGCTTATACCAATCTGGGCAACGTCTACTTCTACCAGCGGCAGTACGAAAAGGCGATACGCGCCTACGAACCGGCAGTAAATCTCAACAAAGGCGACTACATGCTGTGGTGGAATCTGGCCGAGGGCTACTATTGGGCACCGGGGAGGCGCCCCCAAGCGGCTTGGGCTTACCGTCAGGCGATTTCGCTGGCCAAGGAAACACTCCAAGTGAATCCAAAGGATACCACTGCGCTCGGCGTTTTGGGCTTCTGCCACGCAATGTTGGGCGAGAAGAAACAGGCACTCCAATACCTCCAGGAAGGGCTTCAGCTCGCCCCAGCTGGTCCCGAGATGCGCTTCAAGGCGGCGCTAGTGAATAACCAGTTTGGAGAGACCGAGCGCGCGCTGGATTGGTTGGAGAAAGCAGTGGCCGCGGGCTATTCGCCGACAACGATCCGCGACACGCCAAACTTTGATCATTTGCATTCGAACATGCGTTTTCAGGAATTACTCCGGGCCAAATAATTTTGCATCGAGGAGGAACCATGCCAGAACCTGCAGCAAAACAGGCCTATAGATCTGTTGTGGTCAACATCACGCCGGGAAATCCGCCGAAAGTGGATCTGGACCCCGTAGAGGTGTCCAAGAGCCGCAAAGACGAGGTCGTGTGGGAGTGTGAGGGAGATCCGAACTTCGAAGTAATCTTCGAGACGGATTCTCCGTTCAACGACGACCATTTCAAAAAGGGCAAGAATCAATCTGGACCGGCCAAAGGGAATGCCAAAGAAAAACCTCATGTATACAAGTACACTGTGACGGCCGGAGGCGGAACGTTGGATCCGGGAACTATCGTCAATCCTTGAAGTGGTGCCCGTCGCTCGGTCCGAAGGTGATCGTTGAGCAGTAGGGCGCGCGGCCAAGACCTGCAAGGCTTGGGGCGGTCGAAGCAGCGGGCGGCTTAATCGCTCGCGGCGGAGGCTTGCGCGGCCTGCGTTGCGCCCCGGTAGCGGACCAGCAGCAGCGTCAGGTCGTCGGCCTGGCGCGCGCCGCGCGTGAAGTCGCCGACTGCGGCCAGGATGCACGACTGCACCTCTTCGATGGGCTTCCCGGCGCAGCCGGAAACGGCTTCGCGGAGCCGCGCGGTCCCGAATTCCTTTTCCTCGGGGTCCACGGCCTCGGTAACGCCGTCGCTGAAGAGCACGAGTGTGTCGCCGGCCTGGAGCTGGAAGGTCTGCGTTTCGAATTCGGCCTCCGGCATGAGCCCCACGGGGAAGGATCCGGCAAGGAACGGCGTCTCGGCGCGCGCATGGCGCACGAGCAGCGGCGACGGATGGCCCGCGTTGATGAATTCCAGCCGGCCCGTAGAATCCAGGATGCCGAAGAACGCGGTCGCATAGCGTTCGAGCCGTGAGTGCTCGCAGAGGAAGCGGTTGACGTGGGCGAACAAGGCCGCCGGGTCCTGGCCGATGCTCATGCCGGAAATCGCGCCCTGCAGCATCGTGGCGAGCAGTGCCGCGCCCAGGCCTTTGCCGGAAACGTCGGCGATCAAAAACGCGATGCGGTCCGGGCTCAGCTCCAGGACGTCAAAGTAGTCGCCTCCCACCGTCAAGCAGGGCTGGTTCAAACCGGTGACTTGCAGGTGCGACCAATGGCGGAATTCGCGCGGCAGCAGAGCCTGCTGGATTTCGCGCGCGATGCCGAGTTGCTGCTGAAGCCGCTCGCGCTCGCGCTCGCGTTCCACCAGGCGCGCGTTGTCGAGCACGCTGGCGCACTCGACGGCCAGCGCGTCGAGGATCTGCCGCTCGAGGCTGGAGAAGGCGGCGGGGCGGCGGCTATCGAGATACAGCACGCCGAGCAGCTCGCCCAGCACGGGCGACAGCGTGACATCGGGCGCGGACGCCTGCGAGCGCGCGTAGAGCGGGATGACGACGACGGCGCGGAGCCGCTGCGCGATGATGCTCTGCGCGGCGCGGAGGTCCTGGTCGGCCTGGGCCACGTCTTCGGTGATGACGCCGCGCTTCTGCTCGAGCGCCGAGCGGATCGCCGTCTGCGAGGGTTCGAGGTTTTCGGCGCGCAGGCTGCGCCCGCCGCGCTGGCGTGCCAGCCGCGCCGTCAGCCCGCCGGGGGCGTTGGGCATCAAGAGGATGCCGCGGTCGGCATCGATGAGCGCTGCGGCGTGGTCCACCATCGTGCCCAGCACGGCATCGAGCGGGAGCTGCGAATGCAGCAGCGCCGTGGCCTCGAGCAGCAGGCTCAGCTTGCGCAGCCCGCCCGCACCCGATTCCACCGTGCTCAGGTGCTCCATGCGGGAGAGAAGTTGGGGGAGCGATTCGGACGTCTCCGTCGCGTGGAAGATCAGCTCGAAAGAGTCCTCAAGGCCGAAACTGATGATGTCGCCCTCGCACAGCGTGCGCGCGGCCACCTTCTCGCCGTTCACGAACACGCCGCGGCGCTGCCCGCGGTCTTCCACGCAGAAGTCGCGGCCGTCGTACACCAGCGCGGCGCACTGGCGCGAGATGCGGCGGTCGGGGAGCTGGAGATGGTTGCCGATCTCGCCGCCGCGGCCGATCAGAAACGGCGATTCCTCCACGCGCACCAGGCGCCGGCTCCCGTCGGGCGAGATGATTTCGAGAGCAACCGTGGGAGTTGCTTTTGTTTCCGCCATAGACAAACCGCAGGTGAACGGAATCTTATCACGCCGCGGCCAGCCTGGCGGGATTGGGGTAGTCGGTCAGTTTCCGAATAGCGCGTTTATGAGGCATTGGGTCCATTAGCTGGTCGGAAATTCTGTTCTCGACACTTATCTGGGGTCCCGGGACGGCCTCCGCTTAGACTCTCCCGCAGGTATAACGCGCAAGGATTTGCATTAGGGAACAACGGTGCCTTTTTTCGCTTTGACCTGCGGCCGCTATGTTAAATTGTACTTAGCCGCAGCATCCCCCTTCCCGGCATAAAGTTCTCCTTTCGGACAAGCGAATGAATACGACTGCGCCGGTGTTGGAACTGCATGCCTTCGAGGAACTGAGAGAAGCCGAACTCGAAGAAGCTCGAGCGATTCAGAGCCTGATGCTGCCGGCACAGCCGCTACGTGTCGGGACGGTGACAATCTCTCACGAATTCCGGCCGGTTGCAGCGGTGGGCGGCGATTTCTTGGATTATTTCGAGCTAATGGACAACACCATTGGTCTCTACCTGGGGGACGTTTCGGGCAAGGGGCTGCCGGCGGCCTTGTATGCCGGCCTGGCGGTAGGAACACTGCGTGGCGTACATAAGACGGGCACGTCACCGAGCGATGTTCTCACGACTTTGAACCGGCGACTGATGACCCGCAGATTTCCCGGGCGGTACGTAACAACCCAGTATGCAGTCTTCGACCCGCGCAGCCACCGGTTGCGAATCGCCAGCGCCGGCATGCCCGGGCCATTTCACCTTTCGGCCGCTGGCTGCTGTTTACTGGGCCTCTCAGGAATTCCGCCGGGATTGTTTGCGGAAACGAGTTACGAAACGGTGACAGTCCATTTGAATCCGGGTGACTCTATGTTGTTTTGCACGGATGGCTTGACGGACGCGTTCGACGGCGATGGGGAACCGTTCGGAATCGAGCGGCTGCAGGATCTCTGCAGGGCTGAGCGTTCTGCATCGCCGACGGAGATGCTGGGCAGAATCTTTTCGGCGGTGGAAAGTTTTGCGCGCGGGCGCGAACAACACGACGACATGGCGGCTGTCCTGTGCCACTATTCTGGCTAAGCCGTGGCGGAACGTGCTTACGGAACCGAAGTAACGAGCTTCCCTAGCGGAGGGCTCAACATCCATAAGTGTTGATAAATCCGCTTCCCGCAGTAATCGGCCCTCGCAGTGGTTGGCCAACTCCTGATTAGTCGGATTCACGGAAACTGCCCCACTACGGAAATTTGTGTGGAAGCGGCGTCTGCGCGAAAAGCAAGGGCGCGGCCGTGTTTCAGGGGTCGCGCCCTTTTGTCTTGGGAACTACGAACGAAGCCGGATGCGAGGCTACTTCTGGCGCTTGGCACTCCAGTCGCGCGAATTCTCACCCATTTTCACGGTGCCCTTGATCGCATCGCCGTCCACGGTGCCGGTGTACTCCTGGACGAACTCGCCGTTGGGCGTCTGGCGCTTGACGGTGAAGCTGATCGCATTGCCCTTCACCGTGCCTTCAAACGGCGCCTCGCCCCGCTGCCCCTTGATCGTGCCCTTAATCTTGCCGCCGTCCTGCTCGACGGTCAGCGTCTGCGTGACCGGGCCCTGACGGCCCTGACTGGACACTTCCCACGTGCCGGCGACCTTGGCATCGTCCGCGCGCGCCACCATGCTGACCGCCAGCGCAAAGACGCAAAGCCCGGCGAAAATGATCGCAATTCTTTTCATTCCGATTCTCCTCTTCAGGATAGATCCGATGGCTCCGCTCCGCAGAGCAGGCTTCCTCGGTGCGCTCCGGGTGGGCCTGGGCCATCACCGCACGCCTCGCGCTCAACGGTGAGATGCGCGGGCGCGCGCGCCGGTTTCAAATGGCCGAAGAATCCCGCGCGCAAACTTGTTTGCGAGAGGCCGCTAATTTTTCGGAGGGGAGGAAGGCTCCAGTTCTTTCAGCCGCCGGGCGGTCCAGTTGCGCGTCTGCCCGCCCGCTCTTAGGAAGCCTTTCATCGTGTCGCCGTTTACGGTTCCGCTGTACTCGATGGTCTGGTCCTGGTCGGGGAAGCCGCGCTTGATATTGAAGTGGATTGCTTTGCCTTTGACGCTGCCCTCAAAGGGGAGGGTGCCGCGCGGGCCTTGGAGTGTGCCCTTGATCTTGGCGCCGTCCTGCTCGAGGGTGAGCGTTTGAAAGACCGTTCGCGGACCTCCTTCCATGGAGACCGCCCATTTCCCGGCGACCTTCGCCGGCTCGTCGGCCGCGCGCGCGACGCCGGCCGCCGCCAGCGCGATGAGGCAAAGCCCTGCGAGGGCGATATGACGGTTCTTCATTCGAGTGCTCCTCCTTGGAGCTTGGATTCGCTTCGCGGCCCGCGGCCGAAAGAATCCCGGAGCTGCGCGCTCAAGACTTGACCGGCGCGCCGGCGGCCGCTTTCGCGGCGCGCGCGACATACTCCGCGATGTGGGCCGCGAAAAGCTTCTCGAGCTTCTGTGTGAGAGGCCCGGGCGCCGCGACGCCCGCGCGCGCGCCGATCGTGTGGCCGCTGATTTCGCCGACGCCGAGCAGGCTGCGGTTCGTCGAGGAGATGAAAACCTCGTCGGCGGCGAACAAATCCTCGGGACGCAGCGCTTGCTCCACAAACGGCACCCCGGCCGCCGGCCCGATTTCCAGCAGGACGCCGCGCGTGACGCCCTCGAGACACCCGGAGCTGAGCGGCGGCGTGAACACCTTTCCGCCGCGCGCGCAGAAAATATTGGCGGCGGTGCATTCGGCAACCTCGCCGCGCTCGTTCAGCAGCACCGCTTCATCCCAGCCGCCCTGCTGCGCTTCGTAGAGGTTCCAGACGTTGTTCAGCCACGACGTGACCTTGACGCCCGCGAGCGGCGACGCGGCGTGGCGCCCGTGCTCGCGCAGGCCCAGGCGCGCCGGCTCGCGGTAGCCCGGCAGCCCGGCGGTGTAGAGCAGCAGGTCCACCTGCGGGAAAGTCTCGTCGCTCTGCCAGAAGCTGACCTTGTTGTACACAACGTAGACGCGCGCGGTGCCTTCGCCCACCTCATTGGCGCGCAGCAATTCGCGCAGGTGCTCGCGCACGCGCGCCGCGTCGAAGGGGAAGGGCACGCGCGTGCGCGCGGCGTCTTTTTCCAGGCGCCGCCAGTGGCGCTCGAAGGCGAAGGGCTCTCCCTGCGCGATGCGCAGCGTGGTGAACAATCCCCAGCCGCTCAGCAGACCCGCCTGGCCCGGCGAGAGACGCACCTGCGCGATGTCTACGATGCGGTCGTTGTGAAAGACGTAGCGGTGGATCATCCGGTCACCCGCAGCGGACGCGGCAAATTGGGCAGCCGCATTCTAACGCAGGCAGAGAGGCAGAGGAAGCAAAGGAGGGAAAGGAAGCAAAGGAGGAAGAGGAAGTAGAGGAGGTAGAGGAGGCAGAGAGGCAGGAACAGAACTCAGGATGCGCGGATGCGGTCGGCGGGGACTTCGACCTGGTTCACGCCCTTGAACGAGAAGAGCAGACGCACCAGATACTTCGGCGGGTCTTCGGAGGTTTGCTTCATGATGTTGCCGACGGCGTCGGTGACCGCAGCGTGGAACAGCACGCCCTGCACCTGGATGCCGGCGAGGTTGACGCGTACGAGCTGGCCGGGCTGGAACATGGCCTCATTGTCCCGCGTGACTCGTGCGCTGTCCAGCGCCCATGTCACTTTCCGGAAAGCGCGTTATACGGCCATTGAGACTCACTGGCGAGATGGGGATTTATCAGCAGCTATGCGGGATAACGTGACGCGCAATTGCGGCGAAACTGCAAAAGTCGGCCCTACTGCCGGGCAAAACTCTCCATGTCGTGCTTCGCAATCGTCGTAAGCCAATCGCGTGCCTGTTCCTCTGCTTTTACGGTCGCTGCTTTATCAAGCTGGCTCTCGACCGATTTGATTGTTACTCTCACCTGCTCCCATTGGTCAGGCGCAAAGGTATTCTGTTGTGCCAGCAGAACGAGAAGCCAGCCATATGAACCAGTGAGGTCTTTTGCAACGCCATCCCCGTCTCTCAGCCGACGAGCGATTTCAAACTGCGCGCTCGTTTCGCCGCGTTTTGCTGCCTCCAAAAACCAACGATAAGCCTCCTCAGCACTAGCCTTCACACCCTGCCCCGTTGCGTACATCCACCCGACGTTGTGCAAAGCTTCGCGGTCGCCGTTCTCCGCTGCTTTCTTGTACCACTGGAGTGCCGCAGCTAAGTCAATCGGCACGCCCCGACCGACTCGATAGCTATGGCCCAATTTGTATTGGGCATCAACGTGACCCTGATTGGCTGCCTTTTCGTACCACTCGTTGGCAGTTGAGAAGCTCTGGTCTACGCCACGTCCGGTCTCGTAGCAGTAGCCCAAGCGGTACTGCGAAGCTACATAGCCTTTCAGCGCAGCTCGCCGGAATAGTTCGCACGCCTTCCGTTCGGCGTCTGGGTTCTCAGTCAGCAGAAGGCGAAGCCCCTCGGTGTCTAAAGCCACGACTTCTTTGTCCGCATTTGGGCTGCGGCTCTTGGAGTGCCCTCCGGGCGATTTCCCGGTTAGTGCGGCCCAGACATCCGGGTTCCGTCTCAACAGGGCGACCGCTGGGATTTCCTCCGCTCCAAACGACAGGTCGTGAATGCCCAACGGCCTTACCAATGGTTTCGGGCTGTCTATCCCTTCAACGACGAACACATTGCTACTCGACAACTTGTACTTCGTTCCCTGAAGCTCCACGTCAGCGGTATCCGGCCAGTACTTTACGCGGATTTCTATCTTGCCCACCGACATTTCGATTCTGGCAGGGCTTTGATTCACTTCCCATTTGAAATTTGTGCGCTGGTTGTGCCATCCGGCACTCCCTTCAAAGTAGACCAGCATCGTAACGAATTTCTGGTTGGCGTCCGCTCGATGTACAAACCACGCGGATGTGTGCGTAAAAGACACTGGGAATGCCCCAGCTCCTACCGGACGCGGCCCTGATTCAGTCGCTTGGGCGAAAGCCGTTGGAACGAGAAGAGACGCCAAAACTACAATCAATGGTCTTGTAACGCTTAGCGTTCGCATCTGCAGTCCTAACCGGATCGGATGGGACGAAACAGACTCGCACTCCAGTCATCGTTAGAGTCAGCACTTTACGCCGAAGTGGGGCGGAGTTTCCATCATTGTTGATAACAGCGCTTCACACAAGCGACTGGGATCGCGCCCGCGGCTTGTGAAGCCGGATCCGAGTGCCAACGGACGTAAAGTCGGCTTCCCGGAAAGCGGACATTGCCGCTCAGACACGCGGCCGGGCGTGAGCCACCACGCACAGCGCGCGAGGGTGGCACAAACGCGCGCGGCGCTATATGATTCCCGCGTTCGCTGGCAACGTCCTACTTGGAGGCCATGATGGTTTCTCGTGTCCCGTGGAAGCGCCAATCTTTCGTCTTCTTGCTTTCGCTTTTCTTCGTTGTGCTCGCCGGGTGCTCGCGCGCGCCGAGCCCGCCCGACGCCGCTCTGCGCTCGTTTTCGGCCGATGCGCTACTGACGGACATCCGCACGCTTTCTTCCGATGAATTCGAAGGCCGCGGGCCGGGCTCGAAGGGCGAACAGCTCACGGTGCGCTACCTCGAAGACAAGTTCCGCGGCATGGGGCTCGAGCCGGGCAATCCCGACGGCACGTTTCTCGAAAAAGTGCCGCTCGTAGGCATCCGGCCGGACGCGGGCATGAAGCTCGTGTTCACTGGGCGCGGCCGCAGCGTCACGTCGGAGTTCCAGAAGGATTTTGTGGCGTGGACGAAGCGCGTGGTGGAGTCCTCGGCGATTGACGCCGAAATGATTTTCGTGGGCTACGGCGTCCAGGCGCCGGAATTTCAGTGGGATGATTTCAAGGGTGTGGACGTGAAGGGCAAAGTGATCGTGGTGCTGGTGAACGATCCGCCCGTGCCCGACCCGAAAAATCCCGCGGAGCTGGACCCGAGCACGTTCGGCGGCAAAGCCATGACCTACTACGGCCGCTGGACGTACAAGTACGAAAAGGCAGCGGAGCTGGGCGCGGCGGCCTGCTTCATCATTCACGAGACCGAGCGCGCCGGCTATCCCTGGGAAGTGGTGCGCAACAGTTGGGGCGGCGAGCAGTTCGACCTGGCCAATCCCGACAGGAACATGGGCCGCGCGGCCATCGAAGGCTGGATGACCGGCGAAGAAGCCGAAGCGCTCTTCAAGCTGGCCGGGAAGGATCTGGCGGCGTTGAAGAAGGCTGCCGTGAGCCGCGACTTCCGCCCGGTGCCGCTCGGCGTGCGCGCGAAGCTCGAAATCAAGAACACGCTGCGCCAGGTGGAATCGCACAACGTCATCGCCAGGCTCCCGGGCAGCGACGCGAAACTGAAGAACGAGTACGTGCTCTACTCCGCGCACTGGGACCACTTCGGCATCGGTCCGGAAGTGAACGGCGACAAAATCTATCATGGCGCGAAGGACAACGCCTCGGGGACCGCGGCGCTGCTGGAGATCGCGCGCGCGTTCAAGCAGCTTCGCGTGCCGCCCAGCCGCACGCTGCTCTTCCTCTCCGTCACCGGGGAGGAGCAGGGCCTGCTCGGCTCGCGCTACTACGCGGAGAACCCGCTCTACCCGCTGGCGCGCACCGCTGCGGTGGTGAATATGGATGCGCTGAACGTACTGGGCCGGACGAAAGACATCGTCATCATCGGCAAGGGCAATTCCACGCTCGATGAGATCGCGGAGCAGGTGGCGGGCGAGCAGGGCCGCACCGTCAAGGGCGATCCCGAGTCGGAGAAGGGCTTCTTCTACCGCTCCGACCACTTCAGCTTCGCCAAGCAGGGCGTGCCGGCGCTCGATGCGAACCCCGGCATCGAGTACATCGGGAAGCCGGAAGGCTGGGGGCTCGAGATGCGGCGGCGGTACACGCTCGAGGACTACCACAAGCCTTCCGACAAGATTAAGGACTACTGGGACCTCTCCGGCCTGGTTGCGGACTGCCAACTCTTCCTGCAGGTGGGCTACCGCGTGGCCAACGACCCGCACCTGCCCGAATGGAAGCCCGGGACCGAGTTCAAGGCCAAGCGGGAAGCCTCGCTGCGCCAGGCGGGCCCGGCCAATCATTAGACGCCTCCCCTGGTGCCCATTCCGCGGGCCGGGCTACCTGTCTTTTTGAACACGCACTTGACATTTCCAATGGCAAGTGGCCGGGCTCTCCCTTAGCCTAATCAGGGTCAGCCCTCTCGGAGGCTTCTGTGCGGAACCTGTTGCGTTGTTGTCTCGTCGCGGCCTTGAGCGTCTCCCTGGTGGAGGCGCCCGTCATGGCTGCGCCATCGGCAGCCCTGGGCGTGGTGATGCAGGCCGACCGCGCAAGCCTGCGCCTCGCGCCGGCTTCAAACGGCGCCACGCTGTTCGATGGCGACACCCTATCCACACAAACCGGCGGGAACCTGCGCATGCGCGTGGGTTCGGCGCAACTCTTCTTGCTGGCCGATAGCGCCGCAGCGCTGCATCGCACCCCGGAGGCGACGAGCGCGGCGCTCGAGCGCGGCACAATTGTCCTCATGACCAGCGGCCCGGAAGCCATCGAGTTGCAGGCCTCCGAGGCGCGCATCCGGCCAAAGAACGGCAATGCTTCGCTTTGCCAGGTGACGCTCGTGAGCCCGCAGGAACTCCTGCTCACCAGCCAGCGCGGCGAGCTCGAAGTGACGATCGGCGAAGAAATTTACACGGTTTCCGAAGCCACTTCCTACCGCGTACTTCTTGATCCGGAACCCCAGGGCCCGCGCGGCAACAAGCCGCGGCATACGGGGCGGAACAAATTCCTCGTCATCGCGTTCATTCTGATCGGCGCGGGCACAGGCATCGGCGTCTGGCGCGCTTTCGTCAGCCCAGCCACGCCGTAATCTCAACTTTTCGGAAATCGAGATCCGGCGGGACGTGCTTCGGTGCGTCCCGTCTCTGTTTTTGGGGGGACCGGCGGGGACCTAGTGCGTCAGGTAGAGCAGGGTGAGCTGACCATTCTAGGGAGCAGGGAATGCCTACATCCTCGGCTTTCACGCGCTATCCTTAATTATGCCTTCTTCCCACTGGAAGGGAATGCCGGCCGCTGAGCATCTTCGCGCTGGAGCCAGCGATACAAGGTCGTCTTGCTCACACCAAGAAGTCGTGCGGCTGCAATCTTGTCTCCTTCTGTCCTATTCAGGGCCTGCAAGATTGCCTGGCACTTCATTTCCTCGAGATCTAGGGGATCTTGGCGGAATAATGACAACTCGGGTGATGCTTCCTGTACTCCTATAGGAAAGTCGTTCAGCTCCAGTGCTGGCCCAGGAGAGAGTGCCATAGCACTCTCCATGGCGTTTTCCAGTTCCCGAACATTCCCAGGCCAGTCGTAAACCGTAAGCTGACGAAGCGCATCATCGGACAGCGGACGAACATTATTGTGAGGGTTGTGCAGCTTTTCCAAAAAATAGTGCACCAATAACGGAATATCACTTTTCCGTTCACGCAACGGTGGAAGCCTGATCTCCACAACGTTGAGTCGGAAGTAAAGGTCTTGGCGGAAAGTGCCGTTCCGAAGTGCACTCTGCAAATCACGATTGGTAGCCGCAATGACGCGGACATTGATCGGAACCCGACTGGTGGAACCGACCGGCTTGATCTCCTTTTCCTGCAGAGCCCGGAGGAGTTTGCTTTGTAGATGGATGGGCAACTCCCCTATTTCATCCAAGAACAGAGTCCCCTGGTCTGCGAGCGCCATCAGTCCCAGCTTGGTGTACGTTGCGCCGGTGAACGCCCCTGGGACAAAGCCAAAGAGCTCGGACTCGACTAGAGTAGGCACCAGCGCGGAGCAATCGACCGGCACGAAGGGACCCTCTCGGCGCGGTCCTGAGAAATGGATCGAACGTGCGACGAGCTCTTTTCCTGTCCCGCTCTCGCCCAAGATCAATACGGTACACGCATGTTCGCTGGTCCTCTCGACAAGTTTGTAGACGGCCTGCATCTTGGGAGAGATGCCGATCAGCCCACGAAAGCCTGGCCAGCGATTGGGAGGATCTTGGGGGATAGGTTGCTCTTGTCGCATGCTTGGGAATCCGCTGCTTTGCGTCTGCTCTTGTTACGAATCGAACTGGACGAACGGTACCCTAACGAAGCTCGGCCCCCTGTCTTGCACTACATTGCCTACGTGTCGCTCTGGCTTCGAACGCAGCCAGACGACGTGGCAACCGCCACCCTCGTTTGGATCTCGATAGGCAAATCTCTCCCGCAGTGCGCACAGGACCGGTCCTGCTGGCGGGGAATTCGCCCAATAGAAGCAAAACACAACGGGCAGTGCGTAAGAAGAAGCGTTTCACACCGAGGGCATGCCCTTGGCGGCAACTGAGAAGGCACTCCGGGGTTCGGACTGCCCTCGGTATAATCGAATGCGAACCCACAAACGACACGGGGACACAGTGCAAAAGGTGCCATGAGATGAGGAGGCGGCGGGGAGACACATCGTTAATACTCACTCTAGTTATCATTGTCAAGAGAAAATTACTGTGGCCAGCCTGCCACCAATTTCGATAGAGTAGTGTACAAAGCCTCGGCCCCAGTGCGTGTCCCCACGTGGCTGTGGTGTGAGGCGTTCCATTGTCTCGATTGTTCCGTCTACGTCTAATCTGTCCCGATTGGGACTATGAGACGTGGATCAGCAAGGAAAGCGCCGACCAAACTCTTGAGCAGGTGCTCAACGCCCACTGGGAGTTCGAGTGTCCTGTTCATGGGCGCCGATCCGTTAAGCCATTCGAAGGGTTCGAACAGACTCCAAACGTTCCGCCCAAGCGGGAGACGTGAAAGCATCTGATGCGCAGTCATTCCGGCTTACGCGCGAGGCCTGGTTGACTGTCCGAAGCGATCGTCCCCGATGAGGGCCCTGCCGTACTTGCCTGTCGGCGCAGATAGAGGAGAACGGGAGTGACTTCAAACGGGATCCTGTCTCGCTTTGGAATGAGCCCAGTTGGCTGACTCTTCAGCATCTCAATTCGGTTGGTCCAAGGATCCACTTTGATGCGGGACCCGAGGGGGAGTGCTGCTATCAGATTCGAGTCTTGGGCAGTTCCGGATTCTGTAAAGCCTGTAGCAGGCAGGCTCAGCGCAAGACGGTCCCCGATATGGGGGCTGATCAGATTCGGAATCTGACCGGCCCGCGTTCTGAGCTCCTCCGCGAATAAAGCCGCTGCTGTCAACTTTCCCTTGTATGGCGAGTTCCCGGCGAATTCCAGCGCTTTTTGGTTCGCCTCGTTCTCTTCTCCAGGTTTCCGCCCGAAGAGAAAGTGGTGGAATGTCTCTTCGTCTTTGAATAGGAGTCTGTCGCTAAACGCGAACCGCGTATCCATGCCATGACCGAGCACAATGTGGGCAAGCTCGTGCGCCAGCAGCGTGGCGAGCGTGGCTTCGTCGGGCAGCACATCAATCAACCCGCGGCTCAGGACGATTGTGTGCCCGATGGCGAACGCCTCGAGCGTTGAAGTCAGCAGGACGCGGCAACGAACTTCAGGTTGAATGTCGAGATTGTTCGTCACTTCGAGGTTGTTCACGACCGTCTGCAGGACCTTATCAACGTCACCTGACGGTGCAATCAGGCCCATGCGCTCCATCCGCTCGATCACGTTGTCCGCCGCGTGCTGTTCCCAGGCGCGCTTGGCTTCGTAGGGTGACGGGTCCTTTCCGGAGTCGGCGAGGTCGCGGACTGGGGAGGGCCCTTCGATGAAGATTGTGCTCAGCTCTTGGTCTTGGCTGGACTGTGTCGCCTTGTAACCCCATAGTCGCACTTGAGCGCGAAAGCGGAGACGTCGCCTAAATCCGTAGTGGAAGTCAGTTTCCTCGCTATACACGGTCGAAGGCAGCCAGAGTGATGGTCCAACGTTTGTGCGCCAGCTGTCGAAATGGAAATAGAACTTGCTTCTTGTGCTTCCCGTAAAGTCGCCGTTAAGGCGCACGATCGCATAATCTCGGTCTTCGGCCCAGATTCGGCCGATGAATCGGCCTTCGCTCTTCTTTTCGGTAGGTCTCACATCGAAAACTAAGCATCGGACCTCTCCGAGGAATTCGCGCTTTATGTATTCGAAATGGTAGTGATCCCGGTCGAAGTTAGCATTGTCGAGGGTCACCATATCAACAAAGCCGTCGGGTAGGAAATGCGCAGAGAGAGAAAGGGCGGTTCTCAAGCTATCGAACGTCCGCTGGAGTCGGCCAGTCTTAGTTGTAAACTTGTGTAGCTCAGCTCCGGAGCTGAAGTCGGCCCGTCCCAAGAAGTATTTGTCTCCCGATGGGACAAGGCGCGAAGCCCCGTCACGGCGGGTCTTTTGAATGTAGATTTCAGCCATCGGTCGATACACGCTCATCATTCCGATCAGGGCCTGTTCGCGGCTGATGATGTGGTCCACGACCTGTTCCATGGTCGTGGGCGCGGCGGCCGTAGCCGGCGCTGCGGGCGCAGCAGGCGGCTGGCTCTGCGCCGCCAGCGTCGAAGCCAATGCCAGCAGGAAGCCGAGCAACGCAGACTTAGTGACTCGCATAATTCCTCCCCATCTCAATAGGCCATCTGAAAAAGAATGCGGACCGTGGCCGGAAAATCAACCGGCTGGCCGTCGCGGCGCGCCGGCTTGAAACGAATCTGTTGCGCAGCCT
>JBGQHO010000003.1:0-101373 GCA_041497955.1 Terriglobia bacterium | reverse complement strand
GATCGCCGTGGGCTGGCGGCGAGGTTGCGCTGCGCCCTTTGCACTTCTCCAGTTTACTACGATGCGGACAACAGGCCGAAAAGGTGTATCCGCGTGTGTTCTGTTTGCTTGGGGAGAACCACGGGGGGAATGGAAGCCAAAAAGAAAAGGGGGGCCGTTTCCGGCCCCCCTTCTCTGTTGATGGGCTTCGGTTAGAAGACCACCCTCAGCCCGAAGCTGATCACGCGCTGAAAAGGTGAGTTGCCGTTGCCGGTGGAGAGGACGTTACGGGCGTTCAAGAACTGATTGCTCTGGTCCGTTACCTGGACAATGGGCGAGCCCGGAGAGGATGAATTGGCGTTGAGCTCCTCGATCGTGCCCCCCCCTAGCGTCGGTTGTGCATGGTTGAAAGCGTTGACAAACGAGGCGCGGAACTCCAGGTACTTGGACTCGGTGATGTAGGTCTTCTTCAGGAAGCCGAAGTTCCAGTTGTTGATGCCCGGAATCCTCACCGTGTCGCGGCCGACGTTGGCCAGGGCACCCGGTTGCGCCGTGACATACTGGGCCGTGGGGTCCTTGGCCACGTAACCGATTATGTCCACGGTGCCGCCGGCGCATGCGCTCGCGGCGATCGTGCCGTTCCGGCAGAGAACGTTTACATCCGTGCCGGTATTCGGCGCGGTAAAGTTCGGGTTGACGATGGCGCGGTCCCCCGCGGCGTCACCGTTGTGGTTCGAGTCCGTGAAGCTCAGCAAGGTTACCGGCTGGCCGGTTTCCGCGATGAACGTAGCGCTAATCTGCCACCCGTTCGTGAACCCCTTCATGAATCCGCTCGAGCCGTTGTACCAGGGCAATTCGTAAATTACGGCCAGAGCGACCTTGTGGGTATGGTCAATGGCGCCCACGCCCCGCTCATCCGCCAAGTTGTAGCCGTCCTGCGCGCGGCGCGGATTGATATTGCTGGTGAAGAAGTCGTTCGTGGCGTTGTCAATCTCCTTCGAGTAGGTGTAGCTGGCGTTCAGGAAGGCCCCGTGGCCCCAGCGGCCCAGGCTCGAGATCCGGCGGGTCACGTTCACCGACCCGCCGTGGTAGATGGACTGCCCCTGAGACGTGAAGTCTGTCATGTTGCCAGTAAAGCCATCCGGCTGGTACAGCCGCTGAGCGCCGAAGGCGTTAAAGGCACTCAGGTTGGGCGACGTCGCCGTAGCCGTACCCGCGTAGGTCGTCGCCGCCGCATTCGTGAAGAACGTCGGCAAGAAGCAGGCAGAACCCGTGCACCCGCTGGTCGGGGGGATGGGTCTGGAGTTGAGCCGGACCTGCGTCAGCAGGCTGATCCCGCGGTTCCCGACGTAGCGCGTTTCCACCGCCCAGTCCTTCCCGAATTGATGCTGCACGCCCAGCGTCCAACTGAGTGACTTCGGGGACACCGAGTCGGGGATGATGGATGAGGTGAGCGACCGCGCGTCGGCCTGGTCTAAGGCTTGACTTCCGCCGCCCGGTGCTGATTGCGGCAGGCCGCCGTTGGCGATGAACGGCCCGCTGAGCGCCCCGTTGGCCAGGAGCGGGCAGTACTTCGGCGTGAAGGGGGCCGGGAAAGCGCAGGCACCGGGTATGCCCAACTCCGACGAGAGTTGTGGCGGCACCGCGCCGGCGGTGTACAGGTTCGAGAACAGGATGTCGTAGGCCACCGCGAAGCCGCCGCGGATGGAGGTCTTGTGGTCGCCGAAGACGTCATAGGCGAAGCCGATCCGCGGACCCCAGTTGTTGGTGTCCGTCCCCGGGACGCCGAAGATCAGCGGCAGCAGCCCCGGCCGGGTCGGGTTGGTCAGGTTCGAGATGGAGTTGGCCGCCTGCTCAGCGAGTATGCGCGGGTTGTTGGTGTACTCGTAGCGGAGGCCTAGGTTCAGCGTCAGCCGCGAACTGACCTTCCAGTCGTCCTGGAAGAACGTGTAGAAGCCCTTCTGATTGCCCGCGAAGGCGCCGCTGCCAATCCCGCGCAGCGCCAGGGTGGGACCCAGAATGCTGCCGCCAAAACTGTCGTGGACGAACGAGTCCAGCGACACATAGTCGTACTCTGCCCGGGAGCGGGACAGGAAGACGGTCGGCGCAATCCACAGCATCACCTGGACACCCATCTTCAGCGTGTGCGCCCCCTTGGAGATGCTCAGGTTGTCGGTCCACTGGTAGGTGTCGAGGGTGGCACTCTGCGGGGTTTCACCCGACGGCCCTATGTTGAGGTTCAGCGGGATGATAAGGAAGTTGGGGAACACATCCAGAGGGCCCGGGGGCGTTAGCGGCGGCGGTGCGAATCCGTTGACCTGCCGCCGATAGCCGGCGCGGAATTCGTTGACCACGTGCGGCGTGATGGCATAGACGTCGGAGAAGGTGACCGAGCGATAGTGAGCAAACTGAGAGCCGGTAAAACTCGGCACCGTGGTTTCCCCGGTGAGCGGAGCATGGAACTGGTCGTAGAGGACCCGCGTGCTGAAGCGGTGCTTGCTGGTCTGCACGTCGCTGCTGATGGCGATGTCGTGCTCCACCTGGAAGTTCGGCGCCGCCGGAGAGATGATGCCGACTGGGATCTGCGTGGTTGCCCCCGTGGACGTGTTGGTGACCGCCACCGTGCTGTTCTGCGAGGGAGCTGTCGGCAGGAGGCTGGTGATGATACCCAGCATCAGGGGGGAAACGCCCGAGCCCGGCGTCGTGGCTAACGTCTGCAGCGCCGTGATGCCGGCAGCGGTCGGCACGGAAACCGCGCTGCCTGGAAGTGAAGAGGCCCCCAAGGTGAGGTACTGGTAGGCGCCGAAGATGAACCAATGGTCCTTGATGATCGGGCCGCCGGCCGAACCGCCGAGGCGGTTCAGGTCGAAGCGCGGCTTGCCGTCAAGCGAGCCGTTCAGGATGCCGCCTTTGGTGAAGTTATCGACCGAGTTGTAGGCCCGGTTGTTGTTATACCAGAAGGCATTGCCGTGGATGCTGTTGGTGCCGGATTTCGTGGTTTGGATGAACTGGCCGGCGGTCGAGTGGCCGTATTCGGCGCTGAACTGGTTGGTGATGATGGTGAGTTCGCCGATGGCGTCGGGAATGACCGGCTGGTTGGGACCCGTCACGCCCATGTTGTTGTTGTCCACGCCGTCCAGCACGAAGTTGTTGTTCCGCGGACGATTGCCACCAATCGACCCCCCATAACCGGCAACGCCGCCGGATTGCGTGGTCGTGCCCGGCAACAGGATGGCCAGGTTCTGCGGGTCGGGGTTGATGCCGACCGACGGAAGGACCAGCTCGGTTACCGCGCGGTTGTCCCAGGAGCTCGCCAGGTCAGATGTGGTAGTCTGCACCAGCTCGCCCGACGCGTTGACTTCCACGACGGTCGTGACCGCGCCCAATTCCAGCGCGATGGCGACTTCGGTGACCTGGTTCTGTCTCACTTCGACGCCTTTGCGGACATACTTCTTGAAGCCTTCAATCTCCACCGTGACCGTGTAAATGCCGGCCAGCAGGTTGGGAGCATTGAACCCGCCCGAGGAAGTCGTCGTGTGGCGTTCCTGACCCGTCCCTTCGTTTTTGATGGTGATCTTGGCGCCGTCAATGGCCAAGCCTTTCGGGTCTTTGACGTCGCCCCGGAGAGTGCCGTCAAACCCCTGGGCCAAAGCCACAGAGCTTACGGACACCACGAATAAGGCAGCGAGCAGAACTGTCATCAGTTTTCGCATTGTCCTTACGTGCTCCTTTTGTGATCTACCTTCGAATTTCTTTCGGGACTGGGGCTCAGAACCACTGGCCTGAGTTGGAGTCCCCCCATGCCCCTGATAGCCCAAGGAATTCGCAATTGTCCTACCAAAGGCAAAGAAAGATTAACTTGTTTATTTTCAATAATTTGAATAGATTAAAAGCGCCTCACGTTCAGGCAAGCCTTCTATTTATGGGAATTCGGATATGAAGTTCAGGATGAGTCCGGAACTCTTCTCCAAACGGGCGAACAACCCTGTTTCCGCACCCTATGGGGCGGAGTGACGCTGGGGCCGGTTCCTAAGGCAGGCGGCGACTCGTCCTTGGGGAACGCTGCGGGCCCGCGCCTTTCAGTGGCGTGGAAGAGGCTGTGCGCCGCGCCGCGGGTCGCGTAGAATCACCGGCCTGAGGTGGTGGATGGCGCTCGGGACCTTCCGCGAATTCTGGCCGGTGTACGTGCTGGCGCACCGGCATCCCGCAACCCGCGCCATCCATTTGACGGGCACACTGTTCGGCTGGCTGCTGCTCCTCGGCGCAATTCTCTTCCGCAACGCGTGGCTGCTCCTGGCAGCGCTCGCGGCGCCTTATGCGCTGGCCTGGTTTTCGCACTTCTTCGTCGAGCACAACCGGCCGGCGACGTTCGGCCACCCGCTGTGGTCGTGGCTGGCGGATCAGAAGATGGTGGCGCTGATGCTGGCGGGGAAGATGGGCGACGAAGTGCGCCGTTGTGCGGAGCGCGCGGCGCTCTAGAGCCCGATCACTCCATGCGCGTGGCGATCACGCGGCCACGTTCCACGCGCACTTCAATCGAGAGCGGCGGCCGGATTCCCGAGCCCTGCACGATCTCTCCGCGCACCCAGGCTTCGCCCACGTTGCCGAGCGTCAGCGGATCGTAGACGGTGCCGTTGCACGCGTCCACGACCATCGGATGGCGCGCGGGATAGCCGTATTCGCTCGACAACTTCGCGAGGTCGGTTGCGTAGTCCAGCTCGCACCGGCCGAACGGGGCCTGCAGGGAAAATGCCCAGTAGGAAGCGCTGTCGCCCGGCGCGCCCGTCGGCAGGCGCACAACCATCGCGGGATGGCTTGCTCCAGTAAGCCGGTTGCGAAAGTGAAACTTTTGGGCGGACCAGGGCTTTGCGAGGTCTTCCACGGAGGCCACGTCCACCGAGCCATCCGGGTTCTCTTTTGCACTGCCTGAGCTTGGCGCCGCCGGTGGCGAGGCCGCCGGCGCCGTGGCCTCCGAAACGCTGGGCTCAGGCGAAGCAGCGGGAGTCTGTGGCTTTCGCAGAAGCATCCAGCCGGCAACTCCTGCAAGAGCCAGGCCCGCCAGAATCACGAATGTGGGCCAGAGGTTGCGTCCGGGCGGCGGAGCGGGTTCACCGCCCACGCCCGGAATGCTCGGCATGGCCGGCTTGAACGGATCGGGTTTCTCGGGCGAATCGGGCATTGCGCTCACGACTTGCGCATGTGGATTTCCGTGCCGCCGCGCTCGTAGCGCACTTCGTCCATCAACTGGTTGATCAGGAAAATTCCGCGGCCGTGCTCGGCATATATGTTTTGCCCCAAGGTCGGAGTGGGCAGGGAAGCAGGGTCGAATCCCTCGCCGGGGTCGCGCACGATCAGCAGCAGCCCGCGCGACTCATCACAAGCCACGCAGCACTGCACTTCCTTGCGCGGATCGTTCTTGCAGCCGTGCACGATGGCGTTGGCCAGGGCCTCGCGCAGCGCCGTTTCCACCGCGAACTCTTTGCCCGCAGCACACCCCATTTGACGCACGAGGTCCATGATGCCGTCCACGGCGGGCGAAATGGATTTCACGTCGGCCGGAATTGTCACTTGGAGTCGCACGATCAGTTTGTCGCTTTCGAATTCGCACCGCGGCATGGGTTGTCCAGGCATGTGCAGCTTCTCCGGCCACCCTGCGGCCTCTGCCAGACGCCCGCGGGGTCCCGTTCCATTCTATGGTTCCGGGCGCAAAGGGACAACTGGAGAGAGGGTTGGTGTGGCATCGCCGCGTTCAGTCGGCCAGTCTTGCTGTCACCGAGTGGTGTCGCAGGTACTCGTGCAGGTTCGAAAGGTTCAGAAGCAGTTCGAGGAGCTTGTCGCGCTGGGCGGAGGTGTGCGAGCGGCCATCCTGCGCCAGCGCCTGCACGGCGAAATCGGCATCGCCGAGGAGCCAGTCCAGAGCGTGGGCATCCACCGCCCGGCACTGCTGGCAAAGCTCCAGCGCGTCCTGGAGGCGCGAAAAGGCCTGCTCGATGTAGTGGTCCAGGCAGAGGAGTTCCAAACTCAGGGGAGAGGGGACGTCCCCCGCACAGCCTTGCACGCGACAGTTTCGGATCGAAGCACTCACACGCACCCCGGCAGGAAACAGCCTACGGAACGTAGGCAACTGAACTGCCGCTGTTTACGGCGGTATGACTCCATGAAGAAGAAGCAGTTAGAACTCGGACTCTTGGTGCGGGCGGGTATCCGTTTCCGGCGGAGGGATAGAAAGCTCCCCGGCTCGGAATCCTGCTTCGCGGATGCAGGCAAACGGGAGGCGGGCCGTCCCGCTTCTCCGCGCGGAGGTGCGGCGTGTCATCCCCTCGTAGCGCGGGGGGAAGCCAAATCACAGCCGCTCAAAGTGGCATGTTTAGAAGTTGAAGACCAACCCGGTCACGAACTGTCCGTTCTTCTGCCACTGGCTGAAGAAGTGGGTGCCGACGAAGTCGCCCTGCACGCGCCAGGACACGCGGGGGGTCAGTTTGTAGTCCACTCCGCCGCCAACAACGTAGCCGAACCCGTTCGTGCTCCCGAACGGAGTTTGCGGCAGCAGGTGTGTGCCTCCAAACAAGGCGTGACCCCACGGCTCGATTTTCTCTGCGCGCCGGTAAGCAATGCGCGGGCCGGCGCCATAGAAAAGCAGCTTCACGCGCGAGCCGTCCGGAGCATCGCCAAAACCCGCAGCGACGTCGCCCTCGATCCCGATCCAATCCGTGGCAAAACGAGTGAACGACGTATTGAAGCCGTGCAGGTTGACCGTGGTTCCCCCCGCGCTTGCGCGGAAGTACTGGTAGGAAATGGCCACTTGCCAGTTGAAGTTCTCGGACGCCATGCGGGCGGGAGCCGCCGGAGAGCTGCTGGCGGGGCCGTTCGCCGCGGCGGTCAGCGAGTTCCCCTGCGCGAGCGCAAATGTGGCGCAGGAGAGCGTGAGGATGCACACGGCTAAGAAGCGACGCATTGGATGACCCTCCTCGGTTCCCAAGATCCCACTTGCCTTCTTCTTTGATAGCGGACGCAAGGGGTCCTGTCCACGCCAAAGGCGCGCGTGTTTCGCCAGAGGCAACACCTCGTCCCGGTTTACCGGGCGTGCGAGTGGGCGGAAAAGAAAAAAGGGCCGGCCCAGAGCAGGCCGGCCCGGAAGGTGTGAAGGTTACGGGAGACTACTTACCACCGAAATGGAACACGATCCCCACAGAGATTCGCGCGTTGTGCTGCTTCGCGCTTGCAAAGCGCGTCTGCAGGTACTCCGCCTGAACCAACCGGAGGGCGATGCGATCAGCTATCTTGACGTCCACGCCTCCGCCGGCCGCAAACGCAAACGCAGAGTCCGAACCCGAATCACTGGTGCTGATGTGCGTCACGCCAAACAGGAAATGCGCGAACGGTTGAAAGTGTTCGTTGTCCCGGTTGGTGAATCGCGGTCCGAACAAGAAGTTATGAGCGCGCACCGACTCGCCTTCCACGGTTGTGTAGTGCCCGCTGATGTCGGCGGCCACACCGAACCACTTGTTCGCATTGAACGCGGCATCGCCAATCCAGCCACCCCATGCGTTGAAGCTTTTCGCTCCCTGGCCGGGGTTCACGTGCAGGTAGGACCATCCCCCCATAGCTTCGAATCGCGGATGGTCCTGGGCCATCGCTGGGAGCGCCAGAACCAGAACCACCGCGCACAGCCAGACAAATCTCCGCATCCGCTGAGCCCTCCTCGGCTTTAGATTCGTCGGATAACCGCTAGGAACGAGCAACCCGCGCCATAGTAAGCACTACTCTGGGGAGATTGGCAAGTGGTTTCTTGCCGCGGGCTGGAAATAGAACGGGCCGGCCCTCTTGGAGGCCGGCCCGCTTCCTGATCGAGATGCAAGCGGTTTTTGTCTTAGTGGATGACGATCCCCACCGAGATACGCGCGTTGTTCTGCGTATTGGTGGTCCCGGACGAGCCCTCACCACTGAATCGGGTCATCAAGTACTCACCCTGGCCGCGGACGGCGAGATGATGAGACACTTTGATGTCGACTCCACCCCCCAATGTCATGGCAAACGCGTTCGCCGACGCGAAGACTGTGCAAGACGCGGCCCCGTCACAAACCGTGGGGTCGGTGCTTGTTACATTCCCTATGTGAGCTCCTCCAAACAGGACTTGAGCGAAGGGAGTTGCTTTTTCGCCGCCGAAGCGGATTCGGGGCCCAAAGAGGTACGTGATGACACTGCCGGAGACGCTGACGCTCGTGCTTCCTTGTTTCAAGGTTCCGAGTTTGTAGCCGCCGAAGTCGCCAACGATCCCAAAGTGTTTGCTCGGGTAGAAAGCCACCGCACCGCTTCCCCCGTTCAGGTTGCCGGTGATGGCACCGCCGCCACTGCTCGGGGTCCCGAAGTTAGCGTGGACATAGGAATATCCGCCAAAAACGTCAGCCTTGGGCAGATCCTGCGCCATCGCCGGCACAGACAGAAGCAAAATCACCCCACACAACCAAACAATCTTTCGCATGCGCTTAATCCTCCTCAGTATCTAAAGTAGTTTAGGTGTAAAAATTGAACGTGCAACACTCCCCCTGTGTAGTAAGCAACAAACGCAAAACAATGGCAAGTGTTTTTTGCTGTCAGAAAGTCTTTGTTGCCTAGAAGTCAACAGGAATAAAAAGGCCGCGCGGCAGCCTCTCAGGCGGCCTTGCCGCAGCATTTCTTGTACTTTTTGCCGCTGCCGCAGGGGCAAGGATCGTTGCGGCCGATCTTGGCGCCGGCCCGAACCGGCCTGGGCGCTTCGGCCTGGGCGGGGCCGGTCTGGTACTGAAGCTCTTGCTGCTGGCGGCGCTGGCGCCGTTCGATTTCGCGGGCCTCGTCTTCCGGCCGCGCGGGCTGCACCAGGAAGAGGTAGCGCACCGTTTCCGTATCAATGCGCGCCATCATGTCTTCAAACAGGGTGAACGCTTCCTTCTTGAACTCCACGAGCGGGTCTTTCTGCCCGTAGCCGCGCAGGCCGATGCCCTCCTTCAGGTGGTCGAGCGTGAGCAGGTGGTCCTTCCACTGCGTGTCCACGACGTCGAGGATCACGCGCCGCTCCAGCCAGCGCATCATCTCCGCGCCGAAGAGTTTCTCCTTCTCCTCGTAGCGCTTTTTGACGGCTTCGGCGAGCGCGTCCACCAGCTCGTCGTGATTCTGCTCGGCGGGATTGACGCCGGCCGCCCGCAGGTCCAGGCCAAACTGGTTCAGCGCTTCGGCGGTGAATTGCTTCGTGTTCCACTGGCCGGGGTGCTGCTCGCGCGGGCAGAAGGTGCCGGCCAGCTCGATGGCGATGTCTTCGGCGATGCCGAGGAGGTATTCCTTCTGTTCCTTGCCTTCGAGGGCCGAGCGCCGGATCGAATAGATCGTCTCGCGCTGCTTGTTCATCACGTCGTCGTATTCCAGCAGGTGCTTGCGGGCCTCGAAGTTCTGCGCCTCGACGGCCTTCTGCGCGTTCTCGATGCGGCGCGAGATCAGCTTCGATTCAATGGGCACGCCCTCGGTCATCCCCAAGCGGTACATCAGCGCCTTCACGCGCTCGCCGCCGAAGACGCGCAGCAGGTCGTCTTCGAGCGAGAGGAAAAAGCGCGAGGAGCCCGGGTCGCCCTGGCGGCCGGCGCGGCCGCGGAGCTGGTTATCAATGCGGCGAGCCTCGTGCCGCTCGGTGCCCAGGATGTGCAGGCCGCCGAGCGAGACCACTTCGTCGTGTTCGGCGCGGCACTGCTCGGCAAACTGCTCGTAGAGGGGCTTCCACTGCTCGAGCGGCACCTGGAACACGCGGCCCTCGTGCTGGAAGAGCACCATGTTGGGCGCGGCGCCGTTCGGGTTCTCGGCTCCGATCACGGCCGAGGCCGACGCGTACGGCATGGCCATCTTGTTCTTGAGGCAATGTTCGCGCGCCATCTGGTCGGGGTTGCCGCCGAGCAGAATGTCCGTGCCGCGGCCGGCCATGTTTGTCGAAACCGTGACGGCGCCCTTGCGTCCGGCCTGCGCGACGACCTTCGCTTCGCGCTCGTGCTGCTTGGCGTTGAGCACCTGGTGCGGGATGCCCGCTTTCTTCAGCAATTCCGCCAGGCGCTCCGATTTTTCAATCGAAATGCTGCCCACCAGCACCGGCTGGCCCCGTTCGTTGAGCTGGCGGATGCCCTCGGCATACGAGCCGTCTTCCTGCATCACGCCGTCCACCACGGCCACGAACTTTTCCGCCTCCGTGCGGTAGACCACGTCGGAGTATTCGTGGCGGATGAGCGTCTGGTTCGTGGGGATGGCCACGACCTCGAGGTTGTAGATCTTCTCGAACTCGGCGGCTTCCGTCTCCGCCGTGCCGGTCATGCCCGCGAGCTTGCGGTACATGCGGAAATAATTCTGGAAGGTGATGGTCGCCAGCGTCTGGTTCTCGCGCTCGATCTTCACGCCTTCCTTGGCCTCCACGGCCTGGTGCAGCCCGTCGGACCAGCGCCGGCCGGGCATCTGGCGCCCGGTAAACTCGTCCACGATGATCACTTCGCCGTCTTTGACCACGTAGTCCACGTCGTGCTTGTAGAGGGTGTGGGCGCGCAGGGCCTGATACACGTGATGGATGGTCTCCATGTGCGCGGGGTCGTAGAGGTTGCCGAGGCCCAGCAGCCGCTCGCATTTCGTCACGCCTTCCTCGGTCAGCGTGGCGGTCTTGTGCTTCTCGTCGAGCGTGTAGTCGATATCTTGAATGAGCTTCGGGATGATTTTGTCGATCTTGAAGTATTTGTCCGTGGATTCTTCCGATGGGCCGGAGATGATCAGCGGCGTGCGCGCCTCGTCAATCAGGATGGAGTCCACTTCGTCCACGATGCCGTAGTGGTGGCGGCGCTGCACGCAGTCGGCCAGGTCGTACTTCATGTTGTCGCGCAGATAGTCGAAGCCGAACTCGTTGTTCGTGCCGTAGGTGATGTCCGCGGCGTAGGCGGCGCGGCGCTCGGCGTCGTCCAGGTCGTGCGTGATCACGCCCACGGTCAAGCCCAGCGCGCGGTAGATGGGCGCCATCCATTCGGCGTCGCGCCGCGCCAGGTAATCGTTCACGGTGACGATGTGCACGCCCTGCCCGGCCAGCGCGTTCAGGCAGGCGGGCAGCGTGGCCACGAGCGTCTTGCCTTCGCCGGTCTTCATCTCGGCGATCTTGCCTTCGTGCAGCACGATCCCGCCGATGAGCTGCACGTCGAAGTGGCGCATGTTCAGCTTGCGCCGGCCCGCCTCGCGCACCAGCGCAAACGTGGGCACCAGCGCCGGCTCCACGGCCTCCGGCAGCCGCTGCTTGTACTCAGGCTCTGCCGGATCGGCGCCCTCCAGGCTCTGCGTCACCTGCTGCTTCAGCGCAGCGGCTCTTGCTTTGAGCTCGTCGTCGCTGAGCTGCTGCATCTCCGGCTCGAGCGCGCTGATGGCCTGGACGAGCGGCGTGACGCGCTTGACGTCGCGCTCGTGCTTGGTGCCGATGAACCGGGCAACGACCCGGTCAAATACTTCTTCGACTCGCATGCTGTCCCTGGTGGATTCTCCGTCGGCCTATGTAGCGGCGGCCTTTAGGCCGCCATCTTGTCCCTTCGCGGATGCCCCTTACACACGAGAAGCAGTCCCGCCGCAACAGGACTGCTCCCTGAAACGGTTGAGACGCAGCCAAACATTCATTGTAGCGCGTTCCGAACGGCAGACGCAAAAGGCCGGAGAAGCGCTTCCCACCCTTGGACACCAAAGAGCTTGCCCTGAGCGCCGCTGAAAGGTGGGCCACCCGCGCCCCTCCTTCGCCGTGAACTACCGCAGTGGTATCCTGCGCCCAGCGGCCCCGTCGGGGGCCAAGGAAACCGAGTTGTTGCGAGAGGAGGCGGAATGAGAATCGGAAAGACGAGCGTCTTGATCTGCATGGCAGTCTTCTGTGCCGCCCTGTGCGCAGCCGGGCAGTTGCCCGACAAGTTTCAAAACCTCCAGGTCCTGCCCAAGGACATTCCGAAAGACCGATTGATCGCCACGATGGTGAAGTTCAGTTTGGGCACGGGGCTGCGGTGCGAGGAATGCCACGTGGGCGAAGGCGGCCCGGAACTGAAGAACATGGACTTTCCGGCCGACGACAAGCCAACCAAGACAATGGCGCGCGCCATGCTGCGCATGGTCCAAGCCATCAATCAGGATTTCATCGCCAAGCTCGGCAGAGACAAACCCATCCAGGTGGGATGCGAAACCTGCCACCATGGCGTGCGCCGGCCGCAGCCGGTGGAAACCATCGTGGCGGAAACCCTGGACCAGCAAGGCGCTGCCGCCGCCGCGGCGCAGTATCGCGCCTTGCGCAACGACAACCTCGCCCGAGGCGCGTACGATTTCACCCGCGTGCCTCTCGATCAACTGGGCGAGTCGCTGATCTCGAGGGGCAGGGCAAAGGACGCCGCGGCGCTGCTCGAGCTGAACGTCGAGTTCAACCCGAATGACTGGCGCGGTATCTTCCTTCTGGGCGAGGCCTATCGCTCCGCGGGCGACCTGGAGAAAGCCAGAGCAAATTACCAGAAGGCGCTGGACCTCAACCCGAACAATGCCCGGGCCAAAGCGCGCCTGGAAGAATTGAAAGCTCCGCCCCGATGAATTAGTCTTCTGCTAACTAGCCGTTGGTTAGGCTGCGGGTGCCGCACCCTTCGATTCTAAGGGTGCGGTTTTTGACTTTTCCTTCAGCTTGGCGGGTGCCCACCCTTCGACTTTTTTAGGGGTGCGGTTTTTGACTTTTCCTTCAGCTTGGCGGGTGCCCACCCTTCGACTTTTTTAGGGGTGCGGTTTTTGACTTTTCCCTCAGTTCGGCGTGTCGCCCTTCGGCGTTGGAAGCGTGGGGTTCCTGTCCTCCCTCCTCTCCGCTCCCCCTCGCCACCCACGCCTGTACTTCGCCGTGAACTACCGCAGTGGTATCATGCGCCCAGCGACCCTGTCGAGAGAGCCAGGTAAGGGGTAGTGTCCTAATTCGAGAACGCTCTTCGTCGCCTTTTCTTGGCGGGGGCAATGAGAGGCGCAGTCAGTTTTTCGTAGATCGCGAAGAGGTGTTCGACGCGCTGACGATCGTTCTCGAAAGTTTGCGGGCGGTAGCAAAGGTCAACGGCGCGGTCCAACTGGGCGTGGGCTTTGACCAGCACGGGTGGCATCGACAACGGATCGTAAAGGTCCGCGAGCGACGCGTCTGGGAATTCCTTGCGCGCGTCTAGCACGGCTTGCGCGGCGGCTTCCACGGCGGCGCGTTGTTTCGCGCTCGGCGCTTCGGGCCACGGGAACGTGTTGTAAACCATGCTGCCGGAATAGCGGTAATCCGATTTCAAACGGCCGCCGACTTGGCGCATCCACGCCATGTGCATTGCAGACGTCAGAATTCCGAATAAATAAAAACTCGGTTCAGGAACAAGGAAATTCGTGTTTGCGGAAATTATGTTTTTCGATACGAAGCCGATGGGGATGTATTTGCGCCGCTCGGACGAAACTTCAGGGATAAGGATGTAGTCGGTCATTGGCTGAGATATGTAGAAGAAAAGCGTTGGCGTTTTCGCAGCTTTCCTCGTTGGTTCGGCGGAACTGTTCTCTCGGAACTCCTTTACACGCTCAACACGTTCCAGCACTCTCGGCAATCCCCGGAGTTCGGGTGGACTGGCATCTTTTAGCCAAAGACACCATCGCATGTTCCCGTTAATGAATTCCTGTGAACCTGTGAAACGACGGAGGAACTTTTTCGCCCCCGGTTCTTCTCTGAGCAGCACGTCTTTTTCAGCATCAGTCAGAATAAAATTTCCATCATCCGTCGGCTTGTTCCCGCAGCGCATCTCTGGAACATTGCAAAGCGGCCTTTGCCGCTTTGCTATACATAAGTCCGAACCCGGCGCAAGATACGGACTGATGTTCTTAACTTCGGAAACAGTTGGATTTTCCGGGTCCGAGCCGTAGTCGAACAGCTTCTTCCGATCAGTATCGAATTGGGCAAAGCCTATGATGACCACGTGAACGTGGGCTTTACCGCGCGCTTCGCTTGCCCAGGCAAATGTGCGATGAGCGAAGTGGATCTTAATCTTGAATCGGTCGAAGAGCAGGCCCCAGACAAGCGGCACCTGTTCGCCTTGGGTAATAGAATTTGTCGCGACGAAACCGACTCTTGTGCTCGCACTTGAGATGTATTCGGCAGCGCGGTAAAACCAAGAAACGACGTAGTCAATGTCCCCAATGTTTTTGAAGTCTCGGAAGACTTGAAGCATGTCTGCCCTTTGTTCCTTATTCTGATAATGCTTCCCCACAAACGGGGGATTGCCGAGAACGTAGCTGCATAGGTCGGCCGGAAGGATTTTCTTCCAGTCGAGACGGAGCGCGTTGCCGCAGACGATGGTAGGAGATTTCTTGAGCGGGAGTCGAACGAAGTATTGACCGAATGCTTCGGAGAGGCGAATGTTCATCTGGTGATCCATCAGCCACATCGCGACTTCGGCGATGCGCGCAGGCCACTCGCTGATCTCGATCCCGTAGAAGGCATCCACGTCCACCAATGAGAGGCGGCTGATATCCAGATTTGGCTGGTCGCCGGGAAAGAGCGTTTGCAGGATTTCGATTTCCAGCAACCGCAATTCGCGGTAGGTGATCACGAGGAAATTGCCGCAGCCGCACGCGGGGTCGAGGAAGCGGAGTCGCGCCAGCTTTTCGTGGAAGCGTTTCAGTTCGGCCTTGTTTCTGCTTTTCTTCAGGCGCTCGAATTCCGCGCGAAGGTCGTCGAGGAAGAGGGAGCGAACGACTTTCAGGATGTCGCGTTCGCTGGTGTAATGCCCGCCGATTTGTCGCCGCTCGTCCTGATCCATGACAGACATAAAGAGCGAACCGAAGATGGCGGGCGAGATGCGCGACCAGTCGAAGCTCGTGCAGTAGAGCAGGGCGTGACGCATCGCAGTGTTGAAGTCGGCAAAGTCGAGCCTCTCGGCAAAGAGGTCGCCGTTGACGTAGGGTAATTCGGCAAGGGTTTCGTCCAGATTCTTCTGCCGCTTTTCAAGCGGCGTATTCAAAACGTCGAACAAACGCGCGAGGTGCAGGCCGAGGTCGGAGCCGTCCGGGGCGGTGCGGTTCTCTAGGTAGAGCCGGAATGATTCACGTTCGAAGATGCCGGTGTCTTCGGCGAAGAGGCAAAAGAGGATGCGAACAAGAAAGCGTTCGAGTTGATGCCCTGAGTAGCCGCCTGTTTCCAGCGCGTCGTGGAGGCGACCCATGATTTCGACGGCTTCAATGTTGATCGGGTCTTGTTCCTCGAACTTGTGCTGCTTGTAACCAGGGATGAAGGCGAAGGCACGGATGTATTTGTGAAGGTCGGCCAGCGGGAATTCGATGGACGCCACGCGACGGTCGCCGAAGAGAGGCAAGGCGCGCTGGTCCTCGGGCTCGAGATCGTACAGGGCGATGCGTGCAAAGTCGGAAACGATGACATAGCGGGGAATTTCGTCGAGGCGGCCTTCGTTGATAAGCGCTTGGATGTAATCGAAGGCTTGGGACTGAGCGCGGCTGAGGTCTTGCCCGGCGCTCTTGTGCTCGACGAGCAACATTCGTTTCCAAAACAAATCAATCGCGCCGTAGTGGCCGGAGAGTTTTTTGACGGGTTCTTCAAAGCTCGCGACGGCGCGGCGGCTCATGCCGAAGACGTTAAAGAATTCGTTCCAAAAGGTTTGTTTCTCGGCGCTCTCGCTTTTGACGCCCGTCCATTCCTTTGAAAAGGAGATCGCGCGATGGCGGATCTCGTTCCAAGAAAGCGGCATGCGTGGATGATAACAAACTCGTGCCGAGTATAGAGTGTGGAATTCTGAACCCCAAGATCCACCAAATTAGGACACTACCAGAAAAGCGAACCCTCGTTGGACAAGGGGATGGGCCGCCCGCCCACCCGC
This sequence comes from Terriglobia bacterium, assembly GCA_041497955.1. Taxonomy (GTDB): domain Bacteria; phylum Acidobacteriota; class Terriglobia; order Acidiferrales; family UBA7541; genus JBGQHO01. The sequence goes on along the minus strand of JBGQHO010000003.1, from coordinate 85,501 downwards.
CCACTTCTCTTCTGTGGTTCCTTGCACACGCGGCTTTCTGCCCATCGAATCGCCTCCTGTCTGGAGGCCCTGATCATACCTAGGTCGGTTGTCCAGTTTTGGCGGGGAGTACTACATAGGTGTACAATGCCCGCTTGTGAATTGGAACATTTCCCTTGCCATCGCAATCGCTGTTCTGACGGTAATCATCTCTGTCTTGGGCGGCCAATTGGCTTCTACTAAGTTATGGCATAAGTGGGTCTTCTGGGGAGGCGGAGGTCTAATGCTGCTTCTCATCGCAACTCAAACGATTCGTACCGAGCATTCTCAACAGAAACTTCAGGCGCAGTTGGATAAGATTCAACGTAATACGGAGCAGCCACCGCAAGTAACGGTGAATGTCCCCCAAAGTGCTCCGCCTAAAATAGTTGTGAATCCCCCTCATCAACCCACACGCGGAGGATTCATTCAGTTCGGGCGGATGCCTGAATTTCTGAATAACGGGCAGATTGCAGCGGGAGTCCCAATAACCGTTAATCTCTTCCTGACGAACAAGGGTTCAGAACCGGTTGACAATTTTTACAGATATCTCGGCATTGCTCTTGCGCCTATCACTGAGAGCAATTCCGATCAAGTCGACGGTGAAATACACTCCAATTTTCAAAGAAATGCGCTTAAAGCGCAACGCGAGTTGGCCAAATCCGGAAACAAGGGTTTGACCATAAACGTGGGCGAGACAGCATGGAATACGCTGAACACTCCTCCGCTTACGAAAGAGCAGGTGGACGATATAATGCGCGGCAAGCTCAGATTTTACGTATATGGTTGGGCGCGCTGGAAAGATGAACTTCATGACCTTGATTCGTGTACGTGGCTGCAAGCCCCATCAACGACGCAGATTGACAGCAATAAGGCAGTTTGGCATGTTTGTGCGAATTAGGCTGCCGGGTACCGCATCCTTCTCGCGCACTTAGCGAGAAGGGCGGGAACGTTCACGTCCACCCTGTTTTCCACTCCGTTGTTCACTCCTCTCGGCCCTGAGTTTTCTTGCTGTTACCGGCCCTGGGCACATGCGAACACACCCCATTTCACTTTGATCCTCACCGCTGCGCTAAAATGGAGTAGGCATGGCTCGCCGTCCTTGTGGGCGGCCCCTGCGAGGGTCGTCAGACTACGCCGCACTCTGGCGAGTTCTGCCGGGCGTGCCCGCCTGGAGCGGGGCGTGCCCGCGTGGGCGGGGCCTGCCCGCCGACCCGATCGTGGCGGGCCTACCCGTCAGACCTTTGGCGGTCCTGCCCGCCTTGGGCGGGCTGCAACGGAGGGGCATACGAGACATGGTCGCCGCGCTAAGTCCTCTGAAGCCCATACTTACGAATTTTGACGCTGCAACCCCTTTGTTTTCGCTACATACAAAATCATTGGACTTAATCCCCTTTGGAATCAATACATACGAAAAAAGGTGGGGGGGGCCCCCCCCTTTGTGTCCAACGGTGGAAAACCGGAGAACAGAGGGCGGGGGGAAATTTCAAGTCTTCTTGTCAGCGGGAACAGGCGCTTCGGCAGAGCTTTCCTTTGGAGCGGCGGAGGTTGGTCCAGGCACGGCAAGTTCGAGGAGCAGCTTGCGGAGCCGGGCGCGCTCTTCGAGGTCCATATCGGCCACCTCGAAGCCCACTGTCTGTGCGCGGGCGCTGCGCACGATCGCTTGCATGCGCAGCGGGCGCAGGCCGGGGTTCAGTTTCAAAGTAAGCAGGGTTCCCGGCGTCAGGTGACGCTCGCATAGGGCCACGCCCCCGCCCAGGTTCAGTAACTTGATCTCGAGGCGCTGGTTCTCCGTGGTTGCCGTAACCGGCCGCGCCAGCCGCAGGCGCGCATAACGCCGCTGGCGCATCCAGCGCGAGCCCGGCATGGGGTCGAGCGGCGGAAACGACAGGTCTTCCGCGGAAAGGCCCGTGGCCGGCAGGCGCTGTCTGGCCCCGTCAGGATCGATTTTCTCGAGCGCCTGCGCGGCGGCGATGCGCAGCTCGCTGTGATTAGCCCAGCGCCACATCTGCTTGGCCTCGACAATCTGCCGCAGCGCGGCCACCGCTTCCTGCGCGCGCAGCCGGCCGAGCGCTTCGATGGCCTTGAGGCGCACGTACACGGTGGCGCGCTCGGGCAGTTCGCCCTGGGCGATCTGCAGCAGGCGCGGCACGGCGGTCGCGTCGCCGCACATGCTGATGTCGTCGAGCGCGAGCGGCATCAGCAGCGGATCGAGGTAACCCAAGAGGGCCAGCAGCACGCGGCAGCCCTCCGGCGAGCCTGCCGCGGCGATTTGACGGATCACGCGGTCCTGTGAGGCCCGCGGCCACATGCGTATCCGATCGGGCAGGAACTGCTCGACCGCGGCGGGGTCAAGCCGGCTGAGCAGGCCCACGGTTTCGGGTGCTTCCGCGTCGGGGCCGGCACGCAGCAGTTCGCGCAATTGGGAAACGGCCTCAGCCCCCAGGCTCTTCGCCAGCTGCACCAGGCGCTCGCCATCGCCGCGGACGCCGCAGCGGTTGAATCGTCCGAGCAGCAGAGAAGCAACCGGGCGCGGCAGCAGGCGCAGGATGTCACCCAGGCCGGCCGGTATTTGCTCGGTTCGGAGCGCCTCGTCAAGGAACTCTGCCAGACGTCCTTCGATCCCGATCCGCGGCCGCAGGCTCTGGGCAAACGTCGGCCGCTGGTTCTCGATGCCGTCGAGCGAGGCCATCGCTTGCTGCACCGCCGCGTAGCAACGGTAGCGGATCGCTTCCTGGCTGAGCCGCACGAACGCTTCGCTGATGCGCGTCTGCAATTCGGCTTCGCGCTCGAGCATGAGTTGCGCGCCGGCTTCGCGGATGGCCTCGGAGAGCACGCTTTCCTCGCCCCGGCCGTAGAGGTCAGACAGTTCCGTCAGGCTCAGCGCCACGCGGCGCCGCGCTTCGGCTTCCTCGCTGCGAATGCAATGCGCGTAGGTGCTCAGGATCTGTTTCGCGGTGTCCTTTTCGCCGCGCGCCAGCAGCTGTTCAACGTACTGCCGGACGTTGCGCGGCGGGATGCACCACGCTTCCGGCGAAAGGAGCACGCTGCGTTTGCCCGATTCCGGCACCGCCGCCCAGAACTGCCGGTCGAGGATCTCGGCGTGCGGCTCGGCCTTCAGCCCCGCGCGCGCCATCTTCTCCTCGTGCGCGGACATGATCTTTCGCAGGCTTTCGATCTCGCGCCCCATGCGGTCGAGCATCTGGCGCACCGCATCCACGCGCACTTCGCCGCGCTCGTAGCGATCGAGCGCGAACTGGATGGCCATCTGCTCGGCCAACCGCAGCAGGACAGGCTCTTCGGGCTGATTCGAGGGCGGCGCTTGCGACGCAAGGTTCGTGAGCGCCTGCCGCAGCGTGAGCTGCGCGTTTTCGGGGAGCTTCGCGAGCTGTTCCTGGAAGATCCCCGGCCCTTGTGCGCCGCCAGTCATCTCGCCGGCCTGGCCGATCCGGCAAAACATCTTCAACAGGCCCACGAGTTCATCTTCCTTCAGTGCGCCGGAACTCGCCAGGCTTGGCGCGGCTCCCGCGGGCTCGCCGGGTTCCGCGCGGGCGGCGTCCGCGTGGGAAGCCTCGGCCGCGGCCATCAGTTGGATCAGCTTCTGCGGGTCGTTCAGCCAGTTGCGCAGGCGGTCGGCATCGGCGCCGAGCGTGCGCGCGATGAGCTGCGCCGCTACTTTGGTGTCCGCGGTCGCCGCATCCTCGGCGATAAAGCGAATCTCATTGGCGCGGATGCCGGTGCCCAGGAGCGCCTCTTTCCATTGCTCGACTGTGGTCGTGTCCCGCCCGGCGGGGAACGCGCGCACGAGCTGCGCCAGATCCTCGCGCGTCACGTGCGGCGAGAATTGAATGCTGGCCAGGCCCGCGCCGGAGAGGAGCTGCGCAAAATTCTTCTCGGGCGTCGTGGTTTCGATGGGACTGCTGTCAATCAGGAGTTGCGAGCCCGTGGCGCCCAGCAGCAGCCCCGCGCCTTCGGCGGGCAGAGAGGCCTGGAGGTCGTGCCAGGTGGCGTCGAACTGCTCGGCGGTGCGCGCGTGGTCAAAGCCATACATGCGCGCGAATTTCAAAAGGATATTCAGGTTGCGCACGAACGCGCGCGCGGGGATGGGCTTCGTTTCGATCATACGTCTACGGAACGCGGGGCGTCCCACCGCCTCAATAGAAAAGTAGCCTTTCCGCGGCCGGGAAACAATGGTACGACGCGCCGCGTGTTTCGTTCTTTAAACCTTGCCACCCGCGCGGCGCGTGGCGCAAGGCAGGCGAGCCGCCTTGCCCGGCGGAGCGCCGCGGTCTATCATCTGTGCGAGGACTCGATGCCGGAAAACCCTTCGCAGATACCGCCGGGGCGCGGCGCGGTCGAAAAGGCGCCCATCGCAGGCGTGAAAAACCTCATCGCCGTGGCCAGCGGCAAGGGCGGCGTGGGCAAAACGACGGTTGCGGTGAACCTTTCCATCGCGCTCCAGCGCATGGGCGCCACCGTCGGCTTGCTCGACGCCGACGTGTACGGCCCCAACGTCCCGCTGATGCTCGGCACCACCGAGCAGCCGCGCGCTCTCAGCGAGCACCGCATCCTGCCCGTCGAAGCCTACGGCCTGCGCATGATCTCCATGGGTCTGCTGAACCCGGGCGACCGGCCGATGATCTGGCGCGGGCCTATGCTCCACAGCGTGATTCAGCAGTTCCTGCGCAGCGTGGAGTGGGGCGAGCTGGATTACTTGGTTGTAGACCTGCCGCCCGGCACGGGCGATGTGCAGCTCACGTTGATCCAGACCGTGGCGCTTTCCGGCGCCGTCGTCGTCACCACGCCTTCGGTCGTGGCGCTTGCCGACGTGCGCAAAGCCATCGAAATGTTTCGCCAGGTGAACGTTGAGGTTCTCGGCGTCATCGAGAACATGAGCTACCTGGCTTGCCCGCATTGCGGCGAGCGCGTGGACGTGTTCGGCTCGGGCGAAGGCAAACGCACCGCCGAAGCCTTCGGCGTGCCGCTGCTCGGCGAAATCGAAATCGACCCGCGCATCCGCATCGGCGGCGACACGGGAAAGCCCGTCGCCGCGCTCGGCGAGGACGCGGACGAAGCCAAGAGCGTCTACGCCATGGCGCGCGCCGTCGCCGCGCGGCTCTCCGTCGTCAACCTCGCCGCGCAAGGCCCGGTCGTGCAAATCGACTAGGCTGGTAGCGTCGGCGTCCTTGCCGGCCCGGGCGCGGGTCTTCTCTCTGTCCTTCTCTAGGTTTCTCTATCTGTGTTCATTTGTGGCTTCAAGCCACTTTTCTTGTCAGTCTGCGAGGCGTGTGTTAGCTTCGCTTGTTTATTCGGTGTTGCGCGAGGAGCAGAGTTGATTCGTAGCTACCGCGGGCGCACGCCGCAGATTGCCGCCTCGGCCTACATTGACCCGGCGGCGGTCGTCATCGGCGACGTCACGATCGGCGAGCATTCGAGCGTCTGGCCGTGCGCCGTGATTCGCGGCGACGTCAACTGGGTGCGCATCGGCGCGCGCACGAACGTCCAGGACGGCGCGGTGCTCCACGTGATGAAGGACGAGTACCCGCTCGTCCTGGGCGATAGCGTCACCATCGGCCATGGAGCCGTTCTGCACGGCTGCACGATCGAGTCGCGCGTGCTCATCGGCATGGGCAGCATTGTGTTGAACGGTGCGCGCATCGGCGCCGGCTCGATCATCGCCGCGGGGACGCTTGTGCCCGAAAACACCGTCGTGCCGCCGGGCTCGCTCTTCATGGGCCATCCCGGGAAGTTCCGCCGCGCGCTTACGCCCGAGGACCAGGCAAGCATTGACGGCTACGCCGCGCGCTACGTGGATTACGGGGTTGCACACAAGCAAGAGGCAGGGAGCTAGCCTGTGGCTGAGCGCAAACAATTCCGTGCGATCAAGGGAGTGCGGGACATCCTGCCGCCGGAGTCTGCGCTGTGGAACTGGTTCGAGCAGACCGCGCGCGAGGTGATGGAAGCTTACGCCTTCCGCGAAATCCGCCTTCCCATCTTCGAGCAGACGGATTTGTTCGCCCGCTCGGTCGGCGCCGACACTGACATCGTCTCGAAGGAAATGTATACATTTGTAGACCGAGACGACACATCGGTTTCGCTGCGGCCGGAGGCGACGGCCTCGGTTGTGCGCGCGTACATCGAGCACGGCATGCACACCTGGGCCGGCAACGTGAAGCTCTACTACGTCGGGCCGATGTTCCGCCGCGAGCGCCCGCAGAAGGGCCGATACCGCCAGTTCTACCAGATTGGCGCGGAAGTGCTGGGCCAGTCCGACCACCCCGCGATTGACGCCGAGCTGATCGAGATGCTCACGGTGCTGATCGAGCGCTGCCAGATTGACCGCGCAACGCTGCACATCAACTCCATCGGCTGCAAGGAGTGCCGCCCGGCGTACGTCGCGCGCCTGCGCGAGGCGCTCGTCAAGGTGAAAGACCAACTCGGCGCGGATAGCCAGCGGCGCATGGAAACGAACCCGCTGCGCGTGCTCGATTCCAAGCTCCCTGAAGAGCAAAACATCATCGAAAAGCTTCCGCGCATCACGGATCATCTCTGCGCGGCCTGCCGCGAGCATTTCGACGCGCTGAAGCGGGAACTCGCGCTGCGCGGCATCCGCTACGAAGAGAACTGGCGCCTGGTACGCGGGCTCGACTACTACATGCGCACCACATTCGAGATCACAAGCCCCGCGCTGGGCGCGCAGAACGCGCTCGTCGGTGGCGGCCGTTACGACGGGCTGGTCGAGCTGCTTGGCGGGCCGCCGACGAAAGGCATCGGCTTCGCGCTTGGCGAAGACCGCTTCATCGAAGCGATTCAGGCTGCGGGCAAAGTGAAAGCCGATGCGGGCGTGGACGTCTTCATCGCCTGGATTGGCGCTGCGGCATCTCCGGCGGCAGTGCAGCTCGCGCGCAAGCTGCGCGCCGCCGCACTTTCGGTCGAGCTGCCCGCGGAAGATACGAAGCTGAAGAAATCGCTCGGCCTGGCCGACAAGCTTGGCGCGCGTTATGCGGTGCTGCTCGGCGAAGACGAGCTGAAGTCGGGGCAACTCGTCCTGCGCCGCCTCGCCGATGGCGAGCAGCGCAAGCTTTCCGAATCCGAATTGATCGCGCATCTGAAGTCGGAGCACATGTAGCGGCGGTCTTTTCAACGGAAGACGATGGCAACAGAAGGCAAGCTCGATTCTCTCGGCAACCTGAAACGCACGCACTATGCGGGTGAACTGCGCGCGGAGCATGCCGACCGCGACGTTGTGCTGATGGGCTGGGTGCACCGGCGGCGCGACCTCGGCAACCTGATCTTCATTGACCTGCGCGACCGCGCCGGCATCGCGCAGGTGGTGTTCAACAAGGAACTGCATCCCGAAGCGCACGCCAAGGCCGAGCAATTGCGCGCCGAGTTCGTCGTCGCGGTTGAAGGGCGCGTGGTGCGCCGCGCGAAGCCGAACCCGGAGATTGCCACGGGCGAAGTCGAGGTCATGGCCGGAAGCCTGCGCATCCTGAACATGTCGAAGACGCCGCCGTTCGTGGTTGAAGACGAAGTGAACGCCGCGGAAGAGACGCGGCTGAAGTACCGCTACCTCGACCTGCGGCGCACCAAGCCCGCGCGCAACCTCGCGCTGCGCCATCGCGTGGTGCTCGAGATGCGCAAGACGCTCGACGAGCTGGGCTTCTACGAAATCGAGACGCCGATGCTGACGCGCAGCACGCCCGAGGGCGCGCGCGATTACCTCGTGCCCAGCCGCATCCATCACGGCCAGTTCTACGCGCTGCCGCAGTCGCCGCAAATCTTCAAGCAGATCCTGATGATCGCCGGCATGGACCGCTATTTCCAGATTGTGCGCTGCTTCCGCGACGAAGACCTGCGCGCCGACCGCCAACCGGAGTTCACGCAGCTCGACCTGGAGATGTCGTTCCCCACGCAGGACGCCGTCTTCGAGGTGATCGAGCGCGTGATGGTGCGCGCCTGCGCCGCCGCGGGCGTTATGGCGAAAGCGCCGTTTCGCCGCATGGAGTACCGCGAAGCCGTGCGCCGGTACGGCTCGGATAAGCCCGACCTGCGCTTCGGCATGGAATTGCAGGACGTGACCGCGTTTTTTGCGCCAGCGCGCGAGACGCTGCACATCGAAGGGCCGGTACATGCGCTTGCGGTGCCCGGCGCGGCAGGTTTTTCCCGCAAGCAGCTCGACGAGCTTGCCGAACGCGCGAAAGCGCTCGGGGCGCGCGGGCTCTATGTGGTGAAGGTTGCGGCCGAAGGCACGAGCTCGCCGCTCGAAAAGACGCTCGGCGCCGATGGAGTCAAGAAGCTCGCGGAATCGGCCGGTGCGAAGACGGGTGACCTGGTCGTCGCCGTCGCTGCAAGAGAGCAGATCAAGGGCACGGACGCCGCGGCGCTGATCGCTGGCCAGTTGCGCTTGCAGCTTGCCGAGCAGCTCAACCTGATTCAGAAGGATCGCTTTGAGTTTCTGTGGCTCACGGGGTTTCCGCTCTTTGACTGGAGCGAATCGGAGAAGCGCTGGGTGCCCGCGCAGCATCCGTTCACCGGCATCGTCGAGGAGGACCTCGACAAACTCGAAGACACGAGCGACGCCGCGCGCGGCTCAATCCGCTCGAAGGGCTACGATTTGGTGCTCAACGGCATCGAGCTCGGCTCCGGCAGCATCCGGATTCACCGGCAGGACGTGCAGGCGCGCGTCTTTCGCGCGATGGGACTGACGGACGAGCAGGCGCGGCAGCGCTTTGGGTTTTTCCTCGACGCGCTCACCTACGGCACGCCGCCGCACGGCGGCATCGCGCTGGGCCTGGACCGCGTCGTCATGCTCCTGGCAGGCGAAAAGTCCATCCGCGAGGTCATCGCCTTCGCCAAAACCACCGCCGCGCAGGACCTGATGGCCGACGCGCCCTCGCCCGTGGATGCCGCGCAACTTGGCGAGCTTGGCATCGCCGTGAATCCGAAGAAAGAAGTTTGAAACCACAGATGAACACTGATGAACACAGATAACAACGCAGTTGAATGGAGGGACTATGTTGAGAATCCTGGTGATCGCCCCTGATTTTGACCGTATGGAATTGGGTAAGCTGCTCGGGAAGTTTCGCGCCAATTGTCGAAGGTTGAGTGATCGAACCCTGGCAGATCGAATTGAAACAGAATTGCTGAAGAGGAAACCGTCAAGACCGGAGGCATCGACGTATTTGCGGCTTGCCAAGTGGTGCAGGACTGACGGCAATGCGTATCAAGAGGCGTCAACGGTAGCGAGAGAGATTAGCGTGCTTCTGTTCGGACGTGTCCTCGACAGGAGAGAGCTGGGTGTTTGATTATTTGTGTTTATCTGTGTTCATCTGTGGAAAGGCTTTGTGAGCTGAAGTGAGCAGAATACGCATACTCCCGGAGAACGTCGCGAACAAGATTGCCGCGGGCGAAGTGGTCGAGCGGCCGGCCTCTGTGGTCAAAGAGCTGGTCGAGAACGCGCTCGATGCGGGCGCGCGTTCCGTGCGCGTCGAAGCGGAGGCGGGCGGCAAGCGCCTGATCCGCGTCACCGACGACGGCTGCGGCATGGCGCACGACGATGCGCTCCTGTCCTTCGAGCGGCACGCCACCTCGAAGCTGCGCACGGCGGACGATTTGCTCTCCATCGCCACGCTCGGCTTCCGCGGCGAAGCGCTGCCTTCGATCGCGGCCATCGCACGGCTGACGCTCGAGACGCGCGCCGCGGAAGAAGAGCAGGGCACGCGCATCGAGTTCGCGGGCGGCAAGCTGCTCGGCGTGAAGCCCGCGGGCGCGCCCGTGGGCACGCAGGTGAGCGTCGCGGACATTTTCTATTGCGTGCCGGCGCGGCGGAAATTCCTGAGGTCGGACACGACCGAGCTCGGCCACATCGCGTCGCTCGTAACGCACTATGCGCTCGCGCATCCCGACAAGCAATTCGAGCTGCGCACGCCGACGCAGGAAATCATCAGCGTCGCGCCGGTGGGAGAGCTTTCCGAGCGCGTCTATCAACTGTTCGGCCGCGCGGCTCTCGAAGAGCTGGTGGAGATCGCCCCGGTGCGCGGGCCCGTGCGCGCGGCGATCACGGAGCCGGAGATCGGCGCCGACGAGGAGTCGGCGGAGCTTGCCGCGCGCGGATTCGTTTCGCGGCCCGAAGTGCAGCGTTCCAACCGCAACGGCATCTACATTTTCGTGAATCGGCGGCTGGTGCGCGACCGCGTGATCCTGCACGCGATCCACGAAGCCTACCGGAACATCATGCCGCCAAACGTGTTTCCCACGGTGCTGCTGTTCCTCGAGCTGCCGTACCAGGAAGTGGACGTCAACGTCCATCCCTCGAAGATCGAGGTGCGCTTCCGGCACCCGCAGTTCGTGCACGACTTCACGCGCGACGCCATCCGGCAGGCGCTGGTGCGCGCGCGGCCCGTGCCAAGCTTCGCTTCGGTGGGGCTTGCCGCGGGCGCAGAGACGCCGCAGGCGATGGCCGCGCAGGCCTCCGCTGCTTCTTCTTCCGGGTCTGCCGGCGCGCCGCCGCGCGCGGTGATCCCGCCGCCGGTGGCAATGGCCGGCGCGGGCATCGCGGAAGACTTCACATTGAGTGGCGCGCCGCAGGGGCCCGAGCCGCAGCGGCTGCGCTTTGAATCCGGCGACGCGATTCCATTCGGCGCCTCGCCGCAGCACTTTGCCGAGCAGTTTCGCGACGTCGCCACGCAGCAGCTTGACGTGCCCGGCGCGGCGGCCGAAGACATTGCGGATTTGAAGCCGCTCGGGCAGGTGAACTCGAGCTTCATCGTGGCCGTGAGCGGCGAGGGCCTGTGGATTGTTGACCAGCACGTGGCGCACGAGCGCGTGCTCTTCGAGCAGCACCTGCGCGCGCGGCGCGAAGGGCGCATCGAGGGCCAGCGCATGCTGGTGCCCACGGTCGTCGAGCTTGCGCCGCGGCAACTGGTGATCTTCGAGCGCATCGCCGAAGAGCTAACCGAGAACGGGTTCGAGGTCGCGCCGATCGGCCCGCGCAGCGTGGCCATTCAGGCGGCGCCCGCGGGCATTTCAAGCGCCGATGCGGAGCGGCTGCTGACGGAAATCCTGGACGGCGTGGAGCGTGAGAACCAGGCGATTTCGATCGAGACGCTGCAGGCGAAGATCGCGGCCTCAACCGCGTGCCACGCGGCCATCAAAGTGAATATGCCGCTCGACCAGAAGAAAATGGAGTGGCTGCTCGGGGCGCTGGCGCAGACCGACGCGCCGATGAGCTGCCCGCATGGCCGGCCGATCCTGCTGCGGTATTCCGTGCGCGAAATCGAAAAAGCTTTCAAACGAATCTAGTCGACCGTTTACAGTCGTTAGTCGATAGCAATCTTCGATCTCAGCCACGAAATGAAGCGTCTCATCATCGCCATTGATGGCCCTGTCGGCTCAGGGAAGAGCAGCGTGGCGCGGCGTGTGGCCGAGCTGCTGGGCTACACCTACCTCGACAGCGGGGCGATGTACCGCGCGCTGGCGCTCAAGGCGTTGCGGCAGGGCACGCCGCTTGACGCCGCGGACAAGCTCGAAGCGCTGGCGCGCGACACGCAGATTGATTTGCAGGCGACACCCGGCCCGGCGGGGCAGGGAATCATCGTGCTGCTGGACGGCAAGGACGTGAGCGCGGCGATTCGCGGCCCGGAAATCTCGCAAGCGTCGTCCAAAATCGCCGTGATTGCGGGCGTGCGCCAGGTGCTCGTGGCCGAGCAGCGCCGCGCGAGCCAGAGCGGCGGCGTGGTGATGGAAGGCCGCGACATCGGCACGGTCGTCTTTCCCGATGCGGACCTGAAACTTTTCCTCGATGCCTCTGTCGAAGTGCGCGCCGAGCGCCGCTGGCGCGAGCTTCACCAGAAGGGTGAAGCGATAGACCTGCCGCGCATGGTCGAAGAAGTGCGCGAGCGCGACCGCCGCGACCGCACGCGCACGGCTTCGCCGCTGGTGCGCGCGGCGGATGCGGTGCTCGTGGACAACACGGCGATGGACATTGAAGAGACGGCGCGGCTGATCGTGCTGCTGGCTCGCGAACACGAAGGCACAGCTTTGCCTGCTTCTGCCAGTTCTCCCCATCCGAAATCCTAGGATCACCGCGGAGAAGGCCAAGCGCCCCGCGGCGCGCTAAACGAAGCGTTTAAGCCGGGCTGGACATCGAGGCGAGGAACTCGGCGTTCGATTTGGTCTTGGACAGGCGGCCGAGGAGCAGCTCCATCGCCTCGACAGTGGAGAGCGGGCTCAGGACCTTCCGTAGCACCCAGATGCGGTTTAGCTCGTCGGCCGGGAGCAGCAGTTCGTCCTTGCGCGTGCCCGAACGGTTGATATCGATCGTCGGGAAGACGCGCTTGTCCACCAGCCGGCGGTCGAGGTTGATCTCCAGGTTGCCGGTGCCCTTGAACTCTTCGAAAATGACGTCGTCCATGCGGCTGCCGGTATCGATCAGCGCGGTGGCGATGATCGTGAGCGAGCCGCCCTCTTCGACGTTGCGCGCGGCAGCGAAGAAGCGCCGTGGGCGCTGCAGCGCATTGGCGTCAATACCGCCGGAGAGCACCTTGCCGGAGGGCGGCGTGACGGCGTTATAGGCGCGGCCGAGGCGCGTAATGGAGTCGAGCAGGATCACGACGTCGCGCTTGTGCTCGACCAGCCGCTTGGCCTTCTCGAGCACCATTTCCGCCACCTGGATGTGACGCTGCGGCGGCTCGTCGAACGTCGAACTGATCACCTCGCCCTTGACGGTGCGCTGCATGTCCGTGACTTCTTCGGGGCGCTCATCGATCAGCAGCACGATCAGCGCGACTTCCGGGTGGTTCGTGGTGACGGAATTGGCCACCGACTGCAGCATCATCGTCTTGCCGGTGCGCGGCGGCGCGACGATCAGCCCGCGCTGGCCCTTGCCGATCGGGCAGAGCATGTCCAGCACGCGCCCGGTCAGGTTCTCCTTGGTCGTTTCCAGACGGATGCGATCCTGCGGGTAGAGCGGCGTCAGGTTGTCGAAGAAGATCTTGTTTCGCGCGACTTCGGGGTCCTCGAAATTGACGGCCTCGACCTTGATCAACGCAAAGTAGCGCTCGCCGTCCTTGGGCGGCCGCACCTGGCCGGAGACGGTGTCGCCGGTGCGCAAATCGAACTTGCGGATTTGCGACGGCGAGACGTAGATGTCGTCGGGGCCGGGCAGGTAATTGTACTCCGGCGCGCGCAGGAAGCCGAAGCCGTCGGGCAGGCATTCCAGCACGCCTTCCGAGAAGATCAGCCCGTTCTTTTCGGTCTGCGCGCGGAGGATCTGAAAGATCAGCTCCTGCTTGCGCATGCCGCTGGAGCCGGGGATCTGCAAATCCTTAGCGATCTTCGCCAGGTCCGTAATGTTCTTGTCTTTCAGTTCTGCAAGGCTAATGCTCATCGTGTTGTTTCCTTAGTTCGAGCCTGAACGCCGGATGTTCTGGGGATCAGGCAGTAGGGTTGCGGTTCGCTCCGGGCAGGTGCCGCTTCGTTCTGGCCGGAAAGCAAAGCTTCAAAGCCTGGGAAAAGGAACCGCGATTTTCCTTCAGCACACGCCTAGTTGGTCAATTCCTGGTCTTGGACTTCCCCTGGGAACTTCGACTCGACTTCCGGGACCGGCGGGTGCGCGGCCGGCTGGAGCGGACGTTCGAGTGCAAACTGCAGGACCTCGTCCATGATCTCAACAAACTTGATGGCCACGCTCGCCTGGACCTCCGGCGGAATGTCCGCCAGGTCCTTTTCGTTGTCCTTCGGCAGGATGACGGTGCGCATGCCCATGCGGTGCGCCGCGAGCGTCTTTTCCTTGACGCCGCCGATGGGCAGCACCTTTCCGCGCAGCGTAATCTCGCCGGTCATGGCCACGTCGCAGCGCACCGGGATTCTGGTAAGCGCGCTGACGATCGCCGTGGCGATGGTGATGCCGGCCGAGGGGCCGTCCTTGGGGATGGCGCCTTCGGGCACGTGCACGTGGACATCGAGGTGGCGGTAGAAATCCTTGGGCAGCCCGAACTGGCCGCTGCGCGAGCGGACGTAACTCATCGCCGCCTGCGCCGACTCCTGCATGACGTCACCGAGCTTCCCGGTGAGCGTCAGCCGGCCTTTGCCTTCCATCAGCGTGGCCTCGGTGCCGAGCACCTGCCCGCCGACTTCGGTCCACGCCAGGCCGATCGAGAGGCCGATTTCGTTCTTCTTCTCGGCCCAGATCTCGCGGTACTTGATGACGCCCAGGTAGTCCGCGATGTTGGCCGGCGTCACTTCCACCTTGATCTGCTTGCCTTCCTTGACCACCTTGCGGGCCAACTTGCGGCAGATGTTGGCGATTTCGCGCTCGAGGTTGCGCACGCCGGCTTCGTGCGTGTAGTGCCGGATGATGTGCGTGATGGCCTCGTCGGTGAACGCCAGGTTCTCTTTGCTCAAGCCCGTGGCTTCGCGCTGCTTATCCACCAGGAAGCGCCTGGCGATTTGCATCTTCTCGATCTCGGTGTAGCCGGGCAGGCGCAGGACTTCCATGCGGTCCTGGAGCGGCTGCGGGATCGTGTGCAGCACGTTGGCCGTGCAGATGAACATCACCTTCGAGAGATTGTATTCGACGTCGAGGTAATGGTCGGTGAAAGCGTAGTTCAGCTCGGGGTCGAGCACTTCCATCAGCGCAGCCGACGGGTCGCCGCGGAAGTCCATGGACATCTTGTCCACTTCGTCGAGCACGAACACGGGGTTCACCGTGCCCGCCTTCTTCATCAACTGGATGATCTGGCCGGGCAGCGCGCCGATGTAGGTGCGGCGGTGGCCGCGGATTTCGGCTTCGTCGCGCACCCCGCCAAGCGAAACGCGCACGAAGCGGCGGCCCGTGGCGCGCCCGATGGACATGGCCAGCGACGTCTTGCCCACGCCGGGCGGCCCCACGAAGCAGAGGATCGAGCCGCGCGGGTTCTTCACCAGCTGGCGCACGGCGAGATACTCAAGGATGCGCTCTTTGATCTTTTCGAGACCGTAGTGGTCTTCTTCCAAGATGCGCTCGGCCATCGTGATGTCGCGGATTTCCTTGGATTTCTTTTTCCACGGCACTGCGAGCAGCCAATCGAGGTAGTTCCGGCTGACCGTGGACTCGGCCGACATTGGCGGCATCAACTCCAGCCGCTTCAGCTCCTGAGTGGCTTTCTCGTGGACGTCCTTGGGCATGCCCGCCGCGTCGATCTTCTTTTTCAGCTCGTCGAGCTCGCTCTTTTCGCCGCGGCCGAGCTCCTTCTGGATGGCCTTGATCTTCTCGTTAAGGTAATACTCTTTCTGGGCGCGCTCCATCTGCCGCTTCACGCGGTTATTGATGTTGCGTTCCATATTGAGCTTTTCGATTTCGACTTCCAGGATTTCGGCGATCTTGTTCAGCCGGACAAGCGGGTCGAAGGTTTCGAGCAGCTGCTGCTTGTCTTCGACGGGAATCTGGACGTTCGCGGCAATCGTATCGGAGAGCTTCGCGGGGTCGTCCACACGCGCGGCGGCGATCATCGTGTCGTAGTTCAAGCTCTGCGAAAGCTTGACGTACTGTTCGAACAGGGTCGTCACCTTGCTGACGGCCTGCTCGTTCTGCGGCGCGGGCTCCACCTTGACCGGCACCAGGCGCACGGTGGCCCGGAAAAAGCCTTCTTCGGACGAAACCTGCACGAGCTTGCCGCGCTCGACGCCTTCCACCAGCACCTTGATATTGCCGTCGGACTGCTTGACGCTCTGCACGATATTGGCGAGGGTGCCGACGGTATAGATCTCTTCGGGCTTCGGGTCGTCCATGGAGGCGTCGTGCTGCGTGGCGAGAAAGATCTTCTTGTCCCCGGCGAGCGCTTCCTCGAGCGCGCGCACCGAGGCTTCGCGGCCCACGATGAACGGGGTCATCATCAGCGGGAAGATGACCATGTCGCGCACCGGCATCATCGGCACGCGCTTCAATTCTGTTTTCTCCCGGTTGAACATCGGTCTCCCGAATCTCGGCTGGTTAGCCGGCCTTTTCCAACAGGCTCCAGTTGATCTCCTGGCTGCGCACCATTTCGGCGGTGACCACGAACTCGCGGACCTTCCGCTGGGTGGGGAGATGGTACATGAGCTCGAGCATCAGGTCTTCCAGGATCATGCGCAGGCCGCGCGCGCCCACTTTGCGCTGCAGCGCAAGCTCGGCGATGGTTTCGAGCGCGTCGTCGGTGAAGCGCAGCCGCACATTCTCGAATTCAAACAGGCGCTGGTACTGTCGCATCAGCGCGTTCTTCGGCTCGGTCAGGATGCGGATCAGCGCGCCCTTGTCCAGGTCGCTCAGCACGCCGAGCACCGGCATGCGCCCCACGAATTCAGGAATCAGTCCGTACTTGATCAGGTCCACCGGCTGAGCCTGCTCCAATAGTTCGATGTTGCGGCGGCTCGCGGTGGATGGCTGCACGTCGGTGTGGAACCCGAGCGACTTCTGCCCGACGCGCCGCTCGATGATTTTCTCCAGGCCCACAAAGGCGCCGCCGCAGATGAACAGGATGTTCGTCGTGTCTACCGGCGTGAATTCCTGGTGCGGGTGCTTGCGGCCCCCCTGCGGCGGAACGTTGGCGATGGTGCCTTCGAGGATTTTCAGGAGCGCCTGCTGGACGCCCTCGCCGGAAACGTCGCGCGTGATCGAGGGGTTCTCGTCCTTGCGCGAAATCTTGTCGATCTCGTCGATGTAGATGATGCCCTGCTGCGCCTTCTGCACGTCGCCATCCGCGTTCTGCAGCAGCTTCAGAATAATGTTCTCGACGTCCTCCCCGACGTACCCCGCTTCGGTGAGCGTCGTGGCATCCACGATGGCGAAGGGCACCTCAAGCATCCGCGAGAGCGTCTGGGCGAGCAGCGTCTTGCCCGTGCCGGTGGGGCCGACCAGCAGGATGTTCGATTTTGTCAGTTCGATATCGCCCGGCTGGCGGTTCAGGAAAATGCGCTTGTAGTGGTTGTACACGGCTACGGCCAGTTTTTTCTTCGTCTTGTCCTGGCCGATCACGTAGCCGTCGAGGAACGCCTTGATCTCCGGCGGCCGCGGCAGGCGGCGGTTTGCGGAACTGGTCTGCTCGCGCTTCTCGTCTTCCAGGATCTGCTGGCAGACGGTGACGCATTCATTGCAGACGTAGGCGCGGGGATACTCGGAAGGCGAGCTGATAAGCTTTTCCACTTGCTCCTGCGTTTTATGGCAGAAGGAACAGCGCAACGGTTCGTCTGGGCTGAGTTTTTTCACCGGTGTACCGACCTCCAGCGACCACCCTGTCGTGGGAAGGCGACGCGTATCATTCTAGCCTCGTTTTGCTTCGCGGCGCTGCGTTCGCTTCATCGCGGTTACTAACTGTTTGGAACCCGCTAGCGGTGCTTGTGAATGATCTCGTCGATCAGGCCGTACTCTTTGGCCTGCTCCGCGGACATGATGAAGTCGCGCTCGACGTCCTTCTCGACCTTCTCCATCGATCTGCCGCTGTGCTGGGCCAGGAGCTTGTTGATCTCCGTGCGCATGCGCAGGATTTCTTTGGCGTGGATATCAATGTCCGTCGCCTGGCCGGAGAGGCCGGAGAGCCAGGGCTGGTGGATCAGGATGCGCGAGTTCGGCAGTGAAAAGCGCTTCTTGGGCGCGCCGGCGGTCAGCAGCAGGGCGGCAATCGAGGCCGCCTGCCCCACGCAGATCGTCACTACGCTGGGTCGCACAAACTGCATCGTGTCATAGATGGCCATGCCCGCCGTGATCGAGCCGCCCGGCGAGTTGATGTAGAGCGAGATGTCCTTCTCCGGGTCTTCGGCTTCCAGAAACAGCAACTGCGCGGTGACCAGGTTGGCCACATGGTCGTCAATCGGCGTGCCGATAAAGATGATGTTGTCCTTCAGCAGCCGCGAATAAATGTCGTAGGCACGCTCGCCGCGGTTGGTCTGCTCGACCACCATGGGGATGAGCGTCGTTGCGCGTGGACTCCGATCGTCTGGGTGTGACATGAAAGAACTTTTTGGAAGTGCAGAGGAACCCGGTCAGAACCTACTTCTTCGCTCCGGCAACCGTCCGAACCCGGGTGTTTCGGTGAAGCCACTCGAGAGTTTTGTCGCTGCGGAGCTTAGATCTCATCCTATCGAGCGCTCCCTGCTTTGTCAAGCGGGCGCGGACGGCTGTGGCGGATTCGCCACTGTGTTCGGCGAGCCTGGCAATTTCCTGCGTGAGTTCCTCCTCCGTCGCGTCGATACTCTCCGCCGAGGCGATGCGGTCCAGAATCAGTTCGGCCTTCACATCTTCGACGGCGCGGTCGCGCTGGCGACGTCGCACCGCCACCCAATCCACGTTCACCGCGCGCGGGTCCACGCCCTGCGCCACCAGCGTTCGGGCAGCGCGCTCCAGGCGCACGTCCATCTGATGCTCGACGAGTGCTTCCGGGACAGGGAACTCGTGCGCCGCAATCAGCTTGGCGAGGATGCGGTCGCGCGCCTGCTCGGCCTGGCGCTCGTCGCGCGCGGCCTCCATGTTCTGGCGCATCTTCACGCGCAGCTCGTCCATCGTTTTCGCGTCGCTCACCTGCTTGGCGAATTCATCGTCGAGCTCCGGCAGCTTCTTTTCCTTGACCGCCAGGATTTCCACGGCGTAGGTGTAGGCCTTTCCGGTGAGCTTCTGGTCGGGATAGTCCGCCGGGTAGTGCACCTCAAAGCGGCGGTGTTCGCCCGCCTTCGCGCCGCGGAGATTCTCGTTGAACGCCTCAATCGTCTCTTCGGCGCCCACGTGGCAGAGCACGCTTTCCGCCTGCAGCGGCTCGCCGCCGCCGATAGGCGTGCCCATGAGCTTGATCTGCGCGTAGTCGCCGTTCTGGACCGCGCGCCCCTCGACCGGCACAAACGTCGCGCCGCGCTCGCGCAGCTCGTTCAGCCCCTTCTCCACGTCGGCGTCACTGATTTCGAGCGCCTCGACTTCGACTTCGAGGTCCTTGTAGTTGCCGAGCTCGAATTCCGGCAGGACTTCAAACGTCGCGCGGAACTTCAGCGGGCCGCCCTCGGTGAGGTCCACCTTGTCCACCTGCGGCCGTGTCACCGGCATGAGCTTCTGTTCACTGACGGCTTTTTCGATGTGCTCGGGCACGAGCGATTGCAGCAGCTCGGCCTTGATGTCTTCGGCGAAGCGGCGGCGAATCAGCGTCACCGGAGCTTTGCCGGGACGGAAGCCGGGCACGCGCGCGATGCGCGCAAATTCGCGCGCGATGCGCTCGGTCGCCTTCTGGACTTCTTCGGCGGGGACTTCCAGGTCAAGCTCACGCAGGCAACTGGTCTCGGTCATTCTCGATTCGCTGTGAACGAGGATTGTCCGTGCCGGCCCGCTGCTGCCGCGCCCGTTGCTGCCGCGCCCGTTGCTGCGGGCCTTTCTCGGTTACGGAATCCGGGAAACAGAAGGCAGGGAAGACCAACCAGCAAGGTCGTTTCCGAAAAACCAGTATAACAAAGCGCGGCCGCGCGTCAACCCGCGCCGCGGTTCAATGCAAGGGCATCGTGCGGGCCACGATGCCCCTGCGTGATGAGACGAGTTATTTCTGCCCATAGGCGAGCACACGTGCGAAGTAGTCACGGTGCACGCCTGCCACGCTCACGTCCGCAAACATCCGGCCGATGGCCTGGTTGGCTTC
Source organism: Terriglobia bacterium (assembly GCA_041497955.1). Lineage (GTDB taxonomy): Bacteria > Acidobacteriota > Terriglobia > Acidiferrales > UBA7541 > JBGQHO01. The sequence continues at coordinate 65,858 of JBGQHO010000003.1, read as the reverse complement.
CGCGCCGCGCTTTGCTGCGGCTGCCTGGCCCGCCGCGCCAAACTTGTCCATCGCGTCGGCGTTGGGGTACAGCACCACGGAATAGCGCCAGCCGGGATCGTCTGTGTGGATTTGTTCGACGTCAATCCAGAAGCTGGCCAACAAGCCGTTGCCGAAAGCTTCTTCGTAGGCGGGCTTGGTGTACTTGTCGTAAAGCTCGCGCCATTCCTGCCCCTTGCCCGGTTGTACCTTTGTGCTGGAAACGAGCAAATAGCCTCTCGTGCCGTTCCCGGGTTTTCTGCGCGCGAGCGGCGAGCGGAGCAGGAAGTCATGGTGCTTCACGTTGGCCACGATCGGATTGGGGGGCAGCTTCCTCAGTTCTGCCAGTACCTTCTCGAGGTTGGCTATGCTGGTGGCTTCAAACCAGGACCCGTGCGTTTCACGATCTTCCTGGTGGACGATGGTTTCATACATTCCCCAGCCGACGATGGTGCCGTCGGCCAGCATCTTCTCGAAGACTGGCTGAGCGTTCTTCTTTCCGAATGCCACATAGTCGTCCCACTGCGCCCGCGGGATCACCCATTCGGAAACCATAGTGAACGTCGGCGGCTCCTGCTGCATCTGTGCCGGAGCCGCGAGCGGTAGCATCAACAGAAAAACCAGGGCCGTCAGAAAGAGCTGGGTTCGCTTCAACATTCTTTTCTCCCTTGAAATGGATTTGGCCTGGATGGCGGACCGCCTTCCGCCGGAAAGGGTGAGTGTGATCCTTACCGCGCTGGATTGTGTCTTGGACGAAGCGCGCAGAAAGGGACGGAAGCGACCGAACCGAGCCCGAACACTATTCCCACGGCGCCTGGAAGTCAAGCGCAGGAGCCACCCTTGCGCCCGCGGGCGGACGGGAAATATCGCGGCGCGAGCCAATCCGGAATTTCCTAACCATGAGGTCTATTTGACGCCGTAGCTCAGCACACGCGCGATATAGTCGCGGTGCGGCGGGCCCACCTCCGTGGCGTTGAGCGCGTCGGCAAAAGTTGTATTCTTTTTCTCCATTTCGAGGATCGCGGCGTAGAGCTTGTCCTGGCCGTCAGATCCGGCGAAGAAATACACATCGAAGATCTGCGAAGGATTGTCGGTGTGGATGGTCTCGTTATCCATCGCATACATCACCAGCGTTCCGTCCGCCACCAGAGCATCCAGCACCGGCTTCAGGAACTGTTCGTAGAGCGCGCGGTATTGCGGCGTCTTGCCGGGCTGTAAGTGCGTGTTGTTGACCCACAGATATCCGTTTGTGCCGCTTGCCGCGCGCTTGCGGCGCACCTGGCTGTGAAGCAGGAAGTCGCGGTGCTTCGCATCCGGCGAATTCATGATCGGATTCGGCGGCAGCTTCGCCAGCGCGGCCAGCGCTTTATGGACGGACGCGATGTCCGCTGTTTCGAACCACGACCCGTGCGTCGGGTAACCGTCCACGTGGAGCGTGGTCGTATACAGTCCCCAGGACTGGATCGCGCCGTTGGCCATCAGCTTTTCGAAGATGGGCCGGACGTCCTTCTCGCCGAACGCTTCCCAATCAGACCACTGCGCGCGCGGTAGGGTCCATTCCGAGACGTACGTGTAGGCCTGCGGCTCCGCGGGCGCTTGCGCTCGGGCGGCGAGCGGGCAAAGACCTGCAATCGAGAGCAAGGCCAGAACAACCGCAATTTGTTTTGACATGGAAGCCTCCAAGATGCGGCGGAACATATTCCGGCAAACCTGCGAAGTCAAGCAAGGTCGTGCCGGCAGTCGAGTTAGGTATGGCTGAAGGGAGGGTTGGAGGCCCTCGACTCAGGCGGCCTGAGCAAAGGGGCGGAGTTTGGCACGCGTTGCAGATGCTTCGGCGCTTGAGCGCGCTTCGATCGAGGCCCACAGCGCTTCGAGCGGCAGCGCTTGCGTCTGGCTGAGCCAGGTGACCACTGCGGCCAGCGCCGCGAGCTTGCCGCGCTCCGGACTGCGGAACGGCCGGCGCTCGATGCGGCACGGGAGCTCGGGCAACGAGATGTCGTTGGCCGCAAGCAGGATTGTGTCCGGCCGCAAGCACGCCAGGGTGCCGTTGCGCTCGAGCTCTCTTGCACCATCGGCCGAAACGACCAGCACGACGTCCGGCTTCTCGATTCCCGTGTAGAGGATCTCTTCGGGACTCAGAATCAGTTCGGTGAGCGAGAATCCCGAGCCTTGGGTGACCGGGTAGTCGTTCTTCTGCGACACGCACAGGCCGGAGCGCATCGCCGCTTGCGCGAGCAGCGCCGAGGCGCTCTGCACGTGCTCACCCGCCGAGCCTGCGAGAACGATTCCCACGGGCTTCTGGAGCCGCGCGGCGAATTCGCCCGGCTCGATGCCCACCTGTGGCGGGCGATCGGTGCGCGTCGTCTGCTGGCGGTAGGTGGTCGCGAACGTGGGCCGCGGTTCGTCGCGCAGCACGCCGAGTTCGTAGCCGCAGCGTTCTGCCACTTGGGTGAGCTGCGCGCCGGTGAGCGCGTTCCAGCGGCCCGCAAAGGCCGGGCACAACTCGACGATCTCGACCATCGCGAAGCCCGGGTGGGCGATTGCGCGCGCAATGACGTCGGCGAGGTCGCGGTCGGTGGCGATCTTGCGCGCGACAAACGGTGCGCGGCTCGCCAGCAGCACCCGTGCCAGATCCAGCGGTGGCGTGCGGTTGCCCGCCGGCGTCGTCGCGGTGACGAATTGGTTCGGCGTGAGCGCGGAATTCTGCCCGCCGGTCATACCGAACAGGAAATTGTTGTGCACGAGCACGGTCACGTCGGGATTCAGCAGCGCCGCGTTCACCAGGTGACCCAGGCCGATCATCGCGCCGCCATCGCCGATCATCACAACCGTTTTCAGCAGGCCGTCGGCCAGCGTAGCGTTGGCGAGCGCCATGCCCGCCGCAAATGCCGTCGAGCGGCCATGCGTCGTGTGGATCGTGTGCGGCGTCGCAAACTGCGCGTCGGCCAGGCCCACGCAGCCGATGTCGGTGACGACCGCGAGATCCTCGGGAGGCAATTGCAGCCGTTCGAGCGCCTGGTTGAACGCGAGCAATGCCACGCCGTGACTGCAGCCTTTGCAGTACGGCGGCGTAGCGCCGGGGACCAGGTACGTTGCGTTCATGCGTGCGCCTCCGCCGCTTCGATGATTTCCGCAGGTGTGATCATGTGCCCCAGGCCGTTCACGCGCACGAGCCGCTCCGGCCCGATCAGCGGCTCGATCGTTGAGGCATAGAGTCCTGTGAGGTTTTCTTCCACGACGAGGACGCGCGAGCAGCCCTCGGCCGCGCGGCGGATAGCCGATTCCGGGATCGGGAAGAGCGTCAGGAGCTGAAGAAATGACACGCGGCGGTCCGCGGCGCGCATTTGTCGGCAGGCGGCCCGCGCCGCCCGCGCCGAAATGCCGTAGCTGAGCACGAGCAACTCGGCGCCGGGCACAGGCTCGGCTTCGACCATCGCCATCTCGCCGGCGTGTGCGCTGATTTTCGTCTGTAGGTGGATGAGCTGCTCAATCACTTCCGGCGAATTCTTGCGCAGCCGCCCTGCGCGGTCGTGCGCGGAACCGGTGGCCACCACGCGCGCGGGCCCGCCCACGGGCGCGAAGTCCGGCGGCTCTTCCAGGCAATCGCAGGCATAGGTCAGGAATCTCCGGTGGTTGGTAGAAGGCTTTCGCTCGGCCGCGGGCTGGAGCGCGAACGAGTTCAGGTCTACGCTTTCGAGCGTCATGCCCACTTCCTTGTCGGAGAGCAGGACGACGGGCGTGCGCAGGCGTTCCGACCAGTGAAAGGCGGCCTGCGTCAGCTCGTAACACTGTTTTGCCGTGGCGGGCGCGAACACGGGAAGCGTGTAGCCGCCAGAAATGCAGAATTGTGCGAGGAGCACATCGCCCTGGGCGCCCTGGGTGGCGCCGCCGGTCGAAGGCCCCAGCCGTTGCACGAGCGCGATCACCACCGGCGTTTCCGTCATGACCGCATACTGCAGCGTCTCGACCATCAGGCACCAGCCGGGGCCCGAGGTCGCCGTCATGGCTTTGAAGCCGACGAGCGACGCGCCGACGCAATCGGCGAGCGCAGTGATTTCGTCCGGCGCCGCCAGGGCCAGGCCATTCCGCGCGGGCAACTCTGTCATCATCGTTTCGTAGATTTCGCTCGAGGGCGTGATGGGGTAGCCGGCAAACACGCGGCAGCCGGCGTCCAGCGCTCCGAGCGCGACCATGCGGTTGCCCGAGACGAGCTGGAACTCTGCGGGAAGGGTCGCGGGTTTCGTTGTCGCCATGGTCATCGGTTCACGATTGCGCCGCGGGTTGAAACGCCGGGAAGAAACGCAGGACAAGCGCCTGCGTCAGCTCCACAAAATCTTTCGTGGGCACGCGAAAGCATTCTCCCGTTTGCCCGGACAACATCTTTGGGCAGAAGACCAGTTTCTCGAATTGCAACAGGTTTTCGTCCAAGTAGACGCTCATCGCGAATGGATTCTCAAACGGTTGCATGCCGCCGAGCTCACTTGGGGCGTAGATGGCGTCGAGCTCTGCTTCGCTGAGCGGCTCGACTTTAGCACACGGCAGCGCCCCGCTGATACGGGCGGGGCCGAGTTCACATCCCTCAGGGATGATGGCTGTTGCGGGTTGCCCGTTGACGCGGAACAGCACGATGCGCACGTGGTTGCCGCTGCCGCAGGTGCACCAGGGCTCCTCGTGGACGTCCCCGGCGAAATGCTGCTTCAGGAAACTGCGAAGTTGCCGCTGAAGTTTCACGGTTCCCCCCTTCCGGACGCACCATGCCCCCTGTGAAGGGAGCAAACGCGGGTCCAGTCGCCGGGAATCTGGGGCGTCTCTAACTGCTTGAGGCATTTGTTATTATGAACAGTCAACGGCAGGCGGTTCTTACAGCTTGGGTCAGGTTGCCCAGGCGCTGACCTGCCATTGCGCCAAGCGACGCATCCTCTTGGCCGGATGCTCCGGCTTAAGCCAGCGGAAAACGCGCGGCACTTCCGATAGAATCAGCCTCGCCATGAGCACTCCGAGAGTTCAAGCGCCTTCCAGCACGGTCTTGGCAGATGCACGCCCCTGGGCTTCCGCGGCGCGACCGGTTCTCGCCTGGGCCGTGCCCGCGCTTCTGAGTCTTTCCACGAAATATCATGAGCTGAGGAGCGGGCGCGGCTTCCGCGTCGTCGCGCAATACCTGGGCCGGACGGAGACGATCAACTCGACCGGCTTTTCGTTTCTCGAGAAACTTTCCTTCTTCCGCGCCGACATTTTGATCGTCTGTGTCCTGTTTCCTCTTCTGCTGTTGATTCTCGCCAGGTTTCTGCCGCGGCGTTGGCGGATTCCGGTCCTCATGCTCCTGACGGTAGCCGCATCGCTGGCCCTGTTCATCCAATTCCGCGCGCTCCAGGAAGTGGGGCGGTTCGTTTCGTTTGACATGCTCGTGACCGCGGCGCGCTGGGCTACGTGGGAGCACGGCGTGACCTCGACCTACGGGGGCGCGATGAGCCTGCTGCCGGTTCTGGCAGGCGTTGCCTGGATGATCGGCGTGGCGTCGTGGAGCGCAAGAAAGCAGAAGGAGGAGGGTCTGGGGCGTATTGCCGCTTCCCGCATGCGATTCGTTGCGCGGCTTGTCATGGCCACGGTGTTGATTCTTGCGGCGCTTGCCTGTATCTCGCGGCTGCCCGCAACGCCGTATCACCGCAGCGCGTTTTTCCGCGCGCTTGCTGCCTACGAAGAAAGAGTGGATGCGGATACGCGCGAGTTCGCCGGATTGACCATGGACGAGCTCGTCGAGCACTATCGAAGCCTGACCCAGGCTCCCCCGCCGCGCCGGGACGCGCGCTACTGGGGCAAGGCTCGCGGATACAACGTCCTCTTCCTCGTTTTCGAAACGGCCCCGGCCAGCTTCCTACCCGCCGGCGATGCTCTGGCGGATATGCCGAATCTTCAGCGGCTGCGGGAGAACTCTTTTGTCGCCGAGCGCCACTACTCCACCTATCCGTACACGGACCGTGCTGCGTTCTCACTGTTCAGCTCCTGGTATCCCTCGGGCTTGATGAAAGGCTTTGAGCAGCAGCATCCGAACATGATCGTGCCCGGCCTGCCGCGCCTCCTGGCACCGCTCGGCTACGAAACCGCCTACTACGAGCCGTACAACTGGCGCGCGGAACCGGAAGAAGAGATGTTCCATGCGATGGGATTCCAGCACGCGGTGTTTCCCGACGCGGCGTCGTTCCCGCGGCCTCCACGCGAAGACGGCAGCCAGCCGGAATGGAAGGCGGTACGCATTGCGCGCGACCTGGCCGCCCTTCGCCTTCTGGAGCGCGACCTTGCGGGCTGGCTTGGCGAGAAGCGGCCGTTTGTGACGGCGGTGCTGCCTCAGGCCGGCCACATCCCCTGGCCGGATTCAGACGCGGATGCGCGCAGTAAGACGTTCCCCCAGCGCGGCCGTGCCATGCTCGCGATGCAGGACGCCTGGCTCGGCGAGTTACTCAGCTTGCTCGAGCAGCACGGCCAGCTCACCAATACGTTGATTGTCGTCGTCGGAGACCACGGTGTGCGCTCACGGCAGGAGGACCCGAACTTCGCAAGCGGCATGCTCGACGATTACGCGTTTCATGTTCCGCTGATGATCTACGCGCCGCGCGTTCTGGACCACACCGAGCGAATTTCCTGGCTCACCTCGCACATTGACGTGGCGCCGACTCTTCTTGATTTGCTCGGGGTGGAGCAGGGAAGAGAATTCGAGCAGGGAAGCGCCATCTGGAATTCAGACTTGCAGAAGAGGGCCACTTTCTTCCTTGGCAGGCACCTGCTTGGGGCGGACGGCTACTATGCTGGTGGAAACTTTTTCATGTGGAACTACATGTCAGACGCCGCGTATGCAGGTCGCCAGCTACATTTCGATCCGGCGCAGGTGCTGGTGAGCAGTTCACCTGCAGCGGCGGAGGTGCGGCGCACGATCTCTCGCCTGGTTGCCTTGCAGGAAATCTGGGCGCAGCATTTTGCAAGCGGCCAACTCGTTCGCGGCGCGCTCTCCGCGGCTCCTTCGCGCTAGAGGCCACTTTTCAGCTTGGCTACTTCCTGCAGAGAAAGACGACAGCAGGGGGAACGTTGCGGAAGATGATCTTCGATTCGATCCGCCGGAAATACTCTTCCAGGAGCCGCGGCACGCTCACCCAGCCGGGTTTCCAGCGCCGGTAGAGGTCGTCGGCGAGCCGCGACGACAAATAGTAGTACTGCGTGAAGAGGCTTTTTTCGTCGAGGAAGGGAACCAGGCCGCGCAGGATGGCGCGGCGCGTGTGGTCTTCCATTACGCTCAGCCCGAGCGAGGAAACCACCGCATCCACCCGCTGCCAATCCAGCTCGCGCAGGGTCGGGCCGACCGCTTCGGCGCTGGCATTGAAGAGCACCAGGCGATCGTCGTTCAAATTGCCCCGCAGAAAGTCGCAGAAGCGCGCGTTGATTTCAAACGCGGCCAGGGACGCATTCGAGGGCAACACACGCAGCAACTCCCGCGTGATGGCTCCCGTGCCGGGTCCGAGCTCCACGACGAAACGCGCCTGCCGCAATTCGCGCGCCGGCAGCATGGCCCGGGCGAGTTCGCGGGAAGAAGGGACGACGGAGGCGATGCTCGAGTCAGTCAGCGCCTCGGTGGCAAACAGGCGATAGCTCATCTGGCGTTTCGCGTTTGCGGAGCCGGGTACATGAACCGGGGTGAAGGTACTAGGCCCGGCGGTTTCTTGCAAGCAAGAAAATCAAGCGATAGGGCCGGGCAGTGTCCGCCTGCCTTCGGCAGGCTCGGAAAAGCGAGACAAAGCGGGACAGCCTTTCCTCGTCGGAAAGGCTGGTGCGGAAGGAGGGAGTTGAACCCCCACGGCCTTGCGGCCACAGGATCCTAAGTCCTGCGCGTCTGCCAGTTCCGCCACTTCCGCTCGATTCGTGAGTATAGCAGGGTGGGTACCCGGTCCGGACGCAGATACTGCTTGCCGTGACTCTGCCTCTTGTATATAGTCCCGCCACCTATCCTCTTTGTTAAAGGGAGGACGCCCATGTTCAATTCCGCGGTTCTGGATGTAGCCATCGGCCTGATTTTCGTCTACCTGCTGCTGAGCCTGATTTGCACGACGGTGAACGAGGCGATCGCCTCATGGTTCCAGCGGCGCGCAAAGAATCTCCGAGAGGCCATCAGCGCCCTGCTGGACGGGCACACGGGAAAGGACGCCCCCAACGCGGACAAGCTCTATGCGCATCCGCTGATCGCAGCGCTCCGCAGGAAGGGCAAGGAGCCTTCGTACATCCCGGGGCGCGCATTTGCGCAGGCGCTGCTGGACATTGCCGCGCCTGACAAGGGTCAGACCGTCGAAGCGATGCTGAACGCAATCGGCAAGGACTCCCCGCATCTGCAGAAGTCCCTCCAAGCGCTCCTTCGGGGGGTGGAGCCGAAGATGGATGCCGTACTCGAGCGCATCGAGGGCTGGTTCAACAATACGATGGACCGCGCCGGCGGTTGGTACAAACGCAAAGCCCAACTCAGCGCTGCGCTGCTGGCGATCGCGATCACGCTTGTGATGAACGCGGATACAGTCCAGATCGTGCGCCATCTGTGGGTCAACCCCACGCTGCGCGCGAAGATTGTCGAGCAGGCGAAAGCGCGTTCCGAAAAGCCGCTCACCGCGGACTACACCGATGCGGAGCGGCCCGAACAGTCGAAAATCGTCGACCACAGTAGCGCCGACGATTCGGCGAAATTGACCGACCAGGAGCGGGAAGCGCTGGGCGAGCTGCTGGGCTGGGAGAGCAACCGCCGCGCGCTGGCGCAATTCCAGGCACACAACCCGGACAAGAAAGACTTCTTGTCCTCGCTTGGCTGGACACTTCAGCAGCACCTGTTGGGCTGGCTGCTGACGATGATCGCCGTTTCCCTGGGGGCTCCGTTCTGGTTTGATGTGTTGCAGAAGGCCATGCAACTGCGCTCTTCGGGCAAAGTGCCGGAGACAAAGAAGCCGGAGTCGGCACCGGCAGGAGCAAAGTGATGTTCCGCGCAGAGAAAACCCTGGCGGCTCTCGTTGCGGTGGCCGTGGCGCTGGGGGGGCCGCCGGGCGCCGGCGCGGGTACGCTCGTGCTGAACCGCCAGTTCATCGAACAACAAAAAAACCGCGCCACGATCGATATCCGGTTCACCGTGTACAAGTCGCACGAGAAACCCAATAGCATCGGCAACGACGGTGACGACGGCGACTTGCATTTCGCCGGCCTCTCACCGCAGGTGGGGCTGCCGATGGTGTCGGAGATTGTCAACGCAAAGCAGGCCACTCAACAGGGCGCAGTCCTCTTGGTCCAGGGGGAAGCGAAGAAAAAGGAGGCGGACAAGCAGGCGCTCGAATTGCACGGCGCCTGGAGACTCTGGTTCGAGCATCCGCCCGCGGGCGGAAAGGAACAGAGGCAGTTTGACCAAAACGATCCGGTAAAGCCGCCAACAAATACAAACCCCGACCACATGTTCGAGATACACCCCGTTTCCGGCGTCGGCAGCCTTGCGGTGCTCGCAGCGTTCAAGCCGGTACCCGGGTTTACGGCCTACGACGCGGACACGGCCTTTTCCTACTTTGACAAGGTCTCCTGCACGGTGCAGAAAAACGGCAACGCCGTCAGCATCATCTCCCCGAAATCCAAGTACAACTACGTCGAGTTTGTGATGGAGCTGACGCGCGACCCCAAGGAAAACACTGCCAAAGATGGATACCTGGAGCTGGCCATCGTGCGCACGGTCGAGGGAAGCCAGGCCTCCAAGCTGAACCGCCGGATGGTGTTCGTCAAGGGCACGCCGGCCGCTGAGATTCTCAAGACCAAAAAAAAGGGCGATCGGCTGCGCGTGCTGGGGATCCCGCGGATCAACCTGGAAGAGATCTCCACCATCGCCGACCAGGTGGACAACGTGGGAAAAAAGGCGGAGCTCCCCTACGAGATGATCATCGTCGCCGTGATCGCAGAACTCTGAGCGCCGTGCGGTTATTCGAGTTGCTTGCCTTTGGTTTCAGGGAGCAGCAGGGCCAGCAAGGCACCGGCGGCGAAGAAGCCTGCCAGGAGCCAGAAGGCGGCGTAGAAACTGTAGCGCGTGGCCACCGCGCCGACGGCAAAGGGAGCGAGCGCGGAGAGCCCGCGGCCGATGTTGTAGCTCAGGCCCATGGCGGTTGCGCGGATTTCGGTGGGGAACAACTCCGAGGCGATGGCGCTGTAGCCGGAAAAGAAGCCGGTGCCGAAGAAGCCTACGAACGGGCCGAGCACCAGCAGCCACACGAAGGCCTTCACGCTGCCAAAGATGGGAACGAGCACGGCGGCGATCAGCAGATAAGTGAAGTAGCTCTTGCGCCGCCCGAACGCGTCGGCGGAAAACCCGAACAGCGTGTAGCCGAGCCACTTGCCCGGCCCCATGAACAGCACCCACCACAGCGACACCGCAATGCCCAGGCCGCGCCCGCCCGATTCCTTCGAGAGCGCCAGGTAGCCGGGGATCCAAGTGAACAAGCCCCAGTAGCCGAACATCCCGCACGCGTTCATTGCCGTGGCCAGGAGGCCCTTCCAGCGGATGTCTTTTCGCCAGAGCAAGCGGAGGTTGCCGCTCTTGCCGCTGCGGTGCTTCAGCCAGATTTCTGATTCGGGCACGCCGCGCCGGATCCAGAGGACTACAAGTGCGGGCAGCACGCCGACGAAGAACACGGCGCGCCAGCCGAAGCGGGGAAGAATCAGCAGGGTGGCCGCGGCGGCGATCATCTCGCCGATAGCCCAGGTGGACTGCATCAGACCGAGCGCCTTGCCGCGGTGCTCCGCCGGCCACGTCTCTGCGATCAGCGCCGCGCCCGTGGTCCATTCGCCGCCCATGCCCAGCCCGAGGATCAGGCGGAAAACTGCGAGCTGCGCAATGCTTTGGGAAAGGCCGCAGGCGAAGCTAGCGACGGAGTACACCAGAATCGACGCCATCAGCGCGCGCGTGCGCCCGATGCGGTCGGCGATGAAGCCAAACAGCCCGCCGCCCACCGCCGACGCGGCCAGCGTGAGCGAGTTCAGAAGACCGCCCGTCTCCTTGCTCATCCCGAAGTAGACGATCAGCGTCGCCAGCACCATCGAGTAGAGCATCACGTCCATGCCGTCGAGCATCCAGCCTAGCCCGCCGGCGATGAGCGATTTGCGTTCGGCGGGCGTTGCGCGCTCGGGCCAGGGGAAACCGAATATCTTGCGTGTGCCACGGGGCGGGGAGCCAGGTGCCGGGGTAGAAGAGGGCAGGGTCAAGGCAGTTGTCGGCTGCGCATTCTAGTGGAATTGCGGCCGCCAAGACAGGCAGCGTTGGCGCAGACGGCTTGAATTTCCCCGGCTGCTGCCGTTGGACTCACAGGCGATTTTATGCGCCGGTATTCTCAGCGATGCGGAGGATCGCCAGAACCACCTCGAACGCCATGCGCACGTAAAGCACCGAGACAAACCAAATGACTACACCGCCGAGCAGTGCCAGTAATCCCTGCGCTGCGGATTGCTGCATGCCTGCGACGACGACAACGATCACCGTAATGCCGCCGGCAAGAACCGCTATGAAATACAGCACCTTCACAAGCTGTGCGCAGATCCTCTTTTGGAAGGAGAAATCCACTAAGCCTTCCCAGAGCCCGTCAGCCATGTTGTCCTCCCTCAGATGAACCGGCCCTTAGGTCGGTCCGCGGCCCGCTATGCATGCGCCTACCTAATCAACGCAGGAACCAAAAGTCAAGCTCGCCGGCGCGGTGCCACTTGCCCGCGGGTTTGGCCTTTGCTAGGCTTCGCGCGGCGCACAGCTCAACGAGGGAGGGGCTCATGCCTTACTGCGGGAAATGTGGAGCGACGATTTCGGAGGGGAGTACGTTCTGTCCTCAGTGCGGTCAGCCCGCCGGTACGGCGGGAGGAGCCGGCCAGCCGGCGAGTGTCGGAAACACCGGCAGCGGGCTGGCGGAGAACGTCGCGGGTCTGCTTTGCTACGTGTTCGGCTGGATCACAGGGTTGGTCTTTTTGCTCATAGACAAACGGCCGTTCGTGCGCTTCCATGCAGCGCAGTCCATCGTAGTTTTCGGAGGCCTGCACATCGCGCGGATCTGTTTCGGCATTGTTCTCGGCGTCGGCTGGATGGGCGGCGGCTGGAATTGGACGGGCTTTACGATCGGCGCGGCGCTGATTTCCCTGATTGGCCTGCTGTCGCTTGTCCTGTGGATCCTCCTGATGGTCAAGGCGTTTCAGGGCGAGCGCTTCCGCGTGCCGATCGCTGCCGATTTTGCGGACACCCTGGCCGGCAAGGTGAAGGCGGAGTAGCCGGCCGCTTCGGGTGTTTCCGGCGCGCTGCGCGTTCTCTGCGTCTCCGTGGTAAAGGTTTCCAGCGGCGCGCGGGCCCGGCCTTGCGTCTTGACAATCCCTGCACGCGCGTCCATTCTTATTGGCTTTCTTCAGGCATACATTTTTGTCCGTGGGGCCAGTCAGGACCGCCGTGAACGTTCGCGTCTGCTTCCATGATCGCTGCTTCGATGGCGCCGCTTCCGCCGCCATCTTCCTGCGCTTCTACCGCGAGCGCATCCGCCCGGACGCCGAGTTCCACTTTACGGGAATGACGCACCGCGCGACGAAGCCTTTTGAGGATGGCGTCTTCGACGGCGACGAAAACGCCATCGTGGACTTCAAGTATTCGAGCTCGCCGCGCGTGACCTGGTGGTTCGACCACCACCAGAGCGCCTTCCTCAGCCCCGCGGATGCCGAGCATTTCCGCGCCGACCGCTCCGGCCGCAAGTTCTACGACCCCGAATACAAATCCTGCACGAAGCTGATCGCCACCAAGACGCTGGAGAAGTTCGGCTTCGATACACGCCCACTCGAGGAGCTGATTCATTGGGGCGACGTGATTGACGGCGCGCAATTTCCCACGCCGGAGTCGGCCGTGGGCCTGGCGGACCCGGCGATGCAACTGGGCCTCGTGATCGAAGCGGCGCCGGAGCCGGACCTGGTGGTGCGGTTGATCCCCGATCTCGCGGAGAAGTCGCTCGAGGAGATGGTGCGGTTGCCGGACGTCGCGCGCCACCTGGGGCCGCTGCTCGAGCGGCACCGCCGCTCCATCGAAATCCTGCGCGAGCGAACCGAAGCGCGCGGCGGCGTGGTCTTCTTCGACGTGAGCGATCAGGACCTCGAGGGCTACAACAAGTTCATCCCGTACCTGCTGCATCCCGGATGCAGCTATTCGGTGGGCGTCAGCGCCTCGGCCACGCGCGCAAAAGTCTCCATCGGGTCCAATCCCTGGAACCCTGCCGCTGAAGGCAAGAACCTCGCTTCGATCGCCGAGAAATACGGCGGCGGCGGGCACCCGCGTGTCGCGGCCATTTCCTTTGATCCCGGCAACGTCGACCGCGCCCGCCTTATCGCCCGCGAAATCGCTGAGATTCTGCGCCATTAGAAGCGGATTCTTCAGGTGCCACGCGCGTTGACCGAAATGTGTGCGACTGCTATAAATGAGGTTTGTATTCCTGCCCTCGGACGCGCCGGGAAGCCGGCGTGTCCATCCCGGTGGGCCGCTAGCTCAATCGGTAGAGCAGCTGACTCTTAATCAGCGGGTTGGAGGTTCGAGTCCTCCGCGGCTCACCAAATCTTCCAGGTTTCCCTCGACGAGCTCGGGACAAGCTCGTCCTCCGCGGCTCACCACTGCTCTCCTAACTCTCCGAACCACAGTCAGTTGACACGTTCGTCTTTCGCGTTGCCAGAGTCGAAAACATCCGCGGGTCGCTCCCCTGCGCGGCGTTGAACCTCCTCATTGCTCCTAGAGAGTTCTCCCTTGTTGCGGAATTCCACGGCCCCTTCTGATGTCAAAGGCGTCGCGCAAGCTCCTCGCTGCTGAAATGGGATGCGGCTGGCGCTAACTGGCGGCCAGCCCGTGCAGTCTGTCCGGTTGCAGGATGACAATCTTGCCGCGATTCACGCGGATCACTTCCTTCTGGCGGAAATCTGCAAGGGCGCGGCTGACCGTTTCTCGTGAGACGCCAATGTTCTCGGCGATTTCCTCGTGGGTCATGTTGAGGGCCAAATGAGCGCCCACGAGAACCTCTTGACCGTGTTCGGCGGCCCAGGACAGCAGGAACCGCGCGAGCCTGGCCTGCGTCGTGGGCGCAAGCGTGATCAAGCGCGTTTGCTCCCACGCCTTGTGCAGCTCCATGCTGAGGTGCCTGGCCACGCGGAGGGCCACCTCGGTATGCGCGCGCAGGAACTGCAGGAAGTGTAGCCGGGAAACGAAGCTCACCTGGGAGGGGGCCAGCGTCTCCGCACTGACCAGGTAGGGGCTATTCGCGATGACGTTGCTCAGACCGAGGATCTCGCCTTGCTCGGCCACGCGCAGGGTGACGCTTTGGCCGTCCATCGAAGTAGCGATCAGCTTGGCCTGCCCAGAACACAAGATGAAGACTCCCCGCGGAGATTCTCCCTCGGCGAATAAGAAAGCTCCTCGGGGGTAAAAAACGCTCTGGCGGAGAGAATTCAGCTCGCTCAGCAGGCTCTGGGGGAGCTCGCATAGCAGGCCCTCTTCTTTCATCACACAGCTGAAACAGCTGTCGATGACGCGGATATTGTAGGGGCCTGAGGGACCGCTCATAGGGCTAATTCGGACGCGCAGGGGCATTTTCGTCCTACGGCCGTTCAAAAGCAAGTTTGCGGCGCTGAAGACGGCAACACGGAAACCGGCCCCGAGTGGTACAAACCTCCTTCCGGTTGGCCCCGCACCGTTTAGCAGTTTGTGACGCAGATCACAAAGACTCCGGTATTCCATCACTGAATGCCCAGCCGTCATCCCCCAAAATCCAGTCTCGAAGGGAGATGCGGCGGTGGAGCTCTGCGCGGCTCTCCGTTCATCCCGATCGAATGGGCCCAAGCGCCTGGGAAAATCTTGAGAGAAAGAGGTGCCGACAATGCGCAAAGAGCGTAATTCGGGTGCGAGCTACGTCGTGCTGATCGTGGGCTTGGTCGCTATGCTGTACATGTTCTTTGGCTACCCCACTTCCTCCTACGGCATCCCCGCCTTCTCGCGGAAGTACCAGACCTCCTGCTCCACGTGTCACAGCAATTTTCCCGAACTCAACGATTTCGGTCTGGCGTTCAAGAAGAATGGGTTCAAGTTCCCCAAGGATGACGAATCGTTTGTCAAAGAGCCGCCCGTTCTGCTCGGGGCCAAGGCCCAGCGCGAAGCCTTTCCGAAGGCCATCTATCCGGGCGAGATTCCTGGAAGCGTGCCCATCGCCTTCCGCTACTCCGGCTTCGCCAGCTACAACAGCAAACAGCCCATCGCTCTCGGGTTCCTGCCGCGGACCGACCTGTTTACGCCCAGCACGCTGGTCCTTCTCAGCGCCGGAAGCTTTGGCTCCAACATTTCCTGGTGGATTGACGATGACCTGTCGGTTGGAGGATCGGGAGCGGAGGGCGGCCTGGGAGACGGCTACTTGAAGGTCAACGACCTGGGCCACTATCTGCACCTGCCCAAGAACGCTTTGAACCTGCGGTTTGGGCAGTTTGAGCTGGACCTGCCGTTTTCGCAGGCGCGCTCCATCAATCCGACCGACTACGACATTTACGACCAGCCCGTGCTGTCGCCGCCGGGGTTGGGCATTGCCAACAACATATTTCGACTCGGAGAGCCGCAGCGCGGAGTGGAAATCGGCGGTTATCCGAACAACGGCAATTTCTGGTGGTCGGTAGCGCTGGTCAACGGCAGCAACGGCGACACCGCCATGCGAAACAGCAAGGACGTCTTCGTCAATGTCTGGAAACAGTTCAACCTGGAGCGCGACCCCAACGTGCGGAAAGAGGTGCAAGCGGCCGGCCCGAGCGGCCCGCGGGATCACACTTCTTTGCGACTGGGTGCGTTTTACTACTACGGCCGCAACGCCCTCAATGCGGATGCCTCGTTGTTCCCGGATGCACCCACCGCGCGCTTCCCGTTCTATCGCGTGGGTGGCCAGTTCCGCTTCAAGTACCGCAAGTTTGAGCTGTACGGGCTCGGTATGTATGGCCACGACAACAATCTGCAACTGAACGAGGACGAGGACGGCTTTATTCCCGCGCCGGCGGTGACGTTCAGCGGCGGATTCGTGCAGAGCCAATACTGGATCTACCCGTGGCTGATCGGCATCATGCGGTACGACGTGGTGAACTCCCCCTCCGATTTCCTCAACGGGGCTTCGGAGCACTTCACGCGCAACCGCTTCTCTCCCGGCGTACAGGTTCTGTTCCGCGCCAACATCAAGGGTGTTTTCGAGTACCAGCGTCGCTGGGCCCAGCCGGTCCCCAACCAGACCCTGTTCTTCCGGCCGAATGGTTTCGTGGTCGGCCTGGATTTCGTGATGTGAGCGCCGGTGAGTCCCGGCTCTCCATTCGGACACAAGCGTGAGAGATATTTCACATCGAGGGCAACGATGAAACGATTCACTTTATTGGCAGCGATTGTGCTTCTCTTCGGCCTGCTACAGGCTCCAGCGGGCCGGGCAGGCGAGATCAAAGGCAAGGTCACCGCAAAAGGGATTCGCTCGGCCGAGAACATCGCGGTTTACGTGGATGCCGTCCCGGGCAAGACATTTCCGGCTCCTGCGCAGCACGTGTTGATAGACCAGCGCAAGATGACTTTCGTGCCGCACGTCCTGGTGGTGCTCAAAGGGACGACGGTCGATTTTCTGAACAGCGACGCGGTGGGCCACAACGTGTACTGGCCCTCCATCAGCGGCAACAAGAAGCTCACGCACAACCTCGGAACGTGGCCGCAGGGCCAGAAGAAGTCCTTCACCTTCGACAATCTAGGCGCGGCCGCGCTGCTGTGCAACGTGCACCCGGAAATGTCCGGCTATGTCGTGGTCGTGCCCACGCCTTACTTTGCGTTGACCGACAAGGAGGGCCACTTCCTGATCAAAGACATTCCGCCCGGCAGCTATACGCTGAAGACCTGGAACGAGCAAGGCAAGCCGATCACTCAGGCGATTGAAGTGACGGCCGGCACGGCCACGGTCGAACTCACGGTGCAACCGTAAGGACAGGCAGGGGGAGGCCCGGGCCGCGAGCGACCGCCGCGCAGCCATTCGGGGGAAATGTTCGCAGGAGCAGCGAGTTGGGCAAGTTCCGAACCAAGCCGGTAGATCTCGAGTGGCTCGAAACGAACTTCCCGTGCATGCAGGCTTGCCCGGTGCACACCCAGGCTGGGCGATATGTGGCGCTGATTGCCGAGGGCCGCTACAAGGAAGCCTACCGCCACGCGCGCTTGCCCAATCCGCTGGCTTCGATTTGCGGCCGCGTCTGCGGCCACCCCTGCGAGACGAATTGCCGCCGGGGGAAGCTGGACGCTCCGATCGCCATCCGCGCCCTGAAGCGGTTTCTGACGGAACGCTACGGCCCGGAGTCACTCACGCCATTTGAGCTGTATCCCACGAAGCCGCCCGTCCTCCACCCGGAGCGTGTTGCCATTATCGGCTCGGGCCCCGCGGGCCTTGCGGCGGCACATGACATGGTGCTGCGCGGGTACCGGGTCACCATTTTCGAAGCCGCTCCGGCCCTTGGCGGAATGCTTCGGCTCGGCATCCCGGAGTACCGCCTGCCGCGGGATGTGGTGCAGGCGCAGGTCCGCGAGATCCTCGACCTCGGCCCCGAACTCCGGCTCAACGCCCGCCTCGGGGATTTCTCCTTGCAGGATCTGCGGAACGAAGGTTTCCAAGCCGTTTTGCTCGCCATCGGCTTGCACCGCAGCCGGGATCTGGCGCTGCCCGGCCGCGATCTCGACGGAGTGCTCGCCGGGGTTGATTTCCTGTTGAACGTCAACCTCGGGTATCGCTTTTCGATTGGCAAGAAGGTGGTGGTGATCGGCGGCGGCAATGTGGCCCTTGACGTGGCGCGCTCCGCACTTCGTCAACAACAGCAGCAGACCCTGCAAACCTTGGAAAGCGCCCTGCTCCCGGACCAACTGACGGAAAGCGAGCTGCAAGTTGCGATGAAGGAACTCATGGACGTTTCGCGAGCCGCGCTGCGCATGGGGGCGCGCGAGGTCCATCTGGTCTGTCTCGAATCCCGAGAGCAAATGCCTGCGTTCGAAGAGGAGATCGAAGAGGGCATGCTCGAAGGCCTGAAGCTGCACGCTTCACTGGGGCCCAAGCAGTTCGTCGGACGCGACGGCAAAGTCATCGGCCTGGAGACCATCCGCTGCACCTCCGTCTTTGACGCCCAGAATCGTTTCAACCCCACCTTCGAGGAAGGGACCGAGAGCGTCCTGTCCTGCGATACGGCCATTCTGGCCATCGGACAGACGTCGGACCTTTCCTTCCTCAGTCCCGACGACGGAATTGAAACGACGCGCCAGGGCACGATCAAAATCGATCTGGAAACGCTGATGACTACGGCACCCGGAACCTTCGCAGCCGGGGACATCGCGTTCGGGCCGCGCTTGATCATCAGCGCCGTGGCCGATGGCAAGAAGGCCGCCGAGCAGATGGATCGTTACCTGCGCGGGCCCTCCTGGAAGCCGAAGTCCCGCTCGGTGGAGATCACTGTGCTGGACCACCACAGCATGGCCGAGCACTTCGACGAGTACTCCCGCGTGCCGGTGCCTACCGTCCCTCTCGACCGGCGGACGGGGATCACCGAGGTGGAGATGGGCTTCACCGAAGAGCAGGCTCGCGCCGAGGCGGCGCGCTGCCTGAAATGTTGGATCAACACCATTTTCGAAGGCAACGAAGCCGACGGAACCGAATGCATCCTCTGCGGCGGCTGCGTGGACGTCTGTCCGGAGAACTGCCTCGAGCTGATTCCCCTGAGCCAACTGGCCGTCTCGGAAGAAACCAAGCTTCAGCTCACAGCGCAGGTTGGCTCCCACCCGGATTTCCTCCAGCACATCGGACTCGACGAGTTGTCCCAGGGGGAAGGCTCGGTGATGGTGAAAGACGAGACGATCTGCATCCGCTGCGGGCTTTGCGCCGAACGGTGCCCCGCGCACACGATCACCATGGAAGCCTTTGAAGCGTTCGATGATTCCCCGGAAGTAGTGAGCGCGGAGGCGCTTTACCCGTGAAGGCACCCGGAAACCCGCCCGCACCGCCCGGGCCGGACAAACCGCGCGAAGAAGGGACAGTCAGCCGTCGCGATTTCCTGAACCAAGTCGCCGAGGCCGCGCTGGGTGTGACGGGATTGGGCGCGGCCGTCGTCACGGTCAAATACATGTCCCCGAACGTCCTGTTCGAACCAGCCACGAGATTCCGCGTGGGCAGCCCCGACGACTATCCGCTCGACTCGGTCACTTATCTCCGGAACCAGCAGGTATTCATTGTGAGGACGGCGACTGGCTTCTCGGCCGTGGCTGCGGTTTGCACGCACCTGGGCTGCATCACCGAGTGGAAGCCCGAAGACAACCTGATCGAGTGCCCTTGCCACGGAAGCAAGTTCGACCGGGACGGCAAGAAGGTGGCCGGGCCTGCCCCTCGCCCGCTGCCTCACTTCGCGATCTGGTTGACACCGGACGGGGAACTGGCAGTGGACATGCTCAGCATTGTAAAGCCAACGGAGATGTTGAAAGTCTGAGGCGTATGGTGAGCCCATCCTGGAGCGAGAGAGCGTTCGACCGGCTGCGGCAAACGCGGCCCTGGAAATCCATCTTCCGGCGCGGCCCCGCCGTCACGAACCGCACCCGCAGCGTGGCGGTCTTTGGGAATCTCTTCTTCCACCTGCTGCCCGTCAAAGTCCGCGACAAATCCTTGCGGACACGAGCCACCTACTACCTCGGTTCGCTTTCGTTCTTCTTGTTCCTGCAGCTTGTCATCACCGGGATTCTGCTGATGTTCTACTACCACCCGGCCGTGCCGCAGGCCTACCAGGACATGAAGGATCTGCGATTCGTCGTCTCGAACGGCGTCCTTCTGCGCAACCTGCACCGGCTGGCGGCGCATGCCATGGTGATTGCGGTTTTCTGGCACATGTTCCACGTGTTCTACCGGGGAGGCTACCGGGCACCGCGCGAGTTCAACTGGGTCGTCGGTGTGGGGCTGCTCCTGGTCACGCTGCTGCTCAGTTACACGGGCTATCTGCTGCCCTGGGATCAGCTGGCTTTCTGGGCGATCACCGTGGGGGCCAACATCATTTCCTGGGTGCCGGGGCTCGGGCATCCCACTCGTTTCCTCTTGCTGGGAGGAAATACTGTGGGCGAGAATGCGCTGCTGCGCTTCTACGTCCTGCACTGCGTTGTTCTTCCGCTGCTTGCCGTTCTCTTGATCGCTACGCATTTCTGGCGCGTGCAAAAGGACGGCGGGCTGGCGTTACAGGAACCCGATGAGCGACAAAACTGACCACGAGGCAGGATTGGATTCCGACGCGCTCCGCAGCCCTCGGCGCATCGTCTTCATCACCAAGAAGACTTCCGCCAAGGTCAAAGGGGCAACCGAGAAGAGATGGATGTCCTACCCGCACCTCATCCTGCGGGAGTTCATCGTTTTTCAAATCCTGACGATCGTCCTGGTGGCGGTGTCGCTTTTCTGGGATGCGCCGCTCGAGCAGGAGGCGAATCCGCTGTTGACGCCGAATCCCGCCAAGGCGCCGTGGTATTTCGTCGGGCTGCAGGAGCTGCTGCATTACTTTCCGCCCGTCGTGGCTGGAGTGTTGATTCCCACGCTGGTGGTCGTAGCTCTGGTCGTCATTCCCTACTTTGACGTCAACACGCGTGGCGAGCCGCTGTGGACGGGCAACCGTCTCTGGCGATTCCGGATTGTGCTTGCTGTCCTGGCGGTGCTCTTTTTCTTTCTCGGGATTTACCGGGCTTGGACGGTGATTGTCCCTTCGGTCCTCATCGGGGCGCTGGCCGTCGCCGCGAATTTCATCCCGGCCGGCCGGGGACGTGCGTACGACTATCTGTGCGCGCGGCCCCTTTCCTGGTGGGTGATGACGTGGTTCATCGCCGTTGCCTTGACTCTGACGATCGTGGGGGAGTCCTTCCGAGGCCCTGGTTGGTCCTGGGTCTGGCCCTGGAGATAACGTGTCCGCCGAAGAGATGGGCAAACTTTCCACGCGCTTGCGACTTGCCTTTGCGGTTTCGAGCGTGGTTTTGCTTGCCGTCCTCGCCGTCTCGCCAATCAAGGATACCCTCAGCGAATGGCGCGGCTACAAGCGCGAGTACGCACGCTTCGCGCAAAACCGTCCGGACAGCAAGCGCCTGCTGGCCGACTATCAGCCGGGCATTGATCAAATCTGGGTTCCCGAACTCGGAGTCGTGGACCGCTGCGTCACCTGTCACCAGGGCATAGGCCAGGCCTCCCTCCAGGACGCCGCCGTGCCAAAGGTGTTTCGCGCCCACCCCACGATTCCGCATCGCGGCGGCCAGTGGGGCTGTGTGGTCTGCCACCGCGGGCAGGGACGCGCGACCGAAGTCACCGAAGCCCACGAGACCACCCTTTCGTGGGAGCAGCCTCAATTGCCGGTCCGCTACATTCAAGCCTCTTGTGGAACCTGCCATCGGGACCGCCCGGCCGAGACCCCGCAGCTCAATCGAGGCCGGGAACTTCTGGTCAAGCTCAATTGCGTTGGGTGCCACCGGCTCGAGGGCATGTCGCGTCCCCAGATGCTGGGGCCGGATCTGACCAGCGTGGGCGGCAAAGTGAGCCGGGAATGGATCTACAAATGGCTCAAGGAGCCCCGCACAATCACCGACAGCAATGGGAGCGTTGTGGTCAACGGCGTGGAGAATGAGGGAGAGCCCCGGATGCCGCAATTCCGGCTCACGGAAGCGGAGTTGCGTGCGCTTTCGGCCTACCTGAGCACGCTCAAGGCGACGCCTGCGGAGCCGGCCAAGATCGATCCACGGGTGATCGCGGCTTGGGAAAAAAGACCCGACACTGTGAGCCAGGGAGAAGTGCGTTTCCGCGAGATGTTCTGCACCACTTGCCATTCCCTGGCTGTTACGCGCGCGGGGGAAACCAAGCTCATCGGTGGAACCATCGGCCCCGAGCTCACCAAAGTAGGAAGCAAGGTCAATGCGGAGTGGCTGGTGGCGTGGTTGCGGAACCCGCAAGCGTACCTGTCGCATTCGCAAATGCCGCGCTATGGGTGGTCGGGCGAAGACCTTTACAAGGTGACGCGGTACATCCAGACGAAGCTCACCGACCCGGATTTGCTGACTGGTGTCCCGACGCTGGGCTCGCCGACGCCGGAGGAAGTTCGACTGGGCAAGCAACTGTTCGTGCAGAAGGGCTGCTCGAGTTGCCACGTCATCAAGGGACTGGGGTCGCAGACCGACTTTGGTCCAGATCTTTCCGGGCTGGGCGCCAAGACGATCTCGCAGCTGGAATTTGGCCAGGCGAAGATCCCGCACACGCTGCTGGCCTACATTCGCGCCAAGATCACCAACCCCGTCTCCGTAAATGCGGCGGCGCGCATGCCGCAGTATCAATTGGAGCCGGACAGTCTGGAAGCGTTGACTACTGCGCTGCTGGGCATGGCCGGCGGCCCTGCCACTTCGGCGATGGGCAAGCTGCGGGTGCCGGCCAGCCAGCCGGTGTATCGTCCTGCGGGAGCGTTCGGCGAGCTCTACGAGCGATACAAGTGTTCTGTCTGCCACCGATTCAACGGCTATGGCGGCACTCTCGCTCCCGACCTCTCCTTTGAGGGCAGCCGGGCGCAGCGCTCCTGGTTGATTGCTTTCCTGAAGAACCCTCAAACTCTGCGGCCTACGCTGACGCTCCGCATGCCGCAGTTCAATATGACGGATCGGGAAGCCGCCACGATCGCCGATTACTTCGAGATGGCTCTGCAGAGCTCGGCAGTAAGACCGGAAGACGCGAATCTCGGCCAGCTCATGCCCCAGATGGCCGGTCTGGGCAAGCAATTGTACGAAGTGAAATACCAGTGCCAGTCCTGCCATACCATCGGATCATCCGGCGGATATGTCGGGCCGAACCTGAGCCATGTCGGCAACTGGATGAAGCCCGAGTGGATCGCAGCTTGGCTGCGAGATCCGCAAAGCATGGTCCCCAATGCGATCGAGCCGCGCCTTTCGCTCACCGACCAGGAGGTGAAGGCGCTGACGGCTTATTTGATGTCGCTCCGGCAGGGCAGCGCGTCCAAAGCGGGGAAGAGGGCGCAGGCTGCGGGGAACGCGAAATGAGCCGACGATTCATATTGCTCCTGCTGTTTTCCTGCGCGCTCGTGTTAACGTCCTGCAACAGGCAGCGCAGCGCGCAGGCCGATCCTTTGAGCGGCGCCTATGACGTGGAAGCGGACTGGAATGATCCGCAACACAGAATCGCGCTCAACTACGAGCAGGCTCAGGGGAAGCGCGTCTTTTACACGTATTGTGTCTGGTGTCATGCGGATTCGACTCCCGCGGGGCCCTCGAACCGCTCGAGTCTGAACCCCGCGCCCGCTCTCGCCAATGACGGAAGCGTGTTGAATCCTCTCAGCGACGACCGGCTCCGGAACATGATCGGGCTGGGAGGCAGCGCTATGGGAAAATCAGCTATGATGCCGCCCTGGGGCCGGACGCTTTCGCAGGAAGAAGTTCAGTCCGTCATTGCATTCCTGCGGGCGATTGCGCAACCTCCCTACACGCCGCCGGCGCGGCCGGGGCCACGGTACTCGGTCAAGTAGGTGCCTATGAGAGTTACGACAAGCCTCACGCTTCTGCGGTTCCGGTTTCTGGCGGTTATCCTGGCATGTAGTGTGTGTTCGGCGAAGGCTCAGGTCAGCCCCGCAGAAATTCGCAACCCTGAGCTGAAGTCCCTCGAAGAGGCGCATCTGAAGCAGCTCATGGCGTTGAACCGGGAGATTGCTGCGAGAAAGTTCGCCTTTCCCTTCACCCTGGGCCGCTATGTGGGCTTGGATCCTCAGCAGCAGGCCGGCCTCGACACACGCGGCCTGGAGTTCGTCCACTTCCATGAGCGCACCATCCTGAAAATCTCGGGGAACTACAACGCGGCCTTCAATGCGGAACGCTTGACGCAGAACCAGCGGGCCAATCGGACGTTCGATGACGTCGTTGTGCCCATCCTCCAACTCCTGCCAAAGTACTTCTCGGGCGACGCCGGGTTCAACGGCTTTGGCTTTGAGATTTCCTACCACGTGCGCACGGCCTCCCGTGGCTATGACTACGAAGGCAGAGAAATCCTCGTCGTGGTTTTTTCGCCGGAAGACGCAGCGCGCTATCCGAAGGCGGAAAGCGATGCGGAGCGACAGCAACTCCTCAACTCTTCCGAGGTCTATGTGAGCGGACAGGAATTCGGCCTGGCGCTCGGCAGGCCGGAGCCGCTGTCCCTTGAAGAAATTGGGAAGCCGGAGCCGAGTGGTGGTTCGCCCGGGGAAAAGAAAGGATCGCTTACTCCGGCGGGCAGGACCGTGCCGGCGCGGGGAGGCGCGACCCGTGCCTCCTTGGGCTTGCAATTGCCGGTTCAGAACCCAGCCGCTCCAGCAGCACCCGGACAGGCGGCTCCGCGAGCCGTGCCCGAGGCGGCGCCGCTCACGCAATCCGAAGTGGACTCGCTCCAAAAGCAATACCAGCCCGAGTTGGATGCCCTGGCCAAAGAAGGTGCCGCAAAGTTCCACTTCGCTGCGTATGCTCCTCCTTCGTTGGTGTTGTTTCGCAACCAACTCTACTTGCAGGTGACCCTGCGCAACCCTGCGCCGTTCGATAAAGACAAGACTTCGATCTACAAACGTGCCGCGCAGGGCTTCGACCTGTTCCTTGCACCGCTTCTGAAGGACCTAGTGGCGAAGACTTCGCCCTTGAAGGAGCTCGCAGGCCTGGATATCACCGTCTTGAATCAGCTCGCCTCGGGGTCTCCTGCGGCGTCCTCCTCTGAAGCGGCGGAGTACATTTGCTCGATGGAGACGCTTCGTCGCTTCACGGAGTACGAAATCACCAACCAGGAACTCGTGAATCAGAGCCTCGTCCTTGTGAACGGCGTGCGCATCGCCCTCAATCTGCAGCAAGTGGAGTAGCGTTTCCTCGCGGCTGCGGCTCACCAAATTCTCCGCTTCGCGCTTCGATCTGCAAGTCCCGTCAGAGCGCGCCCCAGCCGGGTGTGAGTGGTTGACACGGCAGGCGGCGCAAGCTAGCCTGCGCGGCGCGAACGAAGGAGGACTCATGCTGCGGCCTTTCCGAATCGGTCTATTCGTCGCGGTTCTCTTCATATCTCTTGCGGCGCGCGCCCAGCAGGCGCCCTTCACCGTGGGCACGGCGACGGCGGCGAGCGGGCAGAAAGCGACCGGCTTCCTCGAAGTGCCTGCCGGCGTGGACGCTGCGACGCGGATTCCCGTTGTTGTCATCCGCGGAGCCAAGCCCGGCCCCGTTCTGGCGATCGTCTCCGGCGCGCACGGCACGGAATACGCGTCCATCATCGCCGTGGAGAGGCTGATTGCGCGGCTCGATCCCGCCGAGATTTCGGGCACGGTCATTCTACTTCCCCTGGTGAACTTGGCCTCGTTCGAGCAGAAGGTGCCGCACCTGAATCCGGTGGACAACAAGAACATGAACCGCTTCTACCCGGGAAAGATGGACGGCACGCAGACGGAGCGGGCGTCGTGGCTGATCACGCGGCAGGTCGTCGAGCCGTGCGACTACCTGATCGACCTGCACGGCGGCGACCTGGACGAGAGCCTGCGGCCGTACACGTACTGGGCGCGGATCGGCAACGCGAAGGTCGACGCCGCGTCGCGCGAACTGGCGCTGGCCTTCGGGCTGGACCACATCATCATCGAAGACAACTTCCCGCGCGACCCGAATGCATCGCGCTACCTGAGCAGCACGGCGCTGACGCGCGGCAAGCCGGCGGTGATCGCCGAAGCAGGCTACGCGGGCACGACGACGCCCGAAGACGTGGACGCGCTTGTCCGCGGCTGTCTGGGTGTGATGCGCCACCTGAAACTTTTGCCCGGCGCGGCGGCGCCCGTGGAGCATCCCGTCTGGCTCGAAAAAGTCGTGACGCTGGCGAGCGAGCAGCCCGGCATTTTCTATTCGCTGGTGCGGCGCGGGACCTACGTCGAGGCCGGAATGAAGGTCGGCTACGTGACCGACTACTTCGGCCAGACGGTTTACGAAGCGCACGCGCCCGTGGCCGGAGTGATCCTCTACGTCGGCGCGCTGCCCTCGATGAAGAAGGGCGATACCATCGTCAACATCGGAGTCGTGGCCAAGAATGCTCCGTAAGACGCACAGCGCGAATCTCCATGGTAGACTCCGGCCTCGCCACGTCATGCGCTGGAAAATTCTCCTGATCGTGCTCGTCGCATGTTTGCCCGCTGCGGCCGCGGATGAATTCACGCTCTACGAGCTGCTCGCGCCCGAAACGCACCAGTTCGCCATCACCTACGACGTCAGCGTCACGCGCGAAGGCGCGCGGTTCTTCTTCAACCCGATCCGGCCGGGCTCGGTGGCCACGAAGGAGCGCGTCCTCGACCGCAGCACCGGCCAGGAGCTGCACTTCGAGGTGGTGAAGGGCTCGGACGCGAAGGCGACCGGCGACATTTCACCGCGGGCCGCCGACAACGATTTGTTTCTCCGCGTCACGTTGTCTGCTCCGGTGCCCAAGGGCGGCGAAACGCGCATCCGCATCTTCAAGACGTATACCGACCCGGCGTCGTACTTCGTGAAAGACGGGCAGCTCGTGTTTGACCGGCCGCTCGGCGTCAAGCGCAACGTCGTCGTGCTGCCCGCGGGTTGGGAGCTTGTAGGCAGCGCCTCCCCGGCCATCGTCTCGACCGACGGCGGCCGCGTGCGCGTCAGCTTTCTGAACGACCGTGACGACCAGTTGCCAGTAAAAATGACCGCGCGGAGGCTGCCGTGAAGCGCGCGCTGCTCGCGGCGCTTGTGCTGCTGCCGGTGGCGTCCGCGGCGCAATTCCACCGCGCCGAGCAGGACCGCGAAATCCGCTACTGGCTGCTGGACCCGGAGACACACCAGTTCCGCATTTCGCACGACCTGACGATCACGCGGCCGGGCCAGAAGTACGCGCACAGCTTCGTGCGCAAGGGCAGCGTGGTCACTCCCGACGCAAAGATGTGGGACCTCGACACCGGCAAAGAGTTGAAGACCTCGAGCGTGCCGGGCAAGGAAGTGAACTCGCTGGGCTACTACCCGACGCCGGCGGACCCGGATTCCGTCGTGGTGCAGGGCGAACTGGACCGGCCGGTCGGGGAAGGGCAGTCGGTGCGCGTGCGCGTCGAGGAGACGTACACCGATCCGGTGGGATACGCGGTGGAAAACGGCGCGCTGGTCTGGAAGCGCACGCTGGGCCGGCCGCTGAACTACGTCACGCTGCCCGCCGGCTGGATGCTGGAGTCCGTCAACACGCCCGCGACGATCTCGCTCGACGGCCCGCCCGGGCGGGCAGGCGAGGGCCGCATCGTTCTGCGCTTCACGAATACGCGCAACGACGAACTCTCCGTCGCCATCCGCGCGCGGCGCCGCCCGCCCACCTGACGCTTCGGCTCCGCAACAGCGGCCATCGGCCTTTGTGTAGCTGCAACGCCTGCTGTCCTTTTTCACGCCGGCTCACCTCAGTTTCGGGGGCATCAAACCCAAGCGGGTACGCCCCAGGTTTTTTGCAAACACTGATTCCAAAGGAGATGAGACCCGCATACTTTGTAATGCGCGCATTCCAGGGCACTTGCTGGGCCGATTCTCTTGCGTTCTTGCCGTGCATTTGGTCATTCCAAAGAACTTAAGACCCGAACTCCGCCCGCCTACGCGGGCGGGCTCCGCTCCAGGCGGGCAGGCCCTCCTACGCGGGCAGGCCCCGCCCACGCGGGCAAACCCCGCTCCAGGCGGGCAAGCCGGCACAACTCGCCAGAGTGCGGCGTAGTCTGACGACCCTCGCAGGTCGTACTCCATTTTAGCGCACCGGTGAGGATCAAAGAGAAATGGCGTGTCTTCGAGCGTGCCGAGGGCCCGTAACGCCAAGAAGACTCAGGGCCGAGGGGAGTGAACAACGGAGTGGAAAACAGGGTGAACAATGAACCTTCCCACCCTTCTCGCCGAGTGCGCGAGAAGGACGGGGCACTCGGCACGTGGTGGAAGACCGACGAGAAGCTGTTTTCACGCCGGTTTCCCAAAGTTCTCAAGCGTCTATGCCGAGAATCATTGCAGGCACGTCGATATCGGCAACACCCCGATGCTCCAAATCCCAAACGATTTGCTCGAAATAGGACACTCCGGTTGACATCCGATCAGCGAACCGTTTTACAGGAACAATTTCGACCCCAGCATCAATATGCCCTTGGTTCTTGAAGATAGTCATCTTCGCACAAACGTTGTAGACCATGAAGGCGTACTTACCAAACTGGACCTCGACGCCCAGCTTTTCTTTTACGAAATCCATTTCTCTGAAGGCACCCTTGTTCGCTGCCTGCGGCTCATATCCCTCAACGTAAAAGCCTTGCGAGTATTCACATGAAACCTTCACGGCTCTCCAGCCGCGACGGCCGAACTGTTTTTTGAAGGTCTTGTTCAACGCCCGTGGATCGTAGAGCATCCTGCCGCGCATCGTCTTTTCTTTGCTCCTCTTTGTGATATGCCGGGCGGCGGGGACTGCTGCGATGGTCGCTTGGATTTCTTCAAGGAGGTGCCGGTGTCGGGCTTCGATGTACCGTTTTCCCCTTTTGAACGAGAAAACGCCGGCGATAATCATCGTTTCTCATCACCGTTGGGTCCGGTCCATTCCGGCGGCCTTTGGGATACCTTTTCCCGTCCTGTGGGCTCGTGAACTGGCGTACCGATTTTTCGCATCCTGAGTTTCCCGACTCCTAGCTGTTCAATTCGTTCTTCGGCGAGTCTTGCATAGTCTGCTTCCTTTTCACACCCAAGCACTTTGCGGTTGTGCTTTATTCCCGCAATTAGACTAGAACCGACCCCGGCATACGGGTCCAGCACCCAATCTCCCTCATTCGTGAGAGCCAGCACACACCGCTCCACCAATTCGATCGGGAATTGGCATGGGTGAATCGTCTTCTCGGGGTGATTCGCCTTCACGTTCGGAATGTTCCAGAGGCCGTGCTCCCAATCTTGCTGCAGGACCTCCCAAACGTCTGAGGGATTCTTGCCCAAGGGGTTGCCGGACGGCTTTCCCTTGCGCGGTCCCTTGAAGTGGGTCTTTCCCGGGTATTTTGAGGGCACCCTCACCGCGTCCAGGTTGAAAACGTAATTATCTGTCTTCGTGAACCAGAGAATGGCTTCATACCGGCCTGAGAGCCGCTTGGAACCGTGGAGGCCATGACCGAAGTGCCATATGATCCGATTCCGAAGCTGGAGCCCGTGCTTCTTGAAGATGTCGTAGAAGAAAATGTCGAGAGGGAATATCTCACCTTCATCAACGAAGTTGCCTACTTCCCAACAAATACTTCCATCGTCTCCGAGAACCCGAATCAGCTCTTGGATTACTTCTGCCTGCTCGTGTAGATAAATCTCGAGCACACGTTTGCGTTCATAGGCTTTCCCTAGGTTATAGGGTGGGGACGTCACGACAAGGGAGACGAAACCGGAGGGCAGACCCCTCAAAAACTCCAAAGCGTCGCCCCGGTGAAGAACGATGGCTTCTTCCTGTGAGAAAGAATGAGCTATCTTTGGCCCTGCGAAAAGTGGTCTTGTTAGCATTGGTTCCGTCAGTCGCCTTCGCTTTTTCGAGTTGGATTCTATCCCGATTGCGGGATTTTCGGAAGCCTCGTCATACGGCGGCGCAGAAATTGCTGCCCCACAGCCAATCACCCTTGCTAAGATTTAGCCAACATGAAGGAAAGACACAAGCGTGAATGAACCATCTTTGTCGACGCTCAAGAGACTCTTCGCCCTGTCAGCCAACCGCTGCGCGTTTTCTGAATGTACCCTTCCCATTGTCGAGGATTCAGGCATCGTGACTGGGATTGTTTGCCATATGAAAGCGCGTAGCGAAGGAGGTCCTCGCTACGACCCCAACCAAACGGCTGAAGAGCGGCACGGCTATGCAAACCTAGTTCTGCTGTGCACACGACACAGCAAGCTGATCGATTCTGACCCGAAAACCTACACGGTCAATGTTCTTCGCGAAATGAAACGGGTTCACGAGAGGACTGGCTTAATCGAGCTTTCCAAATCGGATGCGCTCAAGGCCGAGGCACTGCTCAAGAACTACAGAGAGGTTTACATCACTGCTGGTGGGCATGTCATGCTGAATAGCCCCGGTGCAGTTCAGGCCACCAACGTGACGTTCAAGGGCACCAAGCCTTCTGTGAAGTCCCTCCCAGCGCAGGGCAGTTTGGGTGCAGAGGTGGTTCGTCGCAACTACGTGAAGCACCTCATCGACCGATATAATGAATTCGCCAGCAAGCAGACCCGTCGCACGAAGTTTCGTTATCCGGCCATCTACGCCATCATCAAGAAGCGATTCGGGGCAGACTGGGAACGAATACCACTTGCCCGTTTTGATGACCTGGTAGAGCTCCTGCACGACCGCATTGACCACACACAGCTTGGAAGTTTCAACCGTGGCAAGCGGATCAAGAATTACTCGACGTTCGACGAGTACAGGAGAACCTCTGGTGGCGAGACCTAAGCAGCAGGGGCGTAGAAGGCAGGTCTTGGCGGGTGGCCCATCTTCTTTGTCCAACGAGGGTTCCCTTTCCTTGCTCTCTCGACACGCTCGCCGGGCGCATGATACCACTGCGGTAGTTCACGGCGAAGTATGGGCGCGGGGGGCGGGGGAGTGAACGCGGAGTGGACAGGAGGGTGGACATGAACCTTCCCACCCTTCTCGCCAAGTGCGCGAGAAGGATGCGGCACCCGGCGACCCGTAGTTCGGCGCGTTCTTGTTGTGAACAGTTGTCGCCCACCTTACCGCGTGTAGTGTTCCGCACCCAAGAAATGCAGAGAGACGTACGGCTCATCGCCGACAACCCAACTGTCATGCGGTTCAGGAGGCACGTAGAATAAGGTGCCGGCTGCCAATTCGAACATAGCGCCATCGACCATTGCCGCCACCGCCCGCCCCGAAATCACCAAACCAACGTGTTCGACTTCACAGAACTCCGTGCCAGCCATCGGGCGCACGTGCTCCGACCATTTCCAGCCAGGCTGGTACGTCGCGCGTCCAATGGTCAAGCCCCCGATTCGAATGATCTCGAACCGGCCTCTCTCGAACTCGCGAACCTCATCGGGTTGCTCGAATTGCTTCAGCATAACCTGATTCATATCGTGTTCTCTCCCCGCTGTCAGGGTCACTCTCGGAACCCGCAATCGAACCGTGTGCGTAAGCACCTAACGCCACGCATCAGCGGGCGCGCGCGGCGGGTGGCGCATCCTCTTGTCCAACGAGGGTTCCCTTACCTTGCTCTCTCGACAGGGTCGCTGGGTGCATGATACCACTGCGGTAGTTCACGGCGAAGTACAGGCGCGGGGGGAAGGGAGTGAGGACGGAGAGGGGAGGGGAGGAGAGGAGAGGAGAGGAGAGGAGAGGAGGGAGGACATGAACTTTCCACCCTTGGAAAACTTGAAGGCTGGGCCCCCGCCGAACTGACGGAAAAGTCAAAGACCGCACCCTTAGAATCGAAGGGTGCGGCACCCGCGCGGGGTGAACATGAACCTTCCCACCCTGGAAAACCCGAAGGGTAGGCCGCCCGCCGAACTGACGGAAAAGTCAAAAACCGCACCCTTAAAATCGAAGGGTGCGGCACCCGCGCGAGAAGGATGGGAGAGCCGGCCCTCCCCAGTGGTCACTCTTCGACTATTGACGTGGAATGTGCATTTCCTCAAGTGGAGGGAGCACGGGCTTAGAATCAGAGGGCTTCGCCGTCAGATCCGCTAGTTTGAGGCCGCTGTTTACGAAGCTCCTGGCGTCCTTCACTTCTCCGACGCGGACACCGCTGCGGAAAACGGTCCAGTGGCGGGAGAAGCGGATTCCTTGTACGGTCTCCCATTCCGTGGTCACCGTTTCACCGGGGATGGGATGAGCTGGATCGGAGAGCGAGATGAAGGTCGTCTTGACTGGCAACCAGGAAACAGGATCCAGGGTGATATCGAGCTGGTGAGCTACATCGCCATCTGAGATGCGCACGACGTTCGGGGCTGGAGAAGTAATCCGATAGCGCGGATCACGGTCGGCAAGCCAAGTATTCAGTACGAAGCCGCGGACGTATCCCTGAGCGAACTTCAGCTCGCCTCCGGCGAGGTCCACGGCGGTATTGGTACCCGGCAAGATTTCCCACCCTGAAGTGCCGTCGCAGTAGAGCACATACGTGGAACCGGGGCCGACTTGATCGATGCGGACGTGGTTGGGGCGGATCCAGCGCGTCCTTTTGCGGACTTCGCCAATGGATTGGCCCGTGTTCCCGTTCCACGATTCAGCGCGTACCTCCTGCTCAAAGTCGCGAATCGCCGCGATCCGATCCGCGCCGCCCAAAGCTTCTTGCATTTTGTGAAACAGCTGCAGGCCGTCCTGTGCAAAGACTGATGGGCAGAGAAATAGCGTTAACAGAGTGAACGAAGCCACGAAGCTCGGTTTGGGTCGCATATCGGCTTAGACACCAAGCCTGCGCAATCGGTTCCAACCTGGGGCGGGCCTGCGAAACGCGAAGGGTGGGCCACCCGCCGAATTGGCGGAAAAGTCAAAGACCGCACCCTTGAAATCGAAGGGTGCGGCACCCGCGCGTTGCGTCTCCTTCAGGGTTTTTTTCGGTTCCGGCGAAGGTCAAACACCAAATAGGCAACCACAGCGATGTTGATCAGGAGAAGGCTCACTCTCGCGACGTTCACGCGTTTGGCAAGCTCGTAGACTTCAAGCGGAATCAAAGAAGAGGTGGCGATAATCGTAAGGTATTCGGCCCAGCGCTTGCGCAGCGACAGACCGATGCCCTCGGTGAGCAGGAGCGCTGAGTAAAAGAAAGTGCCGGCGCTGAGTTCTTTCAGCCTTCGATCATCAAGGATGGAAAGCTTCTCCAGCAGCCGGTGAATGTGGCGATTGTCGGGATCGACTCGGAGAAGATCCAGCCAGCGCGCCATCTGGTCGGCCACGTCCTTGTGCAATAGCTTGAGCGCGCCGATGCCGACCGCGAGCAGGGCCAACCCCTTAAAAAGCTTAAAGGCTGCGATTAACCGGAGACCCCGAGAATGCGCTGCGCTACGCACGGCTTGGATCCGAGAGTGGACATGAAGGTGAACATGAACGTTCCCGGCAATCAGTTATCAAAAGCGTCTAAAGAGCGCTCATATCCAGTCCAACTGCCAAAAGTTCTCCTGGTCCAAGAGCTCTATGCCGACATCAAGCTCACCCTCTGTCCTGGGCCGCCACCAGGTCACTCGCGCCCTCCCTCTTTGGCCTGTATCCTTGCGTTCTATCAAGAACGTTTCATCCCGCTTGATTGGATGGCGACATACAACAAGCGCCCCGTGTCGACTTACGAGCCGCGTCTCCGTTTCCTCCTCCCAGCTCTGCCCCGGCCCGTCGCAACATAGCCGAATCGGAACCGTAACCGCCTTCCGAGGGCTCCGCCGCACGTGACGCCCAAGGTCAGCGGCCCACAGGATTATGTCAGCCAGCCGAGCGCGTTCCAGGTTGTCGGAATCTTTCATCGCCTGTTCGATGAGATCTGCCTGCCGTGTGCATTCATTAATGAACCGTCGAACGGATTCCGCGTGTACCTCGTTCAAGCGACCTTCGTTTCGGAGCTTGGTATAGGCCTCCAGCTGCGCATAGCACGTGGAGATAAAGTGCTCTCTGCAGAAAGAGCTCTGGTCGAGGAGCGCAACAACCGGCTTCTCGCAAAGCGTAACGCTACACTGCGGCGATTCCGCCATTTCAGGGCTCCATCTGAATCTAGAGTGCTGGATTCTACCGCCCCCCGCCGAGGGAGGGAAGACTAACAATGGCCAATTGCTCAGGGCTTGATTTGCAGGGCACTGCCGGCGTGCTGCAACAAGGCTTTCCGGAATTCCGGCCACCTTGTTTCGGCGCGACCTCCGGGGGACAGGTCAGCAGCCGACAAACCGGCGGGGGCAAGGTCTTCAGTGTAAATAATCATCAGTTCCTTGCGCTTAGGGTCGAGGTGGACAAGGCGCAGCCATAAGAACTGCTCCGGGAAGCGGAAGCCTTTGTCTTGGACGAGACGGCGGGCGCGATTGCCGACCGATAAGAACAGGACGTCTCAAGAGTGATGATGGGCTACCTTCGGGGACGGCACCATCTGGGGCGATGTTTTCCGGATCATCTCCAAGAGGGCAGCCCGGTCCGGCTTGAGCAGCTCGTCAACAACCTGCTTGTTGACGTTGGCGACGATGATTTGCCCAACTTCCGTGTGCACGTCCGAGAAGATTCCCATACTCTTCATCTTGCGTGTCTGGGACTCGTTATCTTCGGTGGGACTCAGGTAGTGCACGGCGCTCGCTTTGTAGCGGTGGATCAGAAACAGTTGGACGAGCGTCATCATTCGCTTTTTGCGCAGCGGTTCGACCGTATTCTGATCGCGAACCGAGAGAAACTTCCGGCCGCGACGATCCTGGACATTGGCGAAGATGATGTTGCCGAGTTTTTCGCTGCTGGGCTCGTCGAGCACGCTCAGTTCCAACAGTTCCGAGCCGGCCGTGTGGGGACGCAGCTCGACCCGAATCTTCGCCGCATGCTCCCAGTGCTTGCTCCACTCCGCGAGCCACTCCTCCAGCAGCTTGGGGGGAACCTCGGTCTGAACCAGGTGCTGGTAGTGTGTCGATCCCTTCCCCATGGCCTTCGTTGCCGCAGTACGTCCCGAGGAAGCCATCAATGCACCGTCCAGCCGTGGTCCTCCCACCAGCGTCTGCGGCGTGCGATACGGAGACTCCAGCAGCCTGAACTTGCGCTGCAGGCGCGCCAGCGCCAACATCCCGTCCTCCTTCAACGCGGTCGCGAACTCCTCGGCGGCCAAGCCATCGATCTGGTGTCCACCGTAAGTGACGAAGTTGAAGACGAACCCGAGCTTTCCGAGCTCCTCGGGAAAGCGCTTCATCTCCTCGTCGCTCATGCCCGTGGTGTCCCAGCTGAACGACGGCGACAGATTGTACGCCAGCATCTTGTCGGGATATTCTGCGTGGATGGCATGCGCGAACATCGTGGCGTCCTCCAGGTCCGCCGTCTTGGTCTCCATCCACAGCATGTCCGCAAAGGGCGCCACAGCCAGCGATCGAGCGATGGCATAATCGATCCCGCTTTGGATTTGATAGAAACCTTCTGGGGTCTTGGGCAGCTCACAATCCCAGACGACCTGAATACCCATGGACTTCGCCCGCTCGCGCACTTCGTAGAAGGAAGCGCGTTTGGAGAACGCCAGCCAATCCTCGACGCTCATGTCGAAACATTCTCCTTCGTTCGTGCGGGACTCCATCACCTCGGCGACCGCCTGCCCATAGGTCTTCAGCCTGGCTTCTGCCTGCCAGATTTCCATGTAGCGCGTGTCGATCCTGTCGAGCGCGGCGTCGAGCTCTGTGGCCGACGCATGCTGGAGGCCCTGGGCAGTCTCCGCGATCAGCGACAGGAGTCCGACCTGCTCGAGCCAAGCAAACGTCGCCCGGTACGCGGTCTCCGACACGGCGAACAGAAGGTGTCCCCGGACCTCGACCCCCAGTTCGAATAGCTTTCTCAGAATGGCTAGATAGCTAACCCGACAACTTGGCAGCTCGATGTTGGTTGCGCCAAGGAGGAAGGGCTGGTCTCGCTCGTCGCTACGATTCTCGAGAAACGTCGCCGCTTCGGCATCGGTTCTGGCCACAAGGATGCCCGGGACGCGCATGATGTCAAGCTGCAGGCGGGCCGCGTTGAGACGCCGGATGTGCTCGTCCTCGGCGACGAGCACCTTACCTCCCTGGTGGCCGCACTTCTTGGCTCCGGGCTTCTGGTCTTCGATGTGGTAGCCCGGGACCCCGACCTCCACGAAGCGGCGGATGAGGTTGCGCACGTGCGCATCCCCACCGTGGCCGGTGTCCGCATCGGCGATGATAAAGGGGCGATAATCGACTACCGGAGTCGCCTTGCGCTGTTCTTCGCTCATGCGTATGCGCGCGAAGTGCTGGTTCTTGTCGGCCGTGAGAAGTGCGCGGACCAGCCCGGCGGCCTCGTCTGGCACCTGGCTGAGCGGGTAGCTTGCCAGGTCCGGTCCTGGATCCTCGGAGAGCGAACCCCTGGCGGAGGTCGCCCAGCCGCCAAGGTAAATGCCTGCTATTCCTATCCGCTTCAGCGCAACCGCCTGGCCCGGCGAATAGGGACCGAAGGTCGTGATCTGCTTGCGCTGCTCGAACAGCTCGCGCAGGCGTGCGTAGAACTCCTCGGCTGTGCGACGCGCAACGGTGTAGTCGTTGGAAATCGTACCCTGTTGCTCGGCCACCTCACGCGGAGAGTAGAGGCGAACGATGCCGGCAAACCGGGGGCTCGCGAACCATTGCTTGGCGGCCGCCACCTGCTGGTCGAATGTGCTCATAGCGTCTCCTGCCCTCTTCGCGCGATGAGTTCAAGACTTCCTTTTCTTGATTCGAAGACCGCGTGCATTCTATACCAACTCGCCGCGAATTCATTGGCTGGCGGCTCGCCCTCCGCCCCCGTCTGCTCGCTCTTGCTGAAATTGTTCCCTATTGACACGCTGGGTCATGGGCGGGAATATCTTCGCTCTTGCGGTTCCAGCCATGTCTTGCGCGAATGAAGGGTGTTCACGCGAAGCACAAAAGCTCTGCAGCGAGTGCTTTAGAAACTTCTGTAACATTCACATCCTGAAGTGCAGTTGGTGCGAGGTTTTCGTCTGTGTTCAATGCAGGTTTGAGCACGATTCAGACAATCCTCTGCACGAAGAGGGCACACCGAACGCTTAGCCCCAAGAACTTCGGGACACTTCCTCCCGGGCGCTCCCGTGCTTGCTTCGCATAGGATGGCCCACCCGCCTGTTGCATTTCCGGACATCGAATTTGAGACAGAGTCTTAATACTTATTTTATATCTTACAATGAAAATTGACGATGGGACACTCGCGCTGGACCGGAATAATCTCCGAGTATTTTCCGGGCGGGAGCAAAGGTATCCTTGCGGCGCTCAGGCCGGCTGCGCGCGCCACGATTTCTGACCTGCTGAAGCATATCTGGCCCGCCTTTCTAGTGGCGTCCTTCCTGATCCTCTACGGAATCAAATGGGGCCTGCCTGACCATCATTACCTCAGCCTGGGTTTGCACCCGGACGAGAACTCTGCTGTCTATGCGGTGGGTCATCCTCTTCCGAGGCTCACCCAAACCGTGCTCACCAACGGGATGGGCCTGTACCTCGAGGCGTACGTCGCCAAGACGCTGGCGACGGCTGGCGGGCTGGTTTCGATCGACGAGGCCTGGACCTGCATCGTCGGGCGCCTAGTGGTATGGCTCCACGCGCTGGGTCTCCTGGCGGTGGTTTATCTGCACGGCCGGCGCGTGTTTGATGAATGGACGGGCCGGCTGGCGGCGTTCCTTCTGGCGGTGCTGCCCGGCTTTGTGATCAACAGCCATTACTTCAAGCCGGACGTGCCGGTGGCGTTTTACCTGGTGGCCGCGTTGCTGGCGGCGGACGCCCTCATCGAAACGCGGCAACCCTCTTACGTTCTACTCATGGGCGTCCTGGTTGGCTACGCCACGGCGACAAAGTACAGCGCCATGCCCGCCTTCTTTTCGGGCTTGGCGGCGATTGCGTTGGCAGGCCCGAAGCTGAATCGCGGCCGCGCCTACGTGGCCTATACCGTTTGCGCTGCCGGGGCATTCTTCTTCGGGGCACCATACGTTCTGCTGGAGCCGCTACGCTTTCTGCGGGCGATGCTAGGGTTTGGAGCCGTCGCGCCGGCTGGATTCCCAGGCTGGCAGGTGCGGCCTCCAGGTTGGATCGACTACGCAACTCATGTTCTCGCGCTCGCGATGACTCCCCTGCTTGCGGCTCTCGCGGGGCTGGCGTTGATCTACGTCGTCGTGAAAGGGAGCCGACGGCTGTTGCCGATGTGGCTCTTTCTCGTGCCCTATTATCTGATTCTCGGATCGGATCGGTACCGGTTCGTACGCTACACAGTTCCGCTGTTGCCGTTTGCGGCGCTCTTTCTTGCTTGGGGCGCGATGGCGCTGACACGCCTGGGGAAACTCCGGTGGATCGCAGTTCCAGCCACTTGTGCGGCCATTCTTTACGCCCTCCTGTTTTCGTTCTCCTACGTCCGCGTATTTGGACAGATCGATCCTCGCGTGCAGGCCAGCCAATGGATCGAGCGGGCCTTCCCGAAGGAAATGTCCGTGGCCGTCACGTTCCAATACCACCTGGATGTTCCCCAGATCGAGCTGCTCGGATACCAGAAGGTCGAAGTGGGATACGATGTCGCCAAGCTTCAGTCCGCGCGTTCCGATTATCTGATCCTGCCAGAGTTTGGGACCCTTGCGTATCTGGAGGCGCTCGATTTTTACCCTGCGCAAAGGGCATTCTTCCAGTATGTGGGGCGGGAGTACATCGTCGTCGCCGAGTTTGAAAATTCACAGAAGCTGCTCGGTATCGACAGTAAGAAAGGATACCGATTGTCCCACGATTGGCTTTTTCCGAATCCCCGCATCACCATCCTCAAACGCCGACAAGGTGATTGAGCGCCGCCCCCTGAAGGGATTTTATGAGGCAAGTTCTACGGATTGTCCGGCTTGACTTCGGCGCCCGTTCCGATTTTGATCGTCACCCCGAAGCGCTTGTATTCAGCGTAGCGAACCGTCATGCGGATGCGCACATCGCCGTTGCTGAAGTGCAGCAGGTCGTCGGCTCGGGTGTAGGTGGGAAACCAATAATGGCCCTCGATGTTTTCGCGGTAGGTCTCAAAGCGGGGGAATAGGTTTTCGTTTCCGCCCCTGCGAATGTCCGGCACGGCCTTTCCGTACGACTTGACGATCTGTAAGTCCTGGTCGTCCACCCAGATGCGTCCCTCAAAGTAGCGCTGATTCTTCTCGATCTTTTTTGGCGCGACATCGAATACATAGGTACTGAGCTCGTCCACGCGTTCGCGCCCCACATACTTGATGTCGTACTTCGGCAACTCTTCGGTGGTGAGCACGAAGGGCTGAACATTCTGCAGATCCGCGAGATCCTGCTCCGACAACGATACGCGCTGGAGCGTCGGCGGAGGCGCATGGGTGATTTTCTCGTAGCGCTTGCCCGCCGGCGTGAAAAGGACCTCGCTGGTCAGCCGATACTCGCCGTCGGGCCGCCCATAGTCGGCGATGGTCTGCACGAGAAAGGTTTGCACATAGGTGTAGTTGCCGCGTTCCTTCTTGAACTCGGCTTCGCTGGCCGCAAAACGCTGGATGATCTGGTCCACCGGCATGGACGGGGGTTGAGTGGTGATGCCGGAGGAGGGTCGCCGGGAAGCCGCAGGCTTCTGCGGGGGTCGCGTCTCCGGCGCGCTCGGAGGCGGATCTGTTTGCCGAGGCGCCGGGGGCAGCGGTCCCTGCTGCTGAGCAGCGAGCGGGAGAGAAGCAACCGAGGCAGCGAATAGCACGAGAGGCGTTACGATGGCTCGCGCCATGAACTTCGTGAATCGCTCGGAACGAACGTGCCGCACGCTTTCCTGCGCCTCCTTCTGTCGTCTGGTCCAGTCTATCAGGATAGGAGCTTCCTCCCCACGCAGAGGTTGCTTCCCCGTCAAGGGAATCTGTGAATTGACCTTTTGGCGAACGCTAACTGACTGCGGCCTCAAGCGATCCCCTGGCTATGGTAGGTTGGCTTGTAACGCTCCAGCATGCCAGGCCATGGACACCGCACACTCCGCATATAACTCAACCAAACGGCGCAGCACACGTGTCGCGCAGGCTGTGTTTGTGACGGTGACGGGTATCGACGGGGACGGAAAGCCGTTCGAGGAAAAAACAGGGACCCTGGAATTGAGCTTCCAGGGCTGCAAGTACTTTTCCAGGCATGCCGTCCCAAAGAACTCCTGCGTGACCGTAGAGATCCCGAATCAACGGGCGAGTTCTCCCCCGCACCGCTTTCGGGCGCGCGTGGCGTGGGTGCGCAAGTCGCGAAACCTTCGGGGACTTTCCCAAGTGGGGGTGGAGTTCGAGGCGCCCGGCAATCTCTGGGGCTTGGCCAACCCACCGGGAGACTGGCGGCAGCCCAGCGTCCCAAGGGAGTCCGAGGCGCCTGCGTTTGAGCGAGACTTGAAGGAGCTGCTCGCTCTGGCCGGGACCGGCACCTACTACCAATTGCTGCAGGTGACCTCGGACTCGCCGCGCTCCCAGGTCAGGCGCAGCTACTATGAATTGATGCGCAAATTTCATCCCGATCGTCATATGGACCGCGCCGAGTGGACGCAGCCGCTCCACAAGCTCATGGACGCTATCACCCTGGCTTATGGAACCCTCACGGACGAGACGGCGCGCCGGAAATATGACCAGCGGCTGGCCGCGTCCGGTACGTTTGCCCTGGGCCGGCAGAAGGAGTTGCAGGGGACTGCCGAGGAATGCCTGGAGAAGGCTCGCGAGTGCTACCGGGCCCAGAACTCCGGAGGCACGATTCTATGGTTGCGCAAGGCGGTAGACATCGAGCCGACATCCTCCAAGTACCGCGCGCTGCTGGCACGCAGCCTGTCGGCCGTGCCGGCGTACCGACGCGAAGCTGTGGAACACTTTCAGAAAGCCATCGAGATCGATCCCTTCAATACGACGGTGCACTTCCTGCTGGCGGAACTGTACGAGAAGATGAAACTCCCCTGGCAGGCGCGCGCGCTTTACCAGAAGGTCTTGAAGATCGATGCTGAGAACGACAAGGCGGGGGAGCGATTGCGCCTGCTCGATGCCGCAGCCGGCAAGAAGGGTACCCGCAAACGAACTGTCCTCGATCGCCTCTTCAGTCCTTCCTCCAAGTAGACTTCCGCGCCCCGAAAAGCTCGACCGCGTAAGGATGGGTGCATTGCTACGCCTGCGGGCACGACTGCAAGATCCCCGAAGGGCCGGCCCCGCGGATCAAATATTCCGAATCGGCCAGGCCCGAGTAGGGTGACTGCGTTACGGAGCGTTCTCAACCGGGAGATTCATCCGGGCGAGCAGATCGCGGTAGGCGGGTTCGTCGTGAAGGTTGTTGAATTCCGGGTAAACTTCGACGAACAGCAGCGAACCATCCCGTTGCTCGTAGGCGGCCTTTAAGTACCGCAGAGCTTCGTTCTTTTTTCCCAGCAGGGCGAGGGTCCAGGCGAGGTCGGTGGGTGGAACCGAGTGCTGGGCGTAAAGTTTTTTCTGGACCCGCAGCATGGCTTCGAGCATGCCTTGCGCCCCACCGGCAGCGAAGCCCTTCTCGGCCGCAGTGGCGATGGCGAGCGCCGAATCGTCATGCACCACGAGCGCATCCTTCCGGAACTCAGAAAGGAAGTTGGGATAGTCCTGATTTCTGAAGTAGACGTATTTCAGGTAAAGGTGAGGGGAGCGAAACGACGGGTCCCGGCTCTCCATGTGTTTCAGCAGGCTGAGCGCCTCGTCTTGCCGGCCGGCTACCCAGAGGATGTTTCCTTTGTCGGCCAGGATCGCGCTGGAAGCCGGATCCAGGGCTTGAGCCCGGTCAATCTCCGCCAGCGCTTCGGGCAACCGGTGAAGCGCAAGCAGCCCATTGGCATACCAGTGATGCGCGGCCGGGTTGTTGGGATTGAGATCGATGGCGCGGCGAAATTCCTGCTCGCCGATTGGGACATCCCACATTCCGAAGAACGTCACGAAGGCCAGGGATGCGTGGGCTTCGGAAGACTGATCGTCAAGTTCCACTGCTTTCTTCGCCGCCGCCAGCGCACGAGGATAGGCTTCGCTCGAGGGCATCAGCGTGTATTCACGCATCAGGTTGTAACAATCCGCCATCCCCACGTAAGCCTGTGAGTAGTTTGGATCGTGCACAATGGCCTGCATGAAAAAGTCCAGGGACTTGTTCAAGTCGTCCGGGGTTCGCTTCTCCCAGTAGTACCTGCCCTTGAGATAAAGCTGTTCGGCGTCGGGATCGTGGGAAGGAGTCGAGGCCCGCACCACGCCGCCGGGCGAGGTTTGCCGAGGCTGGGAAGCCGCCTGGCCAGCGGTTTTCGAACTGCGGCTTGCGCTGGCGTGGAAAAGGACCAGAGCCATAGCCCCCATGCCCAGGATTGCGGCGGCCGCCAGTCCGATGGTGTTCCGATAGCGCCGGGCCGAGGCCGTCCTCACTTCCTCGCCTGACGGACTTTCGAGAGACTCCGCGTCAACGGAGACGTGCCGCCCAGCGATGACGGTCAAGCCCGAGGCACCCAGTCCCGGCTGGCCCAGTCCCGGTTGGCCTGCGGAGTCGTGCCCCGGTGAGGCGGCGTCGGCATTCTTGGGCGCGGCCAACCATGCGGAGACTTCATCGGTATACGCGTAAACGTGCCCTTTGGTTCCCGGCAAGCGGTGAATGGGCAGGCCCAGCTCTTTCTCCCAGCGATTGACCGTGCGCTCGTCGCGGCCAAAGAAAGCCGCAATCTCTTTCCACGAATCCAAGCGCTTGCGGCCGGTTGATGGGTTGCTCGCAGACATTTGTCGTGAAATGCCCGGTTGTGTCGGGTAACACCTGTTGCCGCAGGGGAGGGCGAGGGCCAAGTATATGCGAGCCGGAGGGGATTGGCAACCCCACGCTCGGGTGGTTTCCCGGTACACCTGGGTGTGGATTCCCGACAGTTGGGCGGCCGAGATTCTGGGCAGGAGGGGTGCGATGAGAGCGATGAAACTCTGGAAGACTGCCAGCATTGCGGCCGTTGCCGGATTGATTTTTGTGGCCGCGCCGCTGCACGCCCAAACCGTCACCGCCACAGTGCCGGCCGGGACAACCCCCTTTTCCGTAGCGGTGAACCCGGTGACGAACAAGATTTACGTGGCCAATCAAGCCAGCAACAACGTGACGGTGATTGACGGGGCCACGAACACGACCGCCACGGTCGGCGCCGGGGTGACCCCCTTTGCCGTGGCCGTGAACCCGGTAACGAACAAGATTTACGTTGCCAATACTCTCAGCAACAACGTGACGGTGATTGACGGGGCCACGAACGCGACGACGACCGTGGTCGCGGGCACGAACCCGCGTTCCGTGGCCGTGAACCCGCTGACAAACAAGATTTACGTGGCCAATTCAGGCAGCAACAACGTGACGGTGATTGACGGCGCCACGAACACGACCACCACGGTGGCGGCCGGGTCGTTTCCCAACGCCGTGGCCGTGAACCCGGTGACGAACCAGATTTACGTGGCCAATGAGAACAGCAACAACGTGACGGTGATTGACGGGGCTACGAACAATACCACCACGGTGGCGGCCGGGACGAACCCCGTCGCCGTGGCTGTGAACCCAGTAACGAACAAAATTTACGTGTCCTATCTCAACATTGCAAACGTGACAGTGATTGACGGCGCCACGAACACGACCATCACAGTGGCGGTCGGGACGTCTCCCTTTGTCGTGGTGGTGAACCCGGTGACGAATAAGATTTACGCGGCCAATAATGGCAGCGCCAACGTGACCGTGATTGACGGGGCCACGAACGCCACGACGACCGTGGCGGCGGGTGCGGGTCCGTTTTCCGTGGGCCTTAACCCGGTGACGAATAGGATTTACGTGGCTAACCAGGGCAGCGCCAACGTGACGGTGATTGACGGCGCCACGAACACGACCACGACGCTGGCGGCCGGGGGGGCACCCGAAGGAGTTGGCGTGAACCCGGTGACGAACAAAATTTACGTGGCC
This sequence comes from Terriglobia bacterium, assembly GCA_041497955.1. GTDB lineage: Bacteria > Acidobacteriota > Terriglobia > Acidiferrales > UBA7541 > JBGQHO01. The sequence goes on along the minus strand of JBGQHO010000003.1, from coordinate 22,156 downwards.
AATGGCAGCAGCAACAACGTGACGGTGATTGACGGCGCCACGAATACGACCGCCACGGTCGTCGGTGTCGGGTCGGCCATTGCCGTGGCCGTAAACCCGGTGACCAACAAGATTTACGCGGTCAACGGCAACAACGTGGCGGTGATCGACGGCGCAACGAATGCCACGACTACCGTTGCAGTTGGTACGACGCCCAGTCTCGTGGCGGTGAACCCGGTGACCAACAAGATTTACGTGCTCGGTACTACAGGGACGACGGTGATCGACGGGGCCACCAACACCACGAGCTTCATAACTTGCGGGTGCCTTAGCAACTCACCGAAAGACATGGCGGTGAACCCGGTGACGAACAAGATTTACGTGATCGGTAGCGGTGGGAACAGCGCCAGTGTGACGGTGATCGACGGAGCCACCAACACCTCGAGCAACATACCCTTCAACGGGGGGGTGCCCTTTGCCATGGCGGTGAACCCGGTCACGAACCAGATTTACTTGGCCCTTCGTAACAATAATGGCGTGCTGGTGCTCGACGGGGCCACCAACGCCACGAGCATCGTGACGGTCGGATCGGGGCCCGTCGCCGTGGCGGTGAACCCGGTGACGAACAAGATTTACGTCGTCAATAATGGCAGCAACAACGTGACCGTGATTGATGGCGCCACCAACGCTACCGCGACGGTGACCGACCCGAGTGGACTCGCTCCGTTTGCCGTCGCTGTGAACCCAGAGACGAACCAGATTTACGTGCTTAACAGCGGGAACGACGGCGTTGTCCCCGGCAGCGTAACGATTATCGATGGGGCCACCAACAACACGACAAACGTAAACGTAGGGTTAATCGGTCTCACAGCCCTGGCAGTGAACCCCGTGAGGAATAAGATCTACCTGGCAAATAGTGTTTCATCGTTTGTTGGGCCTTCCAACGTGAAGGTCATCGACGGGGCCACCAAAACAATTACAACTGCACTCGGGTCGGGGGCCATTTCCCTGGCGGTGAACCCGGTTACCAACAAGATTTATGCGGCTAACTTCAACGTTACGATTATCACCGAGCAAAATGTGCAGACCATACCTCTGACCACCACGATTACCCCTCTCGCAGGAAACCAGACCTCCAACCCGACTCCCACATTCACTTTCTCCGCCACTAGCACCTTCGCTCCCACCGCTCCGCCCGTGGACGCCCTCTACTTCCAATTGGATACCTGGCAAGGGCCATGGACCGCAGCAACCAACAACGGAGGCGGGAATTTCAGTGGCACGACATCGGCCCTTCAGGTCGGCTTCCACATCCTCTATGCCTACGCGACGGACGGGCAGGATTCTTCCATCCAGACGGGCGAGAATGGCATTGGTCAGAGCAGCCCGGTGATCGGCAATATCACTGCCTACGGCTTTCTGGTCACGCCCGCAACTGCGCCTGCCTTCTCCCCCTCCACTGCCACGCTCGCCTTTGGAACCCTACAGATCGGAACGACGAGCGCAGCGATGAGCGTAACGGTCACGAACAGCGGCAACGCCAATCTCACGATCAGCACCGTTGCGATCGGCGGCGCGAATGCTGCGGACTTCGCCATCAGCGCTGACACTTGTACCGGCGCAACAGTTGCCCCCACCGCCACGTGCTCGGTCAGCGCGAAGTTCACTCCGAGCGTATCAGGAGCCGAGAATGCAGCGTTGAATTTCACCGATAACGCGGCGGGCAGCCCGCAGAGCGTTGGTCTGACCGGCACTGGCATGGCCTCCACTGCGACGCTTTCGCCCTCCAGCCTCACGTTCGCCAGCCTGACGGTCGGGAGCACCAGCTCAGCGCAGGGCATCAGCTTGCAAAACACTGGGACGGGGTCGCTCACCGTTACTGGTGTGGCGATTGGCGGCACGAACGCAGGCGATTTCGCCGAGACCGACAATTGCGTCACGTCCTCTCCCCTCGCGCCAAACGGTAAATGCACCGCGAACGTCACCTTCAAACCGACCGCGGCGGGGGCGCGCAACGCCACCATCAACTTCACGGATGGCGCGGGCATGCAAAGCGCCACGCTCCAGGGCACTGGAGTGGCCGCCGCGCCCGGCGCCGTCCTTTCTCCGACCAGCCTGAATTACGCCGCTCAAGCGGTCGGCTCGACCAGCGCGGCGCAGACCGTCACGCTGACCAACAACGGTAACGCCACGCTGACGATCAACAGCATCGCCATCCAGGGCGTGAACGCGGGCGATTTCTCGCAGACGAATACTTGCGGCGCCAGCTTGAACGCGGGCGCGAATTGCACGGCCAGCGTCACATTCAAACCCACCGCCTCCGGCAACCGAGCTGCGGCGCTGATGGTCAGCGACAACGCTTCCGGCAGCCCGCAGGCCGCGGGGCTCACCGGGACCGGCTTAGATTTTTCTTCGATTGCGGCTTCGCCCTCTACGGCAACCGTTAAGGCGGGCGCGACAGCCAACTTCACGATCACCGTGACCCCGGACACCGGTGGTTTCCCCAATGCCGTGACACTGAGCGCGTCCGGTTTGCCCACCTTGGCGATGGGCACCTTCACGCCGGGGTCTGTCACGCCCGGCAACAGCGCGGCCACGAGCACGTTCAGCATCAGCACCACCAGCACTTCGCTTGCGCTCGCGCCCCCAGCGGGAGCACCCGGCTCCGGAGCTGCTCGAGGTGCGCCGCTCTTGGGCCTTTGGCTAGCAGCACTGGGTCTGCTGGGTGTCGCCGGGTTCCGCAGAAGGTTGCGGCCACGGCTGGCGCAGTCCTTTGCGGCTGCGGCGCTGCTCGCGCTCTTGCTAGGTCTCGCCGGATTTGCATCCGGCTGCAATGGCGGCTTCCCAGGACAGAAACCGGGCACGCCTGCGGGAAACTACACGATCACCGTCACGGGCACGTCGGGTTCGCTGCAACGCTCCACCACCGTCACGCTGACGGTGCAGTAGCCGTCACCAAACGAGGAGGAATTCGATGCGCGTGAATCTAAAGCGAATGGCGCTCCTGGCTTTGGGTTTGGTGGCGATCCCTGCGGCGGCGCAAGAAACCCCCAAGGTAGAGATCTTCGGCGGCTACAGCTACGTCCGCGCGAACCTGATTACCAGGAACGGATGCTGCCTCAATCTGCAGGGCGGCAGCGGTTCGGTTGCTTTCAATGCGAACCGGTGGGTCGGCGTGGTCGGAGAGATCGGCGTGTACCACACCGGAAACGTCATGAACACCGGTCTGGATTTGACGGTAGTCTCTTACCTGTTCGGCCCGCGCATCTCCTACCGCGGGCACGAGCGTCTCACGCCATTCGCACACGTGCTCGTCGGCGGCGGACACGCCGGCGGCACGCTCTACACGGGCACGTCGGGTTCCCCTGGGCTGGGCCCGAATAATGCATTCGCCATGGCGGCGGGTGGCGGCCTGGACGCTAAAGTCTCTCCCCGCGTCGCCGTGCGCCTTTTCCAGGTGGATTATATGCTCAGCAAGTTCCTCAACGGCAGCAACAACCGTCAGAATCATCTTCGCGTGAGCGCTGGCATCGTCTTCCGGCTGAGGTGATGAAGTCTGAAAGACCGGGGTTGCAGGTGCATCGGGTTCTGGGCCTGGGCATGTGGAGGCTCAAGAACTGGGCGCGCATGATTACCATGATTCTCGCCGGGGGCTCTGCGGTGGGTGTCGTGGTGCGGATGGTGGGCACGCCGCAGCAAATGCAGACCGCGGCGTTGTGCTTACGCTGGTGCGCGTCGGCCTAGGCTTGCTCGTCTCTTGGTGCCTCGGATGGTCTTCTTCGGCGCGCACAGCTTTCGCCGCCACGCCAGCAGAAGCCGAGCGGAGCACTCCCTGAGCCAACGCTCCAGGCCAGTTACGTTCCCATCGACAAGTAGCCCGCCTCTTTCTCCTGCGTCGCGGCTCGAGTACCGCAAGCCACCCGGCGAGGAGTAGAATCAAGGATAGAACCCTACCGCGCTGACCGGCCGGAGCCGGGCGCGAGGCTGGCCATGCCCACTCTGCAAGAGGTCTTAAACGCAAACGTTCGCGAGGGCGAGCTCTGCGAGAAGCTCGACCGCGAAGGATGGGTGCATTGCTACGCCTGCGGGCACGACTGCAAGATCCCCGACGGACAGGCCGGCGTGTGCAAGGTTCGCTTCAACCGCGGCGGCACGCTCTACGTGCCGTGGGGGTACGTCGGCAGCGTGCAGTGCGACCCCATCGAGAAGAAGCCGTTTCACCACGCGTATCCCGGCGCGCTGGCGTACAGCATCGGGATGCTGGGCTGCGACCTGCATTGCTCCTACTGCCAGAACTGGGTGACGTCGCAGGCCATCCGCGACCCCGAGGCCGTGGTGCCGCCGATGCGCGTCACGCCCGAGAGCCTGGTGAAGGAAGCGCTCGAACTCGGCGCGAGAGTGCTGGTCAGCACGTACAACGAGCCGCTGATCACGAGCGAATGGGCGGTGGCCGTCTTCCAAGCGGCGCGCGCGGCGGGCCTGGCGACGGGCTTTGTCTCGAACGGCAACGGCACGCCGCGGGTGCTCGAATACCTGCGCCCGTGGGTGGACCTCTACAAGGTGGACCTGAAGAGCTTCGACGACCGGCACTACCGTCAGCTCGGCGGGCGCATCGAGCCGATCCTGCAGACGATTCGCCGGCTACACGAGATGGGCTTCTGGCTCGAGATCGTCACGCTGGTGATTCCGGGCTTCAACGACTCCGACGATGAATTGACGCGGCTGGCCGAATTCATCGCCGGCGTTTCGCCGGACATTCCCTGGCACGTCACCGCGTTCCACAAGGACTACAAGATGACCGACCCGGAGAACACGCGGCCGGAGACGCTCCTGCGCGCCGCCGAGATCGGCAAGAAAGCCGGGCTGCGCTACATCTACGCGGGGAATTTGCCCGGGCAGGTGGGCGAGCTGGAGGACACGCGCTGCCCGAATTGCAGGACGCTGCTCATCGAACGCTTCGGCTACCTGATCACGGGGTATCACCTGACGCCGAGCGGCGCATGCCCGAAGTGCGCCACGCAAATCCCCGGGCGCTGGGCGCCGAAGTTCCAGGGGCAGATCACCGCGAGGCCGTTTGTGCCGCGCAAGCGCAGCCGCTCGGGCGTGCTCCCCATCCTTTCCTCCTGAAGTTCCGACTTTCCCACCCGGCTTGGCGCGTTCCCGCTACAATACGGCTCCGTCAACCCATGCCTGCGCCCGCGCATGACGATCTGACCGGCCGAGCGGCCGAGTATTTCCAATCGCTGCAGAATCGCATCTGCGCGGCGCTCGAAGAGCTGGAGCATCGTGCGGGCGGCACCGCCCGCTTCGCCACCGATGCGTGGCAGCACCCTTCGGGCGGAGGAGGCGTCACGCGCGTCCTGGCGGATGGGGCGCTGTTCGAGAAGGCCGGCGTGAACTTCTCGCACGTTTCAGGTGCGTTCGCCAAGGAGCTGGCCGTGACGATGCCCGGCACGGGCGAGGAGTTCACCGCGACGGGCATCTCGTTGGTGATCCACCCGCGCAACCCGCACGTGCCCACGGTGCACGCGAATTTCCGCCACATCGCAAAAGGCGCAGGCCCGGGGCGCGCGGCGTGGTTCGGCGGCGGCTCGGATCTGACGCCGTACTATCCGCGGCGCGAGGACGTGATCCATTTCCACCGGACGTGGAAAGCCGTGTGCGCGCGGCACGCCGTGGCCGATCACGCGCGCTTCAAGAAGTGGTGCGACGAGTATTTCTTCCTCACGCATCGCGGCGAAGCGCGCGGCGTCGGCGGCATCTTCTTCGATTATCTGACCGAGCGGCTCGATGAGGTGTTCGCGTTCGTGCAGGATGCCGGCGACCATTTTCTCGATGCCTACACGCCGATCGCCGAGCGGCGCATGCGCGAGCCGTACGGCGACGCGGAACGAAGCTGGCAACTCATGCGCCGGGGGCGCTACGTCGAGTTCAACCTGCTGTACGACCGCGGCACGATGTTCGGCCTGCGCACCGGCGGGCGCGTCGAGTCCATTCTGATGAGCCTGCCGCCGCAGGTCTCTTGGAGCTATGGCTTCGCGCCGGCACCGGGTTCGCGCGAAGCCGAACTGCTCGAATACCTGAAGCCGCGCGACTGGGCGGACGAGGAGCCTTGATGGCGCCCGCGTTTCCGCGGATGCGCTGGATCGCACTCGCGTGGCTGGCGGTCTGGGTGCCGGCGTACTGGCGCGTGTGGGGCTGGGAGAATTTCCTGCGCGTGTGCGATGTAGCGGTGATCCTGACGTGCGTCGGCCTGTGGCGCGGCAGCGCGCTGCTGCTCTCGAGCCAGGCGATCAACGCCATCCTCACCGATTTCGCCTGGTGCCTCGACGTGGGCTGGCGGCTCGCGTCCGGCCGGCACCTGTTTGGCGGCACCGAGTACATGTGGGACGCGCAGTATCCGCTCTGGGTGCGGCTGCTCTCGCTCTTTCACGTGCTTCTGCCGGTCGTGCTGGTGTGGGCGCTGGTGCGCGTCGGCTACGATCGCCGCGGCTGGCTGCTGCAAACAGGCATCGCCGGGGCGCTGCTGGTGGTCTCGCGCTTCTTCAGCCCGGCGCTGAACCTGAACTACGCTCACCGCGATCCCTTCTTCGGACATGGTTGGGGACCCGCGCCGGTGCATCTTGCGCTGGTGCTCGGCGGAATGATCATTCTTCTTTATTTCCCCACGCACGTCGTGCTCTCGAAGACTCTTCCGCAGCCCGTTGCTCTCCGCGGCTGACACGCTCAAATTGCTGATTGATCTTGCTGATCAATCTTGCTGATTGATCTTGCTGATCAATCCGTTGACGGCGTTGATGGCGTTGATGGAAACCCGGCGCCGCGGCGTCACGCGGCCGGCGGAGCGGCAAGCGCCGCAACCGGCTTGGCGTCCTTATCCCAGATGGCCAGCAGCATGACGGTGCCGTTCCCGGGAGAGACGTGGACGTAGAAGACCTGCGAGCAGTTGTCCACTTCGTAGAAGTCCTTGCGGTGCGCGTCGAGCTTGGCCGGCGCGCCGGAAGCCAGGAGCTTGCGGAGTTTTTCCACCATTTCTGCGGGGTAATTCCGCAAGTTTTCAATTTTCGGTTGTGCGTTCAGCCGCAGGACCATGTCCCCTCTCCTTCCGATTCCCCCCAAAACCCTGCTACTAAGAGAAACGCAGGTTCTTCCAAAAAGTTTCATCGCCGGTTCGTTTTTTTTGCGTCCCGCTAACCCCAGGAGGCCGCACCGGTTGAATTCCTGAGTCCGCTTGCTCTGTCCGGCTCGACTTTCGCCGTTACATAATTAGACGAGGCAGATCCGAAAAAGTCGCTTCTTTCTCGCGCAAGGTGCGCGCCTTCCCAGCCAATTTGGGCTGTTCCAGAACTGTCCGTTTGTCCAGTAGTCCCCGGCGAATCGCAGGGCGTAGGCTTGTACTCGAGGATGTAGGACGAGAAGAAGCCATGTTCCGTGCGCCCAAAGCGTGGATGCTCGCGAGCGGCCTGCTGCTGGCCGGCGCGCTGCCAGCGGCTGCCCAGAATCCGCCGGCTCTCGTCGAGAAAGCATTGCCACCCGCGCCCAGAATCCTCTACGCGGGGCTGGAGTTTGCGCCGCAGTTCTCGGCACAAGCGGCCTCCGAGCGGCTGGCGCGGCCCGCGGCGCGCGCGGAAGAGCCCAAGCCCGGCACGACGCTGGAATCGTCGTTCCGCTATGAAGAAACGCCATTCTCTCAAAGGGTGCAACTGCCTGTAGCGCGACTCCTGAGCGGGCGGATCCAACTTCGCGGCTTCGATACCGTGGAGTCCAGCGAAAACGCGGTGTGGCCGGGTTGGAGCGTGACGACGCAGGCGCACCCCGGGGTTTGGGCGCCGCGCGCCGATGAGAGATTTGGCGTGTCGCTCGATATCCGGCTGAAGCGCGACGCCGGCGAAGGCCACTCTATACAATTTCTGCGTTGCCTCGGCTGGCTGGTCGGCGCAGGCCGCGGCTGCCGCCTGCTGTAGTCTCATCTCTATTCGCTCCTCCGGGTTTCCCATCGCCGCACACAGGAGGGGGACCCCCCCCCAGGTTTTTTGCAAACACTGATTCTAAAGGAGATGAGACCCGCATACTTTGTAACGCGCACATTCCAGGACACTTGCGGGGCCAACTCTTTTGCGTTCTTGCCGTGCATTTGCTCATTCCAAAGAGCTTAAGACCCGAACTCCACGCGCCTGATAGAGGCCGGCACGCCCGCCACGATCGGGTCGGCGGGCAGGCCCCGCCCACGCGAGCAAGCCCCGCTCCAGGCGGGCAGGCCCGGCACAAACCCCGCAGGGTCGTACTTCATTTTAGCGCAGCGGCGAGGACCAAAGGGAAATGGGGCGTGCTCGAACGTGGCGGAGGGCCGATAACAGCAAGAAAACTCAGGGCCGAATGGAGTGAACAATCAGGTGGACAATAGGGTGGACATGAACGTTCCCACCCTTGCGCACAACCCGCGGCAAGGGTAGGCCACTCGCCGGCATGACCGAGCAGGTTTGAACTGAGAGGAATGCTGTTAGACATAAGTCAAGTCGACAGGTTACAATCCCCGTCATCATCGCCCCCGTTGCCGCCAGCGATTTCGGCCCTCGGCCCCGCAAAGGCGGTTTTATCCGGGTCGGCCAAAGAGTGAGTTAGACCGTTGCGCGACGCCCACTAGACTACCTTTTTCCAGGAGGGTCCGACGCCGTTACGAAATCCAACTGGCAGCTCCTCAAGGATAGTCGAACAAGTTCGCGTTTTGTTCGACTCGTTTTTCGATTGGCTGGGCGGCTCGGGTCGGCTGCCTGAATGGCAGGGGCGCGGAGAATTGAGTGACAAGAGGTTTGACGCACTCATTCGGGAGGGTCTCAGACGGGCCATGCGCCGCTGCCGACGGGACACGCCGCGGTCGGACCCGCGCCAGGTGAGGCAGGCGTTCGATATGGTGTGGGAGCTCCTGGGCAATGGGGAGATGCGTCGAACAATCGCCAACTGGCACCAACGCGCCATCATGCTGTTTGTGGAAGTGATCGCCGTCGGCGTGTATGCCAGGGCCCTCCATCAAGAAACGCCGCTGAGCCGAGCCGACCTCCAGGTTTTCGCGGACTGGCTCAAGAGGATCTTGAATGACTGGGTCGAAGACTAGCAGCGAGACCTCTGAGAAAGGCGACGGCGCGACTCAGCCTGTAGCCGTGGCGGTTCAGCCCAACGTCCCAGCCGCGCCTCCGGCCAGCACCGAGACCAATGAGGCGGTCGGCCTCCGACTCGACAAGTATCGGCGCAGCATTAACAAGCTAAAACTGTACGCAGCTGCCCTCGGCACGGGTATTACATTCTTCAGCGCCGTGAAGTTTGCGGAAGGAACTGGGCAACCGTTTTTGGCCCGGTTGCTGAGCGGCCTCTTCCTGACCCTCGCTTTGGTGGCCGCTGCTCTCATCGTGCGCTCATATGGCAGGATCCAGTTGCAACTCGACCTCCTGAACCGATACTTGGCTACCGCGAATGGTGGCACCCACAGCGCACCCGCCCCGCTTGATCTGCAAATGACCATGGGCGCGGCCAAGATGAAATTGAAATCGATGCAAATCAACCTTCATGATCGATGGCCTGCTGATGAGAAGAAACAGACACGCGCAGCGCTTGGTTTGGAAATCGCGGCGTTCCTAATTCTCCTCTTTTACGTATGGATTCCGGTACTGCCACTAGAAACCAAGACTTCGACATCCCCGCCGTCGATTTCCAGTCTGCTCATCAGCGTGCACTTTGGGTCGAATCGCGCTGCGATGCCCGTTGACCTCGAGCCGGTCGTCCGTGCGGCGGCACGCGGAGTAAAGGGCAATAACGGAATGTGCTTTCGCCTTGAGGGACATGCTGATCTCGACGGACCTGCCAAATACAACTTGGAACTTAGTCGTTTGCGGGCTGATGCAGTGCGCGCAGTTCTCGAGAGCGAGGGCCTGCAGAAAGAACGAATTTCGGTCGTTGCGTACGGTGTGACGTGGCCGCAAGCCGAAGGTGCATCGGAATCCGCAAAGGCTCAGAATCGTCGCATCGACATATTCGTGCAGCCGTGCGTGGTACCCGCTAAGTAGTTTGACGACGGTGATGCGCCGGGCTGTTGGTCGTGTGGCGGGTGGCCCATGCTTTGTGTCCTTCTTCTTTCTTCATTCTATCGCTCGACCGGATGATACCATCGCGATGAATTAACGGCGGAGGGAATCTTGTCGGGCGGGTAACTGAAAAGGAATACAAGCGCCAAGGAAGAGGGAAGCGACCTAAGTCTTAGGTCGCTTCTTCGCCTTGCACCTTTTCTTCCACTGCGCTTCGCGCGCCTCTTCAATTCCTCGTGTGGCACAGAAAGAATTTTTCATTGTCGCGTTGAAGTTCTGAAATTCTTTCGATTGTTCCGTTATTCTTCTCCGTCATTTCTTTGGAGTCACCTATGCCGCCGCATCTGTGCACTGCGTGATAACTTTTTGGGTGAATGGTTCGGTTCGGATGTTGTCTCGGTTAAAGTTTCCGCCAGCCACCTTATCAACCACATTTGCCGCTTTCACGATTAGAGCATCCGCCTTATTTGTATCCCATAGCGTATCCATAATCACCTTGCAATATCTCTCCATCTCGCGAGAGTTTATCGGCGGCAACTGTTCGGTATTTCCGAGTAGACGTGCTGCCAACAGAATGTGAAACCGCGCTGGCCTAAATTTTCGCTCCAAACGGCCGCTTCGGAAGAAGTATTCCAATTTATAAAGCGTAAATGCGGCCGTGTAGTAAGGCTCTTGGCGATGGCCTTTAACAAAAATGTCTTTCCCGACCTTAGCCGTAAGCGCCGCATAATTTCGCGTTGTTCTGTGCGGCTCGTTGAGAAACATAGCTGCAAACGCCCTGATCATATTGGGTGGCGTTACGATTCGAGTTTTTTCCACTTGGAGGCGGTCATATTGACGAGAACGTCTTTCGTAAAAAAGCTTTTGTGAGTCTTGAAACGTTTGAAAGTACAGTTCCAACTCCTTCGGAAAATCCTGTACTGCGAAGAACTGGTCGTCCTTGACCTCGGTCTGTCTGTTTGTGGCCCGAATGATTGCCCTGATGACATCCTCGTCTTGCGTACCTATCAACCGCACCGGAACCATGACTGACGACGCGATGGCAGACTTTTGGTTGATGTTGAACAGCACATGACTCGTTTGACATCCATTAACAATCTGATAATCCTCAATGGTAAAATCATCTCCCGTTGGTTGGACCGTCCGAGCGATAATCGTGATCCCATTGTTCATGAGAACGAAACGCCCCTGAGCATTAGATTCCAATGTCGCCTTTATTTCTGAATTTACTTCATTGTCGCCTTGCCAGTCCCTTACGTTGTCGTAGAACAACCCACCGATGATTTCACCGTTGTCATCTGTGAGAACTTTTAGAAACTCCGGAACAGGAAGGAAGCCGAGGTATGCTTGAGTCACACCGGGAAGGCTAGGTATCACAGTTCTCTTTTCAAATCTGAATGTATTGGAAATGGCGTTTTTAGTTTGGCGATACAGTTTTTGGAGACCTTCTGCATCAACGGGGAAGAACTCAACATCCCGAAAAAGGTTAGTCCCCACAAGATCGCTTATGACGGCCTTCCGGCGAGCTTCTAACGTAGCGTCACCAGTCCATCTGCCTGTCGTGACATAGTACAGACGGCATGTGGGATTACCGCGCTTAAATTTACTGCTTCGCTTAAAAATAGCAGCCGTCATATCGGCCGCAGCGCTTACCATATCGTTTCTCTTCAGACTTGGCTTCTCTTTGAAGAAGTCCACAACTCCGAAGCCAAATGTGCCGATCTTTGCGGCGTCAAAGCCGGGGCTTCTCTCGGCTTGGACAAACACAAACGCCACATCCAAGGTGCCAGCCTGATCTGCCAGTTCTTCTAATGTGTCGATGTCCGTTATTAGGGAGCCGTTGACGATTATTGCGATTCCGTCAATGCCAGTGTCACCGCCAGTCCCGATTACGATGTCCCCGGTATCGAATGTTTCGGCGTGTTGTCGCCTAACCGTTATATAGGAGCAAAAATGCTCAAATCTCTTGTCTTCTGGCAGTTGAGCAATATCGTGCTCGCTCGAAAACTCGGTTAGTAGCGATTCGGAAATGCGATCCATGATTGCACGACCTCCGCTCATGTGCAGACGCCGCACCTCAACGTCAGGGCGGGTGGCTCAGAGAATGTGCTAGAAGAATCCTCTTGGTCACGTGGCACCGAGGAAGTATATCATCCGGGCACGACGCTCTGTAGGTAGGAGATGTGGGTGCCGCACCCTTCGGTCTTAAGGGTGCGGGTTTTCTTCCATGCGCAACCCCCTACGACGCCATTACGGCCGCGGCGACCTCCACTTCGTGACTTTCAGTTGCTCTTATCGAGGGGCACCCGGCTCAGTTTTTCTGGCGGATGAGCGGGACGAAGGCAACGGGCATAATGTCTTCGACGCGATAGTCGCTCGGGCCGCGGGTGCCTTTGGTGACGACCTTGAGGATTTGCGTCTGCCACGCGGGGCCGACGGGGATGACCATGCGCCCGCCGGGTTTGAGCTGCTCGACGAGCGGCATGGGAATTTCGGGCGCGCCAGCGGTGACGATGATGCCGTCAAACGGTGCTTTCTCGGGCCAGCCGAGGTAGCCATCGCCGATGCGGACTTTGACGTTGGAGTAGCCAAGCGAGCGGAGGCGGTCGCGGGCGGCGGTGCCCAGCGGCTCGACGATTTCAATGGTCAATACTTCGGCGACCAGAGGGGAAAGCACCGCAGCTTGGTACCCCGAGCCGGTGCCAACCTCCAGCACGCGATGTCCCGCCTGCGGACGCACCAGCTCAGTCATGATCGCCACCGTGTACGGCTGCGAAATCGTTTGCCCGTGGCCGATGGGGAGAGGGCGATCCTCGTAGGCGTAGGGGGCCTGCCCGGGCGGGACGAAGCGGTGGCGCGGAGTGCGGCGCATCGCGTCGAGGACGCGAGGGTCGCGGACGGCTGGGGCGTCGGAGTAGCGCGGCGCGGCGATCTGCGCGCGAACCATCTCCTCGCGGAGGCGGCGGTAGGTTTCTTCGCTGGTCTGAGCGAGGAGAAGAGAAAAAGCAACCACACATGAACACAGATAAACACAGATAAGAGTGAGAGATTTTCTGGAAAGTGTCCCACGGGTGAGCATAGCCAGCGTCCCTCTTGATAGATTTTACGCCTTTCTCTTTGCATGGCGGGACGCGACACAGGCGGCGCCCTTCGGCTTCGCTCCCCTCGGCTTCGCTCCCCTCGGCTGCGCTCGGGGCAGGCGGGGCAAGCCCTTCGGCAAGGCCTCAGGGCAAGCAGGGCAAGCTGAAGCCGCCCCTACAACGAACCGTGGCGGCCTGACCCTTCGCTCCGCTCTGGGCAAGAGGCCGGCGCTACAGGAAACCGGGGCGGGCACCCTTCGGCTTCGCTCCCTTCGGCAAGGCCTCAGGGCAAGCAGGGCAAGCCCTTCGGCTTCGCTCAGGGCAAGCAAGCAGTGCCCTAGAGAGATTCCTCGACGACGGGAGAGGGCGCCTCTTTGCCGAACTCGCCTTCCCAGCGCGCGATGACCACGGTGGCGAGGCAATTGCCGATGACGTTCACCGAGGTGCGCGCCATGTCCATCAGCTCGTCAATGCCGAGCACGACGAAGATGGGCCATTCCGGCAGGTTGAAGTGCGAAGCGGTGCCCAGCAGGATGACAAGCGACGCGCGCGGCACGCCGGCCACGCCCTTGCTCGTGAGCATCAGCGTGAAGACCATCAACAACTGCTGGCCCCAGCTCATGTGGATGCCGGCGGCCTGGGCCACGAAGATGGAAGCCAGCGAAAGATAGAGCGTGGTGCCGTCGAGATTGAAGCTGTAGCCGGTAGGCATGACGAACGCCACGATCTGCCGCGGCACGCCGATGGCTTCCATGGCTTCCATCGCGCGCGGCAGCGCCGCTTCGGAGCTGGTGGTGGCAAAGGCGATGGAAACCGGCTCGGCAATGGCGCGCACGAATTTGCGCAGCGGCACGCGCGCCAGTAGCGCCACCGGCAGCAAGACGCCCAGCAGAAAAATAATCAGCGCGACGTACAGCGTGGCGAGCAGCTTGAACAGGTTGACGAGAATGCCCAGGCCCATGTGCCCGACCGTATAGGCAATCGCGGCGCCCACGCCGACCGGCGCGAACAGCATGACGATGTTCGTGAACTTGAACATCGTCTCGGTGAGGCTCTCCGCGAACGCGAGCATGGGCTTTCGCTTCGCATCGCTCAGCAGCGCGAGCGCAATGCCGAAGACGATGCTGAAGACCACGACCTGCAGCACCTGGCCCTCGGCGATGGATTTGGCGATGTTCTCCGGGAAGACGTGCAGGATGATGTCGCTGGGCGTCTGCTGGGGCGCGTTGATTTGTTCGGTGCGCGCGCCGGGGGGCAACTGCACGCCGACGCCGGCGCGGCTCAGGTTGATGGCAGCGAGACCGATGAAGAGCGCGATGGTGGTGACGATCTCGAAGTAGACGAGCGCCTTGATGCCCATGCGCCCGACTTTTTTCAGGTCGGAGTGGCCGGCGATGCCCACTACGAGCGTGCCGAAGAGCAGCGGCGCGATGATGGTCTTGATCAGGCGCAAGAAAATCAGGCTGAGGATGCGCAGGTTTTGCCCGAAGCCGGGCCAGTCGTGGCCGACTTCGGCGCCGATCACCATGCTGACCAGGATCCACGTGGTCAGCGAGCGCCGCGCCAGCGCGTAGCTCGCCAGGCCCGCAATCGTCACCCAGCGCACGGCGACGAGCGCTGTCTGCGACACCGCGAAGACGCTGTATTCGCGCGCGGTCCAAAGCACGGCGGCCAGCGTGGCGCCGGCAAAGAAGACAATCAGCGCATTGCGCCGCAGCGTCAGGTGAGCCGAGGGTGGTTTCGCGGGGGTCACGCGCGCAGGTTATTGATGCGCCGCGCGGGAGTCAATGAAAACCCGCGCAGGCAACATCAGCGGCGGCTGGTGGAGCCAGGCGTGGGCGCGTCGGGCGCATCGCCCCTCTTCAGCGGCACCACCGGCCTGCGGGCGGTTCAATATACTTCTGGCAGTTGGCGCGCACGGCATTGCACGCGGCACCGACCCACGGAGTTAGTTGTTAACTAGGTACTTGCGCGCGCGCGGCGAAATCGGCATAGTGCTACGTCCTCGTAGGGGAACAACCTTGAAGAAGAGAAAGCGCACGAAGTTCGGAAAAGACAAGCGACGCAAGCACCGCCACTGGCAGGTGACGGTCTTCTACCGCGATGGCGAGAGGTTCGCCCGGGTCTACACAGACCGCAAAAAGGCGGCCAATTTTGCAGACCGGCAAAAGAAATCGCCCGTGGTGAAGGCTGCGCGAGTCATCCGGATCAGCTAGCCTGCCGGAAAGAGCACCCCTTTCCTAGCTCGAGCGGTTTGCGGGGATTCGTCCGCCCGTTGGCGCGCACGGCGGGCCTTGTGGCGGTCAGGTGTGCGTGCTATAAAAGAAGAAGGTAGTTGAGCGGCCGTAGTATAGGGGTAGTACGACAGCTTGCCAAGCTGTAGGCGGGGGTTCGAGTCCCCTCGGCCGCTCCAGTTTCAACCGTTCCCCTCTCAATCTGGCGTACGCCGCTGGTTTGCGCTTGGCCGGCGCGGCGTGCTAGAGTTTGCGCGCCCCGGCCCTGCCTGAAGGGAGTCGTACCGTGCCACGCCCAGCCCGCGCGCCATCCCTGATTGCTCATCTCCCGCTTTTGGCCGAGCCTGTCTCGTTTGTTCTGTCTTTCCTCTGTGTGCATCCGTGTTCACTTGTGGCTTCCGAAGGCTTCCATGCTGGCGTACCTTTGCGGGCCGATTGAATTCGCCTCCGACGGCGGCCGCCTGTGGCGCCGCAAGCTCACGCCGTTTCTGCGCGACGAGCTCGGCCACCGCGTGTACGACCCTGCCGAGGACGAGAAGAAAAACCTCAGCGAAGAAGAGGTGGCGAACTTCCGCGCGTGGAAGAAGACCGAGGTCGAGCGCTTCCGCCGCGCGGTGCGCAAGATCATCCACTTCGATCTCGACCTGATCGAGAACAAGGCCGATTACCTGATCTGTTTCTGGGACGACTCCGCGCAGAGCGGCGGCACGCCCGCGGAGCTGACCGTGGCGTACCGCAAGGGCATTCCGGTGTATCTGGTGACGCAGCTTCCCTCGGAAGAAATCAGCGGGTGGATGCTGGCCTGCGCCGATCAGGTGTTCGCTTCCATCGAAGATCTGAAGACGTTTCTCCTTGCCCGCTATGGCCGCGAAAAGCAGGTCGCCCTCTGGAAGGACTGATTTTCCTCAGGTCGCGCAAATGGACAAAGTCTACGTGGCGGTGGGCAGCACGCGGCGGCCGAAGTTGAACGCGGTCTGGGAAGCGCTGAGCGTGTTCGGCCCCAGCCTGGACCCCAACGCGCAATTCGAAGTGGTGGGCGTCGAGGTGCCGAGCGGCGTCAACCACACGCCGCTCACGCGCGCGGAAATCATGGCGGGCGCGCAGCAGCGCGCCGAAGCTCTCGCGCAGATGGCTCGCGAGCGCAACGAAGACTGGCGCTACTTCGTTGGCCTGGAAGGCGGGCTGGACGTGATCGAGCAGAATGGGCGCCGCTTGGTGTTTCTCGAGAACTGGGCTTACGTTGCGGACACTGCGGGCCGCAGCGCCTACGGCCAATCGGGCAGCATCTCCATTCCCGCGCCGCTCGCAGTCGAGGTGCTCGATCGAGGCGCGGAGCTGGCCGCGGCGATTGACGCCTACGCCGGCGGCCACGGCATCCGCGACGCGCAGGGCGCTTGGGGAATCCTGACGCGCAATTTGATTACGCGGCAGGATGCCTTCCGCGTCGCCGTCATCAATGCCTTCGCGCCGTTCTTCAACGCCGCGCTGTACCCCGGCGGCTGAGCTTGGGCGATGAATTTCCACAGCGAAATGTGCTAGCGTAGGGCCGAGGAGGGAGCGCGTGGACATCGTCAAGGGCAACATGGGCTGGATCGAGGTGATCGTCGGCCCGATGTTTTCGGGCAAGAGCGAAGAGCTGATTCGCCGGCTGAAGCGCGCGGAGATTGCGCGGCAGCGCGTGCAGATCTTCAAGCCCGTGATTGACCAGCGCTACGCCGAAAGCGAAATCGTTTCGCACTCCGGCCTGGGCATCCGCTCGGAAAACGTGCAGACGGCGGCCGAAATCATGGAGCGCGTCGAGGCGCGCACCGAAGTCGTGGGCATTGACGAGGCGCAGTTTTTGGGCGACGCCATCGTGGACGCCTGCACGCGCCTGGCGGACGCAGGCAAGCGCGTGATCGTCGGCGGGCTGGACACCGATTTTCTTGGCCGGCCGTTCGAGCCGATGCCGCGACTGCTGGCCGTCGCCGAAGAGATCACCAAGCTGCTGGCCATCTGCGTGCGCTGCGGCAACCCGGCTGTGCATACGCAGCGCCTTGTGGCGTCGGAAGATTTGATCGTCGTCGGGGCCGGGGGAATGTACGAGGCGCGCTGCCGGCGCTGCTTCGATCCGCAGCTCGCGCACGCGCGCGTCGAAGAGGAAAAGAAGGTTACGCAAGGCCAGAGAAGCCGCGCGGCGTCCACCTAGTTTTCCTTTTGTTTACGTCAGGGGCTGAAGCCCTGACCCCCTTAGGGCGGCAATGCGCGCGCCGATTTCATCGGCGACAGCACGGTGTTCCGCGCAGCCAATCACATCGAGAGGGGGTTTCGCCAGCAGGGACGAGGGCAGCGCCTCCCCCACGACGTCGATCGCGTGCATCATTCCGCGAAGAGTATCGACGCGCGCGCAGCTTGCCTGCCACTCCGCGTCGTTGAATTGCCCGCGCTCGCGCGCCTTAGCCACGGCTTCAATCGCCGGGCGTACGGCGGACCAATCGTGGCAGAGCGCAGCCATGTCCGACCCCGCCGCGAACGCGGCGATGGCTGCATCTCCCGCAGCGTAGCGCCGCGCAATCGCGCCCATTCCGAGATCGTCGGCGAGGATCACGCCTTGAAAACCCATGCGCTGCCGCAGCACTTCCGTCAGCATCTTCCGTGAGAGCGACGCCGGACGTTCCGCATCGATTCCCGGCAGCAGGATGTGCGCGGTCATGACCAGCGGCACGCCGACCGCAATCGCTGCGGCAAACGGAACCAGCTCGACGCTTTCAAGACGCTGCGCGGTGCCTGCGAAGACCGGCAAATCTTCGTGCGGGTCCACGGCCGCGTCGCCGTGGCCGGGAAAATGTTTGGCGCAAGCAAGCACACCGCCTTCGCGGAGCCCGCGCGCGAACGCGGCGCCCATTTGTCCGACCTGGCGCGGATCGCGGCCGAAGCTGCGGCGCGTGGTGACGGGGCTTTCGGGATTCATGTGCAGGTCGAGCATGGGCGCGAAGTTGAGATTGACGCCGACCGCGCGCAGCTCGCGCGCTATCGCGTAGGCCACTTGCGAGACCGCTTCGGCATCATTCAGCCGGCCGAGTTCCGCCGGCGGCGGCCATTGAGTAAACGGTTCGGGCAGGCTGAACTTCGTGCCGCCCTCCTGGTCAATGCCGATGAGCACGGCCCGGCCGGCGGCGCGGCGAATCTCGCCGGTCAAGTTGCGCAAGCCTTCGACGCTTGTCCAGTTGCGCCGGAAAATGGCCACGCCGCCAAGCCCCTGCGCGAGCCAGGCGCGCAGCTCATCGGGCAGCACAGTGCCTTCGAAGCCCAGCAGGAAGCGGCTCAGAAGGGAGGCGTCCGTTCCGGATTGACCTTGCTGCGGCATGACCATCTGTTATGATTTCGCGCGCGGGCCGCGAAGATCGCCGGCCCGCAACGAACCTGAGCCTAGCGGGAGAAGGGAAGCGAAGTAAAGTTGAGAATCGAATCGCGAGCGCCCACCCGCATCGACCTGGCCGGCGGCACGCTGGACATCTGGCCGCTGTACCTCTACCACGAGGGCGCGGTGACCGTGAACTGCGCGGTCACGCGCTACGCTTCATGCGCCATCGAAGTGCGGCCGCGCGGCGACCGCCGTGTGACGCTGGCCTCGCGCGATACGGCGCGCCGCGAGAGGTTCGCATCGCTCGACGCACTTGTCCGCGCGGGCCGCTACCGCCTGCCGCTGCTCGCGCATCTGGTGCGCTTCTTCCGCCCGCAGACGGGCCTCGTGCTAACCACGGACTCGGAAGCGCCCGCGGGCGCGGGCATCGGCGGCTCGAGCGCCATGGCCGTGGCCATCTGCGCCGCGCTCGACCGGCTGACCGGCGCGGGCTACGGCTTGCAGGATTGGATCCACATCAGCCGCGACGCCGAAGCCATCGTCATCCGCGTGCCCACGGGCACGCAGGACCACTATCCGCCGGCGTATGGCGGCGCGAGCGCCATTCACCTGGACCCGGGCGGCGAGCACCGCGAAGCGCTGCGCGTGGACCTGGACGACCTGGAGCGGCGGCTGGTGCTCTGTTACACGGGCAAGCCGCGGCAATCGGGCATCAACAACTGGGAAGTTTTCAAGGCGCACATGGATGGCGACCGGCGCGTGTGGCGCAACCTGGAGCAGATCGCCAACGTCGCGCGGCACGTGCGCGTGGCGCTCGAGCGCGGCCGCTGGCACGACGTCGGGCGCCTGGTGCGCGAAGAGTGGGCCTTCCGGCGGCGGAACCTGCCCACGATCTCAACGCCGGTGATTGACCGCATTATTTCCGCCGCGCGGCGCCACGGCGCGCTCGGCGGCAAAGTGTGCGGCGCGGGCGGCGGCGGATGCGTCGCGCTCGTCATCGAGCCCGACGCGCGCGATCGCGTGGAAGCCGCGGTGGCATCCGCCGGCGGCCGGCTGCTTCCCATGCGCATTGACCGCGAAGGCGTGCGCGTGCGGGTTGCTAAGTAGCACGGCCATGGGTACGCCTTCGGACTCGGGCGAGCGGCCGTTTCTGCACGGCATCTTCTTTGCGAAGGACGGCGGCCTGCGCCCACCGGTTCGAATCCTTTTCTTCATCACACTGGGCGTCTTTCTGGTGCTGTTGTGCGGCGCCCTCACGCAGCCTTCGCTCCCGCTGACCGCGAGCCGCGCCTGGATTCTTTTTTATCTGCTGGCGAACGCCGCCTTGCTGGGCGAAACGTGGCTGTTTCTCGCGGGCCTCGAGCGGCGCAGCTTTCGCGTATTCGGCCTGTGGTCTTACGCCGGCTGGGGCAAAGAGCTGCTGCTGGGGATCGCACTCGGCGCGGGCTTGCAGATTGTTGTAGCGGCCGGGCTCGTGCTTGTGCGGGCAGCGACGTTCGAGGGTTTTTCCAGCAGCGGCTCGGGAGCTCTTCGCGGCATCGCGGCGGCGGGCATCCTGTTCATCCTCGCGGGGTCGTCCGAAGAGATCATTTTCCGCGGCTATTTGTTTCAAGGCATGCTGCGCGGGCAAGGGCAGGTTGCGGCGATCGCGGTCTTCTCGATTCTTTTCGGAGCGGGCCACCTGGCCAATCCTTCCGCCACCCCGCTTTCCACGGTGAACACGATCCTCTCGGGCGTGCTTCTTGCGGTCGCTTATGTGAAGACGCGCGGCCTGTGGATGCCGATCGGCCTGCACTGGGCCTGGAATTTCTTTCAAGGGCCGGTGCTGTCGTTCCCCGTGAGCGGGCTGCAGATCGGCCCGTCGCTCTGCAGGATTTCTCTCAGCGGGTCCAAGTGGCTGAGCGGTGGCGCGTACGGTCCTGAAGGCAGCGTCCTGTTGACCGTCGCCGGCCTTGCGGCCATCGTGTGGCTTGCCCGCACGCGACGTCTTGCGCCTTCCCCTGCGATGCAGAAAGTCTTACAATAGGCATCAGGATTGCCATGTACCGCCTGGCGTGGATCGCTGTTTCGCTCTTCTTGCTGGCCGATGCCGACGTGCCGCAGATCATGCGGCTGCGCCAACAGACGGCCACGCAGGCGAACATTCCCTCGACAGAGAGCCTCCCGGTTCTGCCCGACTTCAGCCAGAGCCCCGAGCAAGCCAAGCAGCCGGCGAAGAAGGCGGCGCGATTGCAGCCGCAGTCGCGGCTGGCGCTGGTGCGCTACGTCCACAGCGAATTCGCGCGCGCGGTGAAGCCGCTGCCGGCAGGAAGGCACGGCTTCCGGATGGCGGCGGGCAAGCCGCTGGACGAGAAGACGCTGCAACAAATTCTCCGGTTGGACGGCACCGCGGTAAATCCGGGCGATACCGTGCAGATCACGAAGATGGAGTTCAAGGATACCCAGATCGTCTTCGACCTGAACGGCGGCGGCAGGGGCCGCACGCGCTGGCGCGACCGCATCCAGGTGCAAATGAGCGGCGCGCCGGTGCCCCAGGTATCGACCACCAGCTCGGATCCGAATGCGCCGCCCAACGCGCCGACGGGCCGCGGGCCCGGCTGCACGCTGATCCTGGATTTCGGCCGCCCGCTGCCGGACATGACACCGGATGAGCTAAAGCAACAGCTTTCGACCGTGCTCGATTTCTCGAAGCAACGCTCCGCCTCCGTGCTCTGGACGCAGACTCTGCCGCCGGAAATGCAGAAAGCCATCGAGCAGAAGCGCGCGGTGGTGGGCATGGACCGCGACATGGTGCTCGCCGCGATGGGCAAGCCTGAGCGCAAAGTGCGCGAGCGCGACGCCAACGGCATGGACACCGAGGACTGGATCTACGGCCAGCCGCCCGGCAAAACGGTGTTCGTGCGCTTCGCCGGCGACCGCGTCACCAGGGTCCAGCAGTTCCCGCAGTAGCCCGCGTTGACTTTTTCCTCTGCGCGCCCTAGCATTCCGTTTCCGCTTTCATCGAGCGCCCTCGAGCGGAACCGCAATCTCGTCTTCACCCGGAGGAAGCATGCCAGTCAAAGTGGGGATTAACGGCTTCGGCCGCATCGGGCGGAACATCCTGCGCGCGTCGCTGGGCGACCCGGGCATCGATTTCGTCGCCGTCAACGACATCACTGACCCGAAAACACTCGCGCACCTGCTGAAGTACGACTCCATCCTCGGCAACCTGACGCACAAGGTGACCTACACGGACGATTCCATCGCCGTGGACGGCAAGGGCTTCAAGGTTTTTAAGGTGAGGGACCCGGCGGAGCTGGACTGGGCTTCGGTGGGCGCCGAGATCGTAGTCGAGTCCACCGGCCTGTTTACGAAAGGCTCCGATGCGCGCAAGCACATCCGCGGCCCGGTGAAGAAAGTGATCATCTCCGCGCCGGCCACCGACCCCGACGCGACGTTCGTGCT
>JBGQHO010000002.1:0-109759 GCA_041497955.1 Terriglobia bacterium | reverse complement strand
CTGGACGCGACGTTCCGCTGGAAGCCGCTGCGCCGCTCGATCTATCACTCCTTCCTCGCGCGCACCGAGCTGGTCTGGAGCCGCCGCGAGCAAATTCCGTTTGCGCAGCACGCGTTCGGCTTCTTCACCTCGGCCGAGTACCGGCTGGACCGCCGCTGGACCGTCGGTGGGCGATTCGACCGCAGCGGCCGCGCGACCAACGCCAACTTGACCGACACGGGCTTTTCCGCGCTGCTCACCTATTGGCCGAGCGAGTTCAGCCAGATCCGTGGGCAATACCGCTTCGCGCGCTATGCCGAGGGGCGCGACGGCAATGAGCTCCGCTTCCAGTTCCTGTTCGTCCTCGGTGCGCACGGCGCGCATCCGTTCTAAAGGAGAGATGCGCATGTTCATCGCAACTACGAGCCAGGCGCAGCCCTCCAAAGGGATGGGCCGGTGCCGCTCGATCCTTGAGGAGCGCTCATGAAACGTCTTTGGAGAGGATTACCTGTCAGTGCTGCAGCGGCACTGGTTCTGCTCGTGTTGGGAGCCGCCGGCGCCGCGCCGGCAGTTGCGGCAGACAAGCTTTATGTTGTCACCGCGACTACGGACCTTGCCGCGCTGGCGCAGGAAGTGGGTGGCGACCGCGTCGAGGTGGAATCCATCGCGCGCGGCTACCAGGATCCCCACTTCGTCGAAGCCAAGCCCAGCTTCCTGCTGAAGCTGCGCAAAGCCAACCTGCTCATCGTCGTGGGCCTGCAGCTCGAAATTGGCTGGCTGCCGCCGCTCATCGCGCAGTCGGGCAATCCTCGCATCCAGGGCCCGGGCGCGGCGGGATATCTGGATGCCTCGCAGTTCGCCGAAATCCTGGAGATTCCCACGGGCGAGGTGACGCGCGCGATGGGCGACGTCCACCCGCTCGGCAACCCGCACTACTGGCTCGACCCCGAAAACGGCCGGCGCATCGCGCGGGGCATTCAGATGAAGCTCGCGGAGATGCGGCCGGCGGACGCGGCGTATTTCCAGCAGCGCTACGACGCCTTCGCCCAGCGGCTGACGGAGGCTGAGCAGCGCTGGGATGCGGAGATGAAACCTTACCGCGGTCGCCGGGTTGTCACCTACCACCGGTCCTGGCCGAATTTTGCAAAGCGCTTCGGGCTCGAGGTAGTCGGCTACATCGAGCCGCGGCCGGGCATCCCCCCGAGCCCGGGGCACACCGTGGAACTGATCGGACAGATAAAGCGCGAGGGCATCAAAGAAATCCTCGTGGAGCCGTACTTTGACCTGAAAACGCCGAACGCCGTCGCGCGGGATACGGGCGCCAAGGTCCTCGTCCTGACGCCCTCGGTGGGCGGCGAGAAAGAAATCACGGATTACTTCAAGTTGTTCGATTACGATATCAAACTGCTGATGCAGGCATTCCAGGCCACCCATTAGACCCGAGGAGGAAGGATGGAAGTTCTGCAGTTCTTACTGTGGCCGTTCATGGCCAGCCTGGTTTTGACCGGCATACATGCGTACCTGGGCGTGCACGTCGTCGAACGCGGCGTGATCTTCGTGGACCTGGCGCTGGCGCAGATTGCCGCGCTCGGCGCCACGGTTGCCATTTTAATGGGCATGGATCCGCACGGCCACACCGCGTATTGGATCAGCCTGGCCTTCACTTTTTTGGGCGCGGCCATCTTCTCGCTCGCGCGCACGCGCCGGAACCACGTCCCGCAGGAAGCGTTCATCGGCATCGCGTACGCCGTGGCTTCGGCCGCCGCGATCCTGGCCATGAGCAAGGCCACTGGAGAAACCGAGCACCTGAAGGACATGCTTGTCGGCAACATCATTGCGGTCGGGAAGACCGAGGTGCTGCTCACCGCGGCGCTCTACGGGGTGATTGGCGCGTTTCATTACATCTTCCGGCGGAAGTTTCTCTTGATCTCGATGAAGCCCGCTGAGGCTGAAGCGCAGGGCGTTTCCATCCGCCTGTGGGATTTTCTTTTCTACGCATCGTTCGGCTTTGTCGTTACGTCGTCGGTAGCCATCGCGGGAGTGCTGCTGGTGTTCTGCTATCTGATTGTGCCGTCGGTGGGAGCAATGCTCTTCGCCGACCGCATCGGGCCGCGCCTGGCGATCGGCTGGACGATGGGCACGCTCGTCTCCGCGCTAGGCGTCTATTTTTCCGTAGTGCTCGATCTCCCCACGGGCGCCACGATCGTCTGCACGTTCGGGGTGGTGCTGACGCTGATGTTCTTCGTGCACGTCCTCCTGCATCGTAGCCGCGAAGCCAAGGGCGCTTGAGAGCGCGCTCGCGCAAGAACCATGGACTGCCGCCGATTTGGACGAACCGGATGGAGCGTCAGCGAAATCGGCTACGGCATGTGGGGCATGAGCGGGTGGACGGGTTCGGATGACGCTGAATCATGCGCCTCGCTGCAGCGCGCCGTGGATCTCGGCTGCAATTTTTTCGACACGGCCTGGGTGTATGGCGCAGGCCACAGTGAAAAGCTCCTCGGGCAGATCCTGCGGACGAACCCCGGCAAAAGGCTGTACGTCGCGACGAAAATCCCGCCCAAAAACCTCAAGTGGCCCGGCCGGAGAGAGTACACCCTAGAGGATTCCTACCCGCCGGACCACATTGAGCAATGTGTTCACCGCAGCCTGGCCAACCTCGGCGTGCAGACAATCGATCTGATCCAGTTCCATACCTGGGAAGATGGCTGGGTCGAGGATGAACGCTGGGTGCGCGCGATGGAGAATCTGCGGCGGCAAGGTCTCATCCGGGCCGTGGGGATCAGCCTGAATCGCTGGGAACCCTGGAATGGGGTGCGCGCCGTGCGCGCGGGTTTCGTGGACGCGGTGCAGGTGGTTTACAACATCTTCGATCAGAATCCGGAAGACGAACTTTTCCCGGCGTGCCGTGAGATGGACGTCGCGGTGATCGCCCGCGTCCCTTTTGACGAGGGCTCGCTCACCGGCATGCTCACGGCCGCGAGCCGCTGGCCGGAGGGCGATTGGCGGAACATCTACTTTGCGCCGGAAAATCTGAAGGCCAGCGTCGCGCGCGCGGATGCGCTGAAGCTGCTCCTCCCGGACGGCATGAGCCTGCCGGAAATGGCGCTGCGCTTCATCCTGAATAGCCGCGATGTGAGCACGACCATTCCCGGCATGCGCAGGGGCAGGCACGTGGACGCAAACCTCGCCGCGAGCGGCCGTGGCCCGCTGCCCGAGGCGCTCCACCGCGAGTTGCGCAGGCACCGCTGGGACCGGAAGCCCACCCAGTGGTCGCAGTGACCTTGTAGTCTCGCCGCCGGGCTTCAGGCCGTTTGCTTGAGCGCGCGCTCGACCAGCGTCAGGCAGCGCTCGGCGCGCTCGCGCAGAGTACCTTCCGCTTCTTCCTGTTGTTTGCGCAGCGAGTGCAGCTCGTCGGCCATGGCCAGCGCCGCCAGCACGGCGACACGCAGTGAATCCACTGTCTTCGTCGCGTCGGCCACGGCGCGCATCTTGGCGTCCACGTAGCGCGCCAATTCTTGCACGTACTCCTCCCCCAAATCGCCCCCGATGTTGTACGTCTGGTCGTAAATTTCCACTTTCACGCGCTTGGCCACGTGGCACGCTCCTGAAGGCCGGATTGCGAACCCCGATTGCAGACATTGTGCGGCGGGGCGCCGCGCGAGGCAAGGCGGATTCTGCTAGGAGGCGCGCAGCGTGGCGCCGAGCTTCGCTTGGAGCGCGGCGACGATGCGCGCGGTGAAGTCCAAGAGCTGCGCTTCAGTGAGCGTGCCCTGGTGGCTCCGGAAGGTCACGCGCACGAGCAGCGAGAACTTGCCGGCGGGGATTTGCCCGCCGCGGAACAGGTCCACCGCCTCGATGTTCGTCGCTTCTGCGATGCCGAGCGCGCGGATGGCGCCAGCCACCTGCTCCATGCGCGTACCATCGGCGAGGATGAGCGAGAAATCGCGCTCGACGCTGGGGAAGCGGCTGAGCGGCTGATAACGTAGCGCAGCGCGCGCGGCCTCGTAGGCGGCGCACAGCGGATCGAGCAGCAGCTCGGCGATGAATGTGTCCTGGCGCAGCTTGAAGCGCTCGGCCGCGCGCCGCGCGAGCTGACCAGCGGCGCCGATCGCCTGGCCATTCAGTCCGATTTTTCCCGCGCGCGCAGGATGCAACCAGCCGGGCGCCGCTGCTTCCCAATGGAAGCCGCCCAGGAGTTTTCCCAGCGAGTCGAGATCGCCCTTCAAGTCAGCGAACGTGAACCCGCGGGCGGGCTCGTGGACGCTTTGCTCGCGAGAAAATCCCGTAGCGCCGAGCGTGAGCACGCGTGTTTCAACGGGCTCGCTGCCGCGCACCTGGTACGCGCGGCCGATTTCGAATAGCCGCGCATTGCGCTGGCCGTGGTTGAGGTTCCATTCGAGCGTGGCGGCCATCGAAACCGCGCCCGAAGTGCGCAGAACGGAAGCGTCTTCCGCAAGCGGGTTGCCGATGCGCGCGGGCGCCACACCTTCGCCGCGGAAGACGGCGTCGTGCTCCTGGTCCACCAGCGGGATGGTGACGATTTCGTGGTAGCCCAGCGCGCGCAGGCGCTCGCGTAGCCGGTCTTCGGCTTCGGCGTGCGGCAGCCGCGCGGCGGGCTGCTTGGCCGCGGGCAGCCGCGCGGGGAACTTGTCGAAGCCGTAGTGCCGTGCCACTTCTTCGACCAGGTCCACTTCGCGCGCCACGTCCCGCCGCCACGAAGGGCGCGTGCATTCCCACGCCGCCATCAGCGAGCCCGGCGTGCCGCGCACCGAATCCGCGCGCATGGGAGCAAATCCCAGCGCCGCAAGGATGGCCTCGATTTCCTTGTCGGGCACGTCGGCGCCCATCACGCGCAGCAATTCTTTGCGTGTGAACTCAATTTTCGGCGCAGGCTTGCGCGCGGGATAAACGTCCACCACGCCCGCCAGAATTTCGCCGCCGGCAGTCTGTTGGATCAACTCGGCGCAGCGCCGCGAGGCAAGCTCCGCCATTTCGAGGTCTGCGCCGCGCTCGAAGCGCGTGGAGGCCTCCGTGCGCAGGCCCAGCGTCATCGCCGTACGGCGGATCGAAATCGGGTCGAACCACGCGGATTCGAGCAGCACCGTTTTGCTGAGCGAGCTGATCTCCGTCTCGGCGCCGCCCATCACGCCGCCGATGCCCACGGAGCGCGCCGCATCGGCGACCATGCACATCTCCGGCGCCAGCGTGCGCTCGGCGCCGTCGAGCGTGCGCATCTTTTCGCCCTTGCGCGCGCGGCGCACGACGATGCGGCGCTCGCCGAGCGTATCGAAGTCAAATGCGTGCGTGGGGTGCCCCAGCTCGAACAGCACGTAGTTCGTCACGTCCACGATGTTGTTGATGGATTGCTGCCCGAGCGCTTCCAGCCGCTGGTGCAGCCAGTCGGGCGAAGGCCCCACCTTCACGCCGCGGATGATCCGCGCCGTGTAACGCCCGCACAGATCGGGGCATTCGATTTCGACGCGCGTGACGCTCGCCGCCTGGTCCTTCGATTCCTTCAGCTTGGGCGCCACCCGCTTAAGCGACGTGCGATCGAGCGCCGCCACTTCGCGCGCGATGCCGTAGTGCCCCAGCGTGTCGCCGCGATTGCTGAAGACCTCGATGTTGAGCACGGGCCCGGCGGGCGAGTCCTCAATCGCGTCCACGGCGATTCCCGCCATGGAGAGCCGCGAACGCAGCTCCGCGGGCGTCGCCGTGAAGTCCGCGAACTCTTTCAGCCAGTTGTAGAGAACCTTCATGCTTTTCCTACGGGAACTGGCGCAGGAAGCGCAGATCGTTCTGGAAAAACGCCTGGATGTCGTTGATGTCGTATTTCAGCATGGCGAAGCGGTCCACGCCGATGCCGAACGCGAAGCCGGAGAGGCGCTTCGCGTCGTAGTTCACGAAGCCGTAGACGGCCGGGTCCACCATGCCCGCGCCGAAGAGCTCGATCCAGCCTGTGTTTTTGCAGACGCGGCAGCCCGAGCCGCCGCACACGTGGCACGAGCCGTCCACTTCCGCGGAAGGCTCGGTGAACGGGAAGTAGCTGGGCCGCAGGCGCGTCTTCACCTTCGGCCCGAAGAACTGCTTCACTAGATAATCAATCGTGCCCTTGAAGTCGCAGAAGGTGATGTCCGTATCCACGGCCAGGCCCTCGATCTGGTGGAACATGAACGAATGCGTCGAATCGGGATTGTCGCGGCGAAACACTTTGCCCGGCACGATGATGCGCACGGGCGGCTTCTGCGTTTCCATGGTGTGGACCTGCATCGGCGAGGTGTGCGTGCGCAGCAGGCGCGGCGTCGCGCCCGGCGGCAGGTCCAAATAGAACGTGTCCATCGTGTCGCGCGCGGGATGGTTTTCCGGGATATTGAGCGCCTCGAAGTTGTAGTAGGGCGTCTCGATCTCCGGCCCTTCGACCACCGTGTAGCCGAGCGAGAGGAAGATGCGCTCGATCTCTTCCATCGTCTGGCGGATCAGGTGGCGCGTGCCGATCGCGCGCTCCACGCCGGGCAGCGAAAGGTCCACGCGCTCGCGCGCCAGGGCGCGTTCGTCCGTGGCGGCATCAACGGCCTGGCGGCGCTCTTCGAGCACCGCCTCGACGTGCGCGCGCAGCTCGTTGAGCGCCTGGCCCACGGCGCGCTTCAGATCGGGCGCAGCGGGCTTCAGCCAGTTGTCGGTGACGCGCGTCAGCACGCCCGACTTGCGGCCGAGCCACGCGTCGCGCAAGTCTTTCCATCCGGCTTCGTCCTGCGCCGACGCGGCGGCGCCGTCGAATTGCGCGCGCAATTCGGCAAAGTGCGGCGCCACCTGCGCGGGCTCGCGGACGCCGAGGTCGGCGAGCGTCTTTTCAACGACCGTGGCTTTTGTGGCCATGGGTGCGTGGTGGATGCAAGAGATTACAACAAATCGCGCGCGTCGCTATGCCGTGGCGCCGAGCGCCTGCTTGGCCTGCGCCGCGAGCTGCGTAAACGCGGCCGCGTCCTTCACCGCCAGATCGGCCAGCACCTTGCGGTCGATCTCGATCCCGCCCTTCTTCAGCCCGTGCATGAGCTGGCTGTAGGAGAGGCCGTTCAACCGCGCGGCGGCGCCGATGCGCTGGATCCAGAGCTGCCGGTACTGCCGCTTGCGGTTGCGGCGGTCGCGGTACGCGAAGCGCTCGGCGCGATTGGCCGCTTCCTGCGCCGACTGGTAGAGCTTGCTCTTGGTCAGGAAGAAGCCCTTCGTGCGCTTCAAATACTTCTTGCGGCGCGCGCGGCGCTTCGTTCCGCGTTTCACTCGAGGCATGGTGTCGGCTCCTGGGTGGAGACGGGCTCTGCCGGCAATTTGAATTGCCTGTTCCGGGCGCAGCGAGCGCCAAAGAACGCAAGGAACGTCTCCACGGCGTGTTAGGAACGTCCGCCGGGGCGGACGATTCGGCCTGATTCGCTCAGGCCCGTCGGCCGGCAGGCCCGCCGTGGCGGGATTGCGCGCTGCCTGGCACGACGTAAAAAACTTCAGGCGTACGGCAGCATCTGGCGGACGTTTGCGGCGTCCGCGGGATGCACGAGAGTAAGCTTCTTCAGGTGGCGCATGCGCTTGGGCCGCTTCGTGCCCATCAGGTGCCGCTTGCCGGAGTGCATGCGCAGGATCTTGCCGTTTGCGGTCACCTTGAACCGCTTGGCGGCGCCGCGATGCGTCTTCAGTTTGAGTCTCTTGGCCATCGAATCTTCCCTCGTACGGATGCCCGCGTCAGCTTTGCGGCGGGCTGGCCTGCTGCCCGGGCTGCTGTGCAGCGCGGGGGACGCCCTTCTTCGGCGCCAGCAGGGCCATCAGGATATTCGCTTCCATGCGCGGCCCGAGTTCCACCAGGGCATGCTCGGCCACTTCTTTCAGCAGCCGATCCATCTTCGCGCGGCTCACTTCTTGGTGCGCCATCTCGCGGCCGCGGTGGAAGATCATCGCCTTCACTTTGTGGCCCTCGCCCAGGAAATTGATGATCTGGTTTTTGCGCACCTGGTAGTCGTGCTCGGCCGTGGACGGTCGGAACTTCACTTCCTTGAGCTGCGTGGTCTTGTGGTGCTTGCGCTGCTCGTGCTTCTTCTTGTTTTCCTGGTAGAGGTATTTGCCGTAGTCGGTGATCTTGCAGACGGGCGGGTCGGCCGTCGGGGAGATTTCCACCAGGTCCAGTCCCCGTTCCCGGGCCAGCTTCACCGCTTCAAACGGCTGGAGCACTCCCAACTGCGCGCCCGAATCGTCAATCACGCGGACTTCCCGCGCCCGGATGCGTTCATTCACCCGGATGCGGTCGATCGGCCGAAAGCTTCGCTCGGCGATAAGCGTCCTCCTAAGAAAACTCAGCCCTGCGGAAGATGCCGCAGGGCGGGGCCTGCCCGCCTCGGTTTTGGCGGGCCCAAAAGTATAGCACGGCCCCTGCGGGGAAGAACAACCGAATTGCACGATCCAAGTGCAAGGCGCTGCCGCTAGCCACCTGGCTCATACCCCTCGCAGCGAAGGACGGGAAGGCACGGATATTTTGGAAACGCGGAGTCGCTGGCTGAGAGTTCGCACAGATAGAACACCGAAGCGCGCGCGGATTCGCCCTGGCGGCTTCGATCAAGATAAACCCTGCGCGCGTGCACGCAATCCGCGCAGAGGCCGGCACGCGAGCGCTCGGCCTGCGGATCACTTTTCTCTGCCACGCAGGAAGGATACTCCATCCAAAGCGTCAGCCCTCCGCGCTGGTGGGGTCAATCATCCGCCGAACCGCAGAAATCTTGTTCGCCGGGAAGCCGCCCTGGCGGGCGTGCTCGCGGATGACTTCTTCGTTCGGCGCGATGTACACGCAATAGATCTTGTTGTCGGTGACGTAGCTGTGCAGCCACTGGATCTGCGGCCCGAGCTTGTTCACGACGCTACAGGACTTCTGCGAGATGGCCTGGATTTCGTCGAGCGACAGCTTGCCCGCACCGGGCACTTCGCGTTCGATGACCCATTTCGGCATGGATTGCTCCCTTCGTTGCGTCAGGTGTCGCGCCCTGCGGTCAGTGAGACGCTCTCTGATCAACCTCGCTGCCCAGCGCGGCGAGGAAGGCCTCGAGCGGCTGCGGGCCGAGGTCGCCCTTTGCGCGGTGCCGCACGGAGACCGTGCCCGCTTCGGCTTCCTTGCCGCCCACGACGAGCATGTAGGGAATTTTTTGAAGCTGCGCGTCGCGGATCTTGGCCTGCAGCTTTTCGTTGCGGTCGTCGAGGTGGGCGCGGAAGCCGGCGACGACGAGTTTTTCAGCGACCGACTGCGAGTACGCGGCAACTTTTTCGCTGACGGGCAGGACCTCCACCTGCACCGGCGCGAGCCACGCGGGGAACGCGCCGGCGTAATGCTCGATGAGCACGCCGAAGAAACGCTCGACCGAGCCCCACAGCGCGCGATGCACCATGACGGGCTGGTGGCGGCTGCCGTCGTCGCCGACGTATTCGATCCCGAAGCGGCCCGGCAGATTGAAATCAAACTGGACGGTGGTGAGCTGCCAGGGGCGGCCGATGGCGTCCACGAGCTTGACGTCAATCTTCGGCCCGTAGAAGACGGCTTCGCCGGGCATGTACTTGTAGGGGACCTTGTTGCGCTCGAGCGTATCGATCAGGACGCGCTCCGCGCGCTCCCATTCCTCGACGGTGCCGGCGTAGTGCTCGGGGTGCTGGGGGTCGCGCCCGGAGAGTTCGACTTCGTAGCGATCAAAGCCGAAGACGCGCAGAACTTCCCAGGCGAAGTTCAGGCAGCCTTCCACCTCCGCGGGAAGCTGTTGGGGCGTGCAGAAGATGTGCGAGTCGTCCTGGGTGAAGCCGCGGACGCGCAGCAGGCCGTGGAGCACGCCGGAGCGTTCGTAGCGGTACACGGTGCCGAGCTCGGCCAGGCGAACCGGCAGCTCGCGGTAACTCCGCAGGCGCGACTTGTAAATGAGGATGTGCCCCGGGCAGTTCATGGGCTTGAGCTGGTATTCCGCTTTTTCCACTTCCATCGCGCCGAACATATTCTCGCGGTAGAAATCGGTGTGGCCGCTGGTCTTCCAGAGATCAAGGCGCATCACGTGCGGAGTAAAAACCAGATCGTAGCCGCGCGCGAGCAGCTCGCTGCGCAGCCAGTCCTCCATGATCTTGCGGACCAACCCGCCCTTGGGGTGCCAGAAGATCAGTCCCGGCCCGGCTTCCTCCTGGATGCTGAAGAGGTCGAGCTCCTGCCCGAGCCGCCGGTGGTCGCGGCGCTTCGCTTCCTCGAGTTTGTGCAGGTGGTCGTCGAGTTCTTTCTTCGAGAAGAAGGAGGTGCCGTAGATACGCTGGAGTTGCTGATTCCTCTCGTCTCCCAGCCAATAGGCGCCGGAGACGTTCAAGAGCTTGAAGGCCTTGATGCGCCCGGTGGAGGGCACGTGCGGCCCGCGGCAGAAATCAAGGAACTTACCGGTGCGGTAGATGGAAATCTTTTCGTCGGGCCGGGTGAACTGTTCGATGAAATGGCACTTCATGAGGTCGCCTTCCTGGCGGAAGCGCTTCAGCCACTCCTCGCGCGGCAGAAACTCCTGCGCATAAGGGAGGTCTTGCTGCTGCAGCTCGCGCATCTTCTCTTCGATGCGTGCCAGATCTTCAGGCGTGAAGGCGGTCGGGCGATAGAAGTCATAGAAGAAGCCGCTCTCGGTGGCAGGTCCGTGGCCCAGCTTGGACTCGGGGAAGAGCTCGAGGACAGCGGCGGCCATGAGATGAGCGGAGGAGTGGCGCAGCACTTCCAGAGCCTCGGGATCACGCTCGGTGAGGAAGCGCAGCTCGCTGTCGCGCTCGAGCGGCCGGCTCAAATCCACAAGCTCTCCGGCCGCGCCGTTCGAGGCCGGCTTGATGCGCGCAACCAGCGCATCTTTCGCCAGCCCCGGCGAAATCTTCCGGGCAATCTCCGCCGGCGTGGTGCCGCGAGGCACCTCGATCTTCGCGCCGTCGGGAAGAATGACTTGGATGTTGGACATGCCCGCCTTTTCGTGCCGCAGGAAGAATCTTACGCTAGCAGAGGCTTCTTTGCAGGGTCAAGGCGCGTGGAAAACGGTGCGGCGCAACGCCGGAGCGTTGCGCCGCGAGAAGAGATGGTTCTGCCTGGTGTGGAGCGGCTATGGCTTCGCAGGCCCCGAGGACTGGGGTGGGTTGCCGGCCGGAGGCTGCGCCGCGGGGGCAGATGACTTGGACTTCAGTTGCTCGAGATCGGCTTGCAGCAGCTTGAGCTGCGTCTCCGACTCCTGAAGGTCCGCAGACATACTCTCCAGCCTTTTCAGCTGGATCTGGCGCACGGCCGGATTTGTTTCGCTCTTTAGGTCTTGGCGAAGTGGGTCCATGGCCTCGAGCTGATAGGCGATCTCCATGCGCTTGTTGGCGATGCGTTCTTCAGCTTCGTCCGCGGACGTCGGCACGATGTACGGATCGCGCGTCACAGGCCGCTGCGGCTGGGGAGCCGCGGCCTTTTCTTCCGGTTTGGCCTGTGCTGGGGCGCCCTGATCCGCGCGCCCCTTCTGATCGGCATAATCATCCCACGGCTTGCGGAGCTGCCCGAGGTTGTCTTCGGTCCAGACTCGCTTGGCCGGCGGCTTGGGCTTGGCGGGTTGCGGCGCCGGCGCGGATTGCTGGGCGCGCAGCGCGGGCGCCAGCATCAGTAGAGCGGCCGTCCCAGCCAGGAAAATGCCACAAAAGTTTTTCATTTCGATCACCTCTACTCGGCGATTTCGCGGAACGAGAGCACGCGATAGTTCGTGCTGTTCAGCGCCCAATTGACGCAGCCGCTGCTGTAGTAAATGCCATTGCCGCCGCCGCCCGCCCAATTGAGAATTGTGTCGCCCAGGGAGGGAAGCTGCCGTCCCTGGTCGTCCAGTGTGTTGGCGAGGAACACGGCGCCGTCGAATTCGTTATTGCCGCCGCCGGAGACGGTCATATCGCCCTTGCCGACGACAAGCACGATCCCGCGCCAGCCGGTGTTCCCGCTGGCGTTGAACGTTCCCCGAACCACCAGAATCCCATAGCCCGTCCCCGGGCCAACGGATAGGTCACCGTCCACATAGGTGATGGTGGGGGCGGAGGCGGTGCCGAGGGCCGCGGCAGGCAAGCTGGACTGGTTCCCATTGAACACGTAGGTGGCATTGTCTTTGATGGTTGACATCAGCCCCTCGAGGCCGGCCACGGTCTGCATGTTGGCCGACATGGACGAGGTGACGTTCTCTACGTCGGGTGCCGGACCCAAGCCAATGTAATGGGTCTTGCGGTTAGGCGGGATCTCCCCAGTGATAACTGTATCGTCAACATTATCTGGCACGCCAATGGCCGGACGCGCGGGCTGGTTCACGCCGCCGCCGCAGCTCGAGATGCCGGAGTTGTCGTTCCCGTTGACCCAGTACACATTCGAGTTTGCCGGGAACAGGGCGTCACCGAAGCCGTCGAATGTCAGCGCAGCCGGAAACGCAACGTTGAAGACCACCGGCGCGATGTCGTACTGCAGAATGCGGCGGCTGCCGTTGGGGAACACCGCCAGTGCCGTAGCGCGCAGTACTTGCCGGCCGGAGCCCGCGAGGTTCTGGTGCTTGCCGTCGTAGGAGAGCGGGGTCGTGCTGTCCAGCACGCCGTCGCCATTCGTATCTACGCCCGCGGAGCGCTCGCTCTTGGCGGTGATGCGCACCCATTTGAAAAGCAGGCCCGGAAGGCCGGCGACC
Organism: Terriglobia bacterium; assembly: GCA_041497955.1. Taxonomy (GTDB): domain Bacteria; phylum Acidobacteriota; class Terriglobia; order Acidiferrales; family UBA7541; genus JBGQHO01. The sequence continues at coordinate 97,073 of JBGQHO010000002.1, read as the reverse complement.
GGCGCGGTGGACACGACCGTGGTCACGTTCAGCGTGCCGCTGTTGGCAGGCACGCCGAATTCCTGCAGGTACTCGGTGTCGCGGTACGCGTTCGTGCTGGACAAGTCGATTGGGTTCACCACTTCGCCCGGCGACGGATTCAGGATGTACACCACCTTGTTCAGGGGCATCGTGCCGGCGCCCTTGTTCACGCCGGTGGTGGCGTCCAGCGTGTTCGGGTGGATCGGCCACATGCGGCCGCGGGCCTCTTCGAGCCCCGCATAGGAGGCGTAAAAAACCTGCGTGTTGCCCTTGGCGTTGCCTGCAATGGCGGCTTCGGTGCCCGACATCACGATCAGCGAAATGGCTACGCCGCTGATCAGCAACAGTGCGAAGATAGAGATCAGCAGCGCCACACCGCGTTCGTGGGCGGTCTGCGAAACAGGATGTTTCGGAAGTTTCATGGTGTCCTCTACTGGTTCGGATCCACGCGGCGAGCACGCCCGGTGAGCGTAATCACTCGTGGTTGGCGCGTTTTCGGGTCCAGGTTCTGCGCTTGGACGATGAGCGTAATGTTGATTTCACGAATGTTCTCAGGTTGCGAGGGCTTGCCCGTGTCATACGAGTAGCTGAAGATCGGTACGGGTGCGTTGCCGGGGAACATCGATGGGTAGGATGCTTGGATAGTGGCCCTCTGTGAGCCTGAGGCGTTGTTCATCACGTTCTCGACGTATAGGGTCATGTTCGCCGCCGTGGCTGTGTCAGGGTCCGCGCCGGCCGTTTTCGAGGCCACGCCGCGCTCGAGGGTGGTGCCGTTCAGGCGGTAGCGCACCCACTCCACACCGTTGTTGTTCTGCGGATCCACGTCGGTCTCGACGATCAGGTCGAAATCACCCGGCGTGGTGCATCCGCCGGCCGGGACCGTGCACGGGGTGACCGGATAGCTCGGGCTCCAGGCGAAGGGCGTGGACGCTACGTTCTGGAGGTTGGCGTTTGCGATGGCGGCCGAGGCAAAGGAGTTCAGCGGCGGATAGCCGGCTGTGTGGATGTCGCGCGCCATCTGGTCCATCGCGATTTGGGCGCCCTGGAACGCATCGAGAACTTGAGATTCCATGCGGTAGCGCTGCTGGGAAGTATCCAGCAAACGGAACGTGATCCCGGTGATGAGCGTAAACACCGCAATCACTACCAGAGTCTCAATGAAGGAGAAGCCGCTCTGTCTGTTTCTGGCCATGACTCTCACTTTTGCACCCAGCCTTCGACCGTTACCGGCGGCGCGGTCTGGCGCGGGTCGCGCTTCCAGGCCCCGACAATGAACCGCTTGGAAATCGGCACACCGCCCACTGCATTGGTGATCACCGCCCAGCGAACCTCATACGGGGTGCGGCCGGGATCATTCAGGTCGGTGTAGGTGAAGTTGTAGTTGGCTACGGCGGCACCGTTGAAGTTGATTCGCGCCGTGCTGCCGACAGCCACCACCGGGCCGCCCACGATTTGGTTCACTTGGGTAGCGTCGCCGAGCGCGATCGCGCGCCCGTCGGCGTCCACAAACGAAGCCGAAGTGAGCGGCTGCGTGATCATCTGGTCAAGCTCGCGCTGCGCAAGGACGGTGGCGGTCGTGTCGAAGCGATTGCGGAGGTTCGACTGCATCGCGGCGGGCACCAATTGCATCACGGCCACGGAACCCACGATCAGGACGAGCGTGGCGATGGTGAGTTCGGTCAGGGTGAACCCGCGTTCGGTCCGGCGTGCCAGAGTCTTATGGCGAAGATTGCTCACGGCATTTCTCCTAGTACGTGTACCAATAACTGCTGCCCCTCGTTGACCAGATCTTGGTTCTTCCGATCGGGGTGATGGTAACGGCCTTGTAGCCGTCCGTCGCGGCGTTCGAGGTCCTGCCCATGTAGAGCACGTACACCGCGGCCGCGCCGCCACCAAAGCTCACGGTCCCGCGGGAATCAAACGTGATCGCGGTAGGCACCTGCGCGTTCGCGTAACCCGCACCCATGGAGGAGGGGCCCGGCGCCACGCCATTCGCGAGCAATGGAGTGTCCTGCGGCAGGACCACCACCGGCTCAGTGGCATCCCAGGTGCTGTTGTTATTCAGATCGATATACACGACCGAGCTGCCTGCCTGCGTCGTGGTCCGGAGGCTCACCGTGGTGTTCTTCTTGATGGCTTCGTAGCGGGTCCGCTCGATGAGGTTGGCCACGTTGGTGCATGAAGCTGAGAGCCGGTACGTCCGCAGGCCCTGGTGGACGATTGGAACGGCAATGGCTGTCATCACAACGGCCATTGTGGCCACGACCATGGTTTCGATCAGGCTGAAGCCGCGGGCCCGCAAGCCTTGATTCGGGCGGCGGGTACTTCCAAGTGCAGTTTGGAACATCCTGCTCAGTTTCATCGCTGACCTGCTCATGCCTTCAAGTGAAGGTCAACCCCTCACGAGGCGGGGATCGCGACTCTGTTTCTGCACTTCGGGAGCCGCTTCGCGGCCCTATGCAACTATCTGAATTACAAGCTGTTAGTGAGACAGCCCAGAATTGAGGGGTTAATCACCGGGGCCCCGGGCGTGTAGAAACGAAACAGAATGGCGCGCCCAGAATCCCGCCCGGGGTTTTGGCCCAAGGCGGGTGGCGCTTCGCACTACGCATAGTTCCCTTTTGGGAACGTACTATTGCCTCAAACGGCCCTGAAGACTACTTTGAAACTGGGCTCGTATGTGGCAGCAGCAAGCTAGAGACTCCGCAGGTCGGGCTTGCTCGCCATGAGATCCACCGGGCCATCTGCCATGAATGTCGGGAGTCAAAGCGAACGCGATCGCAGGCGCGAAAAGCGAGTCCGCCTGTCGCTGGGGATTCGTGTGCTGGCATTCGACGAGGCACGCGGGCGCTTTATCGAAGACACCCAGACGATTTTGGTGAGTCCGAGCGGAAGCCTGATTGGGCTCAAGCACCAGATCTTTCCCGCAGACACGATCCGCATCATCAACCTCGAGAATATGGAGGAGGCGGATTTCCGCGTGGTCGGCCCCTCGATCGTAAGCGAGACGGAAGTGGCCGAGTGGGGCGTGGAGTGCACGCACCTGGGGCGTTCGATCTGGGGCGCGCAGTACAACGAAGTCCTGCGGTCAGAGGGCCAGCAGCTCGAAGTTGAGCTGGAGTGCAAGGCGTGTCATCAGAAGACTGTGCGACTCACGTCGCTGCTCGAGATGGAGGTTCTCGAAGCCACGGGGATGGTCGCGTTCGAATGCAGCGTCTGCCGGAAGGCCACCTACTGGACGTACGCTGATGCCGGACGCCGCCCCAAGGCGTTCACGACGGCTGAAGCCGTGGCGCCGCCGCCGCGTGTCGTGCCCATCCGGCATAAGGTCGAGCGGCGCTCGCGCAAGCGCGTGCGCTTGAAAATGCCTGCGCAAGTGCTGAATGCGCGCGGCGAGCAGGAAATCTGCAACACGGAGGACATGTCCAAAGACGGCGCGGCCATTGCGCTGGCCATGGAGCTGAGCGAGGGCGACGTCGTTAGGATCTTCTATCCCTACATCCCCGACGGAACCAACATCGAGCAAAAAGCCGTAGTGCGCTGGAAGGATCCCCACCCCTCGGACGGCCGACGCTACTACGGCTTCCGATTCGTTCGGTAAGAGGCCCACAATTACGCAGCAGGCTCCGCCGCAGAAGGCTTCGTCCGCCGCAGCAGAAGTCCCACCAGCCACCAGAGCCCCAGCGCCGCATACTCGTGCCAAGTGAAATGGCCCGGCACGAACGGAAGCAGCTTCATCAGCAACAACAGACCGGCCACAGCCGCGCCGCCCGCAGCCACTGCGCGCCGCGCCGGGCTCGGCTTCAAAGCCCAATAGGCAGCGCAGGCGGCGAACCACCCTGCGGCCGATGCGGCCGAGCCCACTTCGGAAATGGGCACCAGGATCGCATCGCCCAGACACATCGTCACGGCGGTCGCGAGCCCTATGCCAAGCACCGCGACCCACGGCGTCCTGTTCACCGGATGTACGCGGCCTAGGCGCGGCTCGGCCATCCTTCTGCGTCCCAGCGCGAACAGCAGACGGCTGGCGGCGACGAAGTTGCCGTTGAATACCTTCAACAGAGAAAACAGCGCGGTCGCGAAGATTAGATTGAGCACCCAGCGCGAGTGGAACGCGCGCTCAAACGCCACCGCCGTGGCGAACCTTTCGCTCACCAACTCCTTCCAGGGCGCGACGTATGCCACGGCAGCGATTACCGCGGTGTAAAACACCGTCCCGACAAGGAGGGAGGCAAGAATCGCGCGGAAGAATCCTCGCGAGCGGAATTCCGGGCTGGCTTCTTCGGCGCTCTTCGCCACGGACTCGAAGCCCGTCATGAAATACGGCACGATCTGCAGGACGAGCAGCACAGAGACCAGGCCGCCGCGGCTGAACAGCGGCTCGAAGTGTGCCGGCGACCCGCGCGCCGCTCCGCAGGAAACGACCACCACGAAGAGCGCGAGCACGGCGAACGTGTTCCACTTTTGAAAGCGTGCGCTCGCGCGGATCCCGCGGTAGTTGATCGCCGTGATGACGGCCGTCAGCCCCAGCCCCACCGCGAGGTGCGGCAGATACACGGGCTTGCCGGCCAGGCGATACAACTCCATGGAATCGAGCGACGGAAACAGGTATGCCGCGACCCTGCCGATCGCTACCGCCTCGAACGGGCACACGATGAAGTACGCGAGCAGCATCATCCAGCCTGTGGCGAAGCTGATGGGTTGCGGGAAGACGCGCGCGGTGTAAGCGATCTCGCCGGCGGCGTCGGGCATAGCCGCGACGAGTTGCCCATAGACGTAGCCGATGGGCAGAAGCAGCGCGCCACCGATGGCGAAGCCCAGCACGGCGCCGAGCGGCCCGCCGCGTCCAAGCCAATCGTCCATCACCACCAGCCAGCCCACGCCGATCATGGTGCCGAAGCCCAGCGTGAAGTAGTCAACCACTCGTAACTGGCGGGCGAGCTGCGTCATGCAGGGAAACCAAGCCGGCGAATCGGCGGGCATCTTAGGCCGCCCCTTGCGGCGAGTCAACGCAGGCAGCTCTGCGCAACGGACTCGCAGGTCGGCGCGTTTCAGTGTAGAGTTCCGGGTTCTCCGAGGAGGTGCAGGGATGCTCGATCGGCGCCGTTTCATGACGGTTTGCTCCGGGATCGGCCTGGGCGCGGGAATTTTTCCGGGCGTGTTGTGGACGCTTGCGCAGGAAAAGCCCAAGGTCACCAAGGAAATGATCGAGCAGGCGGCACGCATCGCTGACGTGCCGATTCGCCCGGAACAGACGGAGACGATGCTGAACGGGTTGAACCAGGCAGTGCAGGGCTACGACGCGGTGTACGAGCTCCACATGGCAAACAGCGTGGCCCCCGCGCTGATCTTCGAGCCCGTCCTTCCGGGGATGAAGTTTGAAACGGTGCGCCGCCCGCTACGCATCTCGGCGGCGCCGTCGTCCAGCGTGCCGAAAAACCTCGAGGAGCTGGCGTTCGCGACCGTGCGGCAACTGGCGGAGCTGGTGCGCACGCGCAAGGTTTCTTCGGCCGCGCTTACCGACATGTATCTCGCGCGGCTGAAGCGCTATGACCCCGCGCTGAAGTTCGTCATCACGCTGACCGAAGAGCGCGCCCGCGCGCAGGCGCGCGAAGCCGACCGCGATCTGGCCGCCGGGAAGTATCGCGGCCCGCTCCACGGGTTGCCGTGGGGCGCGAAGGATCTGCTGGCCGTGAAGGGCTATCCCACCACGTGGGGCGCCGGCGGCTTCGAGAAGCAGGTGATTGACGAAGACGCGACTGTCGTACAGCGCCTGGACAAAGCAGGCGCTGTGCTCGTCGCCAAACTGACGCTCGGCGCGCTGGCGCAGGGCGACCACTGGTACGGCGGGATCACGCGCAATCCCTGGAACCCGGAGCAGGGCTCAAGCGGGTCGTCGGCAGGCCCGGCTTCCGCCACGACGGCGGGTTGCGTGGCTTTCAGCATCGGCTCGGAGACGCTGGGCTCGATCTCTTCGCCTTCGACGCGCTGCGGCACCACGGGCCTGCGTCCCACATTTGGTTTCGTGCCGCGCACCGGCGCCATGGCGCTCTCCTGGAGCATGGATAAGCTCGGGCCCCTCTGCCGCGCGGTCGAGGACTGCGCGATCGTGCTCCACGCCATTTACGGACCCGACGGCAAAGACCGCGCCGTGCACGACGTTGCGTTCAACTGGGATGCGAATCTCGATTGGCGCAAACTGCGCGTCGGTTACCTGAAGACGGAATTCGAGCGCAAGGCGGAGACGCCACTCGAGCCGCCCAAGGAAGAAGTCTTGAGCGAAGAAGAACGCAAGCGGCGCGAAACGCAGCGCAAGCGCCGCCTCGAGGCCCTTGCCGTGAGCGAATACGACCGGAGATTCGATCAGGCGGCGGTCGAAAAGCTTCAGACGATGGGAGTCAAGCTGATTCCAGTCGAGTTCCCGAAGATGCCCTATGGGGCGATGCGGGCGATGCTGACCGCTGAAGCAGCCGCGGCGTTCGATGACCTTACGCGCTCCGGCCGCGACAAACTCCTGACCGAGCAGGGGCCCGGAGACTGGCCCAACGCGTTCCGCGTCGCGCGCCTGATGCCGGCGGTCGAATACGTCCAGGCGAGCCGCGCGCGCATGCTGGCCATGGAGGCCGCGGCGAAAATGTTTGCGGACTTGGACGTTGTCGTTGCGCCCACGAACACTCAGCAACTGACCATCACGAACCTGACCGGCCACCCGTCCGTGATTCTGCCGAATGGTTTTCGCGGCGACGATGTGCCGAAACCCGCTGACCCAAGGCCCGCGCAGTTCGGCGGCCCGGGCACGCCGGTCAGCCTGACGTTCCTCGGGCAACTGTACGGTGAAGCAAAGCTGCTGGCGCTTGCGCGCGCGTATCAGGAGGCCACGGGCTTCCACCTGCGCCACCCAAAGCTCTGAACGGGCACGGGCGCAGACACAACCGGTTGTAGGCAGGCCGCGCGCTATTCTTCGAGTTGCTGGCTGAGGTAGTTTTCCAGGCCGAGCTGCTCGATCAGCCCGAGCTGCTGCTCGAGCTGGTCCACGTGCTCTTCCTCGTCCTTCAGGATGTCCTTCAGGAAGTCGGCGGTGGCGTTGTCGCTCACCTTGCGGCAAATCTCGATCGCCTTGTTGTATGAAGTGACGGCCGAACGCTCGAGCGCCAGGTCATTTTCGATCTGCTGCTTCACGTTTTTGCCGATCTTGATCGGCGCCAGCGCGCTCATGTTCGGCAGCCCATCGAGGAACAGGATGCGCTCGATGATCTTCTCGGCATGCTTCATCTCGCCGATGGACTGCTTCTTCGTCCTGCCGCCCAGGCGCTTGTAGCCCCAGTTCTCGCACATCTCCGCGTGCAGGATGTATTGGTTGATGGCCCCGAGTTCCTCCATGAGCATCTCGGACAGAACTTCGAGAACTTCAGGTTTGCCTTTCATCGCGTTCGGGTCTCCTTGTTCGGGCGTGCGGCGGACCAAATAGTTTACTCTGCGTCCGGAAGAAAAACAAAAACCGCATGGAAGCTTTAGACGGTTTCCGAAGCGATGGCCCCGTTCCAGCCGTCGCCGGAGTAGAATCTCGGCGTGCGCGTGCCCTTTGAAATCATCGAGCATCCGGCCGATGTGGGCTTCCTCGCCTACGGGGAGACGTTCGCTGAATTGCTGGCCAACGCGGCGCTGGCGATGTGCTCGCTCGCATGCGAGCTCGACGCCATCGAGGAACACGAGCGCCGCGAGATCAGCGTCACGGGCACAGACCAGGAGTCGCTCTTGTTCGCGTGGTTGGCGGAGATTCTGGCCATTGCCGACGCCGAGCAGCTCTTTTTCCGGCGCGTGGAAGTCAGCGAAGCTGGCGCCGGCCGCGCGCGCGGCATTGCGCACGGCGAGAAGTTTGACAAGGCGCGCCATCGCGCCGGGACATACATCAAAGCCGTGACCTATCATCAGCTCCGCGTGGAGCAAACCGCCGAGGGCTGGCGCGCGCGGGTTTTTCTGGACGTCTGACACTGGAGGTACGTGAACATGCGACGCATCTTTCTTTACCTCGCACTCCTGATGTTTCTTGGCACGCAGGGGGCGGTCTCGCAGACGAAAGACGTGGCGTCGCGCCTCGTGCGGCCGGTGCACACGTATTCCATCGTCGCGCGCGATCCGGCGACTGGCGAGCTCGGTGTTGCGGTGCAGTCGCACTGGTTTTCCGTCGGCACCGCCGTGCCCTGGGCCGAAGCGGGCGTCGGAGCCGTGGCCACGCAGTCCTTCGTGGACCCGAGTTATGGCCCGCTGGGGTTAGCGCTGATGCGCGCGGGGCGTTCGGCGCCGGAAGCGCTGCGCGCGCTGCTCGCCGGCGATGATGGCCGCGACGTCCGCCAGGTGGCCATGATTGACGCGCAAGGCCGCGTCGCTGCGCATACCGGCAGCAAATGCATCCCCGCCGCGGGTCATCATACGGGCACGAACTATTCGGCGCAGGCGAACCTGATGGAGAAAGACACGGTGTGGCCGGCGATGGCGCGTGCGTTTGAATCTGCGTCGGGCGATCTGACCGACCGGCTGCTCGCGGCACTCGAAGCGGCGCAGCGCGAAGGCGGCGACATCCGCGGCAAGCAATCGGCCGCGATCCTCATCGTGAGCGGCCAGCCGACGGGCAAGCCGTGGATCGACCGCAAAGTGGATCTGCGCGTCGAAGATGCATCCGATCCCGTCGGAGAGCTCAAGCGGCTCGTGCGCTTTCACCGCGCCTATGACCACATGAACGAGGGCGATCTTTGTTCGGAGAAGAAAGACTGGGTCTGTGCTTCGCGCGAGTACGGCGCCGCGGAAAAGCTCTTGCCGGAGCAGGTTGAAGTGGTCTTCTGGCACGCGGTGACGCTCGTCACCGCCGGGCGCGTCGAAGAGGCGCTGCCGTTGTTCAAACAAGTGTTCGCACGCGAGCCGAAATGGCTGGAGCTGGTGGACCGCTTGCCGCCTGTGGAGTTGCTGCCTAGAGACCCCGCGCTGCTGGCGCGGATTCACGCGCAAGCGGCTGCGCGATAGGGGCGCGATTCGCCAGAGAGCAGCTACTTCTTGCGGGCCTGCTCCATGGCGTCCCACGCGGCGTCGGGTAATTCCGCGAGGTCGTTGAATTCGCCTGCGCCGCGCAGCCACAGGCCGCCGTCAATCACCACGCATTCGCCGTTGATGTAGTCCGCCTGCTCGCTGACGAGAAACGCGGCCAGGTTGGCGAGCTCGTCGTGCCGGCCGAAGCGTTTCATGGGGTGCGCTTCCCGCGCGTGCTCTTCGTAGTCCTTCGACGGCATCAGGCGCGACCACGCGCCTTCGGTGGGGAACGGCCCCGGCGCGATGGCGTTCAAGCGAATGTGGTGGCGCGCCCATTCGACGGCAAGCGATCGCGTCATGGCCAGGACGCCTGCCTTCGCGCACGCCGACGGCACCACGAAGCCGGAACCGGACCCCGTGGCCGCGTACGTGGTGACAATGTTCAGCACGGTGCCGGGTTGCCGCGCCGCGATCCACCGCCGGCCGAGCGCGAGCGTGCAATGGAACGTGCCCTGCAGCACGATGCCCACGACCGCGGCAAATGCATTCGGCGAGAGCTTTTCCGTGCGCGCGATGAAGTTGCCGGCGGCGTTGTTGATGAGCGTATCCACGCGGCCGAATTGCTTCTCCGCCGCTGCCACGGCAGCCTCGACCGCGGCGGCGTCGCGCACATCGCAGGTGACGTAGCCGCACGCACCGCCCGCCGCGCGGATCGCGGCACATGCCTCGCGCAGCGGCTCTTCGCGCCGCCCAACCAGAAACATCTTCGCGCCCAGCTCGGCCAGCCGCAGCGCCATCGAGCGTCCCAGCCCGGTGCCGCCGCCGGTGAGGAAGACGACGCGTCCTGCGAGCAGGTTCTTTTCAAACACCGCCGCCTCCTTCACTCGTTGCCCGGCCGCAACGCTTCCCGCGGCACCACGCCGACCTTGACCTGCGAGGGCATCGCACGTGAGTGGTAAACGCGCTCGGTGGCCTCATCAGGCTTGCTGGCGCAATCCATCCCATATCTCAAGAACCACAGAGCGCAGCTTCTCCGCCGCAGCGGAATAATTGGACTCCGCTTCGGCAAGCGAGGTGGAGGCAGGCAGAAGCTCCTGCGGCGCAAGCGGCGCGCCGATGCGCATCCGCACGCGCCCGGGCCCCAACGGCAGCCAGTAGCGCCACTGCGGCGAGCGGCCGCGCGGCCAGACTTCGTGCACGCCATCGAGCGCGATGGGCACGATCGGCACGCCCAGGTGCTGCGAAAGGATGGAAGCGCCTTTCTTGAATTTCTTCACGCTGCCGTCGATCGAGCGCTCGCCTTCGGGAAACAGAATCAGCACCAATCCCTTGCGCAGGCCGTACGCGCCCGCCTGCATGGCGTGGACAAGATTCGCATCCGGGTCCACGGGAACCAAGTGCGCCCGCTGCGCCACCCAGCGCGTCAGCGGCGTGGCAAAATACTCGCTTGCGCCCACGAGGAACATCCGGCGGAAAACGGAGTACGGCAAAGTGCTGGCCACCAAGAACGGGTCAATATAGCTCTGGTGATTCGGGCAGATGAGGAACGGCCCCGCACGCGACAGGTTTTCAAGCCCGCTTACCCGGAAGCGGAACAGCAGCCGCGCGAGCGCGTAGCAGAGCTTCAGCGTGCAGAATACGACCAGGGAGAAGACCGGGCTCGGCGCCAGCAGGGCCGCCAGTTCCGGGTCTTCCTGCTCCACAAGCAGAGCGCTCCAGGCGTCGCGGGCCGCACCCGAAGCAGCGCCGGCGCCGGATGCGTCCTTCGGCAGGCAGGCTTCGACCAGTTCGCGGACGGTGTAGATACCGTGCGCCGCCTCTTCGGAGATTTTCGTCCCGAACAGGCTCTCCAGGTGCGTTAGCAATTCCACGCGCTCCATCGAGTCGAGGCCCAAGTCGAGTTCGATGTTTGCGTCCGGGCGAACGGCCGACGCATTCTTCGTCGCGGCGCGGACGACCGCGAGAGCGCGCGCGACTCCGGGCTGGTTCATCCAGGCCAGGTCAGCATCGCCGGGCGGTGCTTCGGCAGATTCTTCTCCGGTAGCGGCCGCGCGTTCGCGCACTTTCTTTTCGATCAGGAAACGCTTCAGCTTGCGCGTGGTGGTGCGCGGCAGCTCTTCGGTCCAAATCTCATAACCCAGGATGCGCTTGTGACTCGGCAGGTGAATGGAAAGTCCCTCGATTTCGTAGCGCAGAATTTCCCGCGCATTCAGGATTTTTCGCTCGCGTAGCAGGTCGAGATTCGGCACGACCACCGCGTGCAGGCGCTCCGCCGCAGGCTCGCCCGGCCGCGCGAGGCCCATCACGCAAAGCTCCTTGATGTAGGGCGACTGCTGGTAGTGCGCCTCGATTTCCTCCGGATAAATGTTCTTTCCGGAGCTCAGCACGATCACTTCCTTGCTTCGGCCAGTGATGTGCAGCTCGCCGCGCGCGTCGAGATAGCCGAGGTCGCCGGTGTGCAGCCAGCCGCCGGCCAGGGCTTCAGCGTTGGCCTCGGGGCGATTGAAGTAACCTTGCATGATGACCGGCCCGCGCAGCAGCACTTCGCCGTCGCGCGTTTCTTCGCCGCTTGTGGCGCGCTCCGAAGGAGCAATCCTGATCTCAACGCCGGGAAGCGGGGGGCCCACCGACTCCGTGTAGCGGTCACCGCGCGTTACGCACGCCGCGCCGGAAGTCTCGGTGAGGCCGTAGGCCTGGCGCAGCGTGAAGCCCATGCGGTAGAGGTCGTGGCCGATCGCCGGATCAAGACGCGAGCCGCCGGTGACCAGCAGGCGCATCTCGCGGCCCAACAGGTCGTGCACGCGGCGGAAAAAGCGTGGTCCCAGATTGACGCCCGCGCGCTCGCGCAGCCAGCCGTTCAGCGCGAGCAGCCGGCGGAACGCCAGACGCTTCGCGGCGCCGCTTGCCGCCACCTGCTGTTTCACGCGGCCGTGGATCAGGTAAAAGAACTGCGGCACGCACGCGAAGACGGTTACGCCGCGCTCCTGCAAGGACCGCAGCAACTCGGTGGAGTTCACAGTTTCGAGGAAGACCACTTTGGCGCCGATGGAAAACGGCAGCAGCAGATTGGCCATCTGCGCCAGCGCGTGGAACAGCGGCAGCACCCCGAGGATTGTGTCGCGCTCGTCCACGGGGACAATTTGAAAGACAGCTTCTTTTTCCGCGAGCAGGTTTGCGTGCGTGAGCACGACGCCTTTTGGGTCGCTCGTCGTACCCGAAGTGTAAAGAGTAACCGCGGGATCCTCCGGCGCCGCCGGGCACGGCGGAAGCGCCGGGGCGGCAGGCTGCGCGAAGGCTCGTTCGAGGCTCTGCACTTGGGAATCGCTTCCCGCGAGCAGCACGGCTTCCGTGTTCGTGCCGGCTGTAACGATGGCTTCGCGCGCAACGCCCAGATATTTCGGCGTGGCGAAGACGATCCGGGCGCTCGAATCGCGCAGCAGCGCCGCAACTTGCTTGGATTTGTAGGCGGTGTCGAGCGGAACCGCCACCGCGCCCAGACGCAGCACGCCCAGATACGCCGCGCACCAGCGCGCGTCGTTATCGGCAAGAATCGCGGCGCGGTCACCCCGGCGAAGGCCGCGGCCGGCTGCGAACGCGGCCGCGCTCGCGGCCATGCGTTCGAGGTCGGCGTAGGAGAAGCGGTCGACCGCGTCGCTGCCCGTGCGCTGGACTTCGATCGCCGGCCGCGCAGCGAAGCGCGCTGCGCTCGCTGCGAATGCGTCGTAGAAATTCTTCATGTGGCTCCCCGGCGTGGGGAGGCCCGTCGCAATTATCCTGCTTCCGGCGGCGTGTCAAGCGAAAGCGGTGTGCGGGAGCTCAGGGGCCGGAGCCGGCGCCGGCAACAGGGTGGTTGAGCTTAGCGAGTTCGCGCGTGAAGAGAGGGTTCTGCGGGAACTCGGCCACCAGCGCTTGAAAATTCGCGCGCGCCACGGCGTACTGCTTTTCGCGCAGCGCCGCGAGCGCTAGCAAGGTCTTCGCAAAAGGTGCGAGGTAATGCCCGCGCTCGGCGGCCATCTGGAGCTGCTGCATGCCGCGGGGCTTGTCGCCGTGGATGCCGCCGAACCACAGGAAGAACCTCGTGTGCGTCGGCAGGCAGCCGATGATGTAGTTGGCCGCGCCGAGCGCCAGGTAGGCGTCGGCGGAATCCGGATGTACGACGAGCAAGTCCTTCGCATGGCGCTCGGCTTCCCGGATGTAGCGCAGGCTTTCGAACTGGCGTTTCTCGAGAATGCTGGTGTAGTCAGCTAGCATCCCAATGGAGATAGTCAGCGCGAAGAGCGCGTTCGGATCCTTCGGGTGCTGCGCGAGTTGCTGGCGGCTCTGCTGCTCGGCACGCGCGACGGCGGCGAGGAACGCTTTGCGCCGCGACTGGTCCGGCTTGCCCGCGATGCCGCCGAGCAGGCGCTTGTCGTCGAGGAAGAACTCTGATGTCAGCACCCCTTGGTGGTAGAACTCTTCGAAAAGGTAGCTGGCCGCTTCCGAAGCCGGGCCCAACGGATCGCCGGGGTGCGCCTGCTGCCAGGCGGAGAATTGGGCGCGTGCCGCGGGAAAATCCAATTCATAGAGCTGATGGAACCCGGCTTCGATCTGGGGATCCGAAGAAGCGCCCGCGTGCGGCACAAGGCCTGGAACAAATGCGAGCACCACCAGGCCGATCCCAAACCGCGCGCGACGAATTGTATTTCGCTTGTGCATCCTGTCCTTAGATGCCCCTGAAACCCAACACGCAGGCATGAAAGCGGGGCGCATGCTCAGCGGGCGGGCGCCGAGCCGGGTCTCGGCTGCGTCAGCGCGGAACGCGTGGCCGTGAGCGTGAAGGTCAGCGCTTCGCGCGGGATGCTCGTCACAAAGGGCCGGATCAGCCAGCCGAACCCCGTGGGAATGCTCCGCGTGAGCGAAACCGATTCCGATTGCACGTAGGTGCCGCCGTCGCGCTCGAGGAAGCGCCACCAGGTATTCATCCGCCAGAGGTAACCGCCGTCGCGCCCCACGGGTTTCTGCGTCTCATCTGCCTTGCCGGGGTTCTCCACCTCGGTGACCCGGAGCGTTGCACTGCGGCTGTGCGCGCGAGTTGCGTCCAGCAAGAGATAATGAATCTCGTGCTCGGTATCGAGCACCACAGTGATGACTTTCTTCCGACGGAAACGCATATAGACGCGGAAGTCGTTCCCGCTATGCGCCAGAATTCTCGACCGCATCACGTCGGGGCTGTAGTAGCTCGCCTGGTGGTTGTAATCCTGGAGCAGGCGCAACGTTTCCCCGAGCGTCGCGCCCGGAACAAAAATCATGCCGACCCAGTGGTGGATCATGCCGTCAGGACACTGAATCACCTGGCCGGCGACGCGGGCTTCTCGCTCAATGCGCACCTCGCCGCGGCGCAACGCGGCATAGGCTGCCTCGCGCGGCACCGTATCGAGCGCGTCGAGGAAAAGAAATGGCGAGCCGAGGCGCAGTTCTTCATCGTTGCGCGCCTGCGTCAGGCGGACGTAGCGCTCGTAGGCTTCGGTCGTGGGCGGCTTCAGCTCCACGGGCCCCGGCGTGGCGCAAGCCGGCGCAATCGCAGCCAATGCAAAGCTGGCGGCTATTAGCATCCGAGAGGTGCGGTGGAAGGGCGCAGGGGTCAATGAGCACTGAGCTTAGGGCAAACCAGTGCCGCAGGGGGAGGAAAAGTGGCTTGAGGGTGCCAGGGAAAGGTGGAGGGTTGGGTAGCTCGCCGACGATCCCGGCAAGCCGAGACCGTTGTCCCCGCAGCGCAGCCCCCAACCCACTGTGCAAGGTACGCGGCAGGCGCGCCCTCTCTCAATGGGCCGAACGCCCCATCCGTTTGGTACCCGGGTTTTAGTACGCTCGGTTTGAAACGCGCGGTGTGGTAGATTGCGTCAAAGGTTTGATTCTGGGGGGAGGGGATTTCGTGCAACCACGCGACCACGATATTTCGAAGTATGTCTTTGCGCTTGTGATCGGCCTTGCGCTAGCCGCAACACTGGCGGCGCAACAGCAGCAAGTCACACCGAAGCAACCGGTGCAGCCGCAGACCGCGCCGCAGGGGGCGCCCCCTGCCGAGCAGGTTTTTAAGAACATTCAGGTGTTCAAAGGCATCCCCGCGCCGCAACTCCAACCGACGATGCAATTCATAGCCGCGTCGCTCGGCGTGCAGTGTACCTACTGCCACGTTCAGCGTGAGTTCGAGAAGGATGACAAGCCCACCAAGGCCACTGCGCGCCGCATGATCCAGATGACGATGGCCATCAACAAAGAGAGCTTCGACGGCAACCGCGAGGTAAATTGCTACACGTGCCACCGGGGTGCCGCGCGCCCGGTAAGCATCCCCGCAGTGATGCAGTGGCCTGCGGCAGGCTCCGCGCCGAATGGCCCTTCGGCCGGCGCTCCTGCGGCGGGTGGCGGCCCCGGGGCGAGCGCCGCCCCCGCAATGCCAACCGCAGACCAGATCCTCGCGAAGTATGCCGAGGCGCTCGGCGGCAGGGCCGCTGCAGAGAAACTGACTACCCGCGTCCGCACCGGCGCGCTCGAAGCGCCCGGCGGGTTCCGGATCAACGTCGAGTCGTATCAGAAGGCTCCGGACAAGGCCTTGACAGTGCTGCACACGCCGCCGGGCGACACCTTTCAGGTCGTCAGCGGCAACGCTGCCTGGGTGCTGCCCGCAGAAACGAAAACCCTGCGCGAAGTGACCGGCGTCGAACTGGCGCGCGCGCGCCGCGATTCTCTGTTCTACAACGACTTCGACTTGAAGCAGGTTTACTCTGGCTTCCGCGTGCGCGGCATCGAGAAGGTCGGCGACCGCGACACGTACCTCGTCATGGCCTCGGCGCCGAACGACGCGCCCGAGCGGCTCTACTTCGACACGCAGACCGGCCTACTTCTGCGCCGGGTGCAATACAACGACTCGGCGCTTGGGCGCTCTCCGCTGCAGACCGACTATGAGGACTACCGCGAAGTAGACGGCATCAAGCGGGCGTTCGTGCTGCGGCAGGCGCGCCCGGACTTCGTCTTCGTGATCAAGTGGGACTCGATCAAGCACAACGTCCCAGTGGACGACGCGAAGTTTGAAAAGCCGGCGGCTCCTGCCCCGGCTCCAACGAAGCCATAAGAAAAGGGGACCGTGCCCCGGTCAGTGGGAGGGCTTGTGGCCGGATCACGGCTTCTGCTTGCGCACAGAACTGCTTCCTGCAACAACTCCGGGTGCTGGCGTCCCTCCATACACCGCCGGCTCGCCAAGGCTCCCTTTCGGCGGCAGGTGGCGGATGTAATCGACGATCTGCCAGATGTCCTCGTCGTTCAAGATTCCTTTCGAAGCCGGCATCCCCGAAGGAAAGATGCCGTGGTCGATGACCCACTTGAGCTGTCCATCGGTGTAGCCCTGCACCTCGGGTGAATTGAGCGTCGGCACCGGCGGGGACATCCGGTCAGCAAACGGTACGCCCGTGTTCTGCCCGTCGAGCCCGTGGCAGACCATGCAGTAGTGCGAGAAATTCTCCTGGCCGCGGTGGATGTTTTCGCTGGTCGCGGGCACGGGATTCGCATCCTTCTTCCCGCCTATGGTGATGCGGTGCTTCACCGTGTTGGCTACGCGACGCTCGACGTTGCCCGGCTGGCGCGCACCGCAGCCGACGAGCAAAGCCACTGCGACTAGCGTTAGTGACCAGCAACTACGCATACAAGCTCCTCGCTTCATCTCACTCAACCACGATGGTCATCTTCATGTTGCCGTGACCCGCACCACAGAAGTGGTCGCAAATGGTTGTGAACTTGCCGGCTGTCTGCGGCGTGATTGTCACCTCGGCCGTTTCTCCGGCGGGGATGTCGGTGTCAATGCCGAGCGCCTTCATGAGGAAACCGTGCGTCACGTCTTCGCTCTGGAGCAACAGCTTTACGGTCTCGCCTTTCTTCAGCGTGATCTGGCTGGGGCTGAACTCGAACCGCCTAGCCGAGATCGTGACTACACGAGGCTTGTCCGCAGCTTGGGCACGAAACCGCGCCGCAAGACTCCCCGTGGCCACCAGGAACAGAAGCAACACCAACCATTTCCAATCCTTCATGGACGCGCTCCTTCTTCAGGATGAAATGTCCGCCGGGTCGTCTACTGGACGACGACCTTGCCCGTCATCTTCGGGTGGATCGAGCAGTAGTAGAGATACGTGCCCGGGTCTTTGAACTCGTACGAGAACTGTTCATCCGTATCGAGCACCGGCGAAGCGAACTTCTTGTCGGTGCTGATGACGTTGTGCGGCACGTCGTCGCGGTTCACCCAGGTGATCCTCGTGCCCGCAGGAACCGTGAGCGTCGCCGGTGCGAAGTTGAAATTGTCAATCTTTACTTCGTTCTTGTTGGCCGGTTCGTCTGCGAGCGTGACCGCGAGCCGCGGATAACTGGCGGCGGCCAGCCCGAAGATCAGCAGCAACATAGCGGAGAACGTAACTGTCGAAAACACCAGAAGACTTCTCATTTTTTCCTCCCGAGTGGATTCACTTCTGCATCCCGCTGTCGAGCGGGGAATCAATGATGCCCAGCGTGTGCTTGCCGTGGACGAGGTTCACGTCCGTCACGCCCAGCAGGCTGCGCAGTTTTTCCGCGGGCACCTTCAGCGGCCCTGGCGAGGGCGCGGTGCCGGGCTGCGGCTGCGGAAACGCGGTGGACATCGCCGTGTGGAACGTGACGTTGCCCTCCACCTTCTGCATCGTCTGGTGGATGTGGCCGTTCAGCACGGTGACGGAGCCGAACCGCTTCAGATACGATAGCGCCTGCTCGCTGTCGTCCGTGCCCCAGCCCCAGTCGGGGTACACCGCCCACAGAGGAATGTGCGCGAACACGACGATCGGCGTGCTGCTTTTCAGTTTCTTCACGTCGTTTTCGATCCATTCCAGTTGTTCCTTGCCCAGCGTGCCCAGCCCGCCGGCTTTGAGGTCCAGGACGTTGACCAGGCCGATAAAATGCGCACCCTTGTGTTCGAAGCTGTACCAGCCCTCGCCCACCGCCTCGTGGCCGAAGCGCTCCCGGTACTGCTTCCCATTGTCGTTCAGCACGTCGTGCTCGCCGGGCACGTAGAACACCCGGCTTGTGCGCAGGCTCTTGAGCACCTGGTCGAGCGTGTCGAACTCTTCAGGCTTCGAGAGGTGGGTGAGGTCGCCGGTGTGCAGCACAAAGGCCGGCGGGGTCGGTAGAGCGTTGATCTTGGCCACGGCCTCCTGCAGCGTCGCCGTGACGTCCGGATTCGCCGGCTTGCTAAACCCAATGTGGCTGTCGCTGATCTGGACGAAGCTCAGATCGCCCTTCAGAGCCGCGAGGTTGCGGGGCAGGCTGCTCAAGGCAAACGATTTCACAACCCCGCCCTGGAGAACACAGAAGGCTCCCGTGCCGGCCCAAGCCATGCATTTCAGAAATCCCCTGCGATCAATGTCGTCTTCGCTGAACGCTGATTCGATGAGCTTCCCCATGTCGCGCTCCTTTGCGATGGTTGTCCGCCTTCGATGAGCAAGACTGGGCGAGGACGATGAATATTCCCGGCTGGCGTGTTAAGTTGAGGCCGGGAATAAAATCGCGCGGAGACGAGTCTGGAATTGGATAGACGGGAAAACGCAGGCGAAGTCGGGCGGGCCGAAGAGCAACGACGCGCGCGGTTCGAGCAGATTGTGCTGCCGCACTTGGGCGCCGCTTACAACCTGGCGCGGTGGCTCGTGCGCAGCGCGGACGACGCGGAGGATCTGGTGCAGGATGCCTGCCTGCGCGCCTATCGCTTTCTCGACGGCTATCACGGCGGCGATGCGCGCGCCTGGCTGCTGGCAATCGTGCGGAACACCTGCTTCACTTGGCTGCACCAGCACCGCGTGCAGGATTCCGTCGACGAGTTCGAAGAGGAGATTCATACGCCTCTCAAGGATATGTCCACGCCGGAGACGCTCTTGCTCCAGCAAGTAGACGGCGAGTTGCTCCGGCAGGCGCTCGAGGAGCTTCCCGCGCGCTTTCGCGAGGTGCTCGTGCTGCGCGAGCTCGAGGAGCTCTCGTACAAAGAGATTGCTGACATCGCCGGGATCCCCATCGGCACGGTAATGTCGAGCCTGGCCCGCGGACGCCAGAAGCTCCGCGATGTGCTCGTCGAGCGCATGAAAGGGAAACACTGAAGTGGACTGCCAGGAAGCACGCCGGTTGCTACACGCGTACGTGGACGGCGAACTCGACCTCGTCCGCCAGATGGAGATCGAGACGCACCTGAAGGCGTGCCGCGCGTGTACTGCGGCGTACGAAGAACACCGCGCGCTTCAGTCCGCTTTGCGTGGAGCGGGCCTGCGCTACCGGACCCCGGCGCAGCTTGAGGCTCGCGTGCGTGCCGCGGTGGGAGCTGCGCGAACGCACGCTCCGCGCGAGATGCCCCGGCGCGTCGTTTGGGGATCTCCGCTAGGATGGCTCGCAGCCGCCGCAGCGATTGTCCTGGTTGTCTTCCTCGGATGGAAGATTCTCCCAAGTTGGCGCCCGGGGAACGAGCAACTGGCGAGCGAGGTGGTGGCCGGCCATGTGCGTTCGCTGCTCGCGAGCCACCTGCTTGATGTTCCTTCCACTGACCAGCACACCGTGAAACCGTGGTTTGCGGGCAAGCTGGATTTCTCGCCGCCGGTCGGCGATTTCAAGGAGCAAGGCTTCGAACTGGTAGGCGGCAGGCTGGACTATCTGGACGGCCGCGCAATCGCGGCCCTGGTCTATCGCCGTCGGCAGCACACGATCAATCTATTCGTTTGGCCCGCGCAAACCAGCGCCCAAGAGGACGAAGAAGCCTCCTCGCGGCAAGGATATAACCTGATCCACTGGAAGCAGGCGGGAATGAACTTCTGGGCTGTCTCCGACCTGAACGCCGCGGAGCTCGCGCAATTCGCCGGGTTGGTGCGAGCGGGTCCGCGGCCCCCCGCCGCGCGCTGAACCGCCGCGCTATTCCACTACCGCTACTTTGTTCGCGCCGGAGAGCGCCAACCAGAGGCGTCCTTTCGCGTCGCGGACCATGTGGCGCACCTCGGAGCGCGTCGAAGGCATGGGGTAGTGTTCGAACGCCTGCGTCTGCGGAATGAAGCGGATGAGTTGATTGCCGCGGAACTCCTCGTACCAAATCTGACCGGTCTCGTCGGCCGCAATCCCGTAGGGCTGCGAGCCGGCGCCCGAGGGGGTCGGCCACTCTTGAAATTTCTTCTGTTCGATGTCGAAGCGGCCCAGGTGCCCGCCGCGGAAATCAGTGAAGTAGACTGCGCCGCCGGCAATCGTCAGGCGCCGCGGCCGCGAGTCTGCAGAAGGAACTTCATATTCCGTGATTGCGCCCGTCTTCGGGTCGATTCGTCCAAGCTTGTTTACGCCGAATTCGCAGAACCACAGCGCCCCATCGGGTCCGGGAACGATCCCGTACGGGCGCGCGTTCGCCGTGGGCACGGGGAACTCGCGCATCGCGCCGGTTTTCGGATCCATGCGCCCGATCAGGTTCGACTGCTGCGCCGTAAACCACAACCCTCCGTCGGAGCCAAAAATCGGCGTGTGCGGATCGCGGGCCGTCGGCGCCTGGTATTCCGTGACGGTGCCGGTGCGCGCGTCCACGCGGCCGATCTTGCCGACGTAGTTCTCCGTGAAATAGATGTTGCCCTCGGCGTCGGAGGTCAGTCCGTGCGGCCCGGAATTGGGCGTAACCGCGGAGAAAAGCTTCCACTCGCCCGTGTCGGGGTTCAGCCGCGCCAACTGATTGGCGCGCTGCAGCGTCAGCCAGACGTAGCCGTTCGGATCCACGGCAGGATCGTGCGGCAGCGAGTTGTCCGCCGGGATCGCCCACTCGCGGATCTTGCCTTCCAGCTTCACGGGCGGCTTTGCGGCAGGGGGATTCTTCCGCGAAAGCCGCAGCGTCACCGACCTCGCCTGGCCGGCATGCACCACGATGTTGCGCTCCCAGTCTGACCACTGGCCCTGCGCCTGCGCGCGCAGGTCGTAGAGCCCCGACCGCACGCCGAACCGGAAACGCCCGTCGGCCCCGGTCTTTGTCGTACGCGGCGCGCGCGCATCGGAAGGTTGCAGGAAGACCCGCGCGCCCGCCACGGTCTTTCCGTCCGGCCCCAGCACAACGCCGGACACACCGTTTGCCGACGTAGCCTGCTGCGCTGCCGCGGAAGCGCAAAGCGCTACAAACACAACCACCCAGACAGTCCACCGGTGAATTCGCATGAGAGACAACTCCCCGGACCAAGAAGTGCTTATATTCTAGCGCAGCCCGCGCGCGGACGCGAGCCTTCTTGTGTGCCTGATGGGGCGCTCCTACATGCCTGTTACGGACTCCTTAAAGGGCAACCTCCAGTGCGAGCTGTTGGATCAGATTGTCGAGCTGGGTTTGTGCCTCGGCGTGCTTTTTCTCCAGGGCCACCTTCTCGCTCCGCAACTGCTCTAGGCGCTTCTCCTGGTCGCTGAGCTGCTGGGTGTATCGCTGCACGAGCGCCCGCTCCTCCGCGGAGCCTTTGAGAGCTTTCAGATTCTCGCGAATGCGTTGCTGGTCGTCGAAGATTCGGTCCATTTCCTCCTCGCGGGTGGAGCTCTCTTGTTCCAGGGCTGCGACGCGGCTCTTCTGCTCGAGAACCTTGCGGAGAGCCGCCTCGATTTCCGGATTAATGGACCGCTGGCGTAAGAACAGCGCCACCTGGTCTTCATTCAAATTGGTGAGTTCATAGCGCGCGTCGAGCGGTCGGGTTTCCGTCACCGCGAGCATGGACGTCTGCTTGGGGGCCACCGTCAGACGGAACCTGTGGAAGCCAACGGTGGTCTCTTCGGGCTTGAGGCCCTCTGCTAGGTTCCAGCCGGGGCGCGCAGGAATCTCCAGCAGAATGGTTCGCGAAGAGGTGTCTTCGTTGCGCACGGTGAGGGTGCGCGTTTGGCGCTGTTCGCTCGTCTGGACCATCGTGCCGCGGGCGATGCGCACGCGCGTGACGCGCTGCGGCTCCGATTCCGTCTTTGATTGCACAAGTACGCCGAGGTCGGTGGCGTAGGAAAGCAGGCGGCGTTCGCCCGGCTTGATTGGGTCCAGCAGACCTTCCCCCGCGAACGTCTCGTCTTCCAGCACGCTGAAGCTCCCGCCGTCCAGAGTGTACGGGCTGGTATTCGTTATCCACACCGCGCGCAAGGGCCGCACGGAGCCCGAGTTGGGATTCCACACAGACACTTTTTCGACGGCTAATTCGGTCTGTAGAATCGGTACGAGCGCCGACTGATTCTTGCGGATCGTGACGCGCTCCTTGAGCTTGTACTCGAACAGGTCACCGAGGTCGCGACCCTGTGCCGCAGCTTCCGTAGAAGCGCGCACCTCGCTCAGCCCCACGGAGGGCATGAACATCCCGCCTCCGGCACCGCCGCCCCTGCCGCTGCTCACACCGCCGCCTTCGCTCCGGCCGAGGCCGCGGCCCGAGCCAAGCTGTCGGCCTGACCCAGCCACGCCAGGCCCCAGCGTGGCCGACGTGGTCTCCAAAGACTGGTTGCTGGCAGACACGTTGACCGTCGTTGTAACGTTGCCGACTTGTAGCGCGAGATTTTGATTCGCGTCCGCATCACTGCGGATTTCGAGGTCATTCACCATGGTTTTCTTGAAGCCATTGGCCATTACTTCCAATCGGTAGGCACCGGCCGGAATGGAATCGAAGCGGTAATGCCCGTCGTTGTTGGTGGAAGTTTCAGCGAGCGGCGTTCCGGCCGCATTCAAAATGCGAATCCGCGTGCCCGGGACGGCGGCTCCCTGCGGGTCCGTCACGTTGCCGGCGAGCTGGCCATATCCCCCGAGCAGGGCCGCTTCATGCGTTTGCGGAGTCAGGGCAGCAGCCTCCGGTAGCGGAACCACCGGCCGCCGCACGTAATAGGGTTGCGACAGTTGTTGAATGAACGACTGCGGCGCGCCCGCCACAAGGGAAAGCTCCACGTCGTTCCAGTCTTCGCCTACCGTGTTGTCCACGACCGCCCAACCTTGAAGCAGCGGTCGCGCCCCAGACTTGCCGGGAAGGACGACACGGTACGTGGTCTTCCAGACCGGGACCTCGCTGATGTAGCTCACGTAGATTTGCCGATCGCCCGACCCTGTCGTCAAAATGGTCATCCGCCGAAGGTCGCGCTCCCGGGTCGAAGCGACCAGCGTAAGGTAGCGGCCGACCTCTTGGTTCAGGTCGCGCTCGCCGATGCGCACAGAGGTCCCAGGAGCGATCTCCATCCCACGCACCTCTCCAGCGTCGGTAATCAGAGTCAGATAGTCGACTTCGAGCGTGGTGCCGCCGCTGATGCGGGTCTTGCGCTCAATGCTCAAGAGCCGCCCACTGACTGCCGTTCCGCCCGAACGGACTTCGAGCCGCGCTCCACGCAATGCGCTCAGAAATTGTGCCAGCGTGGTTTGCTCGCCGAGTGGGAGCCGCAACTCGCGCAGGCGCCGCGTGAGCGGTGCTTCGGAGTTGTAGCTTACGCCCGCGATCCGTCCACCAGTCAGGTCCAGCACCGTCAGGGACTTCAGGACGTCGTTCAGTTGCGCACTCGTGAAATCCACCAACACCTTCTGGTTGCCCCGGACATGTCCGAGATGTTCAAAGTAACCGACACCGTTCTTGTAGAGCACGACGCGGCGAACCGGCAGCTTTGCGGCAGACTCCGCATCCTGTGTGACCGACGTAGCCTTTTCGGCCGCGGCCGACACCTTCTGGCTCTGCCCGAAGCCCGATGGTGCAAACACAAGCACACCCAACGAAACGGCAATCAACGCCTTGCACATGACTTCCTCCTGGAGATTCCCGGAAGCATACTGGCTGTCTATGCAACAAGATGCAACATGCAGCGGGCTGGTTGCTGCGGGGCCCGCGGCCTATAGGCGGTAGTGCGCAACCGCGCGGGCGTGGCCGGGCTGGTCTTTGCGGCCGGTATCGGGATTCGTTCCGCGCTCAAGCGCGACGAAATACGCGAGGAATTGCAGCGGAATAACCAGCGCGAAAGGCGAAAGCCATTCTTCGACTGCGGGGACTCCCTGAGCCGCCACAGCAATGCGCAGCACGCCCAACTCGCCCGCGGCGCAAAGAGCGCTCTGCGCGCGGTCGTCGCCGGGTCCGCCCGCGAGCAGCGCCACGAGCGTCGCGCGCTGATCCATTTCCGCCACGGGGCCGAAAGAGGACGCCAGAGCCCATGCTGGAGGTGCTCCCCACGGGAGGTATAATCGAGGCTGGCAAACAACGGCCGAAGTCTGGCGCACGCATCCTTGTCACATGTACGATGCATTCATCTGTGGTTACCTGTCCTGAGCGAAGTCGAAGGATCTGTGGTCGCAAATCCTGTTTCGGGAGAAGTGATGCCACGCTATCTTTCATTACACACATTGGCTTGCCTCACGCGGCAAGGCGCCGAAGAACTCGCCGCACGGCTTGCGCGCGCGAGCGGAGTCACGGCCGCGCGCGTTCTGGTGAACATGATTGAAGGCAAAATGTTGGTGGAGTTCGAGGCCGCGGACCGCGAGACCCTCGAGCAATGGCTGAAATCCCAGGGGTTTCACTACGACTGGGTGATGCGCGTGGAGCTTGAATCGCAGGGCGGGCGATTGGTCGCCGTGTAGATGTTGCCCCGTCCGATTCCGCACATCCGCGCGCTTGCGCGCCCCATCCAATACTGTTAGGTTTCAGGCGTCTCCCGCTAGGGAAACTCTGAAACCACAGTTTTCCGACCCGCATTGAAAAGGGGGCTTGCCATGGCAGATTACGCTCATCCAGAGGTTCTGGTGACCACCGACTGGGTGGCTCAGCACCTGAACGATCCGAAGATTCACATCGTCGAGGTGGACGTGGATACCTCGGCGTACGACCAGGGACACATCGCCGGCGCGGCTGGCTGGAACTGGCAGACTCAGTTGCAGGACCCGGTGCGCCGCGACTTGGTGGACAAGCGAACATTTGAAGAGCTGCTGGGGCGCTCGGGCATCTCGAACGACGCGACCATCGTCGTCTATGGCGACAACAACAACTGGTTCGCGGCGTGGGCGTTCTGGCAGCTCAAGTACTACGGCCACGCCGACACGCGCATCATGAACGGTGGCCGAAAGAAGTGGCTCGAGGAGAAGCGGCCCATCACCACCGAAGCGCCGCGCACGACTCCGGCCACTTACCGTACCAAAGATCCCGACACCGCCATCCGCGCGCGCCGCGACGACGTCTTCGCCGCGATTGACCGCCGCACGCCGGCGCAGCTCGTGGACGTACGCTCACTCGATGAGTTCACCGGCAAAGTGATCGCGCCGCCGGGCATGACTGAAACAGCGCAGCGCGGCGGGCACATCCCGGGCGCGGTGAGCGTGCCGTGGGCGCAGGCCGTCCGCGAAGACGGCACGTTCAAGCCGGCCGACGAGCTGAAGCAGCTCTACGGCGGCAAGGGCGTGGGCGGCGACCGAGAAGTGATCGCTTATTGCCGCATCGGCGAACGCAGCTCGCATACCTGGTTCGTGCTGAAGTACCTGCTCGGCTATCAGAACGTGCGGAACTACGACGGCTCGTGGACCGAGTGGGGCAACCTGGTGGGTGCGCCGATCGAAAAGGAGATCGCGGCCGCTGCGCGATAACCGTAGCCGTAGAAGACGAATCGCAGCCCCCGCTTCCGGCATTTTTTGCTGGGAGTGGGGGTTTTGTTCTTGTGACCCGTGCTAGGGGTCGGAGCGCGCGGCGGAGCTGCCGTTGAGCTCGCGTCGAATCGCCGCGAGCGCTTCTTTGGGCGGGCCGATGCGGCGGTAATTACTCACCAGCGTGAGCTCGTGAGTCTCGAAGCCGAAGAGAAACTTGCGGCCCCCGAAATCGTACTGGTAGCGCGTGGGCAGCCAGATGCCCGGTGCGACCTCTGCGTGTTCCAGTACGAAGCGCCCGCCACGGTAGAGCTTGCCGATCACGCCGCCGCCGAACGAGATGTCCCGGATGATCTCCGCTTCGACGCGCGCCATGTGCGCTGAAGCCTCGTCAATCCACACGGTCGCGCGAACGTAAGAGAACAGGCTCGCGGTGCGCGAGGGCGCATTGTAGCCGGGGTTCGGTTCGGCGCTGAGCTTGACGAACGTGCGGCCGTCGCGCGTCTCACGGCCGAGCCACGTGTAACGGAACGCGTCGCGCGTCGCGTCCACGAGGTCTTTTCGTTCGCGCACGTGCTTCCGGAACTTCTCATCGTCCTGTTTTTGCTTGGCCGAATTCGGGTCGAGCACGCGGACGAGCGCCTGCTCGAGGTCGCGGAGCTGCTTGCGATACGCCTCTGCATCCGTGGCGCGGCCATGGTCTTCGATCGGGATGCGCGCGTTTCCGGTGCCCGCGGGGATCACGCGGTAGGCCTTGTCTTCGGAGGGCGTCGCATCGTTCGCGTTTTTTCGCACCTGTGTGCGTTCGGTGCGCTCGAATTCCATCAATGCCGCGTCGTCGCGATGCTGGTTGGCGATGACGCGCTCGACCAGTGCCCGGATCTCGCCGGGCGAGAGCGGGCGGTCTTGAGCCGGAAGCGCCGCGGGAGCCGCGGCGAGCGCCGTGAACACCAGGATGAAGAGAAGCAAGCTTTGTCGCATCGTTGTTCTTGCGGCCGCAAGACACCGCATTCGGTCTGATTCTTTCCGCCAGCGGCCGGTTGCACGGGCATTGTAACCCGTCCGGAGCCCGCTGAATTCGGTGCACGCTCCTGCGATGACAGGATAGCCGGAGAGGAGTATCGTCTTAACCATGAGGATCACGGTGCGACAGGCCGACGAGCTGTACCGGCGCTTCTGCCGGAGCGACGCCTCGCTCGACGGGCGCGTGCTCGTGGCGGTGCGCACCACGGGCATCTATTGTTTGCCGTCGTGTCGCGCGCGCAAGCCGAAGCGCGAAAACGTGCGCTTCTATTTCACGCGCGCCGAGGCGGAACATGACGGGTTCCGCGCCTGCCGCCGCTGCCGGCCGGAAGTGCAGGGCGGGCAACGCGGCATCGAGCAGGCCGTGCTGCGGCGCTGGCTGCGCGAGATGGTTGTAAGCGAAGCCGGGATCGCGCAGCTCGCCCGCGACAACGGCAGCAGCCCTTCGGGGCTGTATCGAATGTTCCGTCGGCACTTAGGCCACGGGCCGCGGCGCGCGCGCACCGAAGCGCGGCTGCGCAGTGCGTGCGAGATGCTGCGCGCCGGTCGCGAAAACGTGGCCGAAGCGGCCTACGAAGCCGGGTTCGGCAGCCTGGCTACGTTTTACCGTTGGTTCCGTCGCGCCACGGGCGTCACGCCGAGCGAGTTTCGGCGCCAGGCCCAGCCAAATTCTCGAGAAAGAGGAAGCAGATGAGACAGCTTGGTGAACGCAATTGTGTCTGGACCACGTTGGCGACTCCGATTGGGCGGCTGGCGATTGAAGCTTCGCCGCGCGGTCTGCGGCGGCTTGAGTTTTCAGGCCGCGTGCCGGCGGATGCCGGCCGGCAACCGGCCGGGCCGGAAGCCAAGCAGGCGCGGCAGCACCTGGCCGCGGCGCTGCGCGAGTTGCGGGAATATTTCACCGGGCGGCGCAGCACGTTCTCGGTGCTGCTCGATCTCCAGGGCACGGAGTACCAGCAACGTGTCTGGCATGCGCTGCAGCGGGTGCCCTTTGGGAAGACGCTCAGCTACGGAAAGCTGGCGGGGGAAATCGGCGCGCGCGGCGGGGCGCGGGCAGTGGGCCGCGCCTGCGCGACAAACCCGGTGCCGGTCGTAGTGCCGTGTCACCGCGTGATCGGCAGTGACGGCGCCTTGCACGGCTTCGGCGGCGGGCTGTGGCGCAAAGAGCGCCTGCTCGAACTGGAGGGCGTCAAACGATAATCGTCGCCGGGAAAATCGGCGAGAAAACGGCGCGGGGAATCCAAACGGATTCCCCGCAATGTTTTTCGGAAGCCAGCGTACGCTTCTTAATTCTGCTTCTTGGGCGGCTGCTGGGCCTGGCGCGTCTGCCGCTCGGCGGTCCACGGCGGCACAACGTTATTGAAGCGCGCGTAGGCGATGGTCAGGCCGAAGTGCTCGTGCTGGTGCGTGCCTAGGATGTAGAAAAGATTCCGCGCCGTACTCTTTTGACCAAACAGCGTGATGGCCTTGTCCAGGTCGGCGTCGGGAGTGTTCAGGACGGCCTGGCGGGCGTGCTCGAACGATTGCTTCAGGATTTCGACCACCTTGGCCTTCTCGGTCGTGGATTTCTCCAGCGTACGCAGGTCAATCCCTGCCGGCGGCTTGATCCCGATTGCCTGCGGATAAAAGTAGTTGCCGCTGGCGATGTGCAGGTAAATCTCCGCCACGGAGCGCGCCCCTTCCGGGTGCCAGGCGTATTTCTCCCCGGGCATGGCTTCGGCCAGTTGCACGGCTTTCTTGGCCATGTCGTCCCAATCGGCCAGGAAGTCGGCGCGGAAGCCTGATGTGGGCGCCACAGGTTGGCTCTGCGCTTGAAGCGCTGCGGGACGTGTGATCACGAGGAACAGGGAAAAAGCCAGGAGCACGATTCCGGCTGCCTTTTTCATTGGAACCCTCACTCTCTTGGGCAAGTGCTGTGCCCGGCAGCAGCAGCCGTCGAGGCGCAGCGGGATAGGAAACTTACCCTAAACCGGCGGGACAGACAACTATGGATGCCCAGATTTCACGCCGGCGCAAATTGCAGGCACGGGAGTAATTGTAAATTCGGCCCGCCGAAGGAAACCCCAGGGGCTCCCAATTCGTACTAGACTAGAGAGGTTTCGGGGTAGGGGTATGCTCGACCGCACCAAGATGGCCAGCGTTGCGCTGGGCGAGACTCTTCGCCTGGCGCTCGATACGCTGCGCTCGCACAAGCTGCGCAGTTTCCTGACCCTGCTGGGGATCATCCTGGCGGTCCTGACGCTTGTGGCCGTCATGTCGGTGGTCGAGGGGCTGAACCTCTACATCTCCGACAAAATAGCCAACCTGGGCGCCAACGCCTTCGTGATTGACCGCTTCGGCATCATCACGAGCTTCGAAGCGTTCATCCGGGCGCAGAAGCGGCCCGTGCTCAGCGAGGACGATTACCAATTCCTGGGGCAGCGGATGCAACTGGCCACAGCGGTCGCCGCCACCATCGGCACTTCTCGGGACGTTCGCTACGGCAACGACCTGCTGGAAGACGTGCGCATCCAGGGCGCGACCCCGAACTACGCCGACGTGCGCAGCATCGGCGTGTCCATCGGGCGACCCCTCACCGAAGCCGACGACACGCACCGCGCCCCCGTCTGCGTGATCGGCGCGGACGTGGCCAAGCGCTTTTTCTCGACCAGCGACCCCATCGGCAAAACGTTGCGCGCGGGCTCGCAGGTGTACGAGGTCGTGGGCGTTGCGGACGCTATCGGCAGCGTCTTCGGCATCTCGCAGGACAATTTCCTGATCATTCCGTTCCACACCTACGAAAAGACCTGGCACACGCCGAGCGAGTCGATCCTGATTTTCGTGCAGGCGGCGAGCCCGGAGTTAATGGACCAGGCGCAGGATGAAGCGCGGATGCTGCTGCGCGCGAAGCACCACCAGGCCTACAACGACCCGGACAACTTCGGCATCATCGCGCCGTCCTCCATCACGGGCCTGTGGGAGCAATTGACAGGAAACATCTTCGCCCTGGCCGTCTGGCTGACCTCCGTATTCCTGGTGGTCGGCGGGATCGTGATCATGAACATCATGCTGGCCAGCGTGACCGAGCGGACGCGCGAGATCGGCATCCGCAAATCGCTGGGCGCGCGGCGGCGGCACATCCTGATGCAGTTCCTGGCGGAATCGGCGGTACTGGCATTGGTGGGCGGTGTGGTGGGAATTGGGCTGGCGCTCGGCATCGGCGCGGCGGTGCGCGCGCTGACGCCCATGCCGATCACCACGCCGATGCGCGCGATTGTGCTGGCGCTGTCGCTTTCCACCGGCGTTGGGCTTTTCTTCGGCATCTATCCGGCGATGCGCGCGGCGAAGCTTGATCCCATCGAAGCCCTGCGGGCGGAGGGATAGCCACTTGGCACAGGACTACCGCGAGAACCTCTTCCTGGCGCTCGATACCCTGCGCGCGCACAAACTGCGCAGCTTCCTGACCGTACTGGGCGTGGTGATGGCCGTCGCTGTGATCATGCTGGTGGCCGCGCTGCTCGCCGGGTTCGATCAGACCGTCACCGAGGCGATCACCGGCTATGGCGCCGATACGGCGTTTATCAGCCGCTTCGACCAGGGGCCCCGCGTTGGCCGTCGCCCCAAAGAAGAGCGCGAGCGCAAGCCGCTCACGCTCGAAGACGGCGAAGCTATCGCGGAACAGTGCCCCGCGGTGAAGCGCGCCACCGTCTGGATCAGCCAATGGGAGGAGGCACACAGGGTGCGGCACAAGGATTCCGAGGTGGTCGGAATTGACTTCCGCGGCGCGTTTCCGAACTTTCCCGAGGTCTACGCCAACGCCACGATGAAGCAGGGCCGTTTCTTCACCCAGGCCGAGAATCTCCATCGCGAAAAATTGGTCGTCATCGGCGAAGACATATCCGACACCCTCTTCCCGAGCCTCGAGGCCGTGGGCAAGGAATTGCTGATTGACGGGTCGTCGTTCCTGGTTATCGGCGTGTTCGAAAAGCCCAAGGGCGGCTTCGGCGGCAATGACGAAGACAAGCGCGTCATCATCCCGTACTACACTTTCCGGAAGGTCTATCCCGCGGCCTACGAGCAGAACATCCGCATTCAAGCCGAAAAAGACAAACTCGATTTGGCCGTGGACCAGGCGCGCGACGTCCTGCGACGGCGGCGTAACGTTCCCTACGACAAGGCGGATAGCTTCTCGATCCAGACCTCGCAGCAAGCCGTCGAGCAGTTCCATGCGATTGTGGGCATGATCGCGCTGGTGATGGTGGTCTTGGCTTCGATCGGGCTACTGATCGGCGGCGTCGGCGTGATGAACATCATGCTCGTCAGCGTCACCGAGCGCACGCGCGAGATCGGAGTCCGCAAGGCCATCGGCGCGCGGCGCAGAGACGTCGTTTGGCAATTCCTGCTTGAGGCGATGACCCTCACCGGCATCGGCGGCATCATCGGGATGCTCCTCGCCGGCGGGATCGTGATCCTCGTTCGCGCCGTCACCGAGATGAAAGCCACGGTGCCCCTTTGGGCCGTCATTGCCGGCTTCACCGTGTCCATCACCATCGGCTTGATTTTCGGCGTCTGGCCTGCCATGAAAGCCGCGCGCCTCGACCCCGTTGACGCCCTCCGCTACGAATAGCAGACCCAGGCTGGTGTCTTCTGCAACGCAAATCCTTTCGTCACTGGCCAGGACTCCGTCCTTTCCGTAGACTGTCGGCAGCGGGTTGCGAGGAGCCCGCCCTTCCTTGTACCGGACGGCACATGAACGCAGGCTCTGGTTTTGCGCCGCCGTGGCTGCCGCCGCGCTGGCTAGCGGTTGTGCAGTCCGGCAGACGCGCCCGATCGTGGCGCTCGCTGCGCCGGCCCCCGAGGATACGGAAGTCTTCTACGTTACCGACCGCGCTGAATCGGCCCCGGCCGAGATCGCATGCAAGGCAGGCGAAATGCCGGCGCGCGGCCCGCGCTTTGGCTCGGATCGCCAGCCGGACCAGCGGATTTCTTACGGCACGTACAAGGTACGCCTTCCGTCCACACGCCGCTTCGGCGAGATGGTGCCTTACAAACCGCGCCCCCTCTGCTCACGTACTCCGGAGGACCCCGTGTTTCGCTCCGGCCCAGCCGCGCTCCAGGAGGAGCAGTTCTTCAGCGCGCTGGTTTCGCGCCTCGAGGCCGCGCCCGGCACCGAGGTCTTTGTTTTCGTCCACGGCTATAAGTACACATTCGAAGAATCCGTGCTGTGGACGGCCCAACTCAAGCAGGACCTGAGCTATCGCGGGGCTGCCGTGGTGTTCGCGTGGCCCTCGCAGGGCAATTCCACCGGGTATGCCGCCGATGGGGACAGCATCGAGTGGAGCACGCCCCACGTGCGGCAGTTCTTGGAACACCTGCTCGCGGCGCTGCCCGGACGGCGCGTCCACATCCTGGCGCACAGCTTGGGCACACGCGCCGTGGTTGGGGCGCTGCAAGAGTTGGCTTCCACGAGCGGCACCGGCCAGCCGCGCCTGGGGCAGGTGGTGCTGGCAGCGCCGGATATTGCGGACGATTTGTTTCGCCAGAAGATGCCCGCGGTGATCGGTGCGCGATTGGCCGAGCGGATTACGCTGTACGTTTCGAGGAATGACACAGCGCTGCGCTTCGCCGGCCGTCTGTATGTCTACGCGCGGGCGGGCGATGCCGGGAATGCACAGCCGCTGATCCCGGGCCTGGACATCGTGGATGTGACCCTGGCGGATCACAGCCGCTACTCCCACAACTACCTCTTCGAAAACCGCTCGGTGCAGCAGGATGTCTTCTCGTTGCTGCGCGACAATGTCCCGCCGGAACGCCGCTTTGGCTTGGTGCGCTTGACGAACGGCTCCCTCACCCTCTGGCAACTGCGGCCGTAGAACCTGCGAAGCCCAGGGCTGAGCAGGGCCTGTGCAGATGATCTGGCTATCAGTGCGAACTCGGCGCCGCCTGAAAGCTCGGCTGCGTGGCGGGCTTTTTCGATAGGCCTTGGAGCGCTGGATTGGTTGCCAGCTGCTGCGGCAGGCCTTCGACGTAGCGCTCGAGCTGGGGGTAGAAGAAGTAGTGATAGTGGTAGGCACGCATTTCACTGAGCGCCGGCGCGGGCTGCCAATCCTCAAACGCCAGCCGGTAGGCCGCAATCATTACGCCGGTGCGGTCGGAGCCGAAGCGGCAATGCGCGAAGATTTTTTTGCCGGGGCTCGTCTGCAACAGCTTCAGGAATTCTGCCACCTGCGCGCCCAGCGGGATCTGGGACGCTTTCCAAGAAATGCTCACGTAGCGCAGGCCGAGCGCCTCGACTGCCTTCCGCTCAGATTCAATTTCGCTGCGCTCGTCGCGAAAGTTCACGACAATTTCGATCCCGAAATTTTTCAGTGCGCGGAGGCCTTCCGTTGTGGGCTGCCCGCCGCGGAAAAGCTGCGCTGTGACTTCGCCGAAATTCGGCACGCCCGTGGGCGTGGGCTTTTGCGCCGGTGTCTGCGGGAAGCTCGCGGGCAGGCCCAGCGCAATCGCGAGCAGAGCGCACGCCAAACAGATCGGCAAACGATTTCGAAGCGTCTTCATTGGCAAACGGAATCATGGTAGGCGCCCGTGCAGGCCGAGGCAATCGCAGCAGCTGCAGCAGCGCGCGATTCTGTACTGGCTTTTTTGCTCTTCGAGCAGTGTGAAGCGTCGCAACTGCACCACTATGGGTAGACCGTTTGAGCACCAACCGCCAATAGGTTGCGCTTTCCTCTTGACAAGTTTTCGAATTTCCCTCAGTATGCGCCCTCAGATTCGGAGGACCGTGGTTCGGCCCGCTCGCGTCCCGCAGAGCCGGGGAGGGACCATCCGAGGGACCGCGCGGCCCACCGGGTTTTTGCCCAAGACAATCCCGTTTCGGTCGCCCGCGATTTCGGTTGCCCAGTAAGCGCGCGAAATCGTAGGTGGTGGAGTTTTCGCATTTTTCTGTCTTGGGCCGGCCTGGTTTCCTCTGGACCAAGCGGCGCTTGCCGGAGAATCAAGCGCTACGCCCTCCAGGCGTTCCCTTGGAGGTACAATAGTAGGGTTTCCCCTGCCCCGGGGGACCCTCCTGCGCGGAGGCGGAGATGGCTCACGTGAAGACGGTGTTGAACGGAAAGACGCAAGTCGCATCGGGAACCGAAACCCGGAAGGGCTTGGAGTTCCGGAGGTTCTTTACCGACGGCAAGGGCTCTCCGTTCGATGCAGTCGAGTGGGAAAAGCGCACGGCGCAGATCGGCAACGAAAAGGGCCAGACGATCTTCCGCCAGGAAGACGTCGAAGTGCCCAAGTCGTGGTCGCAGACGGCCACGAACATCGTGGCCTCGAAGTATTTCCACGGCAAGCTGAACACGCCCGAGCGCGAGACCTCCGCGCGGCAGCTGATCGGCCGCGTGGTGAATACGATCGTCCGCTGGGGCGAGCAGGGCAACTACTTCGCCACCTCGCAGGCGCACGACGCCTTCCGTGACGAGCTCACCCACCTGCTCGTCGAGCAAAAGATGAGCTTCAATTCGCCGGTGTGGTTCAACGTCGGCGTACAGGTGCGGCCGCAATGCTCGGCCTGCTTCATCAACTCGGTGCAGGACGACATGAGCTCGATCATGAACCTGGCCAAGACCGAGGGGTTGCTCTTCAAGTGGGGCTCGGGCACGGGCACGAATTTCTCCACGCTGCGCGGCAGCCGAGAGACGCTTTCCGGCGGCGGCATCGCCTCCGGGCCGGTCAGCTTCATGCGCGGCTTCGACGCTTTTGCCGGCGTCATCAAGAGCGGCGGCAAAACGCGACGCGCCGCCAAGATGGTGATCCTGAACATCGACCACCCGGACATCGTCGAGTTCATCGGCTCCAAGATGAAAGAGGAGCGCAAGGCACAGGTGCTGATCGAGCAGGGCTACGACTCCGCGATCGACGGCGAAGCCTACAGCTCCATCTTCTTCCAGAACGCGAACCATTCCGTGCGCGTCACCGACGAGTTCATGCAGGCGGTCGAAGACGACCGCGACTGGTGGACGCGCAACGTCAACGACGGCGCGCCCACGCAGAAATTCCGCGCGCGCGACCTGCTGAAGCAGTCCGCCGAGTCCGCCTGGCACTGCGGCGACCCGGGCATGCAGTACGACACCACGGTCAATCGCTGGCACACCTGCAAGACCACCGCGCGCATCAACGCGTCGAACCCCTGCGCGGAATACATGTTCCTCGACGATACGGCCTGCAACCTGGCGTCGCTGAACCTGATGAAGTTCCTCGGGCCGAACGGCACGTTCGATGTCGAAGCGTTCCAGCAGGCCGTGGACATCACCATCACCGCGCAGGAAATCCTGGTGGACAACGCCAGCTACCCGACGGAGAAAATCACGAAGAACTCGCATGACTTCCGCCCGCTCGGCCTGGGCTACGCGAACCTGGGCGCGCTGCTGATGTCGCTCGCGCTGCCCTACGATTCCGACGGCGGCCGCGACATGTGCGGCGCGGTCACCGCGCTGATGTGCGGCGGGGCGTACGCGCAATCGGCGCGCATCGCCGAGCGTCTGGAGCCGTTCCCGGGCTTCGCCGCGAACCGCGAGCCGATGCTCGAAGTGATCCGCATGCACCGCGATTCGCTGCGGCCGATCAAGCCGGAAAATGTGCAGCCGCCGTTGCTCCGCGCCGCGCAGAAGGCCTGGGACGACGCGCTCGCGCTCGGCGAAAAACACGGCTACAAAAACTCGCAGGTCACCGTACTCGCGCCCACGGGCACCATCGGCTTCATGATGGATTGCGATACCACCGGCATCGAGCCCGACCTGGCGCTCGTGAAGTACAAGAAGCTGGTCGGCGGCGGCGTAATCAAGATCGTGAACAACACGGTGCCGCAGGCGCTGATGAATCTGGGATATCCGCCCGAGGAAGGCGCGCAGATCGTGGACTACATTGACCGCACGGGCACGATCGAAGGCGCGCCGGGCATCAAGTCCGAACACCTGGCGGTATTCGATTGCTCGTTCAAGCCGGCCAACGGCAGTCGCTCCATCTCCTGGCGCGCGCACCTGCGCATGATGGCCGCGGCGCAGCCGTTCCTTTCCGGAGCCATCAGCAAAACGATCAACATGCCCGAAGAATCCACGGTCGAAGACATCATGCAGGCGTACATTGAGTCCTGGAAGTTTGGGATCAAGGCCGTGGCGATTTACCGCGACAATTCGAAGCGCTCGCAGCCGCTCTCCGCCGCCGGCGGCAGCAAGCCCGACGCCCAGAAAGCGTCCGAACCCGTCCCCGCGCCCGCCGTGGCCGAACAGCAGGAGCTCTTCATTCGCACGCGCCGCCGTAAGCTGCCCGCGGAGCGCAACTCGATCACGCACAAGTTCTCGATTGCCGGCCACGAAGGCTACATCACCGTCGGCATGTACGAAGACGGCGCGCCGGGAGAGATCTTCATCAAGATGGCCAAAGAAGGCTCGACGCTCTCCGGTTTCATGGACGGCTTCGCGCTTTCCGTGTCCATCGGATTGCAATACGGCGTGCCGCTGAAGGCCCTGGTGGATAAGCTGATCAACACGCGCTTCGAGCCCTCGGGAATCACCCAGAATCCGGATCTCCGCTTCTCGAGCTCCGTGCTGGACTACATTGCGCGGTGGCTGGGCGGCAAATTTATCTCGCTGAGCTATTTGAAGCTGAATGGCGCGGTGAATGGAGAGATGGCTGCTCCTGCCGCAGTTCCCGAAGCCACAGTTCCCGCAACGGCCGTGCGTGCGGCGGAACCCGGGCCGGACTTGCCGCGTGCCATTGTGGACGGCGCGCCGACGTGCTCCGAATGCGGAATGCTCATGACGCCCAACGGCGGCTGCTACAAATGTGAGAACTGCGGTTCGACGTCCGGCTGCAGCTAAACCAAGACAATTCTTTTGGGTTTCGAAAGGCCCTCCCTCAGTGGAGGGCCTTTCGTTTTGGACTGCTAGGGTCTTAGCAGGCGCGCAGCGTTGCCGCCCAGGATGGCGGCGCGCTCCGCCTCGGAAACTTCGAGCGCGCGAATGCTCGCAAGCATCTGTTCGATGCTGCCGATCTGGTGCGGGTAGTCGCTGCCGGCGAGGATCTGGCCGGTGCCGGCGAAGCGCACCGCCAGTTGGAGCGCGTGGGGATCGAAGTTCACCGTGTCGTAGTAAAACTGCCTCAGGTACTCGCTCGGCGGGCGCTGGATATTCACGCGGCACTCGCTGAATGCGTGGAAGCCGCGATCGAGGCGCTCTGCCAGATAAGGGATCGCGCCGCCCAGGTGGCTCAGCACCCAGCGAATCCGCGGAAAACGCTCGGCGACGCCGCTGAAGACGAGCTTCGCAGCGGCCAGCGTCGTATCGAACAGGAACCCCACCAGCGGCATCAGCCAGTAATCCGTCATGGCTTCGACGCCTACCGGACTCGTCGGATGGATGTGGAGCACGGCGCCGAGCTCATCGGCGGCTTCATATACGGGCCAGAAGCGCGCATCGCTCAGCGCCACGCCGTTGATGTTGCTGAAGACCATCGCGCCGCGGAAGCCGAGCTGGCGGCAGGCGCGCTCGAGTTCGCGCACGGAGGCCGCCGGGTCGTTCAGCGGCAGCGTGGCGAGCGCCACGAACCGCCCGCGCTTTGCGCTCACGACCGCCGCAAAGGCGTCGTTGACGAGGCTCGCCAGGCGCGCGGCCGTCGGGGGAGTCTCCACGTGCGTGCCGGGCGTGGTCAGCGTGATCACCTGGGTATCCACGCCCGCGCACGTGAGCACGCCCTCGCGGTAGTCAATGTCGCGGTGGCCCCGCACGGCAATGTTGTAATCGCCGGGATAGTGCAGCCACGGATTGCCCTCTTCATCCAAGGTGACGCGCACCGCGCTCGGCCCGGCGCGCAACGCGTCCAGGTACGCTGGCGGGTAGTAGTGGTTGTGAAAATCAATCACGGGCATTAGCGATTGCTCCGGGAGAGGATTTCGCGCGCTTCCACAGCAGATAGACCGGGAATCCCGCGGCAACGAGCAGCAAGCCCTTAGCGCTTTCCTTCGGGTCGGTTGCAATCTGCGTGTAGAGGATCAACGCGCACGCGGCAATGAAGAGCACCGGCAGAAGAGGTCCCCCGGCCAGCATCCTCGGCGCTGTGCTCGCCTTGCGGCGCCAGCGCAACAGTCCGATGGTCATCAGCGCGAAAAACAGCCATTCTGTGTAGATGACGCGCGTGAAGAGACTCCGGTACGTGCCCATCGCGACGAGCGCGGAAGACCAGATCGCCTGCGCCAGGATGGAAAGCCCGGGCGTCTTGTAGCGCGCGTGAATTCGGCCCATCCAGCGAAACGCCAGCCCGTCCTCCGCCATGGCGAAATAGACGCGCGGTCCGGCCAGGATGGTGCCGTTGAGCGCGCCGAACGCGGAAAGGCTCACGAGCACCGAAATCGCTGCGGCGCCGCGCGGGCCTGCGAGCGCGCTCGCGGCATCGGCCGCCACGCGCGTGGAGGCAACGACGCGATCGAGCGGAAGCACGTACAGGTAAGCCGCATTCAGCGCCAGATAACACGCCGTGACCGTCAGTGTGCCGAGCAACAGCGCGCGTGGAATGGTGCGACGCGGCTCGCGCGTTTCCCCGGCCGTGTACGTCACCATATGCCAGCCGCCGTAGGTGAAAAGGCCGGCGCTGAGCGCGAGAACGTATTCGCGTAGCGAGAAGCGGAAAAGTGCCTGTGGCGGATTCGCCGCCGGCGCAGCGCCGTGGCGGCCCAGGAAGAAAAACAACGCGAGCAGCAGGACGACCGCCGCCAGCTTGGCGAACGTAAGAAATGTTTGCACGGCGCTGCCCTGCCGGACGCCCGCGTAGTTGATCGCCGAGAGGGCCAGGATGCCTGCGATCGCCACGCCCCGGGTGCCGCCGTCACCCATCGGGAAAAAATAGGCCATGTAGCGCGCGAAAATGACGGCCATCGCCGCGATGATTCCGGAGTGCACGCTCCAGAACATCGCCCAGCCCCAGAGGAATCCCACGCTTGGCGAGAGCGTATCGCGCAAAAAGACGTACACGCCGCCCGTTTGCGGCAGCGCGGCGGCCAATTCGGCGCACACCAGGGCGCCGCACAATGTCAGCAGGCCGCACGCCAGCCACACCAGCAGCGTGCCCGGAATGCTGGGAACGTGGCGGCTGACTTCAGAGGGTTGGACGAAGATCGAGGCGCCGAGAATGATCCCCACGACCATCGCAGCGGCTTGGGGCAGGCCGATCGAGCGGTCAAGCGCCGCGCGCGTCTCGGGGAGAGTCAAAGCGCGGGCATTCTACCATGCGCGCTTTCAGGCGCAGGGCTGTGCCGCCGCGCGCCCTGTTCCGCCCGGGAGCTCTGTGCTAGTGTTCAGCGCAGTCGAGCGATGCTGCGCTTGCGACAGATCATCCCGCCGCTCACGGCGCGTGCCACGGACGGCCGCACCGTGCGCGCCTGGGACTACAAGCAGAAAAAGAGTCTCGTGATTGCGTTCCTGCACGCGGGGTGCGCGCCATGCGACGCATTCCTCGAAAAGCTTGCGGCGCGCGCACCGGATTTGGCCGAGCGCGAAGCCATTGTCTTTGCCGTGTACGATCGCGTGCCGCCGCCCCGCGCGGCAGCCGACTTGCCGCCGCAGATTGTCCTAGCCGCGGACATGAGCGGCCGCTCGCAGCGCGCCTACCTTGGCAAAGACGCCTTCGGCCCGGCCGGCCAGGCCCGCGTCGGCGTGTTTGTGGCCGACCGCTACGGCGAGCTCTACGCGCAGCGGGAATCGCCCACTGACGACGGTTTGCCGGGTGCGGGAGAAGCGCTCGAGTGGCTTGCGCAGATCCAGGAGGCGTGCGAAGAATGCGGGGCCTCGCACTGGCTATCGGAATTCTAGGCAAATCAGGCGGCAGGCTAGAAACAGAAAGGGATCCCGTTAAGGGACCCCTTTTTGCTACACCCCATAGGACGCATGCCCTGCATTTGGCAGAACAGCGCCCACCCCGGGAATCAGAGACAGCCGCTGTTAAGATGAGCAACCACCGTGCCAGCCCCAGAATCTTTTCACGGAGTCCCGCAGCCCTTTGTCTGTGTTGAAGTTAGCGGCGGCGTCGCGGCGTGCAGTTGTTCCCTGCACACGAAACAGCTACGATTTCTCACACAAAATCGCTGCGCCCTACGTTCTTTGGGAGGGAAAGCTCAAAAGCTGAGCGTGTAAAACACCTCAATCGTTGTGAAAACCTCCACCGGCTTTCCGTCTACGATCATGGGCGTGTAGCGCCACTGACGCACTGCATCCATGGCGGATTTGGTGAGCCAGCAGGTACCCCTAGCGACGCGTAATTCACGCACGCTGCCGTCTGTGGCGATGACCGCCCATAGCAGCACGCTGCCCTGCATGCGACTCTGCTTGGCCTCGCTCGGATAATGAGGGGCGGGCTGGTACACCAATCTCTTGCGCTGGATCTCCCACGGGACCAGGCTCAGGGCGAACGCCTGTTTCCAGGGTGGGTAAAAGCGAAGTCCGCCTGTATAGCGGAACCGCCCATCTACGTAGACGAAGAACCACAGCGGCATAAGGCGCGAGCCATCGGCGTTCGCCATGCGGGCATCGTACAGCGGGGTCGGTTGCTGTCGTGCGTCCAGCGCCGGGTACTCCATGTCGCTCGCATTCGGATCGCAGGCCTTTTCAAAGCGCCGGACGCGCACGTCTGACAGATGCTCCCGCACGATTGTCCCGAAGGAATCCTTGAAATGCGAAGTAAGCTCTGGACGAACCTTTTCGTAGCCGAGATACATCTGCCTGCCCAAGTCGTCGCCGAAAGTCGTGGCGAACCATGTCTTGGGATCGGAGAGGACTAGGAATTCCACGTAGGCCTGAAATGTCGCTTCGTCCCCTCGCTTCGTCGCGGCGAGCATGTCTAAGATGAGCTTCTTTAGCCCGCCTGCAGAGTCTGGGTAAGCGGGAAGGCTGATCCCTGATGGCTGCTTGTCCGCTTGCTGTG
Source organism: Terriglobia bacterium (assembly GCA_041497955.1). Lineage (GTDB taxonomy): Bacteria > Acidobacteriota > Terriglobia > Acidiferrales > UBA7541 > JBGQHO01. Next base: position 56,485 of record JBGQHO010000002.1, on the reverse strand, counting down.
CCGGCAGGGGTGTTGCCCATAGCATTGTGGCCAGCAAAGGCCAGAATATTTGCAGCGTGCGCGTAGCGCCGCGGCTCCTCGGTGGGTTGAACATAGGGGAGACAGAGTTTAGAACACCGATAAGTGGAAGAAGAAGAAAAATCTACGTGCCGAGGGAGGATTGCAATACAGCAGCGAGGGCGCGCGACCAGCGCGCAACGTCTTCGGGGCTTTCGGCTTCGACCATGACGCGCGCGAGCGGCTCCGTGCCCGAATAGCGCAGCACGATGCGGCCGGAATCTCCGAGGGCGCGCGCGGCCTCGGCCAGCGTGCGCGCCACTTCGGGCAGCGAATCAAGCGGCGGCTTCGAGCGCACTTTCACGTTGAGGATGGTCTGCGGAAAAACCTTCAGCCCGGCAATGAGGCCGTCGAGGGGGCCGCGGAGCGAAACAAACGAAGCGACCTTCACGGCGGTCAGCAAGCCATCGCCCGTGGGCGAGTCGTCGAGAAAAATGATGTGCCCGGACTGTTCGCCGCCCAGGTTCGCGCCGCTGCGGAGCATTTCTTCGAGCACGTAGCGGTCGCCCACGTCCACGCGGGTGAGTGTGAGCCCTTCGGAAGCCAGGACGCGCTCGAGGCCGAGGTTCGCCATCGTCGTGCCGACGACAGCAGTTCCTTTGAGCTGCCCGGTGGACTTCAGGTAGCGCGCCGCAGCGAGCAGGACGCCGTCGCCGTTTACGAGTTTCCCGGTGGCGCTGACGAAAACGGCGCGGTCGGCATCGCCATCGAACGCCACTCCGAGTGCTGCGCCTACCTCGGCGACCTTGTGCTGCAAGCTCTCCGGATGCTGTGAGCCGCAGCCCGCGTTGATGTTGCGGCCGTCGGGCTGATTGTGAATGGCGACCACGTCGGCGCCGAGGTCGCGGAACAGCGCCGGGCCCAGCCAGCTCGCAGCGCCATTAGCGCAATCGAGCACCACCTTCATTCCGGAGAACTGCGCGCCCGGGATCGCGCAGCCCTCGAGGAACTCGAGGTAATCCTCGTCGAGCGCGGCATCGGGTGCCATCGTCAGGGGTTGTGCGGCGCGGTCGTGGTTCTTCAGGATCTTGCGCTCGAGTTCCGCTTCGATGTCGTCCGGAAATTTCATCCCCGCGCTCGAAAAAAGTTTCACGCCGTTATCGTGAAACGGATTGTGCGAAGCGGAGATGACAACGCCGGCGGAAAAGCCTTCCTTGCGCACCAGGCAGGCCACGCCGGGCGTAGTGATGATGCCGGCAAACGAGGTCTCCGTTTGGGTCTCGGCGAAGCCCGCAGCGATGGCGCCGGCGATGCGCGGCCCGGATTCGCGCGTATCCATTCCGAGCAGCGCGCGTGGCCGGGTGTGGCTGCGGCTCAGGTGCGTGCCCAGCACGCGGCCCAGCCGATAAAGCGTCGCATCGTCGAGCGGGTACTGGCCGGGGATGCCGCGGATGCCGTCGGTGCCGAAGAGTTCTTTGGGCATAAGGGCTTTAACGTGCGGGACGCGCAGACGAAAGCTGCGTTCTCGAAAGAAAAGAAAATCTTACCACACGGCGCGAGGAGTCTACGGCGGGGGTCGCCGAGGAATCAATGGCACGCGGATGAGCGACGGCGCGATCCCGACGACGGTGACGGCGTAGGGCGTTGCAACCTGGTCCGGCGTCAGTTGGAATGCGGTCTCACCGACCTGCGCGTGGCTTAGGTCCACGCTGATGGCCAGGTCCGCGGGGGTCAGCCGCCGCACGAGGATCGAGCGCCCGCGGACGCGCACGCGCACTTGCGCGGGCACGTCGCCGGAGATCTCGAGATTGGCGGGCACGTTGCGGAACTCGATCGGCACCACGTAGCCGACCTCAGCGACCGGCTCGGCAGAATAAATCGTCCAAAGCAGGAACGACAAGCCCAGGGCCAGCAGCTTCAGCCACCAGTTCGCAAAGACCCATTCGCGCAGAAGACGCATCGGCTACTTCCTCACGGGCTGCTCGTGTGCGCCCGCACGCGCCGCCAGCAGCGCGACCGGCACGCGGTACCGCGAAAACAGCGCGCCCAGGCGTTCGGTGAGCTGCTCGGGCGTCAGGTTCAGCTCAATCGCGCCGCCCGCCGCCAGCGCGATGGCTCCGGTCTGCTCGGAAACAAGTACGACGACGGCATCGCTTTCTTCGGTGACGCCGATGGCCGCGCGGTGGCGCGTGCCGAGCTGGTTTGAAATCGCCGGGTTCAGCGAAAGCGGCAAGAAGCACGCGGCGGCGGCCATGCGGTTGCCGTGAACGATCACTGCGCCGTCGTGCAGCGGCGAGCCGGGGCGGAAGATGGCCAGCAGCAGGTCGTAGCTCAGCGTGGCGTCCAGCGGGATGCCGCTTTCGATGTAGGTGCGCAGGCCGACGTCGCGCTCGATGGCGATCAGCGCGCCGATGCGGTTCTGCGCGAAGTGGCTGACGGCGAGCACCAGGTCGTCAAGCACGCCGCCGGGGTTTTGTGAAGAAAAACGCGCCCAGGAAATGTTGCGCCCTATGCGCGCCAGTGCGCGGCGGATTTCCGGCTGGAAGAGCACGATCAGCGCAATGGCGAAATACGGCAGCAGGGTGGTGAGCAGCCATTCCACCATGCCCAGCCGCGCCCACCGCGCGCCTTTGTAGAACACGATCAGCAGCCCGATGGCCACGAGCATCTGGATGGCACGCGTGCCGCGCAGCAGCTTGAGCAGGTAATAGAGCAGGACGGCGATGAGCAGGATATCCACCAGCGCGCGCGCATCCGGGCGCGGCAGGGAGTTCCAGGACAGAACGGCCGCAGGCATCATCGCGTGCCTACGGTATCTTAGGAGCAGAAGCAAGGGCAAGGGCGCGCGTTTTCCCTTCGGGCATTTCCCCGCCGGACCCGGACAACACTTTGGCGGTTTCCTGCGTCGCACCGTGTGTGGCCCGGCGGTCAGCCCTCCCGATTCTGGAACAAGCGAGGTGCCAAATGATGACGACACGCAGAACGCAGATTCTTCGCAAGTGGAAGGCGCCGCTGGCGGCGCTGGCGCTCATGCTCAGCACCGCACCGGCGATGCGCGCACAATCGGAAGTTCCGGCGGGCACGCGATTCATGGTCGAGTTGCGCGACAAACTCGATGCCCGCAAGGTAAAGCCCGGCAAGAAATTCGACGTCCGCACGATCGACGCCATGCAAGCGTCTGACGGCAGCGTCATCCCGGCGTGGACGAAAATCCACGGCCGGGTGAGCTACGTTGAGCACGACAAGATCATCCTGCGCCTTGAGCAGATCGAAGCGCCGGGCGGGAAAATTCCTATCGTGGCCACAGTGACAAACGTCGTGGGCGAGAAGGACGTGAAGAGCAAGGCCAGCGACGAAGGCGAGATCAAGGCTGATAGCCACCGCGGGCGCAACGCCGCAATCGGCGCGGTCGTGCTGGGCGGCATCGGCGCTGCGGTCGGCGCGACGCGGGGCGGCGGCAAGGGTGCAGCAATCGGCGCTGGCGTGGGCGCGGGGACCGGAGCCGCTATCGGCGCAGCTTCCGGGAGCAAGGATCTGGTGCTGAACGACGGCACGCGGATCGAATTCGAGCTCGATCGGCCGCTTGTCCTTCGCGGCTGGCGCTACTAAGTACCACAACCAACGCCAGCACGACAGCCTCTCTGCGCGCGAAGCGCAAAGGGGCTGTGCCTTTCTATTGCAAGTGGCCGGCTGCGCTCGGCGGACCTTGCGGAGAGCTTGCTGGCTGGCGCACACGCCGGCGGGGTCAATTCCTCACGGGCGGCGCCTGTGATAAGGTGGGCGCCATCGAGTGCACCCATGGACGCCGAGCAAATCAAAGTCACCGCGCGTTCCAACCCAAGCCAGCGCATCATCGCTGCGGGCATCGTGATCGCCTTCTGCTACTGGGCCGCGAGCCTGGTGATGACACTGCTGCTCTCGATCCTGATCGCCTATTTCCTGGACCCCATGGTGGAAGGGCTCGAGCGGTGGCGCGTGCCGCGGGCGCTGGGCTCGCTGCTGGTGCTGCTGCTCGTGCTGTCGGCGGTGGCGGGCGTGGGGTACACCATCTTTGACCGTCTGGACCGCTTCGCTGCGGACTGGCCCAAGTACTCGGCGGTTTTGAAAGAGGGATCCGCGGCCGTTGAGCGGAAGCTGGAAAAGCTGGAGGCTCGCGTCTCGGAAATTGCGCCGCAGGGGCGTGTCCGCGTGCTGGTGAGCCAAGAGCCGTTGCCGGTGCGCAGCCTGCTGCTACGCGGGCTGGGGTCTCTCTATTCGATCCTGCTGTCCGTCACGTTTGTGCCGTTCCTGGTATTTTTCATGCTGGCCGCGAAGCGCAACGTCTGGCACGCGACGCTGCAGCTTTTTCCAGCCTCAGACCGCACGCGCGTGAAGGAAGCGCTCGAGCAGCTCAGCGCACTCCTGCGCAGCTATGTGGTGGGCAACGCACTGGTGGCCGCCATCCTTGCGCTGGTGAGCTGGCTCTTCTTCTGGATCATTCGCCTGGACCATCCGTTCTTGGCGGGTGCGGCGTCGGGTTTATTCAACCTCGTTCCATACCTCGGAGCGGTGCTGGCCTGGATGCCGCCGTTCATCATCGGGCTGACCAAATGGAGATCCATCGGACCGTACCTGGGCATCGCGGGCATGCTGAGCTTCTTCCACCTGATCGCCATCAACGTGCTGATGCCTGCGCTGGTGGGCCGCCGCGTCCACCTGAACGCTCTGACGGTGACGCTGGCGCTCCTCTTTTGGGGTTGGCTGTGGGGTGCCATCGGACTAATCTTGGCGATCCCGATCATGGCCACGCTGAAGGTGGTCTGCGACAACGTGGAAAGGTGGCGGCCGGTGGGCCGCTGGCTCAGCGCTTGACCGCCCCGCTTTCCTCCCAGCCTTTGGGGCGAGAACCGGCTCAGTGTTTCTTGCGAAGGCGGGCGACGATGGAAGCAAGCTCGGGCGCCTGCTGGAACAGCCGGATGGCGGCGATCCCCGCTGCGCCGGCCGAGTAACACTCCGCAGCGCTTTCCACGGTGATGCCCCCGATGGCAATGACAGAAATGCGCACGCTGCGGCAAACTTCCGTCAATTTCGCGATGCCCTGCGGGGGACCAAACGCGGCCTTCGACGGAGTGGCAAAAACCGGTCCGAAGAAGACGTAGTCGGCGCCGGTACGCTCGGCCTCCAGCGCTGCTTCTTGGGAATGGCACGATGCGCCAATCAGAAATCCGGCGGGCACGCGCGGCTTTGACTCCGCTGTGCGCCGCCAGGCGGCCACTTCGGCCACCGGCAGCGACTGCTCCCCCAAATGCACGCCAGCGGCGCCTGCGGCGAGCGCCACATCCAGCCGGTCGTTCACCACGATGCGCGTCGCGCTGCCCTGCGCGGCGGCCACGGCTTCACGCACAAGCCCCAGCAGCTCCCGCGCGGGCAAATCCTTCTCGCGAATCTGAACCCAGTGGATCCCCGCGGCCACAGCGCGCCGGATGAGCGCCGGCAACTCCTCGGTCCCGCGATCGCCCAGCGCCCGCCGGTCGGTCACATAGCAAAGAATGGGTTCAGCTTCGCGTAGCAACGGAGTCTGGATGCCTGCGCCGTATCAACCCCGCGGCCAGGATGATGTCGAGCACGCCGAGGCCGCTGATGGCGCCGCGTACCGAAGAGTTCATCGCGTAGGGGATCAGAGCAGGATAGCGGTTCAGGAAGTAGTTGCGTTCCCAAAGGAGCGACCAGGGCACAAACATGAGCAACACGCCGAGTTCAAAGCAGAGAACAATCACGAGCACGCGCAGGACGCGGTTCATCGAAGGGAGGAAATCAGCGGCGTTTCCCTAGCGCGGCCAGGCGCTCGGCGACGTCGCGGTAATCAATGTTCATCGCGTACACTTGCGAAAAGCTTTTCAGCGCCGCGCCTTCCTCGCCCGCCATCTGTTGCGCCACCCCCAGATCGTAACGCAGCGCCATCACCGCTTCCGGATCGAGGCCGGGCGTCTGGAGTGCGCGCTCATACCACAGCGCGGCGATGCCCGGCTGGCTCTTGTCCATGAAGGAGAGCCCCAGCAGCGTACAGCATTGCATGGCGTAGCGGAACTTCCGGCCTTTGTCGTTGGCCTGCGCTACCTTCTGGAACTCGCCGATGGCTTCATCGAGCAGGCCCATCTCGCGGTACGCGATGCCCAGGCTGTAGTGCGTCTCCAGATCTTCCTTTTCGTCGTCCATCTCGCCGAACTCGGCGCGAAATTCGGCGATCACGTCGCCGAGCAGGTCGGCATCGGGCGGCGGAGCCGCTGCAACAGACGCGGCTTCGGCCGCCGGCGCGACCGCTTGCACTCCCAACGCGGACAGCTCGGAGAGGAATTCTTCGGAAGACATCACGTCGGCGCTCTCCGCCACTGGAACTGGCTCCGGGGGGCGCTCCGCTGGCTCCGACACTTCCGGAACCGAAGGCGGGGCTGAGGTCTCTTCTGCTGTAACCTCGAGGGGTTCGGCCGCAGGCTCTTCTACGGGGGGCGCCGGCTCCCTTGCTGACGCGGCCTCCGGCTCCGGCGGTGCCTCCTGAACCCGCTTCGAGAGCGCAGCCCACTCTTCAGAAAGATCGATCTCATGCACCGCAGATTGGGCTTCCGGCGCAGAGAGGGGTGCCGCTTCCACCGTCGGCACGTCGGACTCGGCCGCGCGCGCCGCATCGGTGGCGGCAGCCACCGCCTCTTCTGTAAGCCCCGCCGCGCGCTGGAAGCGGCGGCGAAGCTCGGAGAAGCGCTCCGTGTTCTGCGAGTCGCCGCGTTCCTGATAGATCTCCTCGAGCTGCGCGGCGAGTTCAGCCGTGCGGCGCTCATGGCCGGCGCCGAGCGAAAGGTCCAGCAGCTTCTCCAGCGCCGGCGGGTAGCGCGGTACGCGCTTGAGCACCGTCTCGAGCAGGTCTACAGCCTTCTGCGCCAGGCCGTAGCTCGAAAACAAGTCCACATCGGTGAGTGCTTGCGTGACGAACCGCTGCGCCTCCTCTTCGAGCGGCGGCTCGACCGATTTCGGCACCGGCTTGGCTTCGACCACCGGCCCGCCCCCCAACCTTCCCGGGCCCAGCGCTGTCGGCTCCTCCACCGGCTCGAGTCCCAGTCGCGCCCGCACCTGGTTCAGATGGTGCCGCGTAGCCTCGTTTTCCGGCTCGCGCGAAAGCATTTGTTCATAGACCTCGCGGGCGCGCTTGAGATCTCCCGCGGCCGTGGCTGCTTCCGCAAGCTGCGCCAGGGCGTCCGGGATGCGGAACGAGTCGTTCATCCGGCCGTAGACGTCTACCAGCCACTCGCGCGGCTCCAGGCGCTTGGGCAGGCGCTCCGCGACGACGACGAGCGCCTGCGCCAGCCGCTCATTGTCGTTTGCCTCGAGCATGGCTTCGCGGATGCGGCCGAGCAGGTCGAGGGCGCGCTCGGCTTCGCCCGCATCGGCCAGCGCCGACGTCACCTTGTAGGCCAACTCATACTGCTTGCTGCGTTCGAACGCCTCCTGCGCTAGCTCCGCCGCGCGCGCCGTGCCACCCGCCTGCAGGTGTTGCTCGATGAGCAGGGCCGTGGCGTCCGATGACGGCTCACGCCCGCCCAGGTCTTCGAGCAATTTGATGGCTTCGCCGTGCTTCCCGCGTGCGGCCAGGGCGCGCGCCTTGATGGCGAGCGCCTCCGCGTGCGTCGCTTCGATGCGCAGCGCGCGGTCGGCGAGCTTTTCCGCCTCGGCATGTTCGCCGCGTTCGAGCATGCGGCCCGCAGCGCGGGCCAGCGTGTCCGCAGCTTCCCTCGGCTGGCCGAGCGTCTGGTAGAGCTCGGCTAAGCGCGTATGGACGCGCAGGTTTTCGGGCTCGGCTTCGAGCAGCGCGCGCAGCAACGCAACTGCCTGCTGATGGCGGTTGGCGCGCAGGTGCGCCTCGGCGAGCTGCAGGTAGAGCGGCCGCGCCTCGCTCAGGATGCCCTGCTGCACGTAGAGCTCGGCCAGCCGCTCGAGCGGCCGGGTCTCTTCCGGCGCGAGCTTGGCAATTTTCTTGTAAATGGCGATGGCTTTGGCGACGAAGCCGTCGTTGAGAAAATGCTGGGCGAGCTTCTCGAAATACTCCAGGGCCTGGAACGTCTCACCCATGCGGACGTACAGGTCGCCGATGGTCATCAGCGTAATCTGGTCCTTCGGATCGTGGCGGAGGATCTGCTGATACTCGCCGATAGCCTGGGCAATGCGGCCCTGGTTCAGATGCTTCTGCGCGGCTTCGACGTATTTGGTCTTGTTAAAAGCCATGAACGACGTTCTGCCCGCTCCCGCGAGGCAGGAGCCCCGAAGCTCGAGGGCTGGGCCACAAGCAGCCGGCCGCAGGCGAAGCGGAAGCCTAGTTACGCTAGCACGCGCTCCGGGGGTCGTCAACGCAGCGTAAGCGGGTGCGCGCTCAGCGAGTAATGGGTCCGTGGAGCGGCTGGGAGAGGAAGATCAGGCCTCGAGCGGCAAAGTTTCCTGGGTGGCGCCGGCGGCCCAGCAGGAGGCTTCGCGCACCGGCGCAAACGAGAACCGGTGCAGCGGCGTGGGCCCGTAGGTCCGCAGAGCCGCCATGTGGTCGGGCGTGGCGTAGCCGCGATTGTGGCACAGACCATAGAGCGGATAGACGCCGTCCCAGCGGTCCATCAAGCGGTCGCGCGCCACTTTGGCGAGGATCGAAGCCGCGGCGATCGAAACCGAGCGCGCGTCGCCCTTGATCAGCGGCTTCTGCTCGATAGGCAACTCGAGCCGCATGGCGTCAATCAGCAAGTAGTCCGGAGAAGGTTTGAGTTGCGCGAGCGCCTCCGTCATGGCCTGGCGGCTGGCCTGGTAGATGTTCCAGGCATCAATGCGCTGCGCATCCACTTCTGCAATGCCCCAGGCCAGCGCGTGCTCGCGGATTCGTTCGGCCAGGATTTCGCGGCGATCGGGAGTGAGTTTCTTGGAATCGTCGAGGCCGACGATGCGCCGCTTGGGGTTCAGGATGACGGCCGCCGCGACCACAGGGCCAAAAAGTGAGCCGCGCCCGGCTTCATCCAGTCCGGCGATGCGCATCCAACCGCGCTTGCGCGCTTCGCGTTCGTAGCGGGACGAGCAGAGCCGCGCCATTCGCGCGTGATTCTAGCACACAGCAACGAAGAAGCGTGCCGGGTGCGAACAAACATCCAAGGCGAACGGCAATCGAAGGGAAGATTTCGAAGACTAGGGGAGACTATTCGGCGGCGGTCGTGCCCACGGGCTGCTCGGCGTCTTCAACGCGGCCCATGCGCTTGATGCGCGCGGCCTTGCCCTTCAGCCCGCGCAGGTAGTAGAGCTTGGCGCGGCGTACGCGGCCCTGGTGGATCACTTCGATCGTGCTGATCATCGGCGAGTGCACCGGGAAGATGCGCTCCACGCCGATGCCGAAGCTGACCCGCCGTACCGTAAAGCTGGCGCCGGCTGCGCGGCCGCGCATTGCAATCACCACACCCTCGAACGGCTGGATGCGCTCTTTTTCGCCTTCAGCTTCCTTCAGCCGCATGTGCACCCGGATGGTATCGCCCGGGCGGAAGGCGGGGACGTCTTTTCGCAGTTGCGCCTCTCGGACCTTGTCCAGGATTTGGCTCATCGCATGATTCCCTGGCAGACCCGCTTGCCCGAGGTGATCGAGGGGCTCAGGTGGGGCCGACAGTAGGAAGACAATCGCCTACTATAGCCGATTTTGGCGTTTTTGCAAAGCCGGGCCTCAGGACAACTTTACGGTGCGAGCCAAGAGGAAACGCGGTACAGTCCAGCCGAGTGCATCGGGACTCAGAGGAAGATTATCAGCGGCAGGCCGAACCCGCGCCATATTTCGACTTCCTTCGTTGAGCGGCAGAATTTGACGATGCGCATGGGGATGCGCCGCTTCACGCGGCTGACCAATGGATTCTCGAAAAAGGTTGAGAATCACGCGCACGCGGTTGCGATTCACTACATGCACTACAACTTCTGCCGCGTTCACAAGACGCTTCGCGTGACGCCCGCGATGGAAGCCGGAATCACGGACCATATTTGGACAATCGAAGAAATGCTTGATACAGTCGGCCTCTAAACACGACCGTGGTTTTCCGTGGTCTACAGGATCACCTATCCCAATTAAGTTAACTAGAAGGACCAGAGATGCCAAATAGGTGGGGAATTTCATCCCGGGTCCTGAGAAACGCAACGAAGTACGACATTCCGGACCTGGTTGTGAAACATGTAGCGTGGAGAGACAAGTCCTGTGTGTACTGTAAGCTGAGATTTAGGATTGGAGCGCGGAGCCGCAAGAATCTGGCAAGTTGGGAGCATATGGACGATGACTCCGTCAAGCAACCAAAAGTGTGGAACATTGCTCTGTGTTGCGGCAGTTGTAATGCTAGCAGAGGACCCAAAGGGCTACCGGAATGGTTCGATTCCGCATACTGCAGGAATAAGAATATCAGCAGGCAGACCGTTGCCCTAGTTATACGAAGGTATCTAAGAAGACGTTTACGAGGTCTTTGACGCCGAAGAGACTGCGTGCCTCATCGTCATGCTGGCGAAAGCCATTAAGATCGAGCGACCCGGCGAAAGGCTACAACCGTAGCCCAAAGTTCAAGCCCAGCTCTAAACACGTTCCTTGCCATACTCTGTGCTTCCGTTTTCAAACTGCACCACTACCCTCAGGACCTTCGGAATTAGCTGCGGGCCACCTGACTTTGCAGCTCGCGAAGGGTGGCGCGGTCTTCGGCGGTGAGAGCGGCGCCGGCGAGCAAGTCGGGGCGGTTGCGCAGCGTCTTTTCGAGCGCGGCGCGGCGGCGCCAGCGGCGAATCTCTTCGTGGTTGCCGCCGAGCAGGACTTCGGGCACGCTCCAGCCACGGTATTCGGCCGGGCGCGTGTAGTGGGGGCAATCGAGGATGCCGCGACCCGCGGCCAGCGACCCGTGGCCAGTGGAGTGCTCTGGGCTCTGAACTCCCGGCTCTGGACTCTCGACTGCTGACTGCTCGTTCGGCCCACTAAACGACTCCTGCACCGCTGAGGCCTCGTTCCCCAGCGCGCCGGGGAGCAGGCGCGTGACCGCGTCCACGACGAGCGCGGCTGCGATTTCGCCGCCGGAGAGGACGAAGTCACCGATGGAGATTTCATCCGTGGCCAGGTGCTCAGCAACGCGCTCGTCCACGCCTTCGTAACGCCCGCAGAGCAGAATCACGCGGTCGAGTTTGGCCAGCCGCCGCACCGCCACTTGCCGGAAGAGCTTGCCCGATGCCGATAGCAACACGACGGCCGTGTTCGCTGAAAGTTTTTCCCGCGGCGTGCCCATCAGCGCTTCGACGGCCTCAAACAGCGGCTCGGGCTTCAGCACCATGCCTTCGCCGCCGCCGAAGGGGCGGTCGTCAACCGTGCGGTGATGGTCGTGCGTGTGCTCGCGCAGGTCGTGTACGCGGATGTCGGCAAGGCCCGCTTCGCGCGCACGGCGCACGATGCCATAGTCAAGCGGCCCCGCAAAGAACTCCGGGAAAATTGTGACAATGTCGAAGCGCATCAAAAAGAAAAGTCTCGGCCCAAGTGTATCGCATCCCGCGCATGGACACGCGCTCAGCGCGCGGCGCGGCGGAGACGCGGGAGCCAGCGCGGCACTTCGCGGCAGTAGTCGTCGTAGGAGGCGCCGAACTGCCGCCGCAGCTTCGGCTCTTCATACAGGACGACGAACAGCACGTTGCGCAGGAGAAAGAACAGCGCATAGGCCACCAGGGTGAGCGAGCCGAACACCACGGCTTCGCCGAACAGCGTCAGCTCAATGCTGATGTACATGGGGTTGCGCGAAAACTGGTAGAGCCCCGCGACGACGAGCTCGGTGGGTGGGCTGATCTGCGTAGGCGTGCCGTGGCCTCGCCGGATGAAGTCGGCTCCGCACCAGGCGTAGCCAATGGCGCCAGGCACAAGCAGCAGCAGGCCGGCCCAGCGGCAAGGGCCGAGCGCGAAGCGATGAATCTCCCATCCGCGCGAGAGCAACAGATAAGGGGCGCCGATCACGACCGCGCCCGGCACCAGGATGGTGATAATCACTTTGTTCAGCGAGTTCACGGGGAGCGCGCGGATTCTACATCGGATGGTTTTGCGAGGCCGCCGCTATTTGCGGTTGAGATCGAGCAGGCCATCGGGCAGGACGACTTCGATGCGCTGCGCGGCCACGTCAATCCGTGGGCAGATCTCCTCGGCCAGAGGAATCAGCAGCTCGCCGTGCAGCGTCTCGACGGCGAGCAGCGGCGCGGCGCCGGTGAATTGCACATCGCGCACGACGCCAAGCCTCACAGCAGAGGAAGCAAGAGAGGCAGAAGAAGCCGGAGGTTGTTTATCCTTCGCGTCTCGTGCCTCCTGCGCTTCCTTTGCCTCGACGTGCCACACCGCGCAGCCGATCAGGTCGGAAGTGTAGTAGCGGCCGGCGGGCAGCGCCACGCGCTCGGCGAGCAGCACCTGCACTTCGAGCCCGCGCAGTTTTTCCGCGTCGGAGATGGAATCGCAGCCCTCGAAATAGAAAATGGCCTGGCCGCCGCGGCTCTGGCTCAACCAGCAGGAGCGTACCACGGCGCGCCTCGCGCTCTTGCCATCCTGTAGATACACTTCGCGCAGGGATGCGAGCCGTTCGGGAAAATCGGTGAGGATTTCAGCCGCGACCTCGCCCTTGCGCCCGTGCGGGCGCAAGACGCGCGCCAGGGTGACGAACCCAACGGGGTCGGCCACGCGGGGCACTACTCGAGGATCTCGAGCGTCAGCCGTTTTTTCAGTTTCATGCCGGCTGCGCCGAGGATGGTACGCATGGACTTTGCCGTGCGCCCCTGCCGGCCGATTACTTTTCCGAGGTCGCTCGGATGAACCCGCAGCTCCAGCACCGTGACCTGTTCGCCTTCGATCGCGCGCACCTGAACTTGATCGGGATTATCTACGAGCGCCTTCGCAATTGCTTCTACCAGTTCTTTCATCGTGAGCCTCCACTGGTATCAGCTCGAAGTTCCGCTTGTGCGAGTCCCCAGGTCCGCGCTCCCGGACCTCGGGAGAGCCGCTGCGGAGTAGGACGCCCTACGCAATCTTTTGGTTGTGCAGGAAGCTGCGGACGGTGTCGCTGGGTTGCGCGCCGCACCCCAGCCAGTACTTGATGCGCTCGGCGTTCAGCTTAATCTCTGCCGGGTTCTTCAGCGGATCGTACGTGCCCACCACTTCCACAAAACGCCCGTTGCGCGGGCGGCGCTTATCAATCACCACCACGCGATAGCACGGCTTCTTCTTCTTCCCGACTCTCGCCAGACGGATCGACAGCACTCGGTGTGTCCTCCGCGTTAATTATAGCCTGTATCTGCGGATTTCGGGAACCGCAGAATTTCGGCCTCCAAGGCGGCTGCTGGTGCACCAGGGTAGGCGGCTAGCCGAGCCCGCCGAGCTTGCCGAGGCCGCGCAGCTTGCCCTTGGCGGCCGCGCCGCCGTACTGCTTGATCATCTTGCGCATCTGCATGTATTGCTTCAGCACCTGGTTCACTTCCTGCACCGAGGTGCCGCTGCCGCGGGCGATACGCTTGCGCCGCTTGCCGTCAATCATGGAATGGTCGTCGCGCTCGGCCGCCGTCATGGAGTTGATGATGGCTTCGACGTGTTTCAGGCGCTGCTCGTCCACGTGGGCGTCTTTGGGGATCTGCGCCAGCGGGCCAAGCTTCGGCAGCATGCCGACGATCTGCTCGAGCGGGCCCATCTTGCGAAGCTGCTGGAGCTGGTCGCGGAAATCCTCGAGGGTGAACTCGGCACGGCGCAGCTTGCGCTCGAGCTCGGCGGCCTTTTTCACATCCACCGTCTGCTCGGCTTTTTCGATCAGCGTGAGCACGTCGCCCATGCCCAGCACGCGCGAGACGATGCGCTCGGGATGGAACGCCTCGAGCGCGTCATATTTTTCGCCGATGCCGGCAAACTTCACCGGCGCGCCGGTCACTTTGCCGATGGAAAGAGCCGCGCCGCCCCGCGCGTCGCCATCGAGCTTGGTCAGGATCACGCCCGTCAGGCCGAGCCGCCGGTGGAATTCGCCGGCCGAGCGCACGGCGTCCTGGCCGGTCATGGCGTCGGCGATGAAGAGGATTTCTGCGGGCTGCAATTCGCGCTTCAGCTCGCTGAGCTCCTGCATCAACTCTTCATCAATGTGCAGCCGCCCCGCCGTGTCCACCAGGATCACGTCGTAGGCGGAAAGCTTTGCTTCGCGGATGGCCGCGCGCGCGATTTCGAGCGGCTTGTTCAAGCCTTCGGCCGGGAAACACGGCAGGCTGATGGCGCGCGCGACCTGCGCCAATTGTTCGCGCGCCGCGGGGCGGTAGACGTCGGTTGAAACCACGAGCGGGCGGTGACCGTGCTGCGAGAGCCATTTCGCAAGCTTGCCCGCGGTGGTGGTCTTGCCGGAGCCTTGCAGGCCGGCGAGCAGCCACACCGAAGGCGGGCGCGAGGCGAAGAGCGGCTTGGCGTGCTTGCCGAGGAGCTCGGCAAGCTCGTCGCGGACGATCTTCACGACCTGTTGATCGGGCGAGAGCTGGAGCATCACCTCCGCGCCCAGCGCCCTGGCGCGGATGCGGGCCAGCAGATCGTCGGCAACGCCCACGTTGACGTCGCCATCGAGCAGCGCTTCGCGGATCTGCGCGAGCGCCGCGTCCAGGTGCTCTTCGGTCAGCTTGCCCTGGCCGCGGAGGTTCTTGAACGCCCGCTGCAGCTTCTCGGTGAGGTTTTCAAACATTGGCGCAAAGCTCCATTCTAGGGGCGCGCACGGAAGCGGTCAACGCAACCGGCTCATGGCCGCCAAGCCTGCCCGCCACGTTCGGGCGCAAGTTGACCCCGCCCGCGTGGTCGACTACACTACGAAATTTGACTTTCGTCCGTTGCAGCGGACCGAGGGGAGTTGCCTTTGCCGAAACGCACCTTTCAGCCCAGAGTGCGCCGCCGCCACAAGACGCACGGTTTCCGCGCGCGCATGAAGACCAAGGGAGGCCGCAGGGTCCTCGCGGCGCGCCGCAAGAAGGGACGCCATCGCCTCACGCCCATCTAGTCCGCGGCGCGGTTTTCTGCGCCTGGTGCGCCGCTCAGAGTACGAAGCGGTCTATCGCGGCGGTAAGCGGCGCTCGAGCAGGCAGTTCGTTGTCTTCTTCCGCGCCAACGGGCTCGAGCACAGCCGCTTCGGCATCAGCGTGAAAAAGGCCTTGGGCGGCGCGGTGGTCCGCAACCGGATCCGGCGGCGCATCCGCGAGATCCTGCGGCTGAACAATTCGGAGATACCTTCGGGATGGGACATTGTCATTCACCCGCGCAGCTCGGTGGCGGGCGCGCCGTTTGCGCCGCTGACGGCGGAGCTGGTGCGCCTGCTCGAGAGCATCGCGAAGTAACTCCGCAGCGCTTCACGATCCGCCTGCTGCTTGCCGCCATCCGCGTCTACCAGGCGTTTTTCTCGTCGCTTCTGCCTTCGGCCTGCAAATTCCATCCTTCCTGCTCGCGGTACGCGTACCAGGCCATTGCGCTGCACGGCGCACGCCGCGGCGCGTGGCTCGCGCTGAAGCGCCTGCTGCGCTGCCGGCCGTTTTCGCCCGGCGGCTACGACCCGGTGCCGGAACCTGAACCTCCGCCTTCGGCTGTTTCGGGGGCTACGCAGTGAACAAAGAGCTTTCTCCCCAGTTGCGTGCGCTGCTTGCCGGCCTGCTTTCGCTGATCGTCATTGTCGGCTGGACGATGCTCTACAAGCCGGCGAAACCTGCGCCGCAGGCTCCCGCTGCCCAGACAACGAGCCAGGCGCCTGTAACCCCGGCGCCCGCCACAGCTCCTGCCGCCGTGGCCGCTGCTCCGGCGCGTGTCTCCGCAGAAACGAAAGCCGCTGCGCAGGAGCAAACGATCGTCATTGAAAACGGTCTCTACCGCGTGGAGCTTTCGAGCCGTGGTGGTGTGGTTCGGAGCTGGCAATTGAAGAAATACCTTGACGATAGCAAGCCGCCGCGCGTGCTGGACGTGGTCCATCCCGACGCCGGGCGGCAGTTTGGCTGGCCGTTCTCTTTGGCGCTCGACGATCCGCAGCTCGAATCGGCCGCGAATTCCGCGCTTTACATCACGGCGCCCGGCGGCACGACGCTCCATGCCCCGGCGGAGATCCGGTTTGAGTGGAGCGACGGCCACCTGGCGGTCACCAAGCGGCTGAAGTTTGACAGCAGCTACGTCGTGCAAGTGGAGACGAGCGTCACGCAGGACGGCAAGCCGCTCGCCGCAGCGCTGGCCTGGCGCGGTGGCTTCGGCGACACCACCGTGTACGCGCCCGCCGAGCGCGTACAGGTCTTCTCGAGCGCCGCCGGCAAGCTGCAAATGCTGCCTTACAAGAAGCTGGGCACGCCTGACCAGCCCGCCCAGCGGCAGCGCGTTCCGGTGAATCTCGATTACGCCGGCATCGAGGACCAGTATTTCGCCGCGGCGTTTCTCAGCGTGCGGCAGGGCGCGGTGGCGCTGACTCACTGGCGGCTCGACCGCGACGTCCAGGTGGAAGGGAAGCCGGCGAAGGAGCCGGTCGCGGAGATGGCCGCGGGCGGCGTGGCGCCCGGGCCGTTCGCGCTGCGCGTGTACGTCGGTCCGAAGGACTACGACGAGCTGAAGTCGTTGACTCCGCCGCTCACCGACCTGATCCAGTTTGGCTGGATGGAAATCGTTGCCTATCCGCTCTTCCGGCTGCTCGAGTGGCTGCACGGCTATGTCGCCAACTACGGCTGGGCCATCGTTCTGATGACCGTGCTGATCAATATGGTGCTCTTTCCGCTGAAGGTGAAGAGCTGGCGTTCGATGCAGCGCATGCAAAAGGTGGCGCCCGAGGTCAAGGCCATCCAGGATCGCTATAAGAAGTACTCCATGCGGGACCCGCGCAAGCAGCAGATGAACCAGGAAGTCATGGCGGTGTACAACCGCGAAGGCATCAACCCGATGGGCGGCTGCCTGCCCATGGTTTTGCAGATGCCCATCTGGTTTGGCCTCTACCGCATGCTTGGCGTGACCATCGAATTGCGCCATGCGCCCTGGCTCGGCTGGATTCGCGATCTTTCCGCCAAAGATCCCTACTACATTCTTCCTGTGGTGATGGCCGTGACCATGTACATCATGCAGAAGATGACGCCGACCACCGCCACCGATCCGGCCCAGCAGCGCATGATGAACCTGATGCCTCTGATGTTCGCCGGCATGTTCATCATCTTTCCCGTTTCCAGCGGCCTGGTGCTGTATATTCTCACCAGCAACCTGGTTGGAATGGCCCAGCAGTGGTACCTGAACCGGACTTCGCCCGTGACGGTCGCGGGCCCGCGCGGCAAGAACGACAAGAAGAAGTAAGCCGCACCGGACAAGGTTTGCAGCTTGCTCACTTGCGATGACCCAGCCTGAACGATTTATTGCCGAAGGCAAGCTCAACCGCGAAGCGTTCGCCGCGGAGCTGCGGCCCCTGCTCGATCAGATGATCCGCTTGGGCCGCTTCGACCTGAGCTACGACATCCGCCTCGAAGAGCCCGGCGTAGAGGTGGAAACGCCCGAAGTGGTCGTGGTTTTTCGCGGGCGCGATCAGGACCTGCTACTCGAACGCAATGCCGAGCTGCTCCAGGCCTTTGAATACGTCGCGCTGCGCGGGCTGCGGCTCGATCCGCGTTTTTACGACCGCGTGCGCTTCGATTCCGGCGACTACCGCGCGCTGCGCATCGAGGAGCTCAAACTTTCTGCCCGTGTCGCCGCCGAGCGCGTCCGCGAGACCCGGCAACCCTTCCGCTTCAACCCCATGCCCGCGCGCGAGCGCCGCATCGTCCATCTCGTGCTCAAAGACGAGCCCGGCGTGCGCACGGCGAGCGACGGGGCCGGCGAACAGCGCTTCGTGGTTGTCTATCCCGCCGACGCAAAGTAATTCTCAGAGAATTTCCAGCAGATAGCCCTCTTTGCCGACGTTGAGGCACTCGGTCTGGCCGATGCGGTCCGTGCGGCCGGCGCATTCGTGGATGTGCCCGCAGAAGAGATGCGCGGGTTGCACGCGCGTAACCCACTCGCGCAGGACGCGGCTGCCCGCGTGTTCGCCGCGGCTGAACGGCCCCGCTTGATCGAGCGTGGTGCCGTGCGGTGGGAAATGGACCACCAGGTTGAGCGGCCGCAAATCCTCAAACGCGGCCAGCGCTTCGGCGATTTCTTCTTCGGTGTATTCGCCCGGCGTGTTGAATGGCGTGGGGTTGCTGTAGCCGAGTCCCGCCCAGTGCGTGCCGCCGAGCGCGCGTATCTGCCGATGAAAATCAATGAAGCCGTAGCGCTCGCACAGCGCGCGGGTTTGGTCGTGCGTCTCGTGGTTGCCGGGCAAGAGCCAGAGCCGCTCGCCCAGCGGCCCGAGCGCCGCGGCGCAGTTGTCCAGGTCGCGCCCGAACGTAGAAAGATCACCCGCGGCGATATAGACGTCGGCGGACTGGCGCAGCAGCCGCTCGAGCGCGCGCACGTCGCCATGGATGTCGCTGAAGAGGAGAACCTTCATGGTCGTCTACCGGCCCAGCCCTGTTCGACCACGCGCCCCGCGGCATCGAACTCCACGCGAAACGTGAACGGCTGCGGGCGCGTGGGGCGGCCGAAAAACCGCAGGTCGCTGATTTCCACCACGGCGCGGCCGTCGCGCTCGCGGAAGCGATACACCGGGAAGCGCGCGAACCACAAATACTTCTGCACGCGCGGGAGTTGCCGCGCAGCGTCGAGATAGCCGTTCGCTTGCGCGTCCATGTAGAAGTGAAACTCCGGCTGCGCGCGGCTGAGCAGGTTGATCTGCGCTTCCCAGACGCCGTCCGGTGTGCGGATCAGGCCGTCCCATCGCGCGGCTGAAGGCGGCAGCGGCAGCGCCGCCACTTGCTCCGCCGGCACGCCGCGCGCTGCGGCAAACGCTTTCACGCGCCCAAGCGCTGCGTGATGTGCCGCGGTGCAGAGCAGGAGATATAAGCCCAAGGCATAGACGCCGGCGCGGCACCATCCCGATCGCGGCACGCGGAATCCCCTGCTGGCAATCATCGGCGCGAACCACAGCGCCACGAGTACAACGAGCGCCACGGGCAGCGCCCAGCGCATCAGCGGGAATCCCACTGCGCGCGCGAGCAAAGCAAAGAGCATCATTCCTGCGGTCGTGAAGGCCCACAGGCGCAACGCGCGCACAAAACTGCGCTCGCGGTCGCGATACGCCCAGGCGAGGAGTTGCGGCAGAAGCGCGATGCCCGTCAGTGCGATGTCAATGATGAACACTAAATCCCACGCCGGGCGCGTGTACTTCCAGGGACTCCACACCATTGTGCCGAACGACGTGACCACATCGAGCAGGATGTGGCTGGCCAGCCCCACGGCGCAGATCGCGGCCAGTGCGCCCCATGACGGGCTTTCCTTGCCGCGGGCGCGCGCGTACCAGCGCATCAGCGCAGCCAGCAGCACAGCCCAGATCGGCAGACAGAGAATCGAGTGCGTAACGCTGCGATGGACTTCGATGACGGCGAGGTCGTTGTGTGTGATGGGGCCGATGAAGATGTCGATATCCGGGAAAATAGCGCCCAGCGTCATCGCCCACGTGGCCACGCGCGCCTTGTCTTTGCCGCCCGCGTCGCCAGCATAGCGGTCCGTGAAGAACGCTTTCGCGATGAGCGCGCCGGTGATGCCGTGAGTCAGGGGGTCCATGAAGACGTGAGCGGAAACCCTCAGGTGACCTGGATAAGCGGGGAGCGCTTGGCGACGACGCGGCCGATGGCGCGGCCTGTGACGTTGCGGCGCGCGAGCGCGGCGAGCGCTGAGTCTGCGGCTTCCGGCGCGATGGCGACCAGCAGCCCTCCCGAAGTCTGCGGGTCGAAGAACAGGTTGCGGAATTCCTCCGGCACGCCGTCGGCAAAGCCGGCGCAATCGCCGACGAAGTCGCGGTTGTTCTTCAGTCCGCCCGCCAAATGGCCTTCGCGCGCAGCCTGAACGGCGCCGGGCAGATACTCGACCTTGGCGTGATCGAGCTCGAGCGAGACCCCGCTGCCGCCGGCCATTTCGCGCGCGTGGCCGAGCAAGCCGAAGCCGGTGATGTCGGTGACAGCGTGAATCGCGCCGGCCGCCTCCTGCAGCGCTTCGGCGGCGTCACGATTCAAGCGCGTCATGGAAGCTGCCGCCGCGGCCAAGGACTCCTCGCTCGCGCGGTCCTTCTTGAGTGCCGTGGCGATGACGCCCGTGCCGATGGGCTTGGTGAGCAGCAGCACGTCGCCCGGCTGCGCGCCGACGTTGCGCCAGACGCGCTGCGGATTGATGACGCCGGTGACGGCGTAGCCGAATTTCAAATCGTCATCGCGGATTGAATGCCCGCCGATCACGCTGCAGCCCGCTTCGACCATTTTGCTCAGGCCGCCGCGGATGATCTGCTCCATCAGCGCGGGGTCGCCCTTCTCCGGGAAGCCCAGGATGGCCAGCGCCGAAATCGGACGCCCGCCCATGGCGTAGACGTCGCTCAGCGAATTTGCTGCGGCAATCTGCCCGAAAAGGTGCGGCTCGTCCACGATCGGCGTGAAAAAATCCACCGTCTGCACGAGCGCGAGGCCGTCGGCGAGAAGATACACCCCGGCGTCGTCGTTGGTGTCGAACCCAACGAGCACGTTCGGATCAATTTGCCGCGGTAGCCGGCGCAGGACGGAGTCCAAGACACTTGGACTCAGCTTCGCCGCTCAACCAGCGGCCTTGACCATGGCCGTGAGTTTCACGGTCTTCGTCAAGGCGATTTACCCCCGTCCCTGAAATCGCGCGAGCGCTTTTGCAATAGCCGCCCGCTGCGCAAATCAATTCGCCGATTATACGCTGCCCGCCATCGCCGCGCCGCGCGAGTCGGGGCCAGAGACCGCGGTACGGTAGAATGACTGCGCGATGGCGATGCAGATGCGGGACACGCTGCGGCTGGCGCTGGGCGCGCTTTCAGCGCATAAGATGCGCACGGCGCTGACGCTGCTCGGACTGGTGATCGGCGTCACGGCCCTGATTGTGGTGATGACGCTGATCCAGGGCGCCAACGCTTACGTGTCTTCAAAGATCGCCAATCTCGGCACAGACATCCTGCAGGTGTCCAAGACGCCGCTGGCCACTGTGGATTTCCAGGAGATCCTGAAGGCGCAGAAGCATCGCGACCTGACGTTTGATGATTGGCACGCGCTCGCCGACCGCTGCCAGCGCTGCCTGGCCGTCGGCGCGCAGGTGATCACGTTCGGGCACGTGCGCCCGGGCGCGGGAAGCAGCTCGCCGGCAAACGAGGGCGTGAGCCTTTCCGACGTCACGCTGCGCGGCGAGACCGCGAACATGGGCTGGATCAGCACGCTCGACATCGCCCAGGGGCGCTTCTTCTCCGACGGCGAGCAGCGCGCCGCTGCGCCGGTGGCCGTGCTCGGCGCGGAGGTCGCCGAGAAACTTTTCGTTGACCGCTCGCCGCTCGGGGCAACGATCCGCATTTCCGGCGAGGAGTTCACCGTCATCGGCGTGGCGGACCGCATCGGCTCAATCCTCGGCCAGGACCAGGACATCTTCGCCATTGTGCCGATCACGGCGTTTGAAAAACTCTTCGGCACGCGTCACAGCCTGTTGTTCCATATCAAAGGCCAGCAGCCGCTCGGTCCCATCGAGGACGAGCTGCGGCTGATCCTGCGCAGCCGACGCCATCTCGCGCCCGACGCCGGAGACGACTTCTACTTCGCCACTGCGGATACCTATCTCGACCTCTGGAAAGACATCAGCGCAGTGTTTTTTCTGGTGTTCGTGCTGATTTCGTCGGTCTCGTCGCTTGTCGGTGGAATCGTGATCATGAACATCACGCTCGTCAGCGTCACCGAGCGCACGAAGGAGATCGGCCTGCGACGCTCCGTCGGCGCGACGCAGCGCGACATCGCGCGACAATTCCTGATCGAAGTGCTGGCGCAGTGCCTGGTGGGCGGACTGGCGGGCATCACGCTGGGATTTGGGCTGGCCCTGCTACTGCGGCAGTTCACGCCCTTCCCTGCCGAGGTGAAACTCTGGGTCGCCGCGCTGGGGTTGCTGCTGGCCTCGGTGATTGCTTTGATTTTCGGCGTCTATCCGGCAATCCGGGCGGCGCGTCTCGACCCTGTCGTCGCCCTTCGCACTGAGTAACCCCGGCGTTCATCGATTCGTCTCCGTGCTCTTCTGCAATCCGACAATGCGATAATGGCCGGGTGACGCGGGTTGAATGGAGAGAATCGCTCGGCGTGGCCATGGCGACCATTGCCAGCCAGAAGCTGCGCGCTTTTTTGACCGCGCTGGGCGTGGTGATCGGCGTGGCCAGCGTAATCAGCGTCGCGGCCATCATCCACGGCCTGAACCAACACATCACGGACAAAGTCCGTGAAATCGGCACACAGGTCTTTTTCGTCACGCGGTTTAAAGCGTTCAGCTTCGAGCAATGGACGGAAGAGATCCGCAAGCGCAAGTACCTGACTGTCGACGACGCGGCGGCGATCCGCGAGCAATGTCCCACGGTCGAGAAGGCCACGCCAATCCTGACCCGCGCGCTTTTCTTCGGCCAGGAAAACGAGGTCCGCTATCAGAACAATCGCGTCCAGGACCCCTTCGTGCGCGGCGGCGAGCCCGAGTTGGTGGATGTCCTGCCGGTGTACGCGGTGAAAGAGGGCCGGTTTCTGACCGCCACGGAAAACCTCCATGCGGAGCACGTGTGCATCCTCGGCACCGCCGTTGCCGATTCGCTATTCGGGCCGCTGGACCCCATCGGGCGCGAGGTCCGCGTCAATGGCGTCCCGTTCAAGGTGATTGGCGTCTTCGAGCCGCGCCAGGGACTGTTCGGCGGGCCGGGCGTGGACCAGTTCGTGATCATCCCCTACCGGACCTTCGTCAAGCTCTACCCGGAGATCAAAGAGGTCATCATCGGCGTGAGCGTCGCCGACCCGTCGCTTCTGGCTACGGCCGAAGACGAGGTGATTGAGCAGTTGCGGCGGCGGAGGCGCGTCACGGCCAGTCAGCGAAACGACTTCGAGATCAGCTCCCCGGACGTGGTCGCAGATCTCTGGAAGCAGCTCACGGGCGCCATTGTGGTGCTCACGCTGATCGTTGCTTCGATCGGCTTGCTGGTGGGAGGGATCGGCGTGATGAACATCATGCTGGTCAGCGTCACCGAGCGCACTGCCGAAATCGGCGTGCGCAAGGCGCTCGGGGCGCGCCGGCGCGATATCCGCGCGCAATTCCTGCTCGAAGCTGTTGCGCTGACCGGAGCCGGCGGCATGATCGGGATCCTCGCGGGCGTGCTGGTCAGTGTGGGCGTGGCAGCTCTGTTCCCGTCCCTGCCCACGAGCGTTTCCCTGTTCTGGACAGTCATGGGACTGGTCATGGCCATTGGAGTGGGGCTCTTCTTCGGGATCTATCCCGCAGTGAAAGCCGCGAACCTCGATCCTGTTCGCTGCCTCCGTTACGAGTGAGCCCGGCACGCCTGGTGCGTGTGTCCTAGCGGGAGTGCCACAGCCGGCGATGTCACGGCACAGCTCACGGGAACTCCCGTGACCGCGGGACCTCAATGGGTTTAATTGTAGGTTATCGCTGGGTTGCCGCTCGGATGGGGATGGTTAGCGGCTTGGTGGCCGCAGAAGGAGTCAGCATGTGGCACCGGCCGTCGAAGATGCCGCCCGGTTCAATCTCCAGGCAGGGCGTGTGAATCTCTCCCGTAACGACACCCTTCGCTTCGATCCGAACGCGGCCCTTCGCGAGAATCACGCCGTCAAAGCGGCCGCCGATTACAACCTGATTCCCTTCAATCTGGCCCTCCACCTGGCCGCCGTCCGCAACGATCAGGGTTTGCGAAGCGCTGACGTTGCCTTTGACGTTTCCTGCGATGCGAAACGTCCCGGAAACCTCGAGGGTGCCTTCGAAGCGGACACCCTTGTCCAGAAAGCCGGTCCACTCCTCACCTGATTGACGCTCTTCGCTGTGCGACCATTTCCAGGCCATAGCCCGCACCCCTAAATACTACACATATAGTGTCATTTTACGAGCCGATCGTACAGCCCTGTAAGCTGCGCTTCGTCGTAGTATTCGATAACCAGCTGCCCCGGCCGCGACTTGGTCGGTACGCGCAAGAAGACGCGAGTTCCCAGGTGCCGCTGAAGCTCCTCGAGCGCGTCGCGAGTGTTGGGATCCAAGGGGACGGGCGCGGTTGCGGCAGAGGCGCGAGCGCGGCGCGCCGCAAGCCGTTCAATTTGGCGGACCGTCAGACCGCCTCGGGCGGCGCGCTGCGCCAGAGCCTTGCGCAGCTTTGCGTCGGCTATGGCCAGAAGCGCGCGGCCGTGGCCGGCGCTGAGGCGCCCTTCTTCGATCAAGTCTTGAATGCCCTGCTCCAGCTTCAGAAGGCGGATGGCGTTCGCCACCGTGGCACGGTCCTTGCCCGTGCGCTCCGCTACCTGCTCCTGGGTGAGATGAAACTCCTGCATCAGGCGCTCAAATGCGCGCGCCTGCTCCAAGGGATTCAAATCCTCGCGCTGGATGTTTTCGATGAGTGTGATCTCGAGCGCTAGCTCATCGGGGACGTCGCGCACAACGGCCGGCACGCGGCTGAGTCCCGCGCGCTGCGCAGCGCGCCACCGCCGCTCTCCCGCCAGGAGCTGATACCGCGCGCCACGCGGGCGCAGGATCAACGGCTGGATGATCCCGCTCGTGCGGATGGATTGCGCGAGCTCCTCGAGTGTTTCTTCCCGGAAGCGCGTGCGCGGCTGATAAGGGCTCGGCTCAATCAAATCAATATCAACTTGCTGAGCCCCCAGCAGCGTCGGCGCGCTCGTTGGGACCGGCGTCGGCACTGGCGGGGGAACCGGCTCCGGCTCCCGAATCAGCGCTCCCAGCCCCCGCCCCAGCGCGTTTCTCGGCATTGGCGATGACCTCCTTGGCAAGTTGCGTGTAAGCTTCGGCCCCTTTACTATGTATGTCGTATGACAGGATTGACTTTCCGTGGCTGGGTGCTTCGGCTAGTCGAACGTTTCTTGGGATGACTGTAGTAAATACCTGCGCTCCAAAAAAGCTGCGTAGGTCCGCGGCTACCTGCTTGGATAGAGTCGTTCGATCGTCATACATCGTCAGCAGGATTCCCTCGATAGCGATTTCGGGGTTGATGGTGCGGCGGATGCGCATCAGCGTGTCCAGCAGTTCGGATACACCCTCGAGCGCCAGGTATTCGCATTGGATTGGGACTAGTATGGAGTCGCTGGCAGCTAGAGCATTCAGGGTCAGAAGATCGAGAGCGGGCGGGCAATCGATCAAAATGTATTTATAACGGTCTTTGAGCGGCGCCAGGAGTTCCCGCAGGCGGTATTCTCTGGATTCTGCGCTAACAAGCTCGATCGCCGCGCCGACGAGGTTCTTGTCGGAAGGGACTAAGTCAAGGCGGTCCACTTGGGTCTGTTGAATAATTCGGTCAATTGGTTCGCCCAGGATGAGTGCTTGATAGAGCGTTCTCCGCGCAGGGTCTTTTGGAAAGCCGATTCCACCGGTCGTATTGCCTTGCGGATCACAATCAACGAGGAGGATCTTTTCCCCGCACGCCGCGAGCGAAGCAGCGAGGTTAATGGCCGTCGTAGTCTTCCCAACGCCACCCTTCTGATTCGCTATTGCAATTATCCTAGCCAATACGCCCCCAGACTTGCGAAATCTACCAGAAATCCGCTCTCGCAAGCAAGAAGTTTCACGTGGAACAAACATATTGCACCTGAGAGTTCCACGTGGAACAAACGAGAGAATGGCTAGGGCGACCGCTTGCCAATCAGGAGATACCGCTTTTCAGACTGCGGCAAGAGGAATGAATCCCACTTCCAGGCGCTTACAAGCGAAATGCGCCCTGCGTCTTTAGAACCTAGCCACAGGAGCAAAGATCCAGTTGGCAAGAGGCGGTCATTCGCCCAGGAAACAATCCCTTCATGGCCCCCCAGGGCTCGACTGCAAACCCAGTCAAAGGAACCCTGCTCCCGATCAAGCTGCTCAAACCGCTCTTGGACGAAATCAACGCCGTTAAGGCCCAGGGTTCTAACGACCTCTTTTAGGAAAGCCACCTTCTTAGCCGCTGGTTCTATTAGGGTTATTCGTATAGCGGGGCACAGGATCTTGATCGCAAGGCCAGGGAACCCCGCTCCAGAGCCCACGTCGGCCAGCCGACCGCCCGTAATTCCTGCTTTTTCAACAGCGAACATGGACTCCCCGAAGTGTCTCGAAAGGATCTCTTCCGGGTCCTTTATGGATGTCAGACTAACCTTTTGATTCCAAAGGAGTAACATATAAACATATAGCCGTACAGCCTGCACTTGCGAAGACGCAAGCGTGACCCCGAAGCGGCCGAGCACCTCCGAAATCAGTGGTTCTATTCTATTAGCCATATATGTATAACAGATGATATCTTATAGAATACTTTTGGATTCTTCGGCGGCGCTCAACCTCCAAGCGCCCAGGCCGGCGATCAGATCGGTGAGCATGTGGGCTACGATAGAAGGCGCAAGGCTCCCGGTGAGGATTCGAGCGCCGGCAAAGATCAGACCCGCGACAAATGTACTAGCGAGGCCGCGGCGCCGTTGATAGAGATGCGCAAGAGCGAACAAGCCTGAAGAAACGAGCGTTGCGGCTACTGCGGAGCCGCGAAGGATGCGCTCGACAACGGTGAAGACAAAGCCGCGATAGAGGAACTCTTCGCAAATGGCGACGGTGGCTGCGAGTGCGAAGAATACGAGGGCTTCGACCGCGGTGTGCGGCATGATTTTTCGGGCGAGTTCCGCCAAGAATCCGCGGCGCTCTGGCGGGAGGCGGGAGAGTTTGCGGAGGCTATAGATCTGCGTCGCGCCGAAAAGGAAACACAGCGCAAGGGTTGTCGCTAGCGCGAGTTCAGGTTGCGGGACGGCGATGCCGAGCTGCGCAGGGTTGAGCCCGCGCGCGATCGAACGCCACGCGACGATTGCGGCGGCGGCCCACTGGAAAGCGATCGTCGAAGCATAGAGGCCGAGCCGGTCGGCGGTGGCGAGTTCAGGACGCGCAACCAGTTTTTGCACACGCGCAGCGCCGCGCCACGGCACGACGACGCCGAGCACGAGAAGAATGAGCGCAAAGTCCCAGGGCAAAACCCCGCCCAGCATAGGGGCCAACATAGGGCGATGATGAAAGCATTTCTTTGCCTCGTACGGCAAGCGAAGACTGCGACGAACGGTGAAAGGTCAGGGGTTCGCGCGGTTGAGTTCGGCGTCGTCGGGGAAAAGGCGTTTGCCTTTGCGGAGGATGACAGCCGCTGCGCGGGCATCGCCGCTGGTGCGATAGATCTCGGCAAGGGATGTGTAGACGGTGGCGTCAACGTCCGGGAAGTAGCGCACAAGGAACTCGAGCTCCGCTTGCGCCTGCGGCAAGAGTTTGCGCTGGCGATAGAGCTCGACGAGCTGCCGGTGCGCGTCGTAGATGTAGGGGTCGTGTTGGAGCGCCGTACGCAGAGCGCGTTCCGCGGCGTCGAAATCGCCGTTGTGCAGCAGGATCTCGCCAAGCCGCGCGTATTGGCCGGCGCCGGGCTCGGGTTCTGCGTTGATGAGCCTCGCCTGCCATTCTTGAGCCGCGCGCCATTCGCCGCGGTCGTGTGCCATCTTGGCGAGCGTCTCGAGTGCTGGCAGGTAGTTCGGGTCGCGCGCCAGCACCTGCCGCGCAAGAAGCTCTGCGTTTGCGGCATCGCCGCGGCGTCGCGCGACTTCGGCAAGGCCGCGGGCAGCCGCAAGAGACTCCTTGTCGAGCTGCAGCGCCAGCGAGAAATGCGTTTTGGCGGCGCCGAGCTGCTCGCGGCCCAGTGCAAGCTGCGCGCGCAGCAGCGCAAGCCGCGCCGACGGCGGCTCGTTGGCGAGGGGCGCGAGAAACCGCTCGGCGTCTTCCTTTTCATCGAGGGCGAGCATCGCAGCGGCCGCCGCTTCGAGCGCGCTCACGCGCTCCTCGGGCGGAAGGTCGCGCGGCAGCAGCGCGCTCTGGTATTCGAGGATGGCGCGACGGTTCTTGTCTTCCAGGCGCTTGGCCAGCAGCGCGCGTGGCGCGCGGTATTCCAGCAGCGTGCGGTCATCCGTGTTGCGCCGGGAGTCGGTCGCGAAGCGCCGCAGGTCGGCGTCGTCGAGGAGGAAAAACGCCACGATGCCCGCAGGCTCCCGCAGGCCGATCGTTTGATAGTCGCTGCGCAGGGTGTCGTTGGACCACAAGGCGCGCAGGCGATCCAGGCGCAGCGGGGCGGGGTCGTTGCGCGCCAGCAGCAGCAGGTCGGGCGCGTCGCCATGCCACAGCGTGACCTGCGCGAATTCCGGCACAAACGTGCTCAGCACCATGCGCAAATCTTCAGGATAGAGCGAGTACGCCTGCACCCATTGGACGAAGACGCCGCCGGGCTCGAGGCGCGCGCGAGCCGCGCGGTAATACTCCGCAGTGAAGAGCGTGGCCACGCCGGCGATCCAGGGGTTCGACGGCTCGGAGATGATCAGGTCGTAGCGGTTGCGCGTGGTGAGCAGGAAATTCCGCGCATCGTCAAGGGTCACGTGCAGGCGCGGGTCGCGCAGCACGCCGCGGTTCAGCGTCTCGAGATACGGCGCGGCGCGCACGACCGCCGGCTCGATTTCCACGCAGTCAATGCGCTCGACCTCGGGGTAACGGGCCAGGGTGGAAACCGT
The DNA here is from genome assembly GCA_041497955.1 of Terriglobia bacterium. Taxonomy (GTDB): domain Bacteria; phylum Acidobacteriota; class Terriglobia; order Acidiferrales; family UBA7541; genus JBGQHO01. Next base: position 27,805 of record JBGQHO010000002.1, on the reverse strand, counting down.
CATGCCGCTGCCAAAGCCGATCACAAGCACGCGCCTGGGCGCAGGATGGAAGATCGCGCCGAGGTGGCCGACGAGAAGCTGCGTCGTGACGTCGTGGTTCGAGGCATCCACTTTGCCGTTGGTGCGCAGCGCGATGTAGTCCTCCGTGCGCGCCACCGAAATCGAAGCGTTCAGTCCATCTGCGGCGTACACGATGTCGGTGGTCGCCGCGGTTTCCGCCAGCGTGAGCTTGCCTTCGTAAAGGTCCCAATAGAGCACCGTGCCAAACGTGGCCAGAGCGCGGTTGTAGAAAGCGTCGGACCAGCCAACCACGCCGACGGCGACGAACAACGCGACGTTGGTCGCAAGCGCAAGAACGCGCCAGGGGCTTCCGGCCGCAAGACCCAGTGTGACGGCGAGCGCCAGGTTCACGCCCGCGGCGAGCGCCACCGCGCGGAATGCACCGAGGTGCGGCACAAGCCAGAAGCCCGCGAGCACCGCACCGAGGATTGCACCAAGTGTGTTGGCGGCGTACGCGCGGCCCACGGCCGCCGCATGCCCCTCGCTGCCGCGCGGGGTTCCGGCGATGAGCAGCGTCACCAGCGGAAAGTTGTAGCCGAAGACGGCGGCGGCGGGAAACATGGCCAGGGCGCTCGTGACAAACTGCGCCAGCACCAACCCGCGGAAACTCTCGTGCGTGGCGCGCAAAATCAGCGGCACCACACTCGGAAGCTGATGGAAGAAGACGAGGAAAAGCAGCGCAGCGAGCGCCGTCAGCGTTTGCGTTAGCGCAAACGTGCCCGGGCCCGCCGCCTCCGCGCGCGTCGACCAGCGCTCAAAGAGCATGCTGCCGAACACAATGCCGGCGAGAAACGTCGCGAGCATCAGCGTGAACGAATAGGTGGAGCTGCCGAGTATTGTCGCGAGCAGGCGCGTCCAGGCGATCTCGTACACCATGGCCGTGGCGCCCACCGCGGCAAAGCACGCAGCCAGCAAATTCCTCTGTGCGCGTTGTGAGCCACCGATGTCGCGCGCGTTCGGCGGAGAAGGCGCGCCTGAGTCCGCGATGGGAACGCCTTCTGCCGTTCGGCTCAGCAGCCAGGCGACGATGCCGGCCACGACGTTCAGCGCAACTGCAACGCTGATCGTCCGCCGCAAGCCCAGCGCAGGAAGAAGACCAAATCCCGCAGCGAGCGTGCCGGCCACCGCTCCGGCCGTGTTCAGCCAGTAGAGGCGGCTGACGCGCTTGCCGAGCTCGGCTGAGCTGCGCGTCAGGCCGCGCACGAGCACGGGCAGTGTGCCGCCCATCAAAAATGTGGGGATCAGCAGCACAACCGCCGCACCAAAGAAGCGAAGCGCAAGCAGCGCCGCGGCCGAGCCTCCGGCGTATGGATAGGCCGCGCGGTAGAGTAAGCTCACACCCGCCAGGCCCGCGAGCGACACGGCGCCGGTGGCCGCGACGCCCAGCTCGAGCCAGCCGTAGAACGCGATGGGCCGGTTCGAGCGCTCGCAACGCGCGCCGAGCCATGCGCTCCCGAGCGCCAGCCCGCCCATGAAGACCGCCAGCACGGTCGCGATGGCGTACACGGTGTGGCCGAAGACGAGGCCGAGGGCCTTGCTCCAGGCCACTTGATAAATGAGCCCCGCGGCGCCGGAGAAAAAGAAGCACACCTGCACGCCGGCGAGGGTCGCGCGGCGGAGATGCGGTGCGTTCATTGCCGACGCATCCTAGTGGCTGCTGCGCGGCGCGTCAATCCTGCGGCTGTTGGATTGACAGGCGCGCGCGCTGCGACTATCGTTTCTCGCCTGTGAAGATTCTGGTCATCGGGAGCGGCGGGCGTGAGCACGCGCTGGTCTGGAAGCTGCGTCAGAGCCCGCGCGTCGAAAAGATCTGGTGCGCGCCGGGCAATGGCGGCATCTCGCAGGACGCCGAATGCCACGCCGTGGACGTGCAGGACGTGGCTGCGCTTGCCGCTCTGGCTGCGCGGTTGAAGCCCGACCTCACCGTGGTGGGACCCGAGGCGCCCCTTGTGCTGGGCGTGGCCGACGAATTTGCCCGGCGCGGCTGGGCCATCATCGGGCCGTCAAAGCAGGCGGCGCAGCTCGAAGGCAGCAAGGTCTTTGCCAAGGAATTTCTGGAGCGCCAGGGCATCCCCACGGCTAGCCTCTATGGCGTGTATGACTCCCCAGGCGATGCGTATGGCGCCCTCTGCGCTGTGGACTGGCCCGTGGTCGTAAAGGCGGATGGTCTCTGCGCCGGCAAAGGCGTGATGGTCGCGCCGAATCCGGACGAAGCCACAGCGTTCATCGAGCGCTTGATGGAAAAACGCGAATTTGGCGAAGGCGGCGCCCGCGTGGTCCTCGAGGAGGCACTTACCGGGGAGGAGCTGAGCCTCATCGTCCTGACCGATGGCGAGAGCATCCTGCCGCTCGCCCCCGCGCGCGACCACAAGCGCGCGTTCGATGGCGACCAGGGACCCAATACCGGGGGCATGGGCGCTTATTCCACGCCCGGCCTGCTGGGGTCCGAGCTCGGGCAGCGCATCTTCGACACGATCGTCCGGCCAGCCGTCCAAGGCATGGCCAAGGAAGGCAGACCCTACAGCGGGTTCCTCTATTTCGGGCTCATGCTGACCGACGACGGGCCCAAGGTGCTGGAGTTCAACTGCCGGATGGGAGACCCCGAGGCACAACCGCTCGTCGCACGGATGGACTTCGACCTCGTCGACGCCTTTGAAAAGCTGGTTGGGGGCAACCTGGGGAGCTTGAAGGCCCCGTGGAAAACGGAATCGAGCTTGTGTGTCGTCATGGCCTCGAAGGGTTACCCGGGAACCTATGAAACGGGTAAGCGGGTCGAAGGCTTGGAGGCGCTGTCCTCGAAGGCGGGCGTAGCGGTTTTTCACGCCGCCACCAGGCGGGAAGGCAGCAACTACTACACAAGTGGTGGCCGCGTGCTGGGAGTTACCGCTTGGGGTGCAGACATGGGCGCGGCCTCTACAGCTTGCTACGATGCGCTTCGTAGCATTCGGTTTGAGGGCGCCCACTACCGGACTGACATTGGCGCCGGGGGGCTGGGCCGGGCACGGGCGGGGTCGGACTAGGGAATGGGGGGAAGCTCTCCACGTACGAGTGGTTTCCCAAAGCAAGAAGATAGAGGCATAGCCATGGACAAGAACGAACGGCGGCCGCTGGTGGGCATCCTGATGGGGTCGGATACAGACCTGCCGGTGATGAGCGAAACCGCAAAGATGCTTGAGAAATTCGAGATTCCCTACGAGATCGAAGTCATCTCGGCACACCGCTCGCCCGCGCGCATGCACGAGTACGCTTCGGCGGCGCTGGGCCGCGGTCTCAAGACGTTGATTGTGGCGGCGGGCGGCGCAGCGCATCTGGCGGGGGTCTGCGCGGCGCTCACCACGCTCCCGGTAATCGCCGTGCCCATGGCAACGACAGTCTTGAGCGGGATCGACGCGCTGCTCTCGAGCGTGCAGATGCCGGCGGGGGTGCCCGTGGCGGCCATGGCCATTGACAAGCCCGGTGCGATCAACGCGGCCATCTACGCGGCAGAAATCATCGCCACCTTCGACCCCGAAATTGGCAAACGCCTGGTGGCCTACAAGGAGGAACTGGCGAGGTCGGTGGCGGAAAAGAGCGCGCGGGTGAAGCAGCAGTTTGCCGGCAAAACCAGCTAGGCCGCACCTACAACCGACAAACAGTCTTATTGCGGAGGCTTTTTCAGGGTCGGCGCGCCTGGCTCCCGGGGCTTGCCTTCTTGGGCCTTCTGCGGCGGCTCGGGCGGCGCCAGGATCCATTCGAAGCCGCGCTGCTCCTGAAGCACGCCGAGGGCGAGCTTCGTATCCGCAGCCGAGGTGGCATCCAGGGCGCCGTGCAGGAGGTCCGCAAGGTCCTTGACCGGCGCCTTGTGGCTCTCCCCGCGCACGATTGCCTGGATCGCTCGCGCTGTGTGGGGGTCACCGGCGCCGAGCTTCACGAGACGTGGGTCATTGCCGCGCAGCAGCTCGAGCAGTGCAGGCGCGGGGTCGTCCGGAGGGTAGCGCACTTCCATCAGCGTGCGCGGCTGGCCCTTCTCGGGCGGGTAGAGCTGCGTGTAGCTCGGCCGCAACACGCGCGTGCGCCAATACTCGCCGCGCAGCGCGTCCTGCGCCACCCGGTAGCGAAGCAGCCAGACTTCCGCCCCGTAGCCTTCCAGGTAATCGGCCAGGATCAGGTCCAGCAGCGGTTCGTCCGGCTTGAAGTCCAGCTTGCTGTGGAGATTCACGGTAACGGCGCGGAGCTGCTCGAGCATGGCCACGCCGAGCGTTTCGATGTCGCTGGCGTTTCGCTCGCTTTCCGCGCCCAGTCGCGGCCGCATGGACTTGCCGACGAGCGAGTCCAGCTCGCGGTCGAGCCGCACAGGCGGCCGGCCCCCGGCCGGCGAGATCCATTCCACGGCGCCCAGCAGGACCGCAACGCGGCGCCCGCCGAGCGGCACCACCAGCGGCGGGTGCGAACCCGGTTCGGCGTTTGGCGCGGGAGCGCCGGTCACTCCGATGACGATGCCGCCTTCCGCAACGCCGATGACCACGCGCCCTGCGGCGAGGTTGGCGACCACGTCCCGCGCACCCTCCTGCGCCGGCGCAAATCCCGGAAAAAACGACAGATGAACACTGATAAACACAGATAGGAGAAAAAACCTCCGGGATTGAATTGCATGTCGTGAAGTTCTATCCGCGTTCATCTGTGTTTACTTGTCCTGAGCGAAGTCGAAGGATCTGTGGTTGCAAACCCGGTCAGGCGCCGCCGGCGCGGGCCGCTCTGCGCGCGATGGCCTGTAGGGCGGTGATGGCCACCACGTCCGCGATGTCGTCCGCCGAGCAGCCGCGCGAAAGGTCATTAGCCGGGCGGTCGAGTCCCTGGAGGATGGGGCCGAGCGCCTGCGCGCCTGCAGTGCGTTCGACCAGCTTGTAGGCGATGTTGCCCGAATCCAGGTCGGGGAAGATGAGCACGTTGGCGCGGCCCGCGACCGGCGAGCCGGGCGCCTTGCTCGCGCCCACCGCCGGCACCAGCGCTGCGTCGGCCTGGAGTTCGCCATCGGCGGCGAGGTCAGGCGCACGCGCCTTCAGGATGCGCAGCGCCTCGCGCACTTTCGTAACGCGCGGGTGCTCGGCCGAGCCCTTCGTTGAAAACGAAAGCAGGGCCACGCGCGGCTCCGTTTCAAGGAACACACGCGCATTGTCCGCGGTCGCCAGCGCGATTTCGGCCAACTCCTGCGCCGACGGGTCGGGCACGACGCCGCAATCGGCAAAGAGCAGCGCGCCGCCGGCGCCGAATTCGGGCCGCGGCACGACCATCAGGAAAAAGCCCGAGACGAGCTTGTATTGCGGCGCCAGGCCGATCGCGTGGAGCGCCGCACGCACGGTTTCCGCCGTGGGATTGGTGGCGCCGCCCACGGTGCCGTCGGCATCACCCGCGGCCACCATCAGCGCGGCGAAGTAGAGCGGCCGCTGCGCCGTCGCGCGCGCTTCTTCGAGTGTTGCGCCGCGGGCGCGCCGCCGCTCGAAATAGATCTGCGCGTATTTTTCGAGCGACGCACTCGCCGCGGGATCGAGCAGGTTGATGCCATCGAGCTTCGCGCCAAGCTCCTCCGCCGCGGCCTGTATGATTTTCGCGCGGCCGAGCAGCGTAATTTTGGCGTAGCCTTCGCGGGTAACGCGCGCCGCGGCCGCAATGGCGCGGCGGTCTTCGCCTTCGGGCAAGACAATGTGCTGCGGATGCGCCCGCGCGCGGTTCTTCAGCTTTTCAAGAAGTTGCATCTCCCGCAGACCTTACCACAAACTCGCGGCGTCTGACGCTCCCTCTGCGCGCCGGGCGGCGGATTTGTCTTGAGAAGTAGGCAGCGGGCTTCTCCTTCGATAGAATAGAAACCTTCAAGCTGGTCCGGCGCGAATCGTGCGCCAGGGGAGAGCCATGGGGTTGTTTTCGAGAGGACTGCGAAGCCCGAGCCGGATCCGCCACAATGGCAAGCGCCTCAGTGAGATTCTCGAAGCACATCTGAAATTCTTCCGGCGCGAGCCAGGCGGCGTGCGGGCGGATCTCTCCGGCGCCGACCTGTCTCGCGCGGACCTGAGCAAAGCGAACCTGACCGATGGCATCCTGAAAGGCGCAAGGCTCGAAGGCGCCAATCTGCGCTGGGCGAAACTCGTGCGCGCCGACCTTTCCGGAGCGAACCTGCGCAGCGTGGACCTGCGGAGTGCGGATATGACCGACGCGGTCCTGCCCGGCGCGGATCTGACCGAAGCCCAGGCGAGCGGCATAGAGTTCTTCCGCTGCGAGATGAGCAACGTGATCTTTCACCGCGCAAACCTGCGCAATGCGAACTTCCGCGGCGCCAACGTGCGCGGCGCAGACTTTGCGGGTGCCGACTTGAACGTGACGATCCTGCGCGAGACCGATCTGACGGGCGTAAACCTTGCGAACGCCGACCTCACCACCACGCTCCTCCCGCCGAACTACACGCCGCCCACCGAAGAGAAGCAGACAGCCATCAGCAAATAAGAACAAGGATTCGCGCGCGGTTGCAGAGCCGAAGGTTAACCTACGGTTACTTGCCGGCGGATTGAGGGACGGGATCGGCAGCGCGCGTGGAGGTGCGCCGGCGAACTTCGATGCCGAGGCGCTTGATCTTCTGGTTGAGGGTGGAGAGCGGAATCTGGAAGCGCTCAGCAGCTTCGGTCTGGTTCCAGTTCGTGCGCTCGAGCATGTCCACGATGATGCGCCGCTCCACTTCTTCCATGATTTGAAACAGCGACGGCGCGGGATTGTCCGCGGCCGTGCGCGCGCCGGGCTCGCCGGGCAGCGGCGGCATGAACTCGGCCAGTTGCAGCCGCACGCCCTTGACGATTTCCTTCGTGCGGATGTTTTCGGGGAGCAAGTCGCCTTCCATCTGCTCCTGCGTGGAGAGCACGACGGCGCGCTCGACCGCGTTTTCGAGCTCGCGGATGTTCCCCGGCCAGTCGTAATCCATCAGCAGTTTCATCGCCCCATGCAGGAAGCGCCGCTGCGGCTTGTTGTTCTCCTTCGCGAAGCGCTCGAGGAAATGCTGGAGGAGCAGCGGAATGTCTTCCTTGCGCTCGCGCAGCGGTGGCAGGTGTATGCCGATGACGTTGAGGCGATGGTAGAGGTCCTCGCGGAAGCGGCCGTCGCGCACCAGCCGCGAAAGGTCCAAGTTCGAGGCGGCCAGGATGCGCACGTCCACCTTGATCGTGTCCGTGCCGCCCAGTCGCATGAACTCGCGTTCCTGGATCACGCGCAGCAGCTTGGCCTGCGTCTCCGGGCCGATGGTGGAAATTTCGTCGAAGAAAATCGTGCCTTGGTCGGCGACTTCGAACAGGCCCTTCTTCGAGGCCACGGCGCTCGTGAATGCGCCCTTGATGTGGCCGAAGAGCTGCGATTCGAGCAGGTCCACGGGGATCGAGCCGGTGTTCACCGGCACGAACGCCTTCTCGGCGCGCGTAGAGGCGGAATGGATAGCCTTGGCGATCAGCTCCTTGCCCGTGCCGCTCTCGCCGGAAATGAGCACGGTCGAGCGCGAGGGCGCCACCTGCGCGACCAGGTCGAGCAGGCTCAGCATGTTTTCGCTCTTGCCGATGATGTTCGGGAAGTTGTAGCGCTGCTTCAGCGCGCGCTTCAGCTGGACGTTCTCTTCGCGCAGCCGCCGGCCTTCGACGGCCTGCGCCACCTGCGCGAGCACCTCGTCGTTCGACCACGGCTTGGTGATGTAGTCCTGCGCGCCGCTCTTGAACGCTGCGCGGGCCATATCAATCGAGCCGTAGGCCGTGATGAGCACCACGGAAAGGTAGGGATCGCGCCGCCGGATTTCCTTCAGCAGGTCAAGGCCGTTCCGGTCGGGCAGGCTGACGTCGAGCAGGCAGAGATCAAAGGGTTCTTCTTCGAGTTTGGCGAGGCCGGCCTCGCCGGTTTCCACGCTCGTGACGCCGTAGCCTTCGGAGACAAGCAGCAGTTCCAGCCCTTCGCGGATTTCAGCTTCGTCGTCAACGACGAGAATCGTGCCTTTAGACATTCACTGCTTTCCTGGCCACAGGGAATTCCAGACGGAAGGAAGTGCCCTTGCCGGGCGTCGAGCGGACGTCGATCCGGCCGGCGTGCTCCTTGATGATGCCGTAGCTGACCGAAAGGCCCAGACCCGTGCCGCGCCCGGAAGCCTTCGTCGTGAAGAACGGATCGAAAATGCGATTCAGGTTTTCGCGCGAAATGCCGGCGCCGGTATCGGTGACTTCCACTTCCACGGTGCCGTTGCTCGACGTGGTGCGCACTTCCAGCATCCCGCCTTCCGGCATGGCGTCGCGCGCATTCATGAACAGATTCAGGAAGACCTGCTGCAGCCGGTTCGTCGAGCCCAGCACCCGCGGCAGGTCGCTCTGGAACGTGCGGATCACGCCGACCCGCGCCGTGCGGAACGGGTGCGTGACGAGCGAAAGCGTCTCTTCCAGCACCGCGTTCACGTCCACTTCGGTGAACTCGGCGGCGCCGGTGCGCGAGAAGTTCAGCAGGTTGTTGACGATCTCGCTCGCCCGGAACGTCTGCTTCACGATCTTGTCAATCATCTTGTGACGCGGGTCGTCGGCCGGCAGCTGCTTGGCGAGCATCTGGATGTAGTTCGAGATCACGGCGAGCGGCGTATTCACTTCGTGCGCCACGCCCGCGGCGAGCAAGCCGAGCGACGTGAGCTTCTCGTTCTGGATGAGCTGCTCTTCCAGGCGCACGCGCTGCGTAATGTCTTCCATCAGGATCAGGCGGCCGATGCGGTCGCCTTCCTTGCCCACGAGCGGCGCGATCGAGACGTTCACCACCAACTGCCGTGCGGCGCGGTTGCGCAGATGGAACTTGTAGATGCTCGTGACGTGTTCGGCGCCGACACCCCCGGCAAGCTCGCCTACCAGGTCCGCGGGCAGAACCTCTTCGAGCTTGTGCCCCACCGCATCCGCCCGGGACACCCCGATCAACTGCTCGAGCTGCGTGTTCCAGGACTCGATGCGGCCCTCGAGGTCCACGGCGAGCACGCCGACGTTGAGCGATTCGACGATGTTCTCGCTGAAGTCCTTCAGCCGCTCGATCTGCACGGCCTTCTGCTCGAGCGAGCTGTACAGCCGCGCGTTGTCCACGGCGATGGCCACGTAGCCGGCGATGGTGAAGAGCAGCTCCATGTCTTCGCTCGACAGGAAGTCGCCGTCGACCGTCTTGCCCAGGCCGAGCACGGCAACGGTGCGATCGTGGATGCGGCAGGGGATGAAGTAGTTCAGGTCGAGCTGCTCGAGCGAGCGGCGCGCGGAATCGGAAACATTTGCGGCGCGCGAGGATTCAAAGAAAAGATAGCCGCGCGAAAACGCCGGGCCTTCGGTGTCCAGGAAGCCCAGATCGAGCGATTCGGCAAAGCGGATGCCCATCGAGCGCGCCAGCCGCACCCGGCCCGGCTCTCCGGGTTCCGCCAGAAAGACGGCCAGGCGATCCACGAGCAGCGTCTGCGAGATGCGGTCCATCACCGAGCCGAGCATCGGCTCCAGGTGGACTTCGTTGGTGAGCGTGCGGCCGAATTCAATCAGCGTGCGCCGGTAATCGAAGCGGTCGCGGTAAAAAAAGCGGTCCAGACGCGCCTGCACGCCGTCGCGGAGCGGCTGGAAGAGAAACGCGGCGACGACAATGGCGATCACGCCCCCGGCCGTGCCCGTCGGCCAGGCCGTGTGGAAGAGCTCGCCGATCAGCGCGACGAACGCGAAGTACACCGCGACGACGCCCGCCGTCGCCACCGTGTAGGCCAAGCCGCGCTTGAAGATGATGTCCACGTCCATCAGCCGGTAGCGGATGACGGCGTAGCCGAAGCACAGCGGGATCAGCGCCAGCGAAACGGCCGAGAACTTCATCCATGGCCGCAGCGCCGCGCCCAGGAAGAACGGAACGATGTAGAGCAGCAGGAAAGGCAGGATGCCGGCGAACGTGCCGCCGGTCACCCACTTCAGCTGCTGCCGCAACACGCCGCTCGGTGCGCGCCGGTAGCTGCGCAGGAAAATCAGCGCGGCACCGAGGAAGTACAATCCCAGGTAGCCCAGCTCGAGCTGGTCGAGCATCACGCGCGCGCCCAGCCAGGGCACAAAGCCCAGCGCCTGCGTGGCCACGCTGATGTGCATCAGCAAGAGCAGCGCTGGCAGCCCATAGACCGCCGCGAGCGATGCCAGGTAGCGCCGGCGCGGCAGCCCGCTGCGTTCCGGGAAGACCAACGCGAAGTGCAGCAGCAGCGCCGGCTGCAGCAGCCGCGCCGCGATATTGCCCCAGTAGATGGTCCAGTCGAATGGGTTCAGCTTTCCGCTGTAGTGGAACGAGTAAAAGATGAACGAGACCAGGCAGAAGACGTAGAAATGGATCGCGCGCGAGGCGTTCCAGCGGCGCGCAAAGATGAACAGTCCGATGAAAAGGTACAGCAGGCCGACTACGCGCAAGTAGTTTTCAATCGAAGAAGGTTTCTCGGTGGGCGCGGTTACGAGCGGCGTCTCGAATTCGTGGCCGTTGCGGAGGATCGTGTAGCGCGCCTGCGTCCAAACCCCCAGCCTCCACAACCGCTGCGTCACCTGCACGGCCCGCCGGACTCTTACGTCGTTGATGGCCGTGACGTAATCGCCTTCGCGGATTCCGGCTTTGGCCGCCGGCGAATCCGGGGCCACGTGCCATGCCTGGATTCCCTGGGCCGTGTCGAGCCAGGAGATGCCGTCGTCGGGGGTTCCGTATTCCGTGCGCTGCCGGAAGTTGAGAGCGCAAAAAACTACAGCCGCCAGCGTCAGCAGTGCCAGCGTAACTGCGCCCAGCCGCATCCTAAGGCTATCGTTCATCGCGGCAGTCCTCGACCTACGGGAACCGACTTACCCCATTATGCAGCACGTCTGTTTCCAGAAGATATGACTTTCAGTTTTCTGCATCATGTTGAAAATAAGACTTATATTTTCCACGCAGTGCGCCAGAAAGCCATAGATACCTGTTTTGGAAGGCCATGTCCGAATTTCGGTAACCCTGCGGAGGTTCTCCTAGAACTGGAAACTCAGCCCACCGCGGAACGACCTCATGGCGGGAACCAGCACCACCCGCCCATCCGGGGAGCTGACGGGGACATAGCCCTGGGCCAGCATGTTGCGGAAGTCCGCCATCGCTTCCCATCGGCCTGTGAATCCGAAGCTGGGCAGGGGCTGGCGGATGCTGAGATTGAAATTGGGATCGAGCAGGAACGCTGCCTCGCCGAAGGGGTCCTGGCGCGAAACCACGTCGCCATTCACCCACTTGTAGCTGGCCGCGACGCGCGTGCCGAGCTTCGGCGCCTTGGCGGTTACGCGGGTCGCGAGGCTGTGCCGATAGCGCGTCTCGAAGGCGTCGCGCAGCGCGAGGCTCGCCGCCACGTCGTCGAGCGCGAGCGCTCCGGCCCAGGCGTAAACCGCAGCCACTTCCAGGTCATCCGAGAATTTGTGCCGGTAGACGATGCGCGTGCCCCAGGAGTTCGCCGACCCGCCGTCATAGAGAAAGCCGTCGGAGAAAGGATCCCGCAGAAAGTCAGCGCCCGAGACGCCGCCGCGGCCAAAGACAGCCACGTGCCGCGCACGGTCATGAAAGGCTGCGGCCTGGAGCGTGTCGTGCGCTCCGAGCTTGCGCTCCACGCGCAACTCTTCGTGCCAGCCCCCCTCAAGCACCGGGTGGCCGTTTCGCCAGAGCAGCGCCGGAAAAGCGTCGAGTTCACCCAGAGCCGATTGCAACGCGCCCGTCTGCAGGTCTTCGGCGACGTTCGGCGGCAGAGCAGCCATCAGCAGAGAAGCTGTCCAGTTGGGAGACACGCGGGCGTCCAGGCTCACACGCGGCCGCACCGAAGAGACCGAAGAACCCAGGCCCATGAGGATATACTCGGCGCCGTAGCGCAACTCGAAACGCTCGCCCAATGCCAACTGGCTTGCATGCTGCAGGCGCAGGCCGCGGAACGTCTGTCCATCGGGACCCAGCTTCGCCTGGCGCATCACCAAAGTCGTTTGCGGGCCGTCGCCGTCCTCACCCGAGGGCATCCACACCGTGGCAATGCCGGCGGCGGCGGAGCGCTCGTAGCTCATCTGCCCCGCGAGCAGCAGGCGGCCGGTGCGGCCCACGTGCTGGTCATAGGAAAACCCGGTGGCAGCGGCATCGGAGAGGTTGGAGATCGAGCCGCGGTGCGTGGAGCCGCTCGTCAGCTCGACGCGCCCGCGCGCCTGCCGCTGGCGCGGGCCTTCAGACCGCGCGTCCGCCGTGGTTGTCACTTCGCCATCCTGCCATTGCAGCACCGGGCGCGTGGCGGCTGAAGTGCGCAGCACCCACTTCCAATCGTCGGAATCCGTCGTGGCTTGCGGGTGGCGGCGCAGGCGGTCAAACGACGCGAAGGCCGAATCCATCTCGATCTTCAGCAGGGTAGTGATGGACGGGCTGATGCGGACGTGCCGCTCGATGGTGGGCAGAAACCCCGCCAGCGTGACGCGCACCGAGTAGAGTCCCGGGCGCAGGCGCTCCATCGAGAAAAGCCCGTGCTGGTTGGTGAGCGACTCCAGCGTTGTGGCGTTGCTCGCGCCCTCCGCGAGCACCAGAATGGTGGCGCCCATCTGCGGCGTGCCCGCAGGGTCCACGACGACGCCGGAAAGTTTGCCGTAGGCGCTTGGCTCGGCATGCGCCGAAGCCGCGGCCAGTAGGGCAACCCCAAGTACGCCGAGCAGGGCCCCGATTCGTCGAGCCATCACAGCGCGTTACCTCCCGGGCGTGGTTTGAGCCGCGGTCTTTGGCTGCTCGGCCGCAGGCTTCAGGGTGAACTCCGCCGAACGGGAAATGGTCTGCTTGCTGAGCTGATCGGTTGCCTGGATTTCCAGTTTATACCGCCCCGGCTGCAGATTGGCAAGCGACACCAGTTTTTCAAGGGTGAGCTGTTCGCCATTCTGGTTGAGCTGCTGGCTGGTCTCGTTCAGCGTGAAGACGTCCTTCGGGTCGCCTTCGCGGCGCAGGTGGTATTCCACCGAGGCGCTGGACCTGTGCGAAGTCTCGTCCACCTTCAGGTTGTATACCTGGAGGAAGATGCCGAGTTTGTCCTGCGGCGTGAATTCGGCCGTCATCTTCGGGCGCACTTTGCTGGAGCCGATGACGAACTGGCCAAGGCCCACCTGCTTCGCCGGGACGCGCTCGATCTGGTCCGCCAGGATCAACGTGCTCGCTTCCAGCTTGTCCTCGTCATAGCGCGGCACAGCCAGCCGCACATTCACCACGCCCACGTTGCCGCTCTGCACGTCCTTGATCACGATATCCAGCCGGTAGAGCCCCGGGCGCAGCGGTACGGCCTTCTGGTAGATGGAATAACCTTTGAGCGATTGCGCAAACAGCGATTCCGGAAAATCGCGCGCGATCACGTCCTCAAACGTCTGCACGGTGCGTCCGGTCAGCGTGCTGATGCGCGCGTAGAGGTTCAGCGCGGCCGACTGCACGCCGTCTTTGTTCTGGAAGGTCAACTGGCGATTCGGCAGCTGGATCGTGATGGGCACCAGGACCGTGTCGCCGGCCACGCGCAGGAAGTCGAAGCGGTAGTCAAACTTCATCTGGTTGCGCACGATGCGCGCGCTGACCACTTCTGCCAGATCCTTGAACTTCACCGGGGGCGCTTTCTGTACCTTGTAGTATTGCTCCATGCGGTCGAATTCATTCATGCTGGCGGGCTGCCCGCCAAGCGTGCGCGGCAGGTTCGTGCCGTCCGTGCGGTTGAACCGGTCGGTCTTGCTCGCCATCCCCATGGATTCGAGCTCGCTCAGGCCCGCCCCGGGCACGTGCAGCAGCGCGTCTTTTTCCGAGGGGTCCATCGTCAGGCGATACTCGCCGGAGCTGGTGGGGTCCACGAATTCGAGGATCACTTCGTTGCCGATGTTTTCCAGGTAGCGATAGCGCCACTTCTCGAACGGGAAGGTGGACGTGCTGCCGCCACCCTCTTCGAAAGGCCGCTGGTAGGAGCCGCCGCTCGGGTGCGTTTCGATCTCGTCCGCCGGGCCCCAGATGATGTAGATCCGCCCGCGGTCCGTCCTCCAACCAGGCTTGCCGGAGGCAAAGTGCTCGTTGGCGTAAGCGATGCGCCGGTAGTGTTCTTCCTTGAATTCGTTTTCCACCGTGTCCGGCGTCGGGTCGCGCCGCAGCCAGAATTGCTCGATAAACTGTTCGCGCTCTTCGTTGGTCGAAAGCCTCAGGAAAGCCTGGCGCTCTTCGTCCGTGATGATGTACTGGACCTCTTCGTTCAGCCACTGCTTGTAGGTGTATTCGAGTTCCTTGTACGCCTTGCGGAGGTCCTTTTTGGTTTGCGGCTTGGCGGAAGTATCCTGTTTTTCCTGTTGGGCTTGTGCGAAGGCGGGATTCGGCACAGTCCCGCCGATAAGTACTGCGGAAAGTAGAAATGCGGCTCCACGCCTCATGAAAGACACCTCTCCCCGCTTTGGAAGTGAAATTCTATCCCCCTTGCATCCAGGCGTCAATTGGAGAATCCCCCGGCCGACCGATCCCCGATATACCCTCAGAATCCGGGCAAGGCCCTCGGGTTGCCCGGGGTGATACGCGAGGTGCCCCCTGGGAAACAGGTTCCCACCCTTACCAACGAGGGATGCCAGTTCGAGAGCGACTTGAACCACAAGCTCCTCCCCGAGCCCGAGCGCCTGCTGCCTGTGCTCCAGAAGATCGCCGACGATCCCCGCGTCGTCGAAATCGCCCGCCAGCGCGCCCGCGCACTCGTCGAACGCCTGCGCCTCTCCGCCAGCCACTAAGGACTCCCCGCACAAGAAATCAACGACTTACACAGATTGGTATGGATAAAGATTGGGGATACACCTTGCGCGTTCTAGGGGGGCGGGTTCCGGCAAAGAGTCTTCACACAATCGTACTTGGTATGGAATGGTGGTGGGCACAAAATAGGGTACAGTCCAAATGGCCGACCTCGACAAGACCCCCGGCATCAAACTCAGCAACGGCGTGTACTATGCCGACTTCGGTTTCGGGGAAAGAGTCTGCGAGGATCAAGAGTGGGCCGCGCAAGTATATCGGCAACAAAACCTCTGCAAGCACGGCTATGGGCAGGATCGTCATCCCCTATGCTTTCGATTCGACACGCGGAAGCATCACGCGGAGTGCGAGTGTCCCGGCTGTAGGCCGTACAACTGGCACATCCGGTGGCTACCGAGGATAGGAAGATTCCTACGCTGGCTTTTCCTCATCGTCGCTGCGCTGGTAGCAGTGGGACTGTTTCTTTGGGCGCTGATTAGGGGCGTGCGCTGGTTCTGGGAGCATCCGCTGTGGTGATCCAATCTTTGTACCGTCACCGAGAGGAATTCCATGAAAAAACCGACACTGTTTTTCGCTGGATTCCTTCTGCTGCTCGGCGTCTGTTTGCTGGCCGGTTGCGCCGCCGGGCCGAACCATCTCAAAGATACCCCTGACGCAGACGGCTCAGTTGCCGGCTTCTGGCTTGGATTGTGGCACGGCCTGATCTTGCTCATCAGTTTCGTCATTTCTCTCTTCAGCGACAAGGTTAGCGTCTATGAAGTCCACAACAGCGGCGGCTGGTACAACTTTGGCTTCCTCATTGGCATTGCAATTGTTTGGGGAGGCGGTGGCGCGGCGCGGGCCGCGATGGACTAGGCGAGGCCCCCCGGCCGTTTTAAGAATGTCCGGCTTAGAAGATTAGGTAATATACCGGACGCAATCGTGGGGGTGCCCGCCCTGGCGGGCCGCCCGCCATGGCAGTTTAGGCGGGTCGGCGTAAACAAGAGTTAGCCACATGGAGAGGACATCAGTGACTCCGGAACGCACCGAGCTCGAATGGACGTACCAGCCGACCGACTTCTTTGAGACACCGTATCGGCACGCCGACAGCAAGTACCACCTCCTGGTTGACGGTGGCAAAGCCATCGCGACTCTCGGGGTCGCGCAGGATCCCGTAATGCCGCAGCTTGAGGAGCGCATTCAGACGTTCCTTACGACCGTTTTCATCGTTAGACAGCTTCAGGTACATCGCAGGTACGATCTCCGGGGGCCTGTAGTTTACCAGCATGCGGCTGACCGGAAAAACGTGGCAATCCGGGTTGAGTGTGCGGCGGTCCTCACAGTTGCCGACCAGGTCGACATCGTTGTCCGGGACGCGGCTGGCAACATCGTTCGGGACACGAAGACTGAACGGATCGCGCAGCATACCGCAATCTTGGATTCCGTGGCAGCCAAGGCTACACAGTCGCCGACGCTCCAAAGTCTGTTGGCGAGCTTTACGCGGTCCGTCACTGATCCCGAGAACGAGCTCGTGCACGTTTATGAAATCCGCGACGCTCTTTCGCAACATTACGGCAGCGAGCAGACCGCTCAGGAGGCGCTGGACATCAGCAAAACGGAGTGGAAACGGATCGGCTCCCTCGCGAATGTTGAACCGCTAGAACAGGGGCGTCATCGGGGCAAGCATCCATCTGGCCGCCGGCTTGCCAGCGTCGCTGAGCTGGAGGAAGCACGGGAGATCGTCCGACGTTGGATTCTTGCGTTCGCAGCCATCGCCTGAGAGCAATGCGACTGGGCGGGTGGCCCACCCGAACGCGTCCAGTGAGCAGAGTCCTTGATTCCAGTAGGAACCCCGAGGGGCACCCTCCAATTTAAGCTGATTGAAATTATCTTCTCGATTACACTCAGAAAGGTGGGCCACCCGCCAGTTCGACAAGGTGAACATGAACGAGGTCGCGTGTGAACACTGCGGCAGCGGAGACGTCAAAGCCATCGAAATTCCAGACGCCGTTGCCGATATCGAAGGCGTGTGGGTTGAGCCAAACGATTAGTTACGATAAGTCCTGGCAGTCGGTGAGTGCAGAAGGAGGCATGATGGCTGCCTACGCAGGCTTTTTCGAGTTGCGGACTCCGCAAGACTTGCTTCGGAAGCTGCGGCACGACTACCAAAGAATCGCGCAATCTCCAACCGACACTTACGCTGCTTTTGACTTCTTCGTCACAGCCCATCACATGATCGATTGGCTGCCGAGCACTTGGCCTGTACCGAAGACTCAGGTGCGACGTGAGCTTCTGCTGCGGGTGTGTTCGCACATCGCAAACGGTGCAAAGCATTTCGTGGTCGATCCCAAGCGGCATGATTCCGTTGAGGATACTGAGGCCAAAGGTGCTTTTCAGAGGAACGCCTTCCAGGAAGAGGCTTTTGACGTGCAGCGTTCAGTGGTGGAACTAAAGGGCGGAGCTGCCCTTGCGCTCGGCAACTCCATTGAAGTTCCGGAACTCGCCCGTCAAGTGTTCGATTTCTGGGAAAAGCAATTGGGGCCAGTCTAGTAGCTGAGATGAGAGAAGCCATGCCTACGTCAGCAAGACATAATGTTAGATCAAGCTACGGGCGTTCGGGCCGGTTGCCCCATCCCTCTCGCGCACTTAGCGAGAAGGGTGGGAAGGTTCATTGTCCACACTCTTGTCCACTTCGTTGTTCACTCCCCTTCGCCCTGAGTTTTCTTGCGGTTACCCGCCCTCGGCACGTCCGAATACACCCCATTTTTCTCTGATCCTCACCGCTGCGCTAGAATGGAGTAGGCATGGCCCGCCGTCCTTGTGGGCGGCCCCTGCGAGGGTCGTCAGGTCGTCAGATTGCGACGGATTCTGTCGAACTACGCCGCACTCTGGCGAGTTGTGCCGGCCCGCCCGCCAGCCCTTTGGCGGGGCTTGCCCGCCTGGGCGGGGCCCGCCCGCGGAGGCGAGCGCCGAAACGCAAGAGTTCGGGTCTTAAGCTCTTTGGAATGAGCAAATGCGCGGCAAGAACGCAAAAGAATCGGCCCTGCAAGTGCCTTGGAATGCGCGCATTACAAAGTACGTGGGTCTCATCTCCTTTGGAATCAGTGTTTGCAAAAAACCTGGGGGGTACCCCCCCGTGTCCAACAGTGGAAAAATCGGAGAACGAAGTGCGCGTGCCCAAGGGCGACGCACAATTTGGTCCAGTGCCGAAGGTCGGCGCTATGCGCCCGGAAGCGCTTTTCTTTTCAGCCAAAAGCCCTTACAATTTCCCAGATGAAAAGGAACGCCGAACGGGTAGCACCCTCCGCTCTAAGGCTGGTCCGGCCGTGGCGGGAGTTTCGCTTGCCCTAAGCGTGCCGAAGGGCTTCCCCTGATACCGCCTGCTTTCGCCCTGGGGGGAATAGGAGTTTTGGCGGAAACTTTTTAGCTTGTCCGACCGTACAGATAAGAGGGACGGTTGGGCCTGCAGGATTCGACGAAGAGGAATCGCCTCATGAAGACTTGGAAGAAAGTAAGCATCGGTGTGGGCGCCCTGGTGGTCGGGGGCGGGATCGTGCTGTTCAGCGTCAAGCAGGCGAACAAGGGTGTGGTCACTGTGCAGACCGCCAAGGTGGGCCGGCAGGATCTGACCACGCAGGTGACTGCCTCGGGTGAAGTCCGCCCGAAGACCTACACGAACGTTCTGGGAGAAGGCTTCGGCAAGATCACCGACATCGTCGTGAAAGAGGGCGACCACGTAAATCGCGGCGACATCCTGCTGCGGCTGGAAAACATCCAGCCGACAGCGGACGTGGAGGCGCAGTTCGCGTCGCTCTCCTCGGGCGAGGCGACCCTGAGAGGCGGCGAGTCTGCCTTCCAGTCGGCGCAAGCAGAGTTGGCGCAGGCCAACGCCGACCTCGAGAAGGCAAGACTTGACTGGGAGCGCGGCCAGGAGCTGCTCAAGGACGGCTTGATCCCCAAGTCCGACTACGAAGCGCGCAAGGCTACCTTTGACAGTGACACCGCCAAGGTCGAGCAGAAGAAAGCTCTGCAGCAGCAGAGGCGCGCCGAACTGGACTATGGCCGCTGGGTGCTTGCGCAGGGGGGGGCGATGCTGAAGCGCGCGAAGGACGTGCTGCGCAAGACCACGTACACCGCGCCGATCAACGGCGTGGTCACCTACATCGCCGTCCGCGTCGGCGAGAACGTAGTCATGGGCATCCAGAACTCGCCCGGCAGCTACCTGATGACGATCTCCGATATGTCCGTCGTCACCGCCGAAGTGAAGGTGGACGAGACCGACATCGTCAACGTCCGCAGCGGCCAGGAAGCCGACGTGACGATTGACGCCATCCCCGGTAAGAACTTCAAGGGGCACGTCACCGAGGTCGGTACGCAGGCCGTGCTGCGCACTTCGGGCCTGGCCACTACGCAGACCACCGCGAGCAACCAGGAGGCCAAGGATTTTAAGGTGGTGGTGACGCTCGATAATCCGCCCACCAGCCTGCGCCCGGGGCTTTCGAGCACGGCCAAAATCAAGACCGCGGAGAAGAAGAACGCTGTGGCCATCCCCATCCAGGCGCTGGCCGTGCGCTCGCGCAAGGATCTGGAAGCAGCGGCGAAGCAACCCGGGAAAAATGGCAGCGCGAGCATTACGCTGGCCGCCACCAAGCCTTCCGCGAGCGGCGACCCCAAGAAAGATGAAATCCAGGGCGTGTTCATCATCCGGGGCAATAAGGCCATCTTCACGCCCGTGGAAACCGGCGTCACCGGCATCACCGATATCGAGATCACGACCGGCCTGAAAGAAGGCGACGAAATCGTGACCGGCAGCTACAAGGCGCTCCGCACACTGCGGCCGGAAACGCCCGTCAAAGTGGACAACAAGAGCCCGCAGAAGAAGTCGCAAGACGAAAACAGTTAGGGCGCGTCTAATTCGCAAGGAGCCGGTATGCCTGTGGACGCCATGACGTCGGGATCGTTCAGCCAGGAACTCGTAGACCGCGGCGTCGTCATCAAGACAGAAAGCCTGTGGAAGACCTACGAGATGGGCTCCGAGCAGGTGCACGCGCTGCGCGGTGTGGATGTGGAGCTCCGCAAGGGCGAGTACGTGGCCATCATGGGGCCTTCAGGGTCCGGCAAATCCACGCTGATGAACCTGATCGGCTGCCTGGATACGCCGTCTTCGGGGAAGTACTGGCTCGCCGGGCGCCTGGTGAGCGAGCTCGATGACGACGAGCTGGCCTACATCCGCAACAAGGAAATCGGCTTCGTCTTCCAGACGTTTAACCTGCTGCCGCGCGCCACTTCGCTGCACAACGTCGAGCTGCCGCTGATTTACAACGGCACGCCCGCCGAAGAGCGACTCACGCGCGCGAAGAAAGCGCTCGCCTCGGTAGACCTGACCGACCGCATGATGTTCAAACCGAACGAGCTTTCCGGCGGCCAGCGGCAGCGCGTGGCCATCGCGCGGGCGCTCGTCAACTCACCCTCAATCCTGCTGGCCGACGAGCCCACCGGCAACTTGGACAGTCAGACAGGCGAAGAAATCATGGCTGTCTTCGACCGGCTGCACAAGCAGGGCAACACCATCATTTTGGTCACCCACGAGCGCGATATCGCCGCGCACGCCCACCGCATCATCCACATCCGCGACGGCAAAATCGAATCCGACGAAAAAGTGAATTAGGCGAATAACGAAAACGGAAATCGTCCGCCCGGGAACCCGCTTCCTGGGCGGCTTTGTTTTTGTCACCCCGGCGGGCAGCGCGTCGCTCCGTTGACTTGTCCGTGGGCGCGGCCTAAGATGCGCGCCGCATTCGCCCTTCCCGAGGTGACCCATGAAAGCCGTCGTTGCTGCCCTCGCCATTCTTCTGCTGGCCATTCCCGCGCCGGCGCCGGTGGATCCCGATAAAGAGGTCGCGTTCCGCTGGGTGGACGAAAACGCTGCGGCGATCCGCAAGGTCAGCCTGAACATCTGGAACAACGCTGAGCTTGCTCTGCGCGAGTTCAAATCCAGCCGCGAGCTGGCCGCGTACCTGGAGAGCAACGGCTTCCGCGTGGAGCGCGGCGTCGCAGGCCTGCCCACGGCGTTCGTCGCCACCTACGGCAGCGGCAAGCCCGTGATCGCCATCTACGGCGAATTCGACGCGCTGCCCGGCGTCTCGCAGAAGGCGGAGCCCGTGCGCGCGGCGCTCGTCGAAGGCGGCGCGGGCCACGCCTGCGGGCACAACCTCTTCGGCACGGCCAGCGCGACCGCGGCGATTGCGGTGAAGCGCGCCATGGAAGCGCGCGGCATCCCCGGCACGCTGCGCTTCTACGGCACCCCCGCCGAAGAATCCATCGGCGGAAAGAACTACATGCTCGAGGCGGGCCTGTTCGACGACGTAGACGTGCTGCTCGGCTGGCATCCCGCCACGGTTACCGCCGCGAGCTTCGATTACAGCAAAGCCGTCGTGGACGTGCGCTTCAAGTTCAAGGGCCTGGCGGCGCATGCTTCCGCTTCGCCGCACCTGGGCCGCAGCGCGCTCGACGGCGTCGAGCTGATGGATGTGGCCGTGAACTTCATGCGCGAGCACGTGAAGGAAGACGCGCGCATTCACTACGTCATTACCAACGGCGGCGGCCAGCCCAACGTGGTGCCGCCCGAAGCCGAATCCTGGTATTACATTCGCGCAAACAAGCACGCCGACGTGGAAGACATGTTCCAGTGGATTTCCCAGATCGCCAAAGGCGCTGCGCAGATGAGCCGCACCGAGGTGGAAATCACCGTCCAGGACGATTCGCACGAGCGCCTGCCCAACCGCCCGCTCTCGGAGATCATCGACCGCAACCTGCGCCTGGTCGGCGCGCCGAAATTCACCGACGAAGAGAAGGCCTTCGCACGGAAGTTGCAGGAGCCGCTCGGCCGCAGCTTCGATGTGGCGCTCTCCGAGACGATTGAGGCGCTGCCGGAAAAACCCGGTCAGGGACTGGCTTCGACCGACGTGGGCAACGTGAGCTGGGCCGTGCCCACCGGTGCGCTGACCGTAACTGCCGCGCCTGTCGGCGCGCCCGGGCATAGCTGGCAGAACGTTGCCTGCGCGGGCATGTCCATCGGGCAGAAGACCATCGTCGTGGCGGCCAAGGCGCTGACCGCGACCGCGCTCGACCTGCTGCGGAATCCGGCGCTCGTCGAAGCCGCGAAGAAGGATTTTGCCGAGCGCAAGAAGGGCTATGCCTACCGGCTGCTGCTGCCGCCGAACCGCAAGCCCCCGGTCTTCACCGAATCCCAGCGGTGAACCGTGACACCCAGGGCGCGCCGAAGATAGTGCTTGACACGTAAGCATACGCTTACCTATTATGCTGGGCCGTGCGCAGGATCAGCAGCCGCTCGGCAAGGCGTTACCACGATGTCTTCTTGGCCATCAGCGAGCCCACGCGGCGCCGGCTGATGGATCTGCTCGGCCAGGGCGAGCTGCCGGTGAACCGCTTGGCGGCGCCCTTCGCGATGACGCGCCCGGCGATTTCGCAGCACTTGCGCGTTCTGCGCAGCGCGGGGCTCGTGGGCGTGCGGCGCGTGGGGCGCGAGCGGCGCTACCGGCTGCGCGCGGCGCGCCTACGCGAGGTGTACGACTGGGTGGCCCACTACGAGCGCTTCTGGCGCAGCAAGCTGAAGGCGCTCGGCGAATACCTGGATCGGCAGCACGGCCCTGTGGAGCGCAAGAAGTGAAATCTCATCCCACAGTTCGCAGGAGGTAAAGCATGGGCAAGCGGATTCTCTTGGGCGGCGTTGTGGGCTCGATTGTGATTTTTCTCGTCAGCAGTGTCTGGCACATGGTGGCGGGTCTTGGGGAAATCGGCGTCCAAAATGTCCCCAACGAAGAAGCGGTTCTCGCCGTGATGCGCAGTTCGATTCAGGCGCCTGGATTCTATTTCTTCCCGGGCCTGGAAACTTCGCCGGGCATGACCAAGGAACAAAAGCAGGCGGCCGAGAAAAAATGGAATGAGAAATACCGTGTCGGCCCGACCGGGATTCTCATCTATCGTCCAGGTGGCGAGGATTTCAAATTTGGAAAACTTCTGACCGTCCAGTTCGGGATCGGCGCGCTTGCTGCGTTTGTCGTCGCCTGGCTGCTCGGCCTGGCCGCCGGAGGTCTGCCGAGCTTTGGCGCGCGAGCAATGGTCGTTGTGTTGATCGCGGTGTTCGCCACTGTGGTCACGGATCTGCCTTACTGGAATTGGTACGGCTTCCCCTGCAACTACACGCTGGCGCACATGGCCGGCGCGGTCGTGTGCTGGGGCATCACGGGTCTCGCCATGGCCGCGGTTGTGAAGCGGCCTGCCTGATCTGGCGAGGAGCCGCCGTAGAAGGACCTGACCGTGAAACGTGATCTTCGTTTTGAAGTTGTCTATCCGCACCCGATTGAAAAAGTCTGGCGGGCGCTGACCGACAGCAAGGCCATCGCACAGTGGCTGATGGAAAATGATTTTGAGCCGCGGCTGGGCCACAAGTTCATGTTCCGCTCGAAGCCGCAGCCCGGCTGGGACGGCAAGACGTATTGCGAGGTGATCGAGCTCGACCCGCCGCGGCGGCTGGCCTACACCTGGCGCGGCGGGCCGATTGACACGGTGCTGCGCATCACGCTCGAGCCGGTCGCGGAAGGCACTCGGCTCGTGCTTGAGCACACCGGCTTCCGCGGCGTGAAGGCGTTGATGGTGAGTCTGATCATGGGCAGCGGCTGGAAGCGAATCGTCGCCCGGAATATCCCTGCGGTGCTGGCGCGGATGCAGGGTCTCGAGGTCCCGCCCGGGCCACCTTTGTGCAATAGCCACGGAAGGAGCTAGCCATGGCAGGCGCGACGAAGAAGCTCACGTTCACCGGCAGGCCAAAGAGCATCGGCCCGGGCGGCGCATGGGCGTACCTCAAGATTCCCTTCGACATCGAAAAGCAATTCGGCAGCAGGGCGCGCGTCGCGGTGAAGGGCACGCTGAACGGCTTCCCTTACCGCACCTCGATTTTCCCCGACGGCAAGGGCCATCACAACATGATGTTCAACAAGGACTTGCAGCAGGGCTCGGGCGCCGGGCCGGGAGATCCCGTGCGCGTCACGATGCAGCTCGATACCGCGCCGCGCAAAGTCGAGGTGCCCGCAGACTTCAAAAAGGCGCTGGCGAAGAATGCGCGTGCGAAAGCGGGCTTCGAGAAGCTCGCACCGTCGTACCAACGCGACTACGTGCGCTGGATTGAAGAGGCCAAGCGAACCGAGACGCGCATCGCGCGCATTGAGAGAGCTCTGCCGCTGCTCGCCGCTGGCAAGCGGCTGCGGTGAAGTCGAAAGAGATCCGGCAATGGCGATTCTGGAGAAAGGGAAATCGCCGGAGTAGGGAACCGGGGTTTACTGGAACTCGCGGAGGACGGAGGGCTCGATTCCGTTCATTCGTTTGTGTGTGACGTCGAGGACCTTCAGGTAGCCGTCGGCCCGCTTGCGCGCCGTCGTCAGCCCTTTCACTCGCTCCCTCCGCCGCTCGCCGATCTCTTTGATCTGCTGATCCATCTCCCGCAGCTTGGCGTCGTTGCGCAGCATTTCTTCCTGACCCACGGTGCGGCCGTGGGCGACACGGTTGTTCTCTTGTTCCGCGATGGCCTGCATGTTGAGCGCGATACCTTTGGCTTCGTCGTCCATGCGGCGGATCTCGCCGACGAGCCGCCGCTGGTTTGAATCTTCATCGAGATAAGAGAGATAGTCGATGAGATAGATGGCGGCGTCCCGCGCCTCGTTGCTGTTCTTCGGGAATTGCTTGTCCACCGCGGCCATCGTCTCACGCGGATCAATGCGCCGCTGGGGCATTTCCTTGCGCGCGAATTCCTCGCACCACGCTTTGATTCCGGGAGGGGCTGCCTTGTGGAGCGCTTCCCCGTAAGCAATCGCGTCCGCGGGAAAAACCGCCGGCTTCCAGTCTTGAATGTCCGGCTCCTTCTCTTTCTTCTTGTCCTGTTTTTCCTGCGGGCCGAGCGTGCCGGCCTGCGCTTCTGTGAGGAAGCCGCAGGCGCACATTACGAGGGCGAGGCAAGAGAATCCAGCGAATTTCAGGAGGGCGTTCACGCCATTGCGCCAACAGGCAATGATATCATCAGCCGCCAGCGATCGCGATGACTCTCCGCAAAGCCCCGGCCGCTGGGCGTTGTCCGCCCAAGTCCTCCATTTTCTATCGTCTTTCCATAGTAAATATGCGATGGGTTGTGTGGTAGGATTCGCGCCACATGAGTATCCCGGGCGACGCGGAGGGAATGTGAAGCGCATCGTCATCTGTTGCGACGGGACCTGGAGCAAACCCGACCAGATGCAGGGCGGAGTGCTCAGTCCAAGTAATGTCACCAAGGTTGCGCTGTGCGTGGCGCCTGCGGGTTCCGGGGGCGTCGAGCAACGATTGTTCTACGACAAGGGAGTCGGCACCGGCGCGTTCGACCGGATCCGCGGGGGTGCCTTCGGGTGGGGCATCTCGGAGAAGATCCTGGCTGCGTACCGTTTCCTCATCGCAAACTATGATCCCGGCGACGAGCTGTTCTTCTTCGGCTTCAGCCGCGGCGCCTACACGGTGCGCAGCACGTTTGGGCTGGTCCGCAATAGCGGCCTGCTGAAGCGCGAGTACGCCGGCAAGCTCGACGATGCGTACGCGCTCTACCGGCGACGCGACGACGCATCGCATCCAGACGCCGTGGAATCGGAACTTTTCCGGAAAAGTTTTTCCCACGAGCCCCGGGCGAAGTTCATCGGCGTTTGGGATACCGTGGGTGCGCTGGGCATTCCCGTCGGCGGGTTGTTCCGATTCATCAACTCCCGCTGGACATTTCACGACCTCGATCTCAGCCGGTCGGTAGACAACGCCTATCAAGCCCTCGCCATCGACGAGAAGCGCAAGCCGTTCGCGCCCGCCGTCTGGAAGCAGCATCCGCAAGCCGTCGGCCAGGTGCTCGAACAGATATGGTTTGCCGGCGTGCACTCCAACGTAGGCGGCGGCTACTCCAATACCGGCCTGTCCGACCTGGTGCTTCTGTGGATGGTGAACAAGGCCGAAACGTGCGGGCTGGCGTTTGACCGCGCGCGCTTGAACGCCATGGTGAAGCCGGACGCGCTTGGCAAGATGGAAGATTCACAAAGGTGGTTTTACAAGATCCTGGCTGGCGATTACATCCGGCCTATGGGGAAGGAACCCAACGAATCCGCAGGGAGCAGTGCGGTGGACCGGCAGAAGAACCCGCTGAGCAAGTACGATCCCAAGAATCTGCGCGAATACCTCAACGCCGGAGGCAAGGTGACGCCGGTTCCGTAGCCGCGCGGCATCTGAAGTAATCCGCGGGGAATTTCAGGCCGAAGTCTCTTCTTTCGGCAAGCTGCGCTTCTCCCGCGGCGAAGACCAACAGGCCGCGGCCAAAGCAGCTCTTCAGGCGGAAGACCTGGGCGCGGTGCCAGACGCCGTCGGCGGTTTGAAATTCGACGGTTGTGCCGGAATGCTTACCCAGCAGAGCGCCCAGGCGCGGGCCATCGTTCTTGTCCTTCTGATGAAAGACCACCGTTACGACGCGCAGCTCGGCGCTCGTGTGCGCTTCCATGACGCGGCAGGCCACGATATTCGCCGCCTGCGGCCGCGGCGTGGGAGCCGCGCCACTATTGAACGAGACGAATGGAATGCCGAGCAGCACGGTCGTTGCCGCAAGAGCCAGCCAGGTGCTTCGCGGAGATTTGTACATTGAGGCGCCTCCGAACGGTAGTTCCGGGCTTTCGCCAGGGTTGCGCGGCGAAAATAACAACCGCTTAGGACTTGTGGAACTCTTCGAGGCTGAAGCCGGCATCCTTCAAGATACGCAGGAACAAACCCTTCCCCTTCGGAAGATCGCCGCGATGCACGGGCACGACGAGCATGCGCCTCTCTGGGTGTTCCAGGACGATGTGGGACCCGGCTTGGCGAACCTTGCGATACCCGCGCCCTTGGAGAAAATGCAAGAGATCTCGGACAGTGGCCATTAGTCCAGCGCGAATGTAACCGTCTCAGTGTATACCGTGCGGGCCGCGGGGATGGGTTTGCGCGCTTTGCGACACTGCTCGATGTAGAGTCGCATGGCCTCGAGGATGCTCTTCTTGGCTGCTTCCACAGACTTTCCGGTGCCGTATACGCCGGGAAAATCCTCGCTATAGGCGTAGTAGTGTTTGCCTTCTTTTTCGATCTTGATCGGATAGCTGTGAAGGGTCATTTGTGACCATGGTAGCCGGATGGGAGGAATCTCGCAACCGGTCTTAGGGTGGGAGTGCCTGGGTTATGCCTTGTTGGATGCTGTAGCGGGAAAACGAAAAGGGCCGTCCCGAAGGATCGGGACGGCCCCTGGTATTTATCCTGGCGGCGACCTACGTTCCCACACAGTTACCCGTGCAGTATCATCGGCCCTGCGGGGCTTAACTACCGTGTTCGGGATGGGAACGGGTGTGACCCCCGCGGTATGACCACCAGGAAAGTCAAAAAGTCGAGAGTCAACCGTACAGAGTTGACCGTCGAACTTTGCAACTGAATCAGGCCAGCGACCGCAAGCGTGCTTGAGTCCCTTCGTCGTCTGCCTGTGGCAGACTCCTCAGGGTGACCCTTCTCCTCGAAGGGTCACGACGATTTGGGAAAGTTTTATGGTCAAGCCGAACGGGCGATTAGTACGGGTCAGCTTCACGCATTACTGCGCTTCCACCCCCCGCCTATCAAGGTCGTAGTCTTCGACCGCCCTTCTTAGTCCGACGTATCGGACTTGGGAGACCTTATCTCGAGGCGAGCTTCTTGCTTAGATGCATTCAGCGATTATCTCTTCCGGACTTCGCTACCGGGCGATGCCCCTGGCGGGACAGCCCGTACACAAGAGGTCCGTCCATCCCGGTCCTCTCGTACTAGGGACAGCTCCTCTCAAGTCTCCTGCGCCCACACCAGATAGGGACCGAACTGTCTCGCGACGTTCTGAACCCAGCTCACGTACCGCTTTAAT
>JBGQHO010000001.1:0-125496 GCA_041497955.1 Terriglobia bacterium | reverse complement strand
GTCGCGGCCGTTCCACAGCGCCAGCGCGAAGCAGATGAGCTGGTGGCGGTCGCTGATGCCGCCGATGCCGTCTTCGCCCCAGCGATAAGTCCGTGAACGCGCGTGGTCGTGCGGCAGGTAGTCCCAGGCGGTGCCGTAGGCACTGTAGTCCTCGCGCACCGTGCCCCATTGCCGCTCCGAGAGGTAAGGCCCCCAGCGCTTCCAGTGCGCCTTGCGGTCGCGCGATTCTTCGAGGCGCTGCTCTTCGCGGCCTGGCTTCGACTCTTTGACGTTGTCCATCGCAGGAAACCCCTCGGCCCTTTCCCTCGCGGTTAGAAGAAGGGCAGGCAGTCCATGTTACTTCCTGCCTGCCCGGGGTTCCATCGTGTAGTGCCGCCGGTTTGGCGTGAACTTCGCAACCGCGCCGCTCACGCGGCACGCGTCCAAGCTCAGCGCTGGGAATGATTGCGGTTGCCCGACCCCTGCCGATTTCCAAGGCACGCCCCCAAACATACCGCAGATTGGGTAATTCGGCCCGGAGGCAGTCTATGTCCACCAACTGTTTCCGGTGTAGGATGATCGAAACAAGGCGGGCCCGTAGCTCAGCTGGTTAGAGCAGCGGACTCATAATCCGTTGGTCCCAGGTTCGAATCCTGGCGGGCCCACCAGGCGTTTCCATAGACTTAGGAGCTTCGCGCAACGCTCTTTGTCACCTTACATGGCGTCAACGCAATGATTGGCAAATGAGTGCCACTAGCTTTTTCTTTCGCGTATCAGGTTCGTCGCTTCAAAACCATCCATCTCCGGCACGGTCCGTCCATCAGCACAACGCTATGCCCCCTCTTCTCCGCTGTCGCCCTTTGCCACAGGCTCGCCCAAGACCTCTCGAATCTTCCGGGCGAGGGCCCGTGGGCGATAGGGTTTTTGAATGAATGCGGCAGCGGGATCCAGGACACCCTGGCGTGCGATCGCATCGTCCGTGTAACCGGACGTGAAAATAACTCTTGTTCCGGGACGCAGGGAGCCCACTTGCGCGGCCAGCTCAGGTCCGCTCATTTCAGGCATCACCACATCGGTCAGCAAAAGATGAATCGGTCCGTCGAAGTCTTTCGCCCGCTGCAGCGCCTCTTTGCCTGAGACTGCTTCGAGAACGGTATAGCCGACGCTCTCCAGATACTCCCGGGTCATTTCCCGGAGAGACGCGGAGTCTTCCGCCAGCAGAATCGTTTCGCTCCCCTGCAAGAAGAGGACATCCGATTCCTTTTGTTCGACCGACTGATCAAATTTTTCGACGCGCGGGAGATAAACCTTGAAAACGGTTCCCTTACCCAGCTCGCTGTAGACCCAGATGTATCCACCGCTTTGTTTGACGATGCCGTAGACCGTGGCCAGACCTAAACCGGTGCCGTTCCCGAGTTCTTTCGTCGTGAAGAACGGTTCGAAGATCCGCGCCTGAGTCTCGCGATCCATACCGCAGCCGGTGTCCTCGACGACGAGCATCACATAGGGACCGGGAGCTACCACCTGATGATTCTCCTTATAGGATTCATCCAGCTGAACGTTGCGGGCTTCAATCGTCAGGTGTCCGCCATTCGGCATCGCGTCGCGGGCGTTTACTGCGAGATTCAGGAATACCTGCTCGATTTGCCCCGGGTCGGCCATGACGTACCCGAGCGAAGGATCTACGGAGATTGCAAACTCGATGTTCTCCCCGATCAGGCGACGCAGCAACTCCTGGGTTCGGTTCACTATATCCTTGAGATCGATCACGCGCGGTTGGAGCATCTGCTGGCGGCTGAACGCGAGCAATTGACGGGTCAAGTCGGCGGCGGAGGAACTCGCCTGTCTGATCATCTCGACTTTCTTGGCGGCCGGATGGTCAGGCGGGAGCGCGTCGAGGGCCACATCCGCGCATCCCATGATGACTGCAAGCAGGTTGTTGAAATCGTGCGCCACGCCGCCCGCCAGCTTGCCAATCCCCTCCATGCGCTGGGAAAGGCGGAGTTGTTCCTCCATCTTCTTTCGTCCGGTGATGTCCACGATGGTGCTTGAAACCAACACTCCCTCTTTGGTCACCAGAGGCCCCAGGCTAATTTCCACCGGAAACTCCGTTCCGTCTTTCCGGCGCGCGCACAATTCCATACCGACTCCCATCGGCCGAACGTGGGGAGCCTTGGCATAGGTGGCGCGATGCCCCTCATGCGGCTTTTGGAGGCGCTGTGGCAGAAGAGTCTCGACGGTTTGCCCAACAAGTTCTTCACGGTCGTACCCGAACATGAGAAGCGCCTGCGCATTCACATCGGCAATGCGGCCCTTCTCGTCGGCGATGACCATGCCCGCGGGCGCCGTCTCGATCAACATGCGAAATCTGTCTTCGGCCCTCTTGCGCTCTTCGACTTCTGCTTCGAGCTTCGCCGTGCGCTCTTCAATCGCCTGGAGGTATCGCGTATTCTCGTAAGCAAGCGCCACCTGGGCTGCCAATGCCATCAGGATCTGACCATCTTGCTCGGTGAATTCCAGAGTGGCGAGCTTGTCAGCGACATAAATCCAACCATACACCTGATCTCCGACTTTCAGCGGGGCACCAAGAAAACTCCGGATGGGCGGGTGATAAGCGGGCAGGTCCAGCATCTCAGGCTCACCAAACGGACTGAAAGCCAGCCGTGGCTTCCGTTCCACTATGATCTCTTTAAAGATTGAACCGTTGAAGGCTGGCTTGGCGAGTTTGGCCACCACCTGTGCGTCCGCTCCAACGAATGTGAAGGAGCGCAAGTGGATTCCATCCTTCTCCAAGATTCCGGCGGCGGAATAGTTGGCTCCGATGATTTTTCGGGCAGCGTGCCCCGCTTTCTCAAGGAGTGTGTCCAAAGGACAGGGATGAGCCAGATCTAGTCCGAGCTCCAAGAGTGACGCGAGACGAATGCTGACCGCATCCAGTGCCTTTCCTTTTTCGAAAAAGGCGTCAATCAACAGGGGAATAGCGTCTTGACTTGGTGGAATCGAAGCCGGGGGAACGGGCTTCTCGATTTTCAGCCCGAGTGCTTTGTGAATGGTCGCCAGGGCATTTTCAGGCTCACAGGGCTTCAGGATGAAGAGCGAAACCCCGCAAGCTGCACCCAGGGAGCGAGTTTCCCGGTCCAAGAAAGTCGCGCTGTGAAAGATGACGGGGATCTTCTCCAGCAATGGAATCTTACGGAGCGCGGAAACGAACTCGTAGCCGTTCATCGTGGGCATCAAGATGTCGCTGATGATGAGATCCGGCTTTCTAAGCTGCGCCTGCTCCAAACCCTCTTTTCCATCGCCCGCTTCAATCACCTGGTGCCCGAAGGGGGTCAGCAATGAGACGTAGAGCTGGCGGCTCTGAACGTCATCATCGACAACGAGAATCAATGCCACGGCTATTCCACCCGTTTCGGAATGCAGTCTTTCAGTTGCTCCAAGAGCATCTGCGGTTCGATCGGTCGGGAAATGAATCTCTTCGCCCCTTGCATCAGAGCGTGTTCCTGTTCCTGCGTCGACCACACGGAAGAGGACAGAAAGACGAAAGGAATCTTGGACAGCTCGGGATCCGCTTGCACCATGCGCATGAATTCGTACCCGTCCTGGTGAGGCATGTGGACGTCAGAAACAATCAGGTCTGGTTTTGTTCGTCGGGCAAGGTCGAGCCCTTCCTTTGCGGAGAGGGCCGCCACGACTTCATACCCGGAGGGTTCGAGTGTGCTTCGCATGAGATCGATATTCGTCTGTATATTATCGACGAAGAGGACAACCGCGAATTTCTTGAGCGGCGATATCTTCGCAGGGATGCCCTGCTGCTGCGATTGCGCTGGTGGAGGGGCGCCGGCCTGATACGCCGCTCCCAGGTATCCCCGGACTTGCGTGGGAAACGCCTCCGGATCGAGTGGCTTGGCGATATAACCGGTGAAACCGGAGGCCAAAATCTTCTCGCGGTCACCCACCATGGCGAGCGCCGTCACGGCGACGATCGGGATTCGGCAGCATTCTGAATCCTCTCGCAAGAGCCGAGCGACTTCATAACCATCCATCCGGGGCATATGGATATCCAGGAGAATGAGGTCCGGCTTTTCGCGCCGCGCCCGTTCGACTCCTTCAGCGCCTTCGTGAGCCTCCAGGGTTTCATGCCCGTACGCGGTGAGGAGATACACCATGAGCTGCAGGTTCGTCGGATTGTCTTCGATCACGAGGATGCGAGACGTGGGACCTCCTCCAGGACGGGGACACAAATGGAGAACCGGCTCCCTTTTCCGTATTCGCTTTCGAACGAAACGTGTCCGCCGATCATCCTCGCCAGTTTCTGGCTGACATGAAGACCCAGCCCAGTGCCTTCGTAAGGGCGCGTCGAGGAGCTATCGACCTGCATGAAGGCTTGAAAAAGCCTTGTCTGGTCCTTCGTGCGAATTCCGATTCCGGTGTCCACCACCGTAATTTCCGCGAGCGTGTTGCCATTGTCCTCGCGCCCGTGCAGTTCGATTCGTACAAGACCTTTCTCGGTAAATTTAATCGCATTATTCGTCAGATTGATGAGGATTTGGGTGAGCGAACGGCGGTCGGTTCGGATCACCAAATCATGCTCCGGAACAGATACTTCGAATTTGAGATTCTTCCCTTCCGCAAGCGCCCGCAGCGTTGCGCTGACGTCCTCGATGATCGACTGGCAGTTCAAGGTTTCCATGTTGAGTTCGACCTTACCGGATTCGATCTTCGCTAGATCGAGTAAATCATTGATGAGAGACAGCAAGTGACGGCTGCTGGCTTGAATCGTGGCAAGCTGCTTTTCTTGGTCCGCGGTGAGAGGCCCGGGAAGCTTCATGAGCAGAGTGCCTGTAAAACCGATGATCGCGTTCAACGGCGTCCGCAGCTCATGGCTCATGCTGGCCAGGAACCGGTCCTTTGCCAGGCTCGCGTTTTCGAGTTCGATGTTTTTCTCCTGTAGCGTCTGCTCGAAACGCTTGCGTTCGGTGACATCGCGCGCTGCAGCGAACACGCCTTGCAGTTTGCCAGCCTGATCATTAAACGTTGTCGCGTTGTAGCTGACGACCGTTTCTCTGCCCGTCTTCGAGCGCGCGGTCAGCTCATAGTTGGTTACCCGGGTCTCGCGCAGAACCTGGCGGATGCCCTCTTCGGCCCGTTTGGAGTCCGTGAAGTAATTCTTAAAGGGAGTGCCGATCAGTTCATCGCGTGTGCCACCGGTCAGCGCCTCCATCTGCTGGTTCACGTCGGTAATGATGCCGACTGGGTCGGTGGTCATCAGCGCGTCGATGTTCGACTCGATAAGAGACCGCGTGTAGAACTGGGAATCGCGAAGCTGTTTCTCCAACCCTTTTTGCGCAGTGATGTCACGAGCACCCGCGAGAATACCGAGCGCCGTACCGGCGGTATCCGTAAACACGCCGGCATTGAAACTAACCGGAATTCTCCGGCCATAGCGGGTGATGAGGATTAACTCGTAGCTGATGACTCTCTTCTCTGCAAGAGTCTGCTGAACTCCGGCTCGGGCGCGCTCCGGTTCGGTGAAATACTCGGAGAACCGTGAATTCACCAGATGCTTGCGTGAGTAGCCCGTGAGCCGCGTAGCCTCTTCGTTCACGTCGGTAATCGTTCCGTCAGGGGCAATGGCAAACAGAGCGTCCGCCGACGCTTCAATCAAGGAGCGGTTGTAGACCTGCTGCTCAGCGAGCTGCAAGCCAAGGCGTGCCTGTTCCGAAATGTCACGCGCGGAAGCGAAAATTCCTTGGACTTGTCCATCCGGCGTGCGGAAGATCGAAGCATTGAAAGAGACAGTCGCTTTGCGGCCCGTTTTCGAACGGAGCACGAGCTCATAGTTGGTGACCGTTGCCTCCGTCAAAGTGCGTTTGACACCCAGGTCGGCACGGTCGGGCTCCGTGAAATACTGCTTGAATTGGGAGCCGATGAGTTCTTCGCGGGTGTAGCCCGTCATTCGGCACATTTGGTCGTTTACGTCGGTGATGAAGCCGGTCGGGTCCACGGTAATCAAGCCGTCCACCGAGCTCTCAATCAAGCCTCGCAGGTAGATTTGCTGCTCGCGCAAACGCTCTTCCAGCCGCACTCGGTCCGTAATATCGCGGGCAGAGGCGAAAATCCCACGGACGTTTCCGATCGGATCACGGAACACCGAGGCATTGAAAGAAACCTGCAGGAGACGCCGAGTCCGCGAAATCAGAGTCAGCGCATATTCCGTGACGACTCCGGTATCAAACGTCTGCTTGACGCCTTCCGTGGCTCGTTCGGGCTCGGTGAAGTAACCGGGGAACGGGC
Organism: Terriglobia bacterium; assembly: GCA_041497955.1. Taxonomy (GTDB): domain Bacteria; phylum Acidobacteriota; class Terriglobia; order Acidiferrales; family UBA7541; genus JBGQHO01. The sequence continues at coordinate 119,220 of JBGQHO010000001.1, read as the reverse complement.
TGCCGATGAGCTCCGCGCGGCCATAGCCTGTCATCCGGCACATCTGCTCGTTCACGTCTGAGATGATTCCGGCCGGATCGACTGTGATCAGTCCGTCGACCGAACTTTCGATCAGGCCACGGTTGTAAGCCTGCTGTTCCCGGAGTTGCTGCTCGAGTTTCTTCTGTTCGGTGATGTCGCGTGCGGCTGCAAACACCCCTTGAAGCTTTCCCGACTGGTCGTAAAACGTGATCGCATTGTAGCTAACAACCGTTTCTTTGCCCTTTTTCGACCGCGCGGTGAGCTCGTAGTTTGTGACCTTGCTCTTCTCCAATACGAGTTTGATGCCTTCCTCCGCGCGCGCTGGATCCGTGAAATGGACCTTGAACAGCGTCCCAATCAGCTCCTCACGGGTGCAGCCGGTCAGCGCCTCCATCTGCTGATTCACGTCGCTAATGATGCCGAGCGAATCGGTGGTCATGAGGGCATCAACATTCGATTCGATTAAAGAACGGGTATAAAACTGCGAAGCTTGCAGCTGGCCTTCGAGCTGCTTTTGGGCTGTGATGTCGCGCGCGGAAGCGAAGATTCCGCGAACATTGCCCTGTGGATCGCGAAAGACCGCCGCATTAAACGACACGGGGATTTGCTTTCCGCCGGCGGCCTGGAGTGTTAGAACATAGTTCGTAACGGAGTTTTCCTTAAACGTGAGTCGTACGCCTTCCGCTGCGCGCTCGCGCTCAAGAAAGTAATCCGGGAAAGACGACCCGATGAGTTGGCTGCGGGACCTTGCGGCCATCTGGCTCATCGTTTCGTTGACGTCGGTGATGACCATTTCTTCGTTGACGGTCACGAGGCCATCCACCGACGCCTCGATCAGGCCCCGGTTGTAGGCGCGCTCTTCGGCCAGTTGCGCCTGCAGGCGAGCCTGTTCCGTGATATCGCGTGCAGAAGCAAAAATTCCCCGGACTTTTCCCGATTCATCTCTGAAGATCGCGGCATTGAACGAAACGAGCAATTCCTGGCTGTCTTTTCGCCGCAGGGTGAGCTCGTAGTTCGTGACCGCTTCCTTATCCAGCGTCTGGCGGACACCATTCGCTGCGCGTTTTGCGTCCGTGAAGTATTGCTGGAAAGGTGTTCCAATGAGTTCCGTGCGGGAATAGCCCGACATTCGGCACATCGTCTCGTTGACGTCGGTGACGCTGAGGACGGGATCTACGGTGATGAGGCCGTCGACCGAAGCCTCAATTAATCCTCGGTTATAGCCACGCTCCTCGGCGAGCTGGGATTGCAGACGGGCCTGCTCGGTGATGTCGCGTGCGGAAGCAAAAATCCCTTTGACGTCCCCCGAAGGATCACGAAAGACCGAAGCGTTGAACGAAACACGCAACGGCGATCCGGATCTCCGGGCGAGAGTCAAAACGTATTCCGTGACCACTCCCTTATCAAATGTCTCTTTTACGCCAGCCGTGGCGCGCTCGGGGTCCTGGAAATAATCCGCGAAAGGCATGCCGATGAGCTCCTCGCGAGAGAAGCCCGACATCCGGCACATTTGCTCGTTGACGTCGGAAATGGTGCCGGACGGATCGACTGTGATCAATCCGTCCACCGACGACTCGATCAGACCGCGGTTGTAGGCCTCCGATTCGCGGAGCTGCTGTTCGAGCTTTTTTTGCTCGGTGATGTCGCGTGCGGCGGCAAACACGCCCTGAAGTTTCCCCGCGGCGTCGCGGAAGGTCGACGCGTTGTACGAAACTATGGTCGTGCGGCCGTCCTTGGACTTTGCGGTCAGCTCGTAGTTTGTAACGCGGCCTTCACGCAGTACCAGCCGGATGCCTTCCTCGGCGCGGCCCGGGTCTGTAAAGAAATCCTTGAAGGGTGTGCCGATGAGCTCTTCGCGCGAGTAACCCGTCAAGGCCACCATCTGCTGGTTGACGTCGCTGATGATCCCGATCGGGTCGGTAGTCATTAAGGCGTCGATGTTTGATTCAATCAGCGACCGCGTATAAAACTGCGTGGCCTTTACCTCTTCGGTAAGGCGGATTTCGTCGGAAATGTCCTTGGAAATAAGGAGGAATCCGATGGCCTTCCGCGAGGAATCGAGGCGCGGGGTGATCACCACACGAGCGATGAATTGCTGGCCGTTCTTCCGGCGGCGGTGGATTGTACCTTCCCATTTTCCATCCCGCAGAGCCGCATCGAGAAGTTCTCGGGGCTTGCCAGAGGCGACGTCCTCCGGCGCGTGCAGGATCGAAGAGTTTGCTTTTCCAACCACTTCTTCAGGCTCGTATCCGTAGAGCCTCCGTGCGCCTTCGTTCCAGAGAAGTATCTTCCCGTCCAGGTCCTTCCCGATGATCGAATACTCGGTGGAGGATTCAAGGATGTTGGCAATGAAATTGACCGCCTCCTGCGCATTCCCCACGATGGCGTTATCGAAGAGCTTTGCTTTTCGGGTCTCCTCGGCAAAGCGCATCTCGTGGGAAATATCCTTCGAGATGAGAAGGAAGCCGACCGGCTTTCCCGCGCTATTGCGCCGGGGCGTGATCACGACGCGCGCGTTGATGCGCCTGCCATCCTTGCGCACACGCCCAATCACTCCTTCCCACTTACCCTCACGGAGAGCGGCCGCCATGATTTCGCGCGGCTTCCCAGCGGCAGCGTCTTCCGGAGTATGGAGAACCTCTGAATTCAGGTTTCCGACAACTTCCTCGGCCTCATACCCGTACATGCGCCGGGCGCCCTCGTTCCATAGCAAAATCTTCCCATCCAGATCTTTGCCGATAACGGAGTATTCGGTCGAGGACTCAAGAATGTTACTGACGAATTCAACCGCCTGCTGCGCGGTCGCAAGGATGGAGCTGTCGAAGAGTCGGGACTTCATGTCGTTCCCCTTTTTCTCAACCGGATCGGCAGAGCGGCCGCGCGAATCACCGCGCGGCGGCCGCGGCCATCTGAATCGTCAGCAGGCCGCCGCTAGGCCGACGTCCGGATGAACACTTCACCGGCCCAAAGGACTTCGCACATCAATGGAAGGGGAGAACGCTTGCGAATTCGGCGGCCAGCCCCAAGGACTCTATTGCTCGAGTTCGCTTGGCTCGGTCCGAATTCACAACATCGTGGAAGGGTCTTTATTCTTATTCCCAAATGCAGTTCCTGTCAAGCAGTCACACGGTGCGTTGTCGAATGAGTTCAGGCTTGCCGGCGCCCACCCCCGTTCACCAAGCGTGCTACTCGGTAGGCAAGGGGCGAAAAACAGCGCCGCCTGCGCGGGGCTTTCGGTAGAATCGGACGCTGTCCCCAGAGGCGACAAAGCGGCACAGGATGGAGGCCATGCAAAACGCGTTCATGGCAAAGGCCATCGAACTCTCGATCGAAAACGTGCGCGCGGGGCGCGGCGGCCCGTTCGGCGCCGTCGTGGTGAAGGACGGCGCGATCATCGCGCAGGGCACGAACCAGGTGACCTCGACGAACGACCCCACCGCGCACGCCGAGGTCGTGGCCATCCGCGAAGCCTGCCGCAAGCTGGGCAACTTCCAGCTCACCGGCTGCGAGATTTACACTTCGTGTGAGCCCTGCCCGATGTGCCTGGCCGCGATTTACTGGGCACGCCCCTCCCGCGTTTATTTCGCCTGCACCGCCGCCGACGCCGCACAGCACGGCTTCGACGACTCCTTCATTAGAGAAGAAATTCAGCGGCCGATCTCCGGCCGGAGTATCCCCATGGTGCAAATGATGCGCGACGACGCGCTGCGCGCGTTTGAGGCCTGGGCCAAGAAAACGGACCGTATCAACTACTGAGCGAGGACAGCGGGCATGGGACACGATCTCGTCGGACAGCCGGTGCCGCGCAAGGAAGGCCGCGACAAGGTCACCGGGCGCGCGCGCTACGTGGATGACCTGGCGTTTCCCGGCATGATCTACGGCGCGACCGTGCGCAGCACCTGCGCCCGTGGCCTCCTGCGCGGCGTCCATTTCGAAGGCGCGCTCCCCTGGAAAGAATTCGCGGTCGTCACCGCCAAGGATATTCCGGGCGAGAACACGGTCGCGTTGATCGTCCACGACCAGCCCTGGCTCGTCGACCAGCAGATCAATCACGCCGAAGAGCCCGTCGTCCTGCTCGCGCACCCGGACAAATACCTGCTCGAAGAAGCGCGGCGCGCGGTGCGGCTGGAAGTCGAGCCGCAGCCCGCGGTCTTTACGATCGAAGATTCGCTGGCAAGGAAAGAAATCGTCTGGGGCGAGGACAACATCTTCAAAGCCTACGACTTGGAAAAAGGCAACGTGGATGACGCGTGGGCGCGCGCAGATTTCGTCGTCGAGGGCGAATACCGCACCGGCGCGCAGGAGCAGCTCTACATCGAGCCGAACGGCATGATCGCCGTGGCCAATCCGAAAGACGGCGTCACCGTGTGGGGCTCGCTGCAATGCCCGTACTACGTGCACAAAGCGCTCGTCGCGCTTTTCGACCTGCCGCCGGAAAAGGTGCGCGTGATTCAGACGGAAACCGGCGGCGGCTTCGGCGGAAAAGAGGAATATCCCTCGATCATTGCCGGCCACGCCGCGCTGCTCGCATGGAAGTCCGGCAAGCCGGTGAAGATGATCTACGACCGCGCGGAAGATATGGCGGCCACGACGAAGCGGCATCCCTCGCGCACGCGGCTCCGCACTGCCGTGAGCCATGAGGGCAAGCTGCTGGCGGTGGAGATTGATTTCACGATTGACGGCGGCGCCTACACGACGCTCTCGCCCGTCGTCCTCTCGCGCGGCACGATCCACGCCCCCGGGCCCTACAACTGCCCCAACGTGCGCGTCCGCAGCCGCGCGGTGGCCACCAACGCGCCGCCGCACGGCGCCTTCCGCGGCTTCGGCGCGCCGCAGAGCGTCTTCGCGCTCGAGCGGCATCTGGACGAGGTCGCGCGCGCCGCGGGCCTTCCGCCGGACGAGCTGCGCCGCCGCAACTTCATCCAGCCCGGGCAGACCACGGCCACGGGCCAAGTGATCCACGAAAAAGTGGACATGAACCTGCTGCTTGACCGCGCCTTCGAGCTGAGCGGCTACCACGAGAAAATGAAGCGCTTCGCGCAGCAGGACCCGGGGCTGACGCGCCGAAAAGGCATCGGGTTCGCCACATTCATGCACGGCGCGGGCTTCACCGGCTCCGGCGAGCAGTATCTGGCGTCGGTGGCCGAGGTCGAAGCGACCGCCAGGGGCCGCGTGCGCGTGCACGCCGCCAGCACCGAGATCGGCCAGGGGACGAACACGATTTTTTCGCAGATCGTCGCGGACGCGCTCGGGCTCGAGTACGACCGCGTCGACGTGATCCGGCCGGATACGGCCGACGTGCCCAACAGTGGCCCGACCGTCGCTTCGCGCACGTGCATGATTGTCGGCAAGCTTGTCGAATCCGCGGCGCTCGGCCTGAAGCAGACGCTCATCGGAAGCGGCCTGCTGAAGGAGAAATACACGCCCGCGGATTGGGAGCGCGCCTGCCGCGACTACATCGCAAAGCGCGGCCCGCTGAAGGCGCGCGCGCAATACCAGCCGCCCCCGGACATCCACTGGGACGACGCGAACTTCCGCGGTGACGCCTACGGCACCTACGCGTGGGCCGCGTACGTGGCCGAAGTCACCGTGGACACGGTGACGTACGAAACCCAGGTGGACGATTTCGTCGCCGTGCAGGAAGTGGGCAAGGTGATCCATCCCGTGCTGGCCGCGGGACAGATCGAAGGGGGCGTGGCGCAGGCGGTCGGCTACGCGCTTTACGAAAAGGTCGTCTGGCAGGAAGGCCGCATGATCAACAACCAGATGACGAACTACATCATGCCCACCGCCGCCGACGTGCCGCGCATCCGCGTGCACTTCGAGGAGTGGGGCTACCCGTACGGCCCCGCGGGCGCCAAGGGCATCGGCGAGTTGCCCATGGACGGCACCGCACCCGCGATCGTCAACGCCATCGAAAACGCCACGGGCGTCAGCATTCACGAAATACCGGTTACGCCCGAGGTTCTGATGGAAGCGCTCGAGCGCCGGCAGGAGACCACGCGTGCCTGAAAGCGCGAGCAAAGTGGACCTCTCCTTCGTCGTGAACGGCGAAAAGCGCCGCGTGCAGGCATACCCCATGGCGCGCCTGCTGGACGTGATCCGCGAGGAGCTGAAGCTCACCGGCACGAAAGAGGGTTGCGGCGAAGGCGAATGCGGCGCCTGCACGGTGCTGCTCGACGGCGCGATCGTCAATAGCTGCCTCGTGCCCGCGCTCCAAGCCGACGGCTGCGAGATCAGAACCATCGAGGGCATCGCGCGCGGCGACCAGTTGCATGCCGTCCAGGAAGCGTTCATCGCCTGCGGCGGCGCGCAGTGCGGCATCTGTACACCGGGGATGGTGATGGCCGCGGTGAACCTGCTCGAACGCAATGCGCATCCGGCCGAAGCCGACATCCGCACGGGCCTCGCGGGCAATTTGTGCCGCTGCACCGGCTACATGAAGATCTTCGACGCTGTCGTGAAGGCGGGCCAGGCGAAGGGAGTGAAGGCGTGAGGTCCTTTCTGCCCGGCTACGAACTGCGCGCGCCCGCGAATTTGCAGGCCGCGCTCGAACTGCTCGCGCGCGAGCCCGGCGCGTGGAAGCTGCTCGCCGGCGGCACGGATGTAATGGTGTTGTTTGAAGCGGGCAAGCTGCCGCACCGCAAGTTTCTCAGCATTTGGAAGCTGCCGGAGCTGCGCGGCATCGAAGTCTCTCCCGCGCATGTCACTCTCGGCGCGCTGACCACGTATACCGAGATACAGGCGCACCCGGTACTGCAGAAGGAATTTCCGCTGCTCTGTCGCGCCGCCGCCGAAACCGGTGGCATCGCCACGCAGAACCGCGGCACGCTCGCCGGCAACATCGCAAACGCCTCACCTGCGGCCGATTCGCCGCCCGCGTTGCTCATCTACGACGCCGAACTCGAGCTCATCTCCGCAGGCGGCTCGCGCTGGGTGCCCTACCACAGCTTTCACACCGGCTACAAACAGATGCTCCTGCGCCCGGACGAGCTGATCCGCCGCATCCGCCTGCCGCGGCGCAAGGATGCGTGGCGGCAGTACTACCGCAAAGTCGGCACGCGCAAGGCGCAGGCGATTTCGAAGGTTTGCTTCGCAGGCGCTGCGCTTGTCGCGGGCGATGAGATCCGCGACGTCCGCATCGCGCTGGGCAGCGTGGCGCCGATCGTGCTGCGCTGCACGCAAACCGAAGCAGCGCTGAAGAACCGTCGGCTGAGCGCCGCAACGCTCGAAGCTGCGCGAGAAGTGCTCGCGCGCGAAATCGCGCCGATTGACGACATGCGTTCGAGCGCCGCCTATCGGATGCGCGTGGCGCAGAACCTCCTTGCAGAATTCATCGCTCAGATCGGAAACGGCGGCCGGTCGCACCGCTGAGCCACGATGAGTTTGGATCTTGTCATTCGCGGCTCCCGCGTCGTTGCCTCCGAGTTTTTCGGAGCGGCTTCGATCCATATCCGCGATGGACGCATCGTTGCCGTGGCGAAGCGCGACGATGTCCCCGCCGGCGTGCCCGTCTATGACGCCGGCCATCTGGCGGTGATGCCCGGCCTGGTGGACACGCACGTGCACATCAACGAGCCCGGCCGCACCGAATGGGAGGGTTTCGAAACGGCCACGCGCGCGGCCGCCGCGGGCGGCGTAACCACGCTGGTGGACATGCCGCTCAATTCGATTCCCGCGACGACTACCGCCAAGGCCTTCGAAGCGAAACTCGCGGCAGCAAATGGGAAATGCTGGGTGGACGTGGGCTTCTGGGGCGGCGTCGTGCCGGGGAATGTGGGCGAGCTGCGTGGGCTGCACGCGGCCGGCGTGCTCGGCTTCAAGTGTTTCCTCGTTCCGTCGGGAGTGGACGAGTTTCCCTGCGTCACCGAGGCGGATCTGCGCCAGGCTCTGCCCGAGCTGAAGGCGCTGGGCGACGTGCTGATCGTGCACGCGGAGCTTCCGAAGCCCATCGAAGACGCCGGGCGGGCGGCCGGAAGTGCAAGTCCTGTGCGCTACGCTACGTTTCTCGCGTCGCGCCCTTGCGCCGCGGAGAACGAGGCCATCGAGCTCCTGCTGCGTCTGGCGCGAGAGACGCGCGTGCGGCTGCACGTGGTGCATCTTTCTTCCGCTGAAGCGCTGCCGCTGCTGCGCCGGGCGCGCGCCGAGAGCCTGCCGGTCACGGCGGAAACCTGCCCGCATTACCTCACGCTCTCTGCGGAGGAAGTGCCCGACGGCGCAACGCAATTCAAGTGCTGCCCGCCCATCCGCGAGCGGAGCAATCAGGAAAAGCTCTGGGCGGCGTTGGCCGACGGCACGCTGGACATGATCGTCTCCGACCATTCGCCCTGCCCGCCAAAAATGAAGCTGCTCGACGAAGGCGACTTTTCGCGAGCCTGGGGCGGCATCAGTTCCTTGCAGCTCCGCCTGCCGGTGATATGGACGGCGGCACAACAGCGCGGTTACCTTCTTCCGTGGCTGGTGAAATGGCTGTGCCAGAAACCGGCGGGGCTCGTCGGCCTTGCCGGGCGCAAGGGCGACATCCTACCCGGATATGACGCCGACTTCGTCGTGTGGAGCCCGGAGACAAGCATGCGCGTTGAGCCGGAAATGCTCCACCACCGGCACAAGCTCACGCCGTATGCGGGCCGCGTGCTGAATGGCGTCGTCGCGGCAACGTTCCTGCGCGGGCAAAAGGTTTATGATCGCGGGGAGTTCGAAGCTGCGCCCCACGGCGCGATCTTGAAGCGAGGAGCCTGATGGACTTTACGGAGTTGGTGGATCTGGCCTCGGAACGGCTGGGCGGCGTTGTGCTCGCCGCCAACGACGAGTTTTTCGCGCCCAAGGAAAATCTGCTCAAGGCCAGCAAGCCCATCTTCATCGAAGACAAGTTCACCGACGTGGGCAAATGGATGGACGGCTGGGAGACGCGGCGCCGGCGCACGCCGGGCTTTGACTGGTGCATCGTGCGGCTGGGCGCGCCGGGGATTATCCGCGGCGTCGTAGTGGACACGAGCCACTTCAAAGGCAATTATCCCGAGCACTGCTCGCTTGAGGCGTGCGCGGCCGAGGCCCAGACCGACGTGAAGAAACTGACCGGCGCGGAGACGCAGTGGGTGGAGATCCTGCCGAAGTCGCCGCTCCAGGGCGACAGCGAGAATCGCTTCGCCATCCAGAACCCCGGCCGCTTCACGCATCTGCGCTTCAACATCTTTCCTGACGGCGGCGTGGCGCGGCTGCACGTCTTCGGCGAAGTCGTGCCCGACTGGGACAAGCTCGCCGGCGGGGAAAACGAAGTGGACCTTGCCGCAGCGGCGAACGGCGGCGTCGTGCTCGCGTGCAGCGACATGTTTTTCGGCCTGCGGCACAACCTGATCATGCCGGGCCAGGCCGCAAAAATGAGCGACGGCTGGGAAACGCGACGGCGGCGCGGGCCGGGGCACGACTGGGTGGTCATCAAGCTCGGCACGACCGGGACGGTCCGGCGCGTCGAAGTGGACACATCGCACTTCAAAGGCAACTTTCCCGAAAGTTGCTCGCTCGAAGCGTGTCACGCCCCCGCGGCGGGCCTCGATGCCTCCGCACTGAGCTCCGCCGCGTGGGCCGAAGTGCTGGCGCGGACGAAGCTCCAAGCGCACACGCGCCACTTTTTCGAGAAGGAGATCAAGGACGCGGGGCCTGTGTCCCACGTGCGCTTCCACATTTATCCCGATGGCGGCGTGGCGCGCCTGCGCATCTACGGCGCGCCGGGCGGGAGCCGGAGTTGAGCGCAGGCCTTGAGCGGCTGAACCAGTTGTCGCCAGCGGAAGCAGAAGCCGAGCTCTTGAAGTGTTGCGGCTCGAAGAACTGGGCGCGCGGGATGGCAGAGTCGCGCCCCTTTCGCGACGCCGGCGCGCTCGCGGACGCCGCCGACCGCATCTGGCGGCAACTCGGCCGCGAAGACTGGCTCGCCGCGTTCCGCTGCCATCCGAAGATCGGCGAGAAGCCGGCGCAAGGCGGCGCGGCCGAAACGCGGCGCTGGGCGGAGCAGGAGCAATCCGGCGCGCGATCCGCGAAGGACGACGTCCGCGCGGCGCTCGCCGAAGGCAATCGCGCATACGAGGCTCACTTCGGCTACATCTACATCGTCTGCGCGACGGGGCGCACGAGCGAGGAGATGCTTGCACTTCTCGGTCAGCGCCTCCAAAATGACCCGGATACCGAGCTCCGCATTGCCGCTGAAGAGCAGCGGAAGATCACGCGGCTGCGCCTGGAGAGGCTGCTGCGCGAGCTCGAAGCGCGAGTGGAACGATGAGCGCCATCACCACGCATGTGCTGGATACCGCAAAGGGCCGCCCCGCAGGCGGCATCAACGTCACGCTGGAGTTTCACTCCGCCGAGCACGGCTGGAAGCTCGCCGGCAAAGGTCATACGGACGCGGACGGCCGCGTGCGCGATCTGCTCCCCGCCGACAAGCGGTTGGAGAAAGGCACCTACCGCCTCACATTTGATGTCACGCCCTATTTCCGCGCGCAGAATATCGAAGCATTCTTCCCGGAAGCCACCATCACTTTTGCCGTGCGTGACACCGCGCAGCATTATCACGTGCCCCTGCTGCTGAGCCCGTTTAGTTATTCCACCTATCGCGGGAGTTGACCGCTCCGATGACGTTCAGCCTGAACGAGTGGATCAATCTGGTGGTGCGGTGGATGCACGTCTTCGCGGGCATCTTGTGGATCGGGCAGACGTACTTCTTCACGTGGCTCGAAGGCCGGCTCAGCGAAGAGGAACATGCGGCAGCGTCGCCCAACCCCGGCGCGCAGGTCTGGATGGTGCACAGCGGCGGCTTTTACGTGGTGGAAAAACAGAAGGTGGCGGCGATGCTACCGGGGCGGCTCCACTGGTTTCGCTGGGAAGCCGCGCTTACCTTCCTGAGCGGGATGTTCCTGCTCACCCAGATCTATTACATGGGCGGCCTGATGACCGACGACAGCGTCGCAAACATCTCGCTCGGCAAGGCCATCGCCATCGGGATGGCGGCGTGGATCCTCGGGTGGGTGGTGTACGACGTGCTGGTGAATTCGCCGCTCGGCAAGTCCGAGGGCGCCTTCGCCGTCGTCGCCTACGGTCTGGTGGTTGCGATCGCGTACGGGCTGACGCATGTGCTGAGCGGCCGCGCGGCGTACATCCATCTCGGCGCCGTGTTCGGCACGATCATGGCGGCAAACGTGTGGATGCGCATCCTGCCCGCACAGAGGCGCATGGTGACGGCACTCAAGGAAGGCCGCACGCCGGACATGAGCTGGGCAGCGCGGGCCAAGCTGCGCTCGAAACACAACACGTTCATGGTCGTGCCCGTGGTTTTCATCATGCTCAGCAACCATTTCCCCACCGCGAGCTACGGCAACCGCTACAACTGGCAAATCCTCTCCGCGCTTGTGCTGGCAGGGTGGGGCGCCGCGAAGCTCATCCGCAGAGCCTGAGTCTCGCGCGGCTCAGGAACCGCTGCGGCCCTTCAAGATTTTCAAAAATGAGCCGGAGTGCAGCTCGGCGGGCGTCAAGCCCGTCAGCGACTGCGCTTCGTTTTCCGAGATGGCGCCGCAATTGATCGCGCGGAGAAAATAGTTCAGCAGGCCCTGGCCGGTCGCCGCGTCGTCAAAGACGTCGCCGACCAGCGTGGCGCGCGCGGCTTTTTCGACGAAGTTTTTCAGGCGCGCCGACGCCGCATCCAGGCTTTCCAGAAAAAATGCAAAGACGGCGGCGTAGCGCGTGGGAAGCTGCGCCGGGTGCAGGTCCCAGCCCTGGTAGTACGCGGTCTCGAGCGAATGGCGCACGTGGTCGTAATGCAGCTTCCAGGCGCGGTGGACCGCGGCGCGGTTTTCCTCGCGCTGCGCGGGCGTCAGCGCCGGACCGTCCTTCGCGGCGCGGTGCACCGGGACGGGCATGATGTTCGTCGCGCCGTCGGAGAGCCAGAGGCCCGTGCCCGCGAGCGCCACTTGCATCATGTGCTTCGCGAAGTCGCACGCGGGATGCATCATGTGCTGGTACGCCGCGGTAATATTGCAGCTCGCCGTGTAGTCGTAGGTGCCGAAGTGCGCGGCCACTACGCGGCCGCGGCCCGCGGCAACGAGCAACGGCAGGTTCGATTCGCCGCGTTCGTTCAGGATGGACTGCGGCGTCTCAATCATCAGCTCCATGCGCAGCGTGCCGCGCGCCAGGCGCAGCGCGCGTTCGAGTTGTGCGAAAACGTCCACGAGTGCCGCAACCTGCTCCGGCATCGTCACTTTGGGCAGCGTGACCACGAAGTTCGCCGGCAGCTTGCCCGGCGTCTCGCGCGCGAGCGTGGTCACCACAATGTCGAGCGTGCGGATGCTACGGTCGCGCAGCTCTTCGGAAAACGGCTTGATGCGTATGCCGATAAACGGCGGCAGCGAACCCAGCGCCATGCCGCTCGCCATTTCCATGGCCACTTGGTGGGCGTGGCCGTCCTCTTCTTTATCAGAGCGGTTGCCGTAACCGTCCTCAAAATCCACGCGGAAATCTTCTACAGGTTCGCGGCGCAGCTTTTCGACGACGCGCGTGTAGACGGAAGTCGCAAGCCGCGCGGGCAGCTCTACGGCTGCGGCCAGCGCGGCCGCATGCGGAGCGTATTCTTCGAGCACGCGCATGGCAGCGGCGCCGAGCTTGCTTCCGGCATCGGCGCGGAAAAGATGCGCGCCGCCATAGACCGTGTGCACGGGCTGGCGCCGGCCGCTTTCGCCAGCCGCGAAACAACCGGCCGGAGCGACCGTTCCGTGAGCGAAGTCTTCACGCCTTGCCTTCCTTCCAGGCGCCGAGCGCGCGCCGCACGAGCACAAGCTGCCCCACGTGATACGAATTATGGTCGGCGAGGAGCAGCACTTCGCGCAGGATCGTCTGGCCGGTGCCGTGCGGGATGCGCGCGAACAAATTCGTCGCGGGATCGGTGACCAGCGCTTCCATCGCCGCCAGGTCCGCGCGGAAGCGCGCCACGCGTTCTTCCCACGCCACGGCGCTGGGTGGCGCATCGGTCTTTGGCCAGTAGCCGTCGGGCCATTTAGGAGAATCGTGCTTCGCGCCGCGGCTGAACTCCAGGATGTCCCACTGGGCGATGCGCAGGTGCTCGAGCAGTTGCCACGGCGTGAACGGCAGCCCGGCAGGCCGCTCGCCGCGCAGCTTCGCGGGCAGGCCGGCCAGCGCGGCTTCGAAGTCCACGTGCGCCTGCGCGCTGCTCAGAAGTTTGCTGAGGTGCTGGCGCAGCGCTTGATCGTCGCTCATGACGGTTTCTCCTCGCCCCGAAATAGTAGCAGAAGCGCGCGGGCGCCACGAACGCCGCCATTCGAGTTTTCGCAGGCGCATGCTATTCTTTTTTGGCTTGATCCCAAGTGGATGCACGCCGGCTCAAATGCCGGCACGCGAGGAGCAACAATGGCGCGAAGAATTCTGCTTCTGCTGGTTATTCTGGCGCTCGCGGCCCCGGCCGCTCTGGCGCAGTCGCCGGCCAAGGCCGCGCAAACCCCAGACGGGACATGGACGTTCGCCGCCTCGGGCGATTCGCGCAACTGCGGCGACGTGGTGATGCCGGCCATCGCTGCCAGCGCGGTCGGGCACAAGCCCGCCTTCTACTGGCACCTGGGCGACTTGCGCGCGATCTACACGTTTGACGAGGACATGCTCCACCAGCCCGAGCGCAAGAACGCCCCGCTGACGATCTCGGGCTACCTCACTCAGGCCTGGCCGGACTTCATCGAGAACCAGATCCGGCCGTTCGCACCGGTGCCGTTCTTCGTGGGGATCGGCAATCACGAGCTGGTCGCGCCAAAGACGCGCGAAGAATTCATCGTGCAATTTGCCGACTGGCTGAACGCGCCGCCGATCCAGCAGCAGCGGCTGAAGGACAGCCCCAGGGACCATCGCGTGAGGACGTACTACCACTGGGTCGAGCGCGGCGTGGACTTCATCAACCTGGACAACGCCTCGGGAGATCAGTTCGATGCGGAGCAGATGCGCTGGTTCGACGGAGTGGTGAAGCGCATCGCCAAAGATTCCTCGATCAAGACGGTGGTGGTCGGCATGCACGCCGCCCTGCCGGACAGCATCTCCATCGGCCACAGCATGCAGCAATCCCCGGCGGGCGTGGAAAGCGGGCGGATCGTCTACAAGGCGCTGCTTGATCTGCGCGACCATGCCGGCAAGCGCGTGTACGTGCTGGCCAGCCACTCCCACTTCTTCATGGACGGCATCTTCAATACGGAAACCTGGCGCGCGAACGGCGGCGTGCTGCCGGGATGGATCGTGGGCACGGCCGGTGCGGTCCGCTACGCGCTGCCGTCCAACGCCAAGGACGCCAAGGCGGCCGAGACCAACGTGTACGGCTACCTGCTGGGGACGGTGCAGCCGAACGGCGAGATCAGCTTTGGATTTCATCGCGTCACCGAAGCGGACACGCCTGCCTCCGTGCGCGATCGCTACGGCGCCGAGTTCGTCCACTGGTGCCACGCTGAGAATTCGCAGGCCCGCAAGCCGTAGGGCGAAGCATCGTTGCGAAATCGGCCCCCCAAGCAGATAATGGCCGCCAAACAAGACGCTCTGCTCGCTCCGTGGAGGTTGCCATGACAACAGGAACTCTCAGCCGCCGGGACTTTGCGCGCGCAGTCGGCTTTGCGATGGGCGCGACCTTCGTCGCGCCGGCGCTGCCCGAGTTCCTCCATGCGCGGCTGGGCCCGGGGATGTCCGGCGAATGGATCCAGCTCAACGCCAACGAGAATCCCTACGGCCCGTCTGCCGGGGCGCGCGAGGCGATGACGCGCTCGCAGCAGATTGCCGCGCGCTATCCCGACCACGTCGAGGGGCAGCTCGTCGAGGCCATTGCGAAGCTCCACGGCGTAGCACCGGAAAGTATTCTGCTCGGCTGCGGTTCGAGCGAGATCCTGAGCATGGCGGACACGGCCTTCACGACGCCGGACAAGAACGTGGTGGTGGCAGAGCCGACCTACGAGGCGGTGTTGGGCTACGCCCGGCTGACGCGCGCCGAAAACATCAAGGTGCCCCTCACGGGAGACTTCCGCCATAACCTGCCGGCGATGGCCGCGGCGGCGAGCGAGCGCACGGGGCTCGTGTACGTCTGCAACCCGAACAACCCGACGGGCACCATCGTGACGCGCTTCGAGCTTGCCGCGTTCCTGCGGTCCGTGCCGAAGACAGCGGTCATTTTGGTGGACGAGGCCTACCACCACTTTGCCGAAGACCCGCGCTACGCGAGCGCTTTCGAGTGGCTTGCGACAACACCCAACTTGGTCATTGCCCGGACGTTCTCCAAGATTTACGGCATGGCGGGGATGCGGCTGGGCTACGCCGTGGCGAGCAAAGAGCTGATCGCGCAGATGCGCCCGCGGCGCATCATGAACAACGCGAACGCCTCGGTGCTCGAAGCGGCGCTGGCAAGCCTCGGAGACCCGGCGCACGTGCCGCAGCACCGCAAGTTGATGAACGACACGCGCAAGTGGCTGGTGAAGGAGCTCGAGCGCGACGGCCGGCGCTACATCCCGTCCGAGGCGAACTTCGTCATGATCGATGTCGGCGGCGACGTCCAGCCCATCGGCCAGAAGTTCCGCGAGCGCCGCATCCTGGTGGGCCGCAAGTTCCCTTCGCTCGGCAACTGGCTGCGGGTTTCCGTCGGCACGCCGGAGGAGATGAAGGAGTTCATGGCGGCGCTGCGCGAGATTGTCCCCGCGCAGGCCGGCCGCGCGGCCTGACGCCCTAGCCGCTTCGAAACAGCCCCACGCTACTTCCAGTCGTTGCGGAAGACGGCGCCATCTTTCATCACGAACTTGACGCGCTCGAGCTCGTGAACGTCGGCCAGCGGATCGCCCGCCACGGCCACGAGGTCCGCTAGCCTTCCTGTTTCAATCGTGCCGATGCGGTCGCTCCATCCGAGCATTTCGGCAGCGACGGACGTGGCCGCGCGGATCGCCTCCATCGGCGTCATTCCGTCCTGGACCATCACGGCGAATTCAACCGCTTCGTTCTGCGTCCACGGAAAACCGCCCGCATCCGTGCCGAAGACGATTTTGACGCCCGCGGCGTGTGCGCGCCGGAAGCTCTCCCCGTGGACGCGGGCCAGGTCGAGCCAGATGCCGCCGCGCGGGTTCGCCACTTCCTGCACGACGGTCAGCGTCGGGCACCAGTAGACGCCGCGCGCGACTATTTCGCGGACCGTCTCGTCATCGAGCACCACGCCGTGCTCGATCGAATCCACGCCCGCCGCCAGGGCAATCGCCAGCCCGGGGCGCACCATCGCGTGAGCGGTGACTTTGTGGCCCTGCCGGTGCGCTTCGTCCACGATGGCTTTCATTTCGTCCAGCGTGAAATTCGGCTTGCTTGAAAAGCTTCCGTCCGGCTTGCGGAAGTAACTGCGGTCGGCATAGACCTTGATCCAGTCGGCGCCAAACTTGATCTGCTCGCGCACGGCCTGGCGGCAGGCCTCCGCGCCGTCGCAAACCTGCACGCCGCTGGGCACGGGCATGTCGTACGGAAACCCGGTCAGCGGATAAGCGCCGGTGGGCGCGAGCGCGCGCGTCGAGACGATCATCCGCGGGCCGGGGATGATTCCGCGCTCGATGGCGCGCTTGACGTCCACGTCCGCGTAGAGCGCGCCCTCCGTGCCCAGGTCGCGCAGCGTCGTGAAGCCGTTTTCAAGCGCCCGCCGCACCGCCACGGAAGCGCGCAGCGCGCGATACGCGGTCGATTCGCGCAAAATCTGGTCTTCGTATTCCGCCGCGGTGGAGTCGCCCTGGAGCAGCGCATGCGTGTGGGAATCAATGAAGCCGGGCAGCACGGTCGCGCGCGAAAGGTCGATCAGGCGCGCGTCCGCCGGCGGCGCGCCTCCGGGCGTGACCGAAACAATCCGGTTCCCTTCGATGAGGATCAGGGCGTTGGGGATCGGCTTGTCGCTCTTGCCGTCAATCAGCCGGCCCGCGCGAATGGCAATCCGCTGCGGCGGCTGCGCCGCCGCGGAACTGCAGAGCACAAGACACACCAAAAACAACCAGGCGAAGCGCCGAAGCATGAGGCCTCCTCGAAGAGATCTGCGCCGCAGAGTCTAATTCACTCCGGGAAATTCGGGGATGTCTTTCGTGCGGCCCTGGTGCGGGCGCCACCACGTGTATGGTGCGCGCAGGAGCCGGTCTTTGCTCCGAAGACGTTTCGAGCAAACAACCAGCTCCCGTGAAAGAGGGATGGATGATTCCGCCGCGAATGGGTAAGCTTGGGTGTACCCCTGGGCCTGCGCCGCGGGGTTGCACCTGTTGGCCATCGAACGGCGGGTCCGATGGCTGCGGAACTTTCACCCGTGTGCGGGCCGACGCTCGCGAACCGAGCTACGCCCCGACCGACCGCCGCTGCTGGAAGCATTCGCGGCAGTAGACGGGCCGACCCTGCGTGGGCTTGAAGGGAACCGTGGTTTCCTTCCCGCACTGCGAACAGGTCGTTTTCGTCTCCGAGCGCTGATAGTTCCCCGAGCCCGAGTTCCCGCCCTGAGCGCGTTTCGATTTGCAGTTCTTGCACCGCTTGGGCTCATTCTTGAAGCCCTTGTCGGCGAAGAACATCTGCTCGCCGGCGGTGAAAACAAACTCCGCACCGCATTCGGAACACTTCAGGACTCTATCGTGGTATTCCATTTGCTGCTCCAGTGCCTCGCGCTGGTTTCGAGGCAGGCAGCGTGTTCGTCCGAGTCAAGCTGGGCTGGGATTCGCCGCGGACGACTGCGGGTCCCGCTGGCCGACTTGTCCGAAGCTGCTTAGGAAACCCCAAGGGTCTGGTTCTCTAGTCCTGCTCGCGCCGCATCTTTTTCCGGAGGCGCTTGCGGGAAAGCGCTGCTTTGGCCCGGCGTTTTGCTCCGGGCTTCATGTAAAAGCTGTGCTTCTTGATTTCCTTGATGATGTCTTCCTGCTGCACTTTGCGCTTGAAGCGGCGCAAGGCATTTTCCAACGACTCGCCTTCCTGAATCACAACTTCAGCCACTCAGTACTCACCTCCCCTTCCATTTGGGGTATGTCTGCTTCTAGTTAGCGTATGCAGAGAGGGTCGCCCCAAAGTAAGCAATTTGGGGCTTCTTGTATCGGAGGGACCCGGCGAAGTCAAGTACTCTTTTTAGAATGTGGGACTTAGAGCACTCTGTGCCGTGGCGGCCCAACCCTGTCTACCCATATTCTACCAGAATTCCTTTCATTTCTTGTAGATAGTGGCGGCGCTCCGGCGGGAATCACGCAGTAGGCACTGCGCGGAGTTGCTGTTAGAATCGGGCCGGCACCCGCGCCCGTGGGGAATCCGCCATGTCGCTTATGCGTGATGCCATCGGAGTGCTCCTGGCCGGCGGCCAGGGCGAGCGGCTCTGGCCGCTCACGCGCGATCGCGCCAAGCCGGCGGTGCCCTTCGGCGGCGTCTACCGCATCATCGACATCACGCTCTCCAACTGCATCAATAGCGATCTGCGCCGCGTCTTCGTCCTCACGCAATACAAAGCGCTCAGCCTGAACCGCCACGTGCGCCGCGGCTGGTCGGGGCTGCTGGGACTCGGCGAATTCATCGAAGTGCTGCCGCCGCAGATGCGCGTCTCCACCAACTGGTACCTCGGCACGGCCGACGCCGTCTACCAGAACATCTATTCGATCGGCAGCGAGCGCTCCAGCTACGTCTTCGTGCTCTCCGGCGACCACATCTACAAAATGAACTACCAGAAAATGCTCCAGCAGCATGGGGATGCCGGCGCCGACGTGACCGTCGCCACGGTCGAGCTCGAGCCCGCCGAGGCCGCGGGCCGTTTCGGCGTCATTGAAGCCGACCAGCACTGGCGCATCGTCGGCTTCGAAGAAAAGCCCGCGAACCCGAAGCGCTCGCGCGCGAATCCCGCGAAGGTCAACGCCTCGATGGGCGTGTATCTCTTCAATACGCAACTCCTGATCCCCATCCTGATCGCCGACGCCGAAGACCCCAACTCCTCGCACGACTTCGGCAAAGACATTTTGCCGCGGATCATTTCCAAGTACCGCGTGTATGCGTACAACCTCGTGGACGAGAACCGCGGCGGCACCGCGTACTGGCGCGACGTCGGCACCGTGGACGCCTACTTCGAAGCGAATATGGACCTGGTGTCCGTTTCGCCGGTGTTCAACCTCTACGACAAGAACTGGCCGCTGCGCACCTGGCAGCAGCAGTACCCGCCTGCCAAATTCGTCTTCGCCGATCCCGACCGCATGGGCGCGGCGCTCGATTCGATTGTCGCCAGCGGCTCGATCCTCTCCGGCGGGCGCGCGAAGCACTCTGTGCTGGGCTACGACACGCGCGTCAACAGCTACTGCGAAGTCGAGAACTCGATTCTCTTCAACCACGTCAATATCGGCCGCTACTCGCGCGTGCGCAACGCCATCATCGACCGCCACGTCACGCTGGCCGAGCGGACCGAGATCGGCTACGACGTCGAGGCCGACCGCAAGAAATACCAGGTCACTGAGGGCGGCGTCGTGGTCGTCGTCCGCGAAGAATCCATGCTCGAAGAACCTGAGTAGCTCGCTTTTTCTCTGCCTCCTCTGCTTCCTTTGCCCTTATCCGTGTTCATCAGTGTTCATCTGTGGTTCCAATAAGGTTAAAATCGCCGCTCCACTTCGGAGGCCTCATGTCCACCAAGATCGCTCGCGTGCGCGCCCGGCAGATCCTCGACTCCCGCGGCAATCCCACCGTCGAAGCCGATGTCACGCTCGACGGCGGCGCCTTGGGCCGCGCCGCGGTGCCCTCCGGCGCGTCCACGGGCGAGCACGAAGCGATCGAGTTGCGCGACGCCGATCAATCGCGCTACCTCGGTAAAGGCGTGCTCAAAGCCGTCGCGAACGCCAACGGCGAAATCGCCAGGGCCGTCGCGGGCTTCGACGCCGCCGATCAGCGCGCGCTCGACCGCCGCATGATCGAGCTCGACGGTACGCCGAACAAAGCTCGCCTGGGCGCCAACGCCATCCTCGCGGTTTCCATGGCTGCGGCGCGCGCCGCAGCCGCCGCGTTCGCTCTGCCGCTTTACAAATACCTCGCGCGCTACTCAAGCCAGCCAGACGCCACGCTCCTGCCCGTGCCGATGATGAACATCTTGAACGGCGGCGCCCACGCGGATAATTCGGTGGACTTGCAGGAGTTCATGGCCATGCCCGTCGGCGCGAAGACCTTCAACGAAGCTCTGCGCATGGGCGTCGAGGTCTTTCACAATTTGAAAGCGGTCCTCAAGAAGCGCGGCTATTCCACCGCCGTGGGCGATGAAGGCGGCTTCGCGCCGAATTGTAAATCGAACGAAGAAGCCGTCGAGGTCGTGCTCGAAGCTATCGGTGCCGCGGGCTTCAAGCCCGGCGAGCAGGTGGCGATCGCGCTCGATCCCGCCGCGAGCGAGTTCTACGACAAGGCCAGCGGCAAATACGTCTTCAAAAAATCCGACAAGTCCGCGCGCACTTCCGAGCAGATGGTGGAGTTCTGGAAAAACTGGGCGCGGCAATATCCCATCGTCTCCATCGAGGACGGCCTCTCGGAAGACGACTGGCCCGGCTGGCGGCACTTGACGCGCGAGCTGGGCAGTAAGCTGCAATTGGTTGGCGACGATATTTTCGTCACCAACCCGAAGATTTTCACCCGCGGCATCGCCGAGAAAATCGGCAACGCAATCCTGATCAAGTTGAACCAGATCGGCACGGTGACGGAGACGATCGAAGCCATCGAAATGGCGCGCAAGGCAGGCTACCGCTCGATTGTTTCGCACCGCTCCGGCGAAACCGAAGACACCTTCATCGCCGATTTCGTCGTGGCCATGGGCACGGGACAAATCAAGACCGGTTCGGCATCGCGCACCGACCGCGTCGCGAAATACAACCAGTTGCTGCGCATCGAAGAAGAATTGCGCGCCGCCGCGCGCTTCCCGGGGCGAAGCGCTCCCGCCGCCCGGCCGTGAGCAGCCGCACATCCTGGCCTGTGAAAAAGGAGCAGAGCAATCGACTGCTTTAACCTCGCGCTCGCCGGTTTCGGCAACGTCGGCAAGGAATTCGTGCGGCTCCTCGTCGCAAAGGAACAGGAGCTGCGCGATCGCTACAGCATCGCCTGGCGCCTGACGGGCGTGGCCTCGCGCCGCATCGGCTGGATCGCGGACGCGAACGGCCTCGACCCCGCGGCGTTACTGAACGGCGACTGGCCAAAATCCGCTGGGCGTCCTCTGGCAACCGTTCGTGAATGGCTCTCCGCCGCGCGCGCCGACGTCTTTTTCGAAGCCACCTCGCTCGACCGCCGCACCGGCCAGCCGGCGATTGACCACATCCGCGCCGCGCTCGAATCGGGCGCGCACGCCGTCAGCGCCAACAAGGGCCCCATCGTCTTCGCCTACGAGGAGCTGCGCAAACTCGCTGCGTCGCGCGGCCGCAAGTTTCTTTTCGAGTCCACGGTGATGGACGGCACGCCGGTCTTTTCGATGTTCCGCTCTTCACTGCCGGCGGCGAAGCTGCGCGGCTTCCGTGGCATCCTGAACTCCACGACGAACGTCGTCCTCACGGAAATGGAAGCCGGCCTCTCGCTCGAGGAAGCGGTCAAGAAAGCGCAGCAGATCGGCGTTGCGGAGACGGATCCAGCCGACGACCTCGACGGCTGGGACCCGGCCGTGAAAGTCGCAGCGCTCGTGATTGTCCTGATGGGCGTGCCGCTGAAGCTCAGCGACATCGAGCGCGTGGGCGTCCGCGGCCTCACGCCGGAGCAGGTGCGCGCCGCGCGCGCCGAAGGCAAACGCTACAAGCTCATCTGCCGCGCCGAGCGCACCGCGCAGGGCGTGCGCGCCAGCGTGCGGCCGGAGGTGCTCCCGATGAGCGACCCGCTCGCGCTGCTTACAGGCACGACCTCCGCGCTGTTTTTTGACATGGACGTTTTCGGACTCACCCTCATCGAGCACAAGCCCGGCGTGATCGCCACGGCCTACGGCTTGCTCGCCGATTTCATCCGCGCCGTGCGCGAGTTGTAGCGCACAAGCGGCCCGGGCGCGATACAATCTCGATTCGCTGGAGACCGCAATGGCCACCGCCTCACCGGAACCTGCTGCAGCGCTGCTCGACGTCGCGTGGGTGCGCGCGCAATTCCCTTCGCTGAAGCTGATCGTCAACGGCTGCGCGGCGGCATTCCTCGATGGCCCCGCGGGAACGCAGGTGCCGCAGCGCGTGATTGACGCGGTGCGCGACTATTTCGAAACCTCCAACGCCAATACCTGCGGCTCCTTCGCCACCAGCCGCCGCAACGACGCGATGATCGCCCGCGCGCGCGCCGCCATGGCCGATCTGGTGAACTGCGCGCCCGAGGAAATCTTCTTCGGACCGAACATGACCACGCTCACGTTCGCGCTGGCGCGCGGCATCGGGCGCGAGCTTGGCCCGGGCGATGAAATCGTCGTCACTACGCTCGACCACGACGCCAACGTCGCGCCCTGGCGCGCGCTCGAAGAGTGCGGCGTCACCATCCGCCAGGCGGACATCCGCGAAGCCGACTGCACGCTCGATCTGGACGACCTGCGCAGCAAGATCAACTCGCGCACGCGCCTCGTCGCCGTCGGCTACGCGTCGAACGCCGTCGGCACGATCAATCCCGTCGCTGAAGTCGTGCGCCTGGCCCATGCCGCCGGCGCGCTCGCCTTTGTGGACGCCGTCCACTACGCGCCGCACGGCTCGATTGATGTCCGCGCGCTCGACTGCGATTTTCTGGCCTGCTCGACTTACAAATTCTTCGGGCCGCACATCGGCGTGATCTTCGGCAAGCGGGAACAACTGCTGCGCTTCCGCCCCTACAAGGTGCGCCCCGCGCCCGAGACGCTTCCCGACCGATGGGAGACCGGAACGCAGGTGCAGGAAGGGCTGGCGGGCGTGGAAGCGGCGGTTGAATACCTGGCCGAGCTCGGGCGCCGCTCGGATCCCGGCGCCACCAACCGCCGCACAGCGCTTGTGGCCGCGTACCGCGCAATCCGCGCGCACGAGATGCCTCTGGCCGCGCGCATGATCGCGGGCCTGCACAAGATTCCCGGGCTGCGCTTCTACGGCATTTCCGACGACGCGCGCTTCCGCGAGCGCGTGCCCACGGTGGCCGTGCGCCTCGCCGGGCACACGCCGCTTGAAGTGGCCACGTTTTTAGGCGAGCGCGGCATCTTCACCTGGGACGGGAATTACTACGCGCTGAACCTGACCGAGCGCCTCGGCGTCGAACGCGACGGCGGGTTGCTCCGCATCGGGCTGGTCCATTACAACACCGCCGATGAGGTGGACCGCCTCCTCGCCGCGCTCCGCGAATTCCCCGCGCGGTAATGCCCTCTGCAATCTCGCCCGCGCTGAGGCGTTTTACCGCTGCCGCCATTCCGTGTATTCTGACGCGCGATGCCGAAGCGGCCCAAACCGATTGTACTGACCGTGCTGGACGGCTGGGGCTACTCGCCCGAGACGCAGGGCAACGCCATCTACCTGGCGCGCAAGCCCAACTACGACGAGCTCCTCAAGAAATTTCCGAACACGCTGATCCACACCTCGGGCCCCTACGTCGGCCTGCCCAAAGGCCAGATGGGCAATAGCGAGGTCGGCCACCTAAACATCGGCGCCGGGCGCATCGTGCGCATGGACATCACGCGCATTGACGAGATGATCCGCAGCGGCGCGTTTTTCAAGAACGACCTGATGCTGAAGGCGATCGAGCGCGGGCGCGAGCGGCAACTCCACTTGCTGGGCCTCCTCAGCAACGGCGGGGTGCATTCGCAGATCGAGCACCTGTTTGCGCTGCTGCGCATGGCGCGCGAAAGCGGCGTGCAGCGCGTTTTCGTGCACTGCTTCATGGACGGCCGCGACACGCCGCCGACGAGCGGCGTGGACTACCTGCGCAAGCTCCAGCAGAAGATGCGCGAGTACGGCCTCGGCCGCATCGCCACCGTCATCGGCCGCTACTATGCCATGGACCGCGACAACCGCTGGGAGCGCATCGAACGGGCCTACTGCGCGATGGTCCACGGCGACGCGGACGCCAAATCGCCCGACCCGGTTGCGGCCATCACGCGCAGCTACGAGCAGGGCGTCACGGACGAGTTCGTCCTGCCCATTGTGATCACCGACCCGCAGACCGGCCAGCCCGCCGGCCAGATCCGCGATGACGACGCGGTAATTTTTTTCAACTTCCGCGCCGACCGCGCCCGGCAGACCACGCGCGCGCTTGCCGAACCCAGCTTCGATAAGTTCGCCGACGCGAAGCGCCCGAAGAACCTTTTCTACGTCGCGATGACGCAGTACGAAAAGACCTGGCCGTGGCTCGAGTACGTGCTCGGGCCGGAGAAAGTGGAACACATCCTGGCGCAGGTCTTCGCCGAGGTGAATTTCAAGAACCTGCGCTGCGCCGAAACCGAGAAGTATGCGCACGTGACGTATTTCTTCAACGGCGGCGTGGAAAAACCCTATCCCGGCGAAGAGCGCATCCTGGTGCCTTCGCCGAAAGTGGCCACCTACGACCTGAAGCCGGAAATGAGCGCCGCGGGCATCGCCGACAGCGTGGTGAAGGCCATCGAGAAGGGCGACTTCGACGCCATCGTGATGAACTTCGCCAACGCCGACATGGTGGGCCATTCGGGCAAGCTCGAAGCCGCCATCAAGGCCGTCGAAGCCGTGGACGAGTGCCTCGGGCGCATTTACCAGGCGCTCAAGCCGCGCGGCGGCGCGTGGATCATCACCGCCGACCACGGCAACGCCGAGACGATGATTGATCCCGTGACCGGCGGGCCGCACACCTATCACACGACGAACCCCGTGCCGTTCATTTTGGTCACCGAAGACGACCGCGCGGAGCTGCGGCAGGGCGGCTCGCTGCGCGACATCGCGCCGACGCTGCTCGACGTGCTGGGCGTCCCCGCGCCGCGGGAAATGACCGGCGCCAATCTGCGCGCTAACAAGAATGAACCGACCCGCACCCGCTGATACAAAACTGCTGATTTGCGTCTGGCACCCGTTCACGCTCTGGCGCCCGCCAGCAGACGTCGCCGTGCAGGTGCGCAAGCGCTGGCCGGAGATGCGCGTCGTCCACCTGCCGACCTACGACCACATGGAAGCCGAGCTGCCCGATGTGGGCATCTTCGTGGGCTACTCGCTGCGGCCGCAGCAGTTCCTGCTGGCGAAGAAGCTGAAGTGGATCCATTCGACCGCGGCGGGCGTGGGGCAGCTGATGTTTCCCGAGCTGAAGGCGTCAAGCGTCGTGGTGACGAACGCAAGCGGCATCCACTCGGTCCCCATGGCCGAGCACATCCTGGGCACGCTTGTGGCGCTGGCGCGGCATTTTCCGGATTGCGTGCGCTACCAGGCGGCGCACCGCTGGGCGCAGCAGGAGATCTGGGACAAGCCGCTGCGTCCGCGCGAGCTGGCCGGGCAGACGCTGCTGATCATCGGCTTTGGCGCGATCGGGCGCGAGCTGGCGCGGCGCGTGCGGCCGCTCGGCATGCAGATTTGGGCGATGACGCGCTCGGGCACGGGCGACGCCTCGCTCGCCGACCGCATCCTCCCCGCCGTACAGCTCAATGGTGTGATTCACCAGGCCGACTATGTGGTGCTGGCCGCTCCGGAGACGCCCGAGACGCATCACCTGATCGGCGCGAAGCAACTTGCGGCGATGAAGCCGACCGCGTACCTGATCAACGTCGCGCGGGGCACGCTGGTGGACGAAGCGGCGCTGATTGAAGCGCTCGAAAAGCGCGCCATCGCCGGCGCAGCGCTGGACGTGACCTCCGAGGAGCCGCTGCCCGCGGAGAGCCCGCTTTGGGGGCTCGAGAACGTTTTCATCACGCCGCACATGAGCGCGGCGAGCGAATACCTGTGGGACCGGCAGACGGACCTGCTGCTCCAGAACCTGGAACGCTGGTTCAGCGGGCGCGAGTTGATCAACCGCGTGGATCTGCAGCGGGGCTACTGATGAGCGAAGTGCTCCAGCCCGGATGGACGCGCCTGCGCACGCCGAACGGCCGTTACGAATACCAGTTCCAGGGGCGCTCGCCGGCAGTGCGCAACGGCCGGTACGAGGACGCAAACGACTACCAGTTTCTGGTGATGGACGAAAACGGCTGGCTCTACAAGATTCCCGTGCGCGTCGCCGCGGAAGCCGAAGCCGCGATCGAGACGAGCGCCGCGCCGGGCGGCGTCAGCCCGGCCGTGCTGCGGATTGCAGAAGCGCAATTGCGCGCGGGCCTTGCCGAATTCGCGCCGCGGCCGAACGCGCCCTACGCGGAGCTCGACGCCCACTTCGCCGTGGACGCCGCGCGGGCCCGCGAGCTCGCCGGCCCGCCGGGCTAGTCGCCGACGCCGACTTTCGGCACGATGTAGCCTTCGCGGGCGTACACGACGTACTTCACCTTCTTGCCCTTCTGATCCATGATGACGAGCGGGCTGCCGTCGGGCGCGACGAGCTCGACTTTGATCTTGCGAAACTTGCCGTCGCGCGCCTTGTTCATGGGCACATAGCCGATGCTGTACTGGTTGCGCAGGCTCTCGGCGACTTCGCGGAAGATGCCGGGGAGTTCCCCGCTGAAGCGCGGGAACCATCCGCGGCCGCCGGTCATCCTGGCGAAACTGTTGAGTTGGTTTTCCGCCTGGTAGTAGCCCACTCGCTGCGTGCCGGAGAGATACCCCTGGGCATCGAGGTATTCCATGAAATCGCGGCCCACTCCGACGGCGAAGATGGTCACATCGGTCTGCCGCAAGCGCTTGATCGTCTGGTCCAGGGTGTGTTTGCTGAACGTGTCAAAGCCCGAGGCCAGCAGAAGGATCGCCTTTTTGCCCTTGACGTCCTGCAAGCGATCCACGGTGTCGTTGACGGCATCAAAGAGATTCGCCTCGCTGAACCCTGGGAAGTACAAGTGCGCGAGGGCCTGGCGGACTTCCTGCTTGTCTTTGGTGAAGTCCACCTCGATGCGTGTCTTCAAATCGTACGTGACGAGCGCGACCCAGTCGTCGCGATTGAGATGGCTCATGAACTCCTGGCCCCAGCCCGTGGCGGTGTAGGCGAAGACCTGGTAGCCAAGCTTGCTGAACTCCAGGAGGATGACAATCGTAATCGGCGCATCGGTGGCCCCAAAGTTCGTGATCGTCTGGGGAACGCCGTCCTCGAGAATTCGGAAGTTCTCTTTCTTCAGGCCGCCAATGGGGTTGCCGTTGTTATCCGTGGCCACCACGTCCACATTGACCACCGGCACGTCCACCGTAATCGCGTACTCTTTGTTTTGGTCGGGCTTTTGCGGCGGCTCGGGCTTCTTCGGCTCCTGCTGCTGCGCCTGCGCAAGAGCTTGCAGCTCGCCGCCCGGCACCAGCAGGCTGCCGATCACCAGGCCCAGAATTACGGCGCGAAAGGCTGTGAGTCGCATCGTTACCCCTCTCCCCTATTCGATGCTGCCACGAAACGCAGGGTGTTTCAATTGTTGCGGACTCCGAAACGGCCGTGAACGGCCCGGCTGCCGGGCTGAGCGCGCCCGTGGTAGTATGAAGCGCTTATCGCGCAAGAAGTTTCCTCAATCTATCGAGAGGTGCCCTGGATGAATCGCCATCCGCGTCTGGCCGCATTGCTGTTGCTCCTCCTCTTCGCGTTTTCGTGGGGTCCCGCCCGCGCCCAGCAACCCGCGCCGATATCCGGCCTGGGCCAGGTGTCCGAAGAGGCCGTGCAGTGGCTCGCCGGACTGCTCCGCATCAATACGACGAATCCGCCGGGCAACGAGCTCGCCGCGGCGAAGTACCTCGCCGAAATCCTGGAGAAAGAGGGCATCCCGGCCGAAGTGATCGAAAGCGCGCCGGGGCGCGGCATCGTGATTGCGCGGCTGCGCTCGAGCGTGGTGCCCGATCCTTCGCGCGCGCTGCTGCTGCTCGGGCACATGGACGTGGTCGGCGTGCAAAAGGAAAAGTGGAGCGTGGACCCGTTCGGCGGCGTGATCAAGGACAACTACCTGTACGGCCGCGGCGCGATTGACGACAAGGGTATGGTGATCGCGAACCTGGCCGTGATAGTGGCGCTCAAGCGCGCGGGCGCGCACCTGGACCGCGACGTCATCTTCCTGGCCGAGGGCGACGAGGAGCAGGGCGGCGACTACGGCATCGATTTTGCCATCGGCAAGCACTGGGACAAAATCGCGGCAGGCTTCGCTATCAACGAAGGCGGGCGCGTGATGGTGAAAGGCGGCAAGGTGCAGTACGTGGGCATCCAGGCGAGCGAAAAGATCCCGGTCGACGTGGAGGTGATCGCCACCGGCCCCTCGGGGCACGGCTCGCAGCCGCGCAAGGACAACGCCGTCGTCCACCTGGCTGCGGCCGTCGCGAAAATCGGCGCTTACCAGGCGCCCGCAAAGCCCAATACGATCACGCGGCGCTATTTCGAGCAGCTCGCGAAGATCGAAGACGAAGAGACGGCCAAATGGATGCGCGCGCTCGAACAGTCCGAGCGGGCCGAACACGCCGCGCGTATTCTCTCCGACACCAGCCCGATGTGGAGCTCGATGCTGCGCGACTCCATTGCGCCGACGATTCTGCGCGCGGGCATCCGCTCGAACGTGGTGCCTTCGGAAGCGCGCGCCACGCTGAACATCCGCTTGCTCCCGGGCGACTCCATCAACGACCTGGTGGCCGAGCTGCAGAAACTGGTCAATGACCCGCAGGTGCGCTTCGAGGTGGCGCAGGCATCGCGGCAGCCCGCGCCGCCCTCTTCCATTGAAGGCGACCTCTACAAGAGCATCGAGCGCGCGGGCCCTCAGGCGTTTCCCGGAGCCATCGTGCTGCCGTTTCTTTCCACCGGCGCAACCGATTCCGCGCAGCTCCGCCTGCACAACGTGCAGTCGTACGGCCTGCTGCCCTTCCCGCTGACCGAGGAGGACGACCGGCGCATGCATGCCGACGACGAGCGCATCCCGCTCGACGCGTTCCGCAAGGGGATCGATTTCCTCTGCAGGGTCGTGATGGATTTCGCGGCCGCCAAATAGCTGGATCGAAGGCGCGATGAATTTCCGCAGGTCGAAGATTATCTGCACGCTGGGTCCCGCCAGCGAGTCCACAGAGATGATCGAGCGCCTGATGCGCGCGGGCATGGACGTGGCGCGCCTCAATTTCTCTCACGGAACGCAGGCCGAACACGCGCGCACGATCGCGCGCCTCCGCAGACTCTCGGGGAAGCTCGCCCGGCCCATCGCGATCCTCGCCGATTTGCAGGGCCCGAAGATCCGCACCGGCGCGCTCGCCGGCGGGCGCCCGGTAACGCTGCGCGCCGGCCAGCGCTTCACGATCACCACCGCGAACGTGTCCGGCACCAGTGAACGGGTCAG
This sequence comes from Terriglobia bacterium, assembly GCA_041497955.1. GTDB lineage: Bacteria > Acidobacteriota > Terriglobia > Acidiferrales > UBA7541 > JBGQHO01. The sequence goes on along the minus strand of JBGQHO010000001.1, from coordinate 89,858 downwards.
CACCACGTACAAAAACCTGCCGCGCGACGTGCGCCGCGGCGACCGCATCCTGCTCTCGGACGGGCTCATCGAGCTGCGCGTTGAACGGTTGCGCGGCGCGGACGTCACTTGCAAGGTGGTGAACGGCGGCGTGCTCGGCGAGCACAAGGGCATCAATCTGCCCGGCGTGAAGCTGCGCGTTCCCGCGCTGACGGCGAAAGACCGCGACGACCTCGCGTTTGCCCTGGCCCACGGCGCGAACTACATCGCCGTCAGCTTTGTCCGCCGCGCCGAAGACGTGCTGGCCGCAAAGGCCGCGATCGCGCGCGCGGGCAAGGACACGCCCGTCATCGCCAAGCTCGAAAAGCCGGAAGCGATCGAAAACCTCGGCGCGATTCTCCGCGTCGCCGACGGCGTGATGGTGGCGCGCGGCGACCTGGGCGTAGAGATGAGTCCGGAGCGCGTGCCCGTGGTGCAGAAGGAGATCATCGCGCGGGCGCGCGACTGCCGGCGGCCGGTGATCACCGCGACGCAGATGCTCGAATCCATGACGCAGAACCCCCGGCCCACGCGCGCTGAGGCCTCCGACGTGGCCAACGCGGTCTTCGACGGCAGCGACGCGCTGATGCTCTCCGCCGAAACCGCCGCCGGGCGCTACCCGCTGGAGTCCGTGCGCATGATGGACCGCATCATCCGCGAAGCGGAAGCGAGCATCGGCGACTTCCCGCGGCCGCCGCACACGAGCGGGCTCAACGTGGCGGAAACTACGGCGGAGCTGATCTGCCACGCCTCGGAAGAGCTGCAGATGAAGGTGCTGGCCGTGTTCACCCAGAGCGGCTCGACGGCGCGGCTCGTCTCGAAGTACCGCCCGAAGCCGCCGATCATCGCGTTTTCGCCCGACCAGGAAACCCGCCGCCGGCTGAGTCTGTTCTGGGGCGTGCTGCCGCGGACCATCACGCGCGTGCGCAATACCGACGAGCTTGCGGAACTGACCGAGAAGCGCCTGCTCGAGGAGCGTCTGGTGCGGCGTGGCGACGTGGTGGGCATCGTCGCGGGCACGCCCTTCGGCACGCGCGGCACGACGAACTTCATGAAGTTCCACGTCATTCGCGGCCGCTAAGGCGCGGCGCATTCCTTGAATAGGCTGCTAGTTGACCCAGCGGTCGGGGCGCGGGGGCGGCTCGTCCTTGCGATCGCGCATATAAACTTCAAACTTGCGGCGCAGGCGCCGGTGTTTCCAGTCGGAAATGTGATTGCGCGCGCGGTAGAAGAACGAGCTGCGGCGCAGGTAGAGGTAGCCCACCAGGATGCCGCCGAGATGGCAGATGTGGCTGATGTTGTCCCCGCCGGAGCCGAGCGTGCCGAGAAACTCCAGCGCAATCATCACCGCAACAAACGTGCGCATGCGCATCTTGATGGGGATGGGGAAAAGGATGACCTCGCGGTCCGGAAAGAGCACCGCGTTGGCGATCAGGATGCCGAAGATGGCGCCGGACGCGCCGATGGTCGGCGTCAGGGAAAGCGAGCCGCCGAAGAGCAGCGGAACGGTCTTGACGAGTACGTTGATCAGACCCGCGCCGACGCCGGTCAGGAAGTAGTAACGCAGGAAATTGTTGCGGCCCCAGGTGAGCTCGAGTTCCCGGCCAAACATCCACAGCATGAACATATTCATGAGGATGTGCCAGACGCTGTTGACGTCGTGCAGGAAAAGATAGGTGAACGGCTGCCAGATGCGCAGCCCATGCGTGACCCCGGCGGGAACCAGGCCAAACCACAGAAGGAGACGCTGGTAGGAGAAGGGCCCGGAAAAGTGGTAGACGAGCACCTGCAGCAGAAATACCGCTACAGTGGCGATCAGAAGCGCCTGAATCCCCGGTGTGATGTAGAAATGAAAGCTGACTCGATAGCCGCGGGTGCCGGGATGAGACGCCATGGTCATCCCAGTTTACGGCGGTGCTCCGCGCGAGTCAAAGCGCGGCGCTAGTCCAGTTTTTTCCGCGCGAAGTGGAACAGCGAGGCCGCCAGCAGCGCAAACATCACCACCGCCAGCAGGTTGTTCTGCGCAAGTCCTCCCAGGACCTTCGGGCCAAACTCAAACAGGCCCGACGGCAGGAAGTGGAATTTGAACTCGGGGTCTTCCAGCAACGCAATGAAGATGCCGAGCAGGCCGAAGACTCCGCCGGCGGCGATCAGGCCGCTGGCATAGAGCGAGCCGGGGCTGACTTCGCTTTCCGCGTGTTCGGCTTTAGGCTTGCCGCGCTCGGCGAGCCAGCGCACCACGCCGCCGGCAAAAATCGCCATCGTCGTGGCGATGGAGAGGTAAGAACCCACGGCAAAGGCGAGCGAGCGGATACCCAGCAGCTCGACGGCGACCACGAGAAAAACTCCCAGCAGCACCAGCCGCCAGGGCAGCCGCTGCGTGAGGATGCCGTTGATCACCGTGGCCATCAGACGCGCCTGCGGGGCCGCGGCTTTTTCACTGCCGATGCCTTGCACCCACTGGATTTCAATCTGGTTCGTGGATGCATCGTAGAGGTATTTCCCGTCGGGCACGACGCTGGAGCCGATGGCGTTGACGAGCACATAGGTCTTGCCGCTGTGAGCGTAGTTGGTGTTTTCCACTGCCACGCCCGCGGGGAGTTGCTGCAGGTTGAGCGGGATCTGCATGGGCTTGTACTGCGCCAGCCCGATGTTCATCAGGATCAGCACGACGCCGATGGAAAGCGTTGCCGCCGTGACGCCGATCATCAGGCCGATCTGCTGGCGCCTGGGCGTGGCGCCGACCAGATAGCCCGTCTTCAAGTCCTGAGAAGTGGCGCCCGCATTGGCTGCAGCAATGCAAACGACGCCGCCGATGGTCAGCGCGAGCACGGCATACGCGCTCCCGGTCCATCCGAGAACAAGGAATGTGGCGCAGGTGGCCATCAGCGTGGCGATGGTCATGCCGCTGACGGGGTTCGCCGACGTGCCGATGATCCCGCAGATGCGCGAGGAGACGGTGACGAACAGGAATCCAAAGATCACGACGAACAGCGCCGCCACCAGGTTGGCCAGCAGGCCGGTCTGCGCACCGGGAATGGGTTTGAAGGTCAGGAGCGCCCACATCATGGCCACGATCACCAGCGAGCCGACGAGGACGATTTTCATGGAAAGGTCGCGCTCGATGCGGCTGCCTTCCGAGACGGCCGCGCCGCGCTGCGCGCGCACGTCCTTCAAGCCCGATGTGAGCGCCGCAAAAATCGTGGGCATCGTCTTCATCAGCGTGATCAGGCCGGCGGCGGCCACGGCGCCCGCGCCCATCGGCCGCACGTAGCTGGACCAGAGTTGGTCGGGCGTCATCTGCGGAATCGGAACGGTGCTGGGGTAGAGCGCCATGCCCGGGTTCAGCGAGCCGAAGAACTTGATGGCTGGCATCATCACGAGCCACGAGAAAACACCGCCCGCGAAAATCGTCCCCGCCACGCGGGGACCGATGATGTAGCCCACGCCGAGGTACTCGGACGTGACCGCCGCGCGGAACGACGCGCCGGGCAGCCAGCCCGGCCGGTATTCGGGCTGCGCGGGCCAGGCCTGCACGATGGTCATCAGAACGGTGTACAGCCCGCCCAGGCCCAGGCCCCAGAACACGCGTCCGGCGAACGAGCCGCCGCGGTCGCCCGCGACGAGCACGTCGGCGCAGGCCGTGCCTTCGGGATAGAGCAGGTTGCCGTGCTCCTTCACGATGAGCTGGCGACGCAGCGGGATCATGAAGAGCACGCCCAGCCATCCGCCGATCAGCGCGAGCAGGAAGATGCGCGAGTATTCGAGCGGAAAGCCGAGGAAGATCAGCGCAGGCAGCGTGAAGATCACGCCCGCGGCCACCGATTCGCCTGCCGAGCCGGTGGTCTGCACGATGTTGTTCTCGAGGATCGAGGCCTTGCCGAACGCGCGCAGGATGCTGATGGAAAGGACGGCGATGGGAATCGAAGCGGAAACCGTGAGCCCGGCGCGCAGGCCGACGTACACCGTCACCGCGCCGAACAGGATGCCGAAGAGCGCGCCAAACAACACGGCGCGAAAGCTGAACTCAGGGAGGCTCGTCTCCGGATCTACATAGGGACGAAACTCACCGGGGGGCGCGGTGGAACTCCACGGTTTCGTTGCCACAGCTCACCTCCGGAAAACGATGTCGCTCCCGAAACGCAGAGCGCCGCGAGCGCACGGGCGCGGGCAAAGTAGCACCGGAGGACGCGCCCAGGCAAGCCGGATTCTCGCGGGCGCGGGTTCAGCGGGGGCAGACGAACACGATGCGGGAAACCTCAGGCAGGTGGCGCTGCGTGGCCCGCAGCTCGCGGCCGGCCAGCCGCGTTGCTTCGGCAGCCAGGAACGCCGATTGCTGCGGAGTCAGGCGCAGCTCGTAGAGGTCCGCGCGGCGTGCGTGGGAGTAATCGCGATACGCGGGCACCTGCTCCGCCGCGAGCAGCAGGAAGCAATCCCAGAAGCTGCGTGAGCGGAAGAGCGGCTTGCGCGCAGCCGCCGCTTGCGCAATTTCCACGGGCGGCCGGTTGTGCGCGCCGCTTTCGAGAAGCACGGCCGTGCACGCTTCGGCGCGAAACGCGCGCGAAGGTTCTGCGTCCGGAAAGCGCGCGAGCACCGCCGCGAGCTCTCCTGCTTCTGCTTCGAAGCCTTCCCACCAGTAGCGGTAGAAATGGAAAACGATAGTGCCCGAGCGCAGAATCTGCTGGATGCGCGCGAGGTCTTTGCCCGTGACGCCCAGCAGCATGTCAATCAGCTCGTGCAGGCGAAACGTCTGCCGCACCACCGGCCGCACGCTCAAGTATTCGGCTTCCTCCTCCGTGTAGCGGACGGGAATCGTCTCGGGCAAGGCCATGCCGAGAGAATACGGCGCCAGGGGCCAGAGTAAAAGAGTGGAAGAGCAAAAAAGCGCAGGGCCCAGCCGTCAAGCTGTCTTTGACAAGCGGTCGCGGACACGATCGCTGAGCAGCTTGCCGTCCACCGTCTTGCCTTCGAGCCGCGCCTTCGCGGCTTTGATCACCTGGCCCATCTGCTTGGATGAGTTCGCGCCGGTCTCCTGCATGGCGGCCTCGATGGCGGCACTGAGCTCGGCGTCGCTTGGCGCCGCAGGCAAATAGCCCTCGATAATCGCGATTTCCTTCGTCTCTTTGTCCGCCAGGTCTTTCCGCCCACCCTTGGTGAACTGCTCGACGGATTCCTTGCGCTGCTTCACCAGCGTCTGGAGCACCTGAAGCGCTTCGCTGTCATCGAGCGCGCGTATTTTCTCGATTTCCTTGTTCTTCAGAGCCGTCTTCACCATGCGCAGCACGCTCAGGCGCAGCTCGTCGTGCCCCTTCATCGCTGCGGTCAGGTCTTTCTGGATGCGCTCGAGGAATGTCATGCGCGGCAAGCTCCTGTAAAAACGCAAATATAGCACAGGCATCCATTCGGGCCGTTGCCAGTTTGACAGGCGCGCAGCGCCTTACTACCCTTGGCGCTGCATGAAAATCGTCGTCGCAGACCCGATCAGCGAGCGCGGCCTCGAACTGTTGCGCAACACAGGCTGGCAGGTCGCGATTCCTTCAGCCGCTGCGCTCAGCAGCGAGCTGGCCGGCGCGGAAGGCCTCGTCGTGCGCAGCGCCACGCGCGTCACGGCCGCGCTGCTCGAGCTGGCGCCGCAGTTGCGCGTCGTCGGCCGCGCGGGCGTCGGCGTGGACAATATTGATCTCGACGCGGCCACGCGCCGCGGCGTCCTGGTGATGAATACGCCGGGCGGCAACGCCGTGAGCGTGGCCGAGCACACGTTTGCGCTGCTGCTGGCGCTGGCGCGCTCGGTGCCGCAACTCCACGCCAGTACCCACGCGGGCCGCTGGGAAAAGAGCGGCGCGGCGGGCACCGAGCTGCGCGGCAAAACGCTGGGCCTCGTGGGCCTGGGCCGAGTGGGCAGCGAGGTGGCGCGCCGGGCGCGCGCGTTTGAAATGCGCGTCGTGGCTGTAGACCCTTACCTCAGCGAAAACGTCATGGAAGAACTGGGTGTCGAGCGCGTCTCGCTCGACGATCTGCTCGCGCGCTCGGATTTTGTCTCGCTGCACACATCACTGAGCCCGGCCACCGAGAAAATCATCAACCGCGAGACGCTGGCGAAAATGAAGCGCGGCGCGCGGCTCGTGAATGCCGCGCGCGGCGAACTGGTGGACGAAGCGGCGCTGGCCGAAGCGCTGCGCTCAGGGCATCTGGCGGGCGCCGCGCTCGACGTCTTCGCCGTCGAGCCGCCGCGCAACTCGCCGATCATGGGCCTGCCGAACGTGATCGCCACGCCGCACATCGCCGGCTCCACCGAAGAGGCACAGGAGGAGGTGGGCTACCGAATCGCGCAGCAAGTGCGCGATTTTCTGGCCGAAGGCGTGATTCGCAATGCCGTTAACCTGCCCGCGCTTTCGGCCGAGCAGTATCGCCGCCTGGGGCCGTACCTCGAGCTCGCAGAGCGGCTGGGCTCGTTTGTCGCGCAGGTTGCGGCGGGCCGCGCCAGCCCGCTCACGCGCATCCGCATCCGCTATGCGGGCGAACCCGCCGAACTCGGCACGCACCTGCTGCGCAATGCCGTGCTGGCGGGCGTGCTGAACACCGTGCTCGATGAAAAGGCAAACCTGGTGAACGCCGCCGCGATTGCCGCCGCGCGCGGGCTGGCTGTCGAAGAGCACACGCGCCGGCGCGAACACGGCTTCCCCGACACGCTGGAGGTTGCGTTGGCGCCTGGCGTCCCCGGCGAGCGCGCGGAGATGGCCGCGCAGGGATTCGCCGTTGAAGCGACGGTGCTGCACGGCACGTCGCCGCGCGTGCTCTCGATTGACGGCATTGAGCTCGAAGCGCCGCTCGAAGGCACGCTGCTGCTGCTTCGCAACCGCGACGTGCCCGGCGTGATCGGCCAGATCGGCACGGTCCTGGGGAGCCGCGGCGTGAACATCGCCACGTTTGCGCTGGGGCGCCGCGAAGCCGCGCTGGGCGCCGAAGCCATTGCCCTCGTGCGGCTCGATGGCGACGTGCCCGACTCCGTCGTGCAGCCCATCCTCGGCATCGCGGCCATCACCGAGGCGCGTCTTGTGCGCCTGCCGCGTGCCGCATCGTCCCCCGTGACCCGCGCCGTCGGCGAGGGGTAGCGCGCCCGCTCGGTCTTTCCTCAACCTTTAATTACGCCGATGGGGCGCAGCCGCGCGACCTTGCGCGCCAGCCCCGCGGCGTGCACCACGTTCACGACCGCGTCGATGTCCTTGTAGGCCTCGGGAATTTCTTCGAGGATGCCGTCGCGCGTCGCGGCGCGCAGGATGATGCCCTGGTCTTCGAGCTTTTTCGTTTCCACGCGCGCGTCGCGGCCTTTTTTTGCCGCGGTGCGCGACATCGCGCGTCCCGCGCCGTGGCAGACCGTGCCGAACGTCTCGCGCATCGCGCGCTCGGTCCCGACAAGAACGTAGCTCGCGGTGCCCATGGAGCCAGGGATCAGCACGGGTTGCCCAGCGTCCTGATACGCGGCCGGGATGAATGGCGAGCCCGCGGGAAACGACCGCGTGGCGCCTTTGCGGTGTACGAGCACTTCCTGCTCGCGCTCGCCCACGCGATGGCGCTCACGCTTGGCGATATTGTGCGCGATGTCGTACACCACGCGCAGCTTCGCGTCTTGGCCGAAGATTTTCTCAAACGAGCGCCGCGCAAAGTGCGTGATGGCCTGGCGGTTCGCCCAGGCGAAGTTCGCCGCGGCCGCCATCGCCGCCAGGTAGTCGCGGCCCTCGGGCGAGTTGATGGGCACGCAGGCGAGCTGCCGGTCGGGCAGCTCGATGTTGTAGCGGCGCATGGCGTCGTTCATCTGCTTCAGATAATCCGTGCACACCTGGTGGCCCAGGCCGCGCGAGCCGCAGTGGATCAGCACGACGATTTGGTTTTCAGCCAGGCCAAACTGCTTGGCAATTTGCGGCTCGAAGATTCTCTGCACGTACTGCACTTCGAGAAAATGGTTGCCGCTGCCGAGCGTGCCGAGCTGCGTGCGCCCGCGCTGCTTGGCGCGGTCGGAGACCTTCGCCGCGTCGGCGCCGTCCATCCGCCCGGACTCCTCGCAGAACTCTACGTCGGCCGCTTCGCCGCAGCCGTGCTCAACGACCCAGGCAGCGCCGCGCTCGAGCACCTGGTTCAAGTCTTCGAAGCTGCACTGGACGAAGCCCTCGGAGCCTGTGCCCGCGGGCACGTCGCGGAAAAGCTGGTTCACCAGCTCGCGCAGCTTCGGCGTTACGTCGTCGCGCGTCAGGCTGCTTGCGAGCAGCCGCACGCCGCAGTTGATGTCGAACCCGACGCCGCCCGGCGAAACCACGCCCTTGTGCACGTCCGTCGCAGCCACACCGCCGATGGGGAAGCCGTAACCCTGGTGCATGTCCGGCATCGCCAGCGAACGGCCGACGATGCCCGGTAGAAACGCGACATTCATGGCCTGCTCAACGGAGAGGTCTTTGACAATTTGGTCGAGCAGGTGATGGTCGGCGTAGATCAGCGCATCGGTGAGCATGCCGGGCTTCGTCGTGCGCGGCACCAGCCACCGGTAGTCGTCCAGCTTGCGGAGTTGGCTTTTCTCAATGGCCACAGGGGACCCGGAGCCATTATACGGGTGATTGCGAGGCTTTCCTTGGAAGCCGCACCTGCCGCCAAGACCGCGCCCTCGGCGCGCCTAGTCCGGATGTACAGAGCTGTGCTAATCTAGAGGCTCCGCTCATGCCGCGGGCCCGCGGCATGGACTCCCCTCGGTCGGGGCGTGGCTCAGCCTGGTTAGAGCGCCTGGTTCGGGACCAGGAGGTCGGTGGTTCAAATCCACTCGCCCCGACCACTTGTTTCAATGATTTATCTGGGACTTCTGGTTTTCATCCACTCTCCTGTAGATAATTTTGTAGACGAGATTCCTTCTTAACCGAATCTCCTGATCTTCATCGCGGCAACTTGATGGCATCGCGGAATTGCAAAATCAAAAACAAAGTCAAAGGCCCCACCCTTTGCAACCACCAACCCCGCAAAGGATGAGCCATCCCCGCGCCCTTAAACGACAAAGGGTGCGGCACCCACACGCAACTTCCACGCCTTCTCTATTCGATGTATTGCCTCAGTGGTATCATCCGATGGATGCGAACGTGCCAAAGAAAAATTCCTTATAAGGGTGGCCCACCCGCCCGACAACCTGAAGGTTTGTCCCTACGAGAGGATGGGCCACTCGCCGGTCCAGATATATCACGCCAACACAGCTCAGGACTATCCGGCCGTTATGTGGTATAGCGTTGCGTGATGCAACCGTCCGCGAATTCTCCAGGCACCTCTTCCGATACGGAGCGATCGGCCAAGAGCCAAAAGGCGCGCGTGTGGCGCCACATTATCCTGTTTGGGCTTGCGGGTGGAATTCTCATCACGCTGCTCAAGTGGACCGAGTATCGCTATCTGGTCGTTGAGCATTCGATTGAGATCTATGGAGGGCTGACGGCGGCGACGTTTGCCGCGTTTGGCATCTGGCTCGGGCTGCGGCTGACGCGGAAGCAGATTGTTTTGAAGGAAGTTCACGTTCCTGTTCCGGCCGGGCAGCCATTTGCCGTGAACTCCAAAAAACTAGAAGAGCTAGAAATTACGCCTCGCGAGCTGGAAATTCTGGAACTGATCGCCAAAGGTTTGAGCAACCGCGAAATCGCGGAGAAGCTTTTTGTGAGCGAGAACACGGTGAAGACCCACTCCAGCCGCGTTTTCGATAAACTTGGCGCGAAACGCCGGACGCAAGCCGTGCAATTGGGCAAGGAATTCGGCTTGATACCGTGAACGTGGTTCGGGAGGACGGCTCTTGAAGCCCATTAGCTCACTCCAAAGCATGATTTTGGGCCTTCCCGGACAAAATCACCCGAAAGGATGACGACAATTCCGCAGGCTGCAAGCTAGATTGCGCCAGTCGTCAATCTTCAAATATCGGAGGACATGAAAGTGAAAAAGACAATCATCACATTCGGGTTGATTTCCGGCGTGATTTCGTCGTTGCTGATGGTTTGCACGATTCCGTTTTTCCACCGGATAGGGTTCAACAAAGCCTTGATCCTTGGCTACACGTCAATCGTGCTGTCATTCCTCCTGGTATTTTTCGGCATCCGCTCGTATCGCGATAACGTGGCGGAAGGCCACATCACCTTCGGGAAAGCGTTTGGTGTTGGAATCTGCATCACCCTGATTTCGTGCGTGTTCTACGTGGTCACCTGGGAAGTTTTGTCTCACACGGTTTTTCGGGACTTCATGGATAAGTATTCAGCGTCCATGATTTCCAAGGCGCAGGCGTCCGGCGCGAGCGCGCAAGTGGTACAGGCGAAAATCGATGAAATTCAACATATGAAAGTAATGTACGCGAATCCGCTTTACAATGTACTGCTGACGTTCATTGAGCCATTCCCGATCGGATTGCTGATCACGTTGCTTTCGGCAGCGGTTCTGAGAAAAAAGGCGCGGCCGGAATCGGCGCAGACTGCCGCGACGGCGTGAGGCACTACCAATCGCGCGCTGTGACGCTTGAAGTATTCATGAATGAGAGAAGTCTCTGCGATTGGGACAATTTGAAATTAAAGCTCTGTATTCCTATTACCGGACAGAAATTTATTTAAGAGCGAGAGGAAAACAATGGCTAGAGTCACTGGAATTGGCGGCGTATTCTTTAAAGCGAAAACCGACGATCGAGCTCTCCGCGAATGGTACAAGAAGCATCTCGGCATCAAGCTTGAGGAGTGGGGAGGCTGCGGCCTTGAGTGGACCGAGGACAAAGCAGAGGATAAGGGTGTTACGGCATGGCATGTCGCAGAGCCGAGCACGAAATGGTTCAGCCCGAGTGAATCGAGTTTCATGATTAACTATCGAATCGACAATATGGACGAAATGATCGCTCAACTAAAGAATGCCGGCATTGAGATCTTGAAGGGTCCCGAATTCCACGAGAACGGGAAATTTGCTTGGATAATGGACCCCGAAGGAAACAAAGTCGAATTGTGGGAACCAAAGATCTGGGACGAAAAAAACAAGAGGCCCTAGGTAAGAGAGCCGTCGGCACGGGCGGGTGGCCGCAGTTCCGCTTCGATTTTGAATTAGCTTTTGCTCGGGGTGCCCGATGTTCGTCCCGAACGGGCGAACGTCGGGTTCTTGAACTTGACTGGTTTGTTTGACCTTATTTTCACGTTTCTTCTTCACCCTACAGAATCAATCTCCACCAACGGAGTCCTGTCGCTCGCCAAAACTCAAAACGGATAGAAAAGCCGGCTCATCTGCGCCTGTAGATGATTTTGTAGCTGAGAAAGCCTCCAACTTCAACAAAGTTCAACAGACTTCAATAAGCGGGCCGCAACTGCTTCAACAAGAATTACTTAGAATCAACAAGAATCCATAGAGTTCAACAAGTGCTGGCATCTGGTTCGGGACCAGGAGGTCGGTGGTTCAAATCCACTCGCCCCGACCAATTCTTTCAACGAGTTACCTCGCACCCCAAGGAGCAGCCATTCTCAGAACACGGCGCGTTTCTGCACGCGCTGCTTGGTGGCCAACGAGAAGCGCCGCTCGACCTCCTGGCTTGCGCCAGCCCACGACGGGCACGCGGCCCCCAGTACGCGCCCGGCCACATATTCGCCCAGCGCGGGGCCGTGCTTGAAGCCGTGCCCGGAGCCGCCGCCCACGAGCCACACGTTTTCGAACTCGGGGTGGCGGTCAATCAGGAAATCGCCACTTGAAGTGTTCTCGTACTGGCAGACGCGCGTCTCCACGATTGGCGCGCCCGCAAGCGCCGGGAAGCGCCGCACGACATACCGGCGAATCGCCTCGATCCCCTCGGCTGACGCTACGCGCACGCCCGTATCGGGATCGAACGCCGGGCCGTGGTGATCGAACGCCACTTTCACGCCGCGGCTTTCCAGGTCCGGGAAACCATATATTTCATCCGCGTGGAAAATCCAGATGGGCATCGCGGGCGAGGTGAACTGCGCAGCGCCTGCAGGCGCGCCGAAGAAAAACACTTCCTGCCGCGAGGGGAAAACGCGGTCGCCGAGCAGGTCCGGAAACACCTTCCCGAGCCAGGGGCCGCAGGCGAAGACAAACGTCTCTGCGCGAATTGCGACGCCCGACTCGATCGCCACGGCCGCCACTCTGCCGCGTCCTGTTGGGGCAGAGACGCGCGCGGTTTCATAGGCGACGCCGTTGCGCGCCGCGTCTTCGACCACGGCCTGGACCGCGCGCCGAGCCATCAGCGCGCCGCTCTCCGGCTCGAACAGGCCACCGGCGACATCGTCCAGCGCAAACTGCGGGAAGCGCTTGGCGATTTCGGAGCGGTCGAGCGGCTCGAATCGCGCGCCCAACCGCGCCAGCGTCTCTTGCGTGCTGCGGACAAAGGAATCGTCTTCCCGCGCAAGCCACAGCATGCCCGTGCGATGGAACAGCGGCTTGCCGGCGCGCGCGAAGAATTCTTTCCACGCGTCGAGCGAGCGCATCGCCCAGCGCGAGTAGATCTCGTCGGCGCCATAGCCCGCGCGGATGATGCGCGATTCGCCGCCGGAGCTCGCGCGGCTGTTCGCGGGGCCGTAGGCGTCGAGCAGGACGACTTTCTTCCCCGCGCGGTTCAGAAAATGTGCCGTCCAGGAGCCGAACACTCCCGCGCCGATGACCGCCACGTCGTAAGCTTTCGCTCCGCTCATTCGTGCAAGGAAGGTATTGCAAACCCACGGCAGGAAGCAAGACCCGCAACCGCCCGGCTACGCGCTTACGCAAAGAAATTGAGCAGCGTAACGCCCGACGCGCGAACTGCCCGCTCGTAAACGACCGCGGCGGCGGCCACATCCTGAAGAGCCGTGCCTGTGCTGTCGAAGATGGTGATTTCGTCCTCCGACGCGCGGCCGGGCTTGCGTCCGGCGACGACTTCCGCGAGCTCAGCGTGCACGCTGACGCGGCTCATGACGCCCGCATCGAGCGCGTGGTGCAGCTCGCCGATCGTGGCGCACTGCTCGAGAATGTCCACGACCACTTTGTTGCCCGCGAGCAGTGCGGGCTCGAGCTCCTGCTTTTCCTCGTTGTCTGCGCCCACTGCGGCGACGAACATGCCCGGCGGCACATCGTCGCAGCCGAGAAAAGCCTTGCGCGACGGCGTGCACGTGACGCAGACGTCGCTTTGCCGGACGGCATCGCGCAGATCGCGCACGGCCTGCACCTCGATTCCCAGCTCCTTCGCCATCTCCACCGCGTATTGGCGCGCCTGATTCTCGTCGGCATCGAACGCATACACACGCTGAATGCGCCGCACGCGCGTCAAAGCGCGGAGTTGCACGCGGCCCTGGTTTCCGCAGCCGCAGATCGTCGCGGTCTTCGCGTTGGCGCGCGCCAGGTATTTCGCGGCCACGGCCGTGGCCGCGCCCGTGCGTTGAATCGTGATTTCGATCGAATCCATCACCGCCAGCGGGTAACCGTTGTCGCCATCGCAGAGCACAACGAGGCCCTGAATGTTCGGCAGGCCGAAGCGCTCGCGGTTGAAAAAGAAATTGCCGTTGATTTTTGCGGCGAAATACGTCCGCCCGAGCTCGAGACCCGCCGCCTTGATATGGAACCCACCGTCGCGCGCGTGGACGCCGAGCACGCCGGCCGGCAGCGCTTTCCCCTGCGCGTGAAGCGCGAATGCTTGCTCGACCGCCGCGATGCAGGCATCGAGATCAAGCAGCGCGGCCACATTCGCGCGCGACAACAATGCTGTGCCTTCGGGCTTCAATGGCACACTCCTCTAATTGCCGTGGAATAGCAGGACACCCGCAAGGGCGGCTGCGAGGATTAGAAGAGGCTCGGGGATCTTCTTTGCTCCTAGCAGGAGCGCGAGCGTCGCAACCGCGATCAGCGCCGTGGGCCAGTCCACGAGCGCGCGGCGCCCGAGGATGTACGCGGCGCCGGCGATGGCGCCCACCGCGGCCGCCGTCACGCCCTGCACGAAGGCCTTCACCTGCAAGTTCTGCGCGAAACGGCGGTAGTACGGCGCGCCGAACACAACAATCAGATACGGCGGCGCGAAGACGGCGAGCGCTGCGACGATGGCTCCGGCCAAGCCGCCGACGAGATAGCCGATGAAGCCTGCAGTGATCACCACCGGCCCGGGCGTGATCATCGCCACTGCCACCGCATCAAGGAACTGGCGCTCGGTGAGCCAGTGGTGTTGTCCGACCGCTCCGCCGTAGAGAAACGGCACGATTGCCAGGCCGCTGCCGAACACAAACGCACCGGCTTTCAGAAAAAACAGGAAGAGAGTTGCAAGCGTTGCGGCTGACGCTGCGCCCTGCATGCCCGTGAACAGAGCGCCCGGCCCCATCCAGAGAGCAACCAGCGAAGTCTTCGCACGAAGCTTTGGCGGCGCTTTGACGAAAACTGCCACGACGCCGCACAACACGAAGAGCCACACGATCTCCGACTCCGACCAGGCAGTAGCCACAGCGAGCGCGAGAAACATAAACCACAGCAGCCAATCTTTGCCGAGCATGCGGCGCACCAGCTTGTACGCGCTTTGCACAATGATGGCGACCACCGCCGCGCCGACGCCATAGAAGATCCCCTGAATCCAGGACAGGCGCCCGTAGTGCACATAAAGAGCGGCGAGCGCGACGACCATCAAGAAGGACGGGAGGATGAAGACAGCGCCTGCGAGCGTCGCGCCAAAGCTTCCCCCGCGCACCCAACCCAGGTACATCGCAAGCTGCGCCGCGAGCGGCCCCGGCGAGAGCTGCGAGAACGCCAGGCCTTCCATGTAGTCCTCGCGCGTGAACCAGCGGCGATCGTCCACCAGGTCGCGCTGCATGTGCGCCGCCAGCGCGATCGGCCCGCCAAAGCCCATCGCGCCAAGCTTGAGGAAGTAAAGCGCGAGTCCGCCAAGGCCGGTGCGGCCCGCGGGCGGCGGGATGGGGTCGCCGTCGCTCATTTCCTCTGCCTCCTCGCGCGCGTGGAGCCGGCGCTGGAAGGGTTTACCAGGAAGGATTGATAGAGCGCCTCGAACATGCGCATGCCATGTTCGAGGCGCTCCTGGTCGTCCGCATACATCTGGCACAGGCCTTCGACTATGCGACCGGTCGCGCCGGCTTCCGGCGCGCCGTATTTTTCATCCTTGAGGTCGAGAGCGTGCACAATTTGTGCGACGCGATTCGCTGCAGCGTCGCGGATGGCGAACCGCGCGAGAAACGTTTCGAACGAACATGCGTCGCCCTGATGGCTGAACTCGACGCCGTACATATCGAACGGCACAGCGTCGGGCGCGTCTTCGGGTTTGGGCGCAAAGGCGAATCGCGCGCCGGCATCCACGAACCGCCGGATCAGCCACGCGCAGGCCATGCGATCCGCCTTCGGTCCCGGCCGCGTCACCCACACTCGGCCCTGGTAGTCTTCCTTTCGCAGCGTGTCTTCCGGCACCGTCTTGGCTCTCATCGCCGGCTCACCTCCCGTGAGCAATTCCTCGATTGCCGCGAGCGCCGCCGCGGCTTCCCGGCGCCCTGCCGCGTTGAAAAAATCCATGGCCACGATCTGTTCCCAGCGCTCGCGCAGGCCCCGGAGCGCGCGCTCGAGCCGCTGGCGGTCCGGCCGGCCGCGCGTCTTTCCACGGCTGCGCCGCAGCAGCTTTTCCGCCGTGCGCTGCAGCGCCTGGTAATCCTGCTGCCGCGCGCGGCGGAAGAGCTCGACGATCTCATCACTCGACCGCACGTCCACGGCCTCGGCCGCGAATACGTCCGCGCGACCCTTCTGCGCCGCAATCTCCGCGCGGAGCCACTCGAAGTCCTCGCGCGCTTGCGGGGAATTCGGCAGGACGTACACGGAGTTCTTCACGCCGACGGCGCCGAGGCGCTGCAGGCGGCGCCAAGTCTTCACGCGGGCGTTCGAGGGACGCGCGGGAAGCTCGTAGACGAGCAGGAGCCAGGGGAGGGGACCGGGATCCGAGGCGGCGGCAAGCTTCTGTACCATATGTACTATGGACTGTAATATATGTTACACATATTTGTCAAGCGCTCCAACGCAGAACATCGCAGACCCCTGCCGGCATCGTTTCCCTTCTAAAGAAACCTCTTCCCGTCCGACCGCGAGATAAGTAGGATTGCCCGTTTCCGGGAGGTGCTGCCATGAGCCAGCGTCTGCGGTTGTTCTGCCGATTTGCCATTCTTGCAGTGGTTGCCGGACTGCTCGCGAGCGTTCCGCTCGCGGCGCAGCCCTACAATGAAGCTTTGTTCAAGGGAATGAAGTGGCGCCTGATCGGCCCATTCCGCGGCGGGCGCGTCCTGGCCGTGGCGGGCGTGCCGGGTGATTCGAACACCTACTACTTCGGCGCCGTCTCCGGCGGCGTCTGGAAGACGACCGATGGCGGCGTGACCTGGCAGCCGCTGTTCGACAAGCAGAGCGTCTCGTCGATCGGCGCCATTGCCGTGGCCGAGTCCGATCCCAACGTGATCTACGCGGGCACCGGCGAGGCCTGCATCCGCGGCAACATCTCGTACGGCGACGGCGTGTACAAATCCAGCGACGGCGGCAAGACCTGGACGAACATCGGCCTCCGCGACACGCGCCACATCGGCCGCCTGATCGTGCATCCGAAGAACCCCGATATCGTCTTCGTCGCGGCGCTGGGCCACGCCTACGGCCCCAACGCGGAGCGCGGCATCTTCCGCTCGCTCGACGGCGGCAAGACCTGGCAGAAGGTGCTCTACCGGGACGAAAAGACCGGCGGGATTGACATCAGCTTCGACCCGTCGAATCCGAACATCCTGTTCGCCGCGCTGTGGGAAGCGGGACGCACGCCGTGGAGCCTGACGAGCGGCGGTCCGGGCAGCGGGCTGTATCGCTCGGCCGACGGCGGCGCGACGTGGAAGCGCGTCGAAGGCAACGGGCTGCCCAAGGGCCTGCTCGGGCGCATCGGCGTTGGGGTCTCGGGCGGCGACGGCAACCGCGTCTACGCGCTCGTCGAAGCGCTCGACGGCGGCTTGTTCCGTTCCGACGACGGCGGCGAGCACTGGACGCGCGTCAACGACGATCATCGCTTCAGCCAGCGCGCCTGGTATTTCACGCATGTCTTCGCCGACCCGAGAAATCCGGACGCCGTGTATGTGCTGAACACGGGCGCTTTCCGCTCGAGCGACGGCGGAAAGACGTTCTCCCTGATGCCGGCGCCGCACGGCGACCACCACGGCCTCTGGATTGATCCCACGAACCCGAAACGGATGATCAACGCCAACGATGGCGGCGCCACAATCACGGTGGATGGAGGCAAGTCGTGGACGCGCCAGGACAACCAGCCGACGGCGCAGTTCTATCACGTCGCCGTGGACAATCATTTCCCCTACTTCGTCTACGGCACGCAGCAGGACAATTCCTCGGTGGGCATCGCGAGCCGCACGGACGGCGGCGGCATCACCTGGAAGGACTGGACCTCTGTGGGCGGCGGCGAAAGCGGTTACATCGCGGTGGACCCGAAGGATTCGAATATCGTCTACGCCGGATCCTATTTCGGCTACGTCACGCGCTTCGACAAGCGCACCAATCAGGCGCAGAACATCCAGCCCTGGCCGGATGATCCCGATGGCAACGGCGCCGCCGGATTGAAATATCGCTGGACGTGGACGACGCCGATCGTGATTTCGCCGCACGACCCCAACGTGCTCTATTTCCCCGCGCAAGTATTGTTCCGGTCCACCGATGGAGGGACGAGTTGGACCGCGATCAGCCCGGATCTGAGCCGCAACGACAAATCGAAGCAGCAGTCTTCCGGCGGGCCGATCACCAAGGACAACGCCAGCGTGGAGTTCTACGACGTGATCTTCAGCGTCGCGGAATCGCCGGTGCAGAAGGATTTGATTTGGGTAGGCACCGATGACGGCTGGATCCATCTGACGCGCGATGGCGGCAAGAACTGGACGAACGTCACGCCCAAGGATCTGCCCGAATGGAGCATGATCAGCCTGGTCGAGGCTTCACCCCATGACGCGGGCACCGCGTATCTTGCAGTGGACCGGCACAAGCTGGACGACATCCGGCCTTACATTTTCCGCACGCACGACTTCGGCAAGACGTGGACCAAGATCACCACGGGCCTGCCGGAGGATTCCTACGTCCATGCCGTCCGCGAGGATCCCAAGCGCAAGGGTTTGCTCTACGCCGGCACGGAAACCGGAGTCTTCATTTCTTTCGACGACGGCGCGCACTGGCAGCCGCTGCAACTCAACCTGCCCACGACGCCGGTCCACGACCTGGTGATCAAGGAGGACGATCTGGTGGCGGCCACGCACGGCCGGTCCTTCTGGATCCTCGACGACGTCACGCCGCTGCGCCAGTTGGAGCCGGGCATGGCCGGCGGCGAAGTGTTCCTTTACACCCCGCGCGCGATCTACCGGACGCGCGCCGGGCGCTTCAACCCGCGCAACGCGCCGGTGGGAGAGAACCCGCCTGCGGGCGTGATTCTTTCCTACTACCTTAAGTCCGCGCAGAAGGACGCCATCACGCTGGAAATCCTGGACGGCCAGAGCAAGGTGGTTCGCAAGTTTTCAAGCCGCGAACGAAAGGAAGAGCAGGCGCCGGAAGAATGGGTGGACGAAGAAAGGGCCCGCGAGCACATTCCCGCCGAAGCGGGGATGAATCGCTGGACCTGGAACCTGCGCTATGAGGAGCCCACCCGGATTCCCGCGGCCGTTTACGACGAAGGGCGGCCGCTCGGACAGCTCGCCCTGCCCGGCGCATACCAGGTGAAGCTCACGGTGGCGGGCAAGTCGTGGACCGCGCCGTTCGACGTCAAGCCGGATCCGCGCGTGACGACCTCGCCCGCTGACCTGCAGAAGCAGTTCGAGTTGATGACGCGCATGCGCGACCGTCAATCGCTGATGAACGACGTCATCCTGCAGATTCGGGGCCTCCGGACGCAGCTCCAGGCGCTCCGCAAACGCCTGGCGCAGAACGCCGAGGCCAAAGAAGTGGTGTCGGCGGCCGAGGCGCTGGACAAGAAAATGACCGCGGTCGAAGAGGAGCTGATCCAGGTGAAATCGAAGGCTTCCGAGGATGAGCTGAATTATCCGACGAAGCTGAACAGCAAGCTAGGCTACGTGCAAAACGCGGTGGATAGCGCCGACGCCGCGCCGACGCAGGCCGAGTATGAAGTGTTCGAGATGTTCAGCAAGCAGCTCGATGAGCAACTCGCGAAATGGAATGCGATCGTCTCCGGAGACCTGGCGGCGCTGAACGAGCAGGCGCGCAAACAGAATATTCCGTTGTTTTCGTTGACGGCGCCGGGCGAAGCGCAGGGCGCGAAACCGCGTTAGGGCTGGTGGAGGGCGGCGAGCTTCCGGGCCCAGTGCGAGAGGTGGTTCAGCGAAGTCGCGTGCGTGCGGTCGAGCTCGAGCGGCGTGATGGAAATCGCTCCTTCGTGGATCGCAGCGTAGTCCGTGTCCGCGCCGAGCCCTTCGGTCACCTGCTGCTCGTGCAGCCAGTAATAGGTGCGCCCCCGCGGATCCACGCTTTCCTGCAGCAGATTGCGCGTCACTTTCTGTGACTGGCGCGTGAAGCGCACGCCGCCCGCCCACGGCAGCGGCACATTCACGTTCAGCAGCACGCCACTTGGCAGGCCTTCCTTCAGGACCGTTTCCGCCAAGCCGCGGGCGAACCGCGCCGCATCGGCGTACTCGAAGCCCTTCCCGCGGTGCGCGACGGAGATGGCGAACGCGGGGATGTGATTGATCGTCGCTTCCATCGCGGCGCCCACCGTGCCCGAGTAATACACGTTTTCGCCCATGTTGCTGCCGCGGTTGATGCCGGAGACAACCAGATCCGGCAGCTCGGGCAGCAGCTTATTGAACGCGACAATCACCGCGTCGGTCGGCGTGCCTTCGATGGCCCACTCCCGCTCGGCCACCTTCTCGCAGAAGATCGGCTGGCGCAGCGTGATGGACTGCGCCGAGGCGCTGCGCTCCTGGCTCGGCGCCACCACACTGAGCGTGCCCAGGCCCTCGAGCGCGCCGAGAAGCGCCCGCAGGCCTTCCGCGTGGATGCCGTCATCGTTCGTGATCAGAATGTGCGCCATGTTGTGAGCTTGGAAGGGACCTTCCGCTTCCTGGGCCGGGCGGCTCACTGCCGCGGGCCGAAAAAAATGGTCGGGACGACTGGATTTGAACCAGCGACCTCACGCACCCCAAGCGTGCGCGCTACCAGGCTGCGCCACGTCCCGACCGATCGAATTGCCGGCCCGGCACCACTCGCGACACCCGTTCGCGCGAGCGACCGTGCAGGCAAGGAATCAGCGTATCACCTGCGTTCGAGAAGCGTCAAGAATGCGCGCAGGGCGTCGCGCAGATCCAGCAACAGCTTGCGGCTGATGGCGGGCGGCAGCTCCGCGTGCGGGGCGCCGGAGGGCGCGGGCGCGGCCGGACCGCCGCCCTGGTCGCGCAGGTGGCGGCGCGCGCCGGCGATCGTAAAGCCCTCGTCGTAGAGGAGGCGCTTGATCTTCAGCACCGTCTCGATGTCTTCGCGGCGGTAGAGCCGGTGCCCCTTCGGGCTTTTCACCGGCTGGAGCATCGGGAATTCGCTTTCCCAGTAGCGCAGGACGAAAGGCTTCGTATCCGTCAGGCGGCTGACCTCGCCGATGCGGAAAAAACTCTTGCTCGGAATGCCCGCGCTGAACTGGCCGTTGCCCGCCATGATGCTTTATCCTAATCCGATTTCGCGGAGTGTCAACGACGTCGCGCCGGGGAGCCGTTCAGGGAGCGGCGGCGCGGCTCGCGCTTCTTCACGCGCTGCACGAAGCGCACCGGCGTGCCCAGGAAATCGAAGCGCTCGCGAAGCTGGTTTTCGAGGAACCGCTCGTAGCTGAAGTGCAAGCGGTGCGCCTGGTTGGTGAAGAGCACAAACATGGGCGGCGAAGAAGATGCCTGGGTGACGTAATAGATCTTCACCTTGCGCGCAGCGGGCGAAGTGCCGCGGTCGAGGTCCACGTCGGCGAGCCAGCGGTTCAGTTCGCCGGTGGAGATGCGCCGGCGCCGCGCCTCGGCCACGCGGTCAATCAAGCCGAAGAGTTTGTCGGTGCGCTCGCCGGTCAGCGCAGAGACAAAAACCACCGGCGCGTAGTCGAGAAACTTGAACCGCGCGCGCACCAGCTCCTCGTAATCCGCCAGCAGGCGCCGCGGATTCGATTTCTCCTTGTCCTTCTTCGCCGCCAGTTGAAGCGCGAGGTCCCATTTGTTAAGCACGAGGATCACGGAGCGGCCGGACTTCTCCGCATAGCCGGCAATGTTTGCGTCGCCGGAGGTGACGCCCTCGGACGCGTCCACTACGAGCAGCGCGACGTCGGCGCGCTCCAGGTGCTTGCGCGCCATCACCACGCTGAGTTTTTCGGCCACGAGCTTCGTCTTGCCCTTGCGGCGAATGCCTGCGGTATCAATGAAGCGGTAGCTGTGCTCGCCGCGGTGCACGAGCATATCCACCGCGTCGCGCGTCGTACCCGGCTCAGGGGCGACGATGGCGCGCTCGGCGCCCGCCAGCCGGTTCAGCAACGTGGATTTGCCCACGTTGGGCCGCCCGATGATGGCCACGTTCACCAGCGGCTCCGCCGCCGCGGCCTCTTCTTCCGCCTCGCGGCCGAAATCGCGCGTGATGTGATCGAGCAGGTCATCCACGCCCAACCCGTGCTCCGCGGAAACAGGAAACACGGCGTCGCTCAGCTCGTAGAACGCCGCGGCCAGCGGCTCCTGCCTCGTGGTGTCCACTTTGTTCGCCGCAATCGCGAGCGGCTTGCCCGTCTTGCGCAGCAGCCGCGCCAGCTCGGCATCGAGCGGCGTTATGCCCGCGCGCGCGTCGGTGACGAGCACGAGCTGCGCCGCCGCTTCAATCGCCATGCGCGCCTGCCGCAGAACTTCGCGCGGGATCGCGGCTTTCTCATCCGGCAGGAGTCCGCCCGTGTCTACGACCTCGAAGGTGCGCCCGCGCCAGTTGGCGGTGCCGTAGATGCGGTCGCGCGTGATGCCCGGCTCGTCGGTGACGATCGAGCGCCGCTGCCCGACCAGGCGATTGAACAGCGTGGACTTGCCCACGTTCGGCCGCCCGACGATCACCACCGATGGTTTGGCTTGCGTCATGCGTTCACTCGCGCTCTGCGAGGCCACTCACTCTAACCTAGACCGCACCTCGTCCGTCGGCGTTTGTTGGTCGCTTTGTTCACTGGATTGTTCACGGCCTCGGGCTTTTCTTTTCTTAGACATAGCGGGCCTCAATGGGGGGACCCCCCCCGTCTTTTTTGTAAGTATTGATTCCAGACAAGATGGAGCCTCGTTTCGTGCAAGTATTGATTCTGCGCGACTTGGCGCGCGGGTTTTGCGCAGCCTGTTGGCCACCCACCCGTGATCCCTCGGCTGCGTTCCCTTCGACAAGCTCCCTCGGCTGCGCTCCCTTCGCCAAGCTCCCCTCGACGAGCTCCCCTCGACGAGCTCGGGGCAAGCAGGGCAAGCGGGGAAGCTCCCTCGACTGACCTCGGGACAAGTCCGCAGCCAGAGCATCCCGTGCCTCCGCGCACCGCGCCAAAGGAGCGGCGCGTTGCACTCTATTTTAGCGCGCGGCGACGGCGGAGAGAGAAACGCGGCGCGTTCGAACAGTCGTTAGGCTGCGCAAAGGCAAGAAAAGGCACGCCGTGGCGGAGTGGAATTCAAGTGGACATCGAGGTGGACATCGGGCTTCCCACTGTTCGGTAGGAGGTCGGCTTCCGGGAAGCCGACTTTCATTCCCCAAGAGCTGGTAGTTGCGCGCTCAGTGGGAAATCTTTCGCTCGGTCGTCATGGCAAGCCCGAATTCAAAACATTGACGCGCGACTTTTCACCTCGAACACACACGATGCATTCAGCGCTCCAGTCACAAGCTGTCGTGCTAGGCTGAGGACCAGAGACCACGGCATTCACAGGTGCAGCGGGGTCATTCACCGACTCGTACATCTTAGAGATGGGTAGTCGAGTTCCAGGCGAGAAGAGGCGAACGTTCAGCGATGGCGGAACCACGCGCAACTTTGCGGCTCGGCTTCGTGGGCTGCGGGAGGGTCACGCAGAGCCTGCACCTGCCTGCCTTGCGACGCCTCACCGATTGGCAGGTGATTGCTGCGGCCGATAGCGACCCAGGCCGCCTGGGCGCAACCACAAATCGCTTCGGGATTCCGCGGTGTTATACCGATTATCGGGCCCTGCTGGACGACCCGGAAGTGGACGTCGTTGCGGTGTGTGTGCCGCCGCGCCTACACGCCGAAGTCGCCCTGGCTGCCCTAGCAGCCAGCAAACATGTGTTCATCGAAAAACCGCTCGCGGTATCGCTCGGCGAATGTGATCAGCTCCTCGAGCACGCCGCGCGCTCTCCGCGCAAGGTGATGGTGGGATTCAACCTCCGCTGGCATCGCCTGATTCGGCGGGCCCGCGAGATGATTCGACACGGCGCCCTTGGAGAGTTGGAGCTGATCCGCACAACGTTTACCACCGGAGGGAGATTGCGAAGGGACTCCCCGGGATGGAGCACCTGGCGGGAACAGGGTGGCGGCGTGCTGATGGATCTCGGCGTGCACCATTTTGACCTGTGGCGGTATCTCACGGGCGCCGAAGTGGAAGAAATTTCTGCCATGAGCCATTCGCAAGACACGGACGACCAATCCGGTGTGGTTACCGCGCGCATGGACAACGGCCTGCTCGTCACTTCCGTCTTCTCCGATCAGACCACCGAGAGCAACGAGCTGGAAATCTGCGGGCGCAAGGGTTCCATCCGGGTGTCCTGCTACCGGTTCGATGGTCTGGAATTCATCCGCGCTCCGGGCCTCTCGGGTAGCCTGCAGAACCTCCCGGCGAGAATAGCAGCGACACTGAGAGAAATTCCGGGGGCCATTGCCCGGGCTTCCCGGGGCGGAGACTTCCACGCCACCTACGGAGCGGAGTGGCGGCATTTTGCGGATTCAATCCGCAACGACACGCCGGTGGAATGCACGCTGGAGGACGGCTGGCGCGCCGTGCAGGTCTCGCTTGCCGCGATGGCATCGGCGTCGGAGTCCCGGCCGGTTCACGTCTCGGAGGCGCCGCGCAAAAGCATGCCGGTGCCCTCATGTCCCTCCGCCGGGAATTCAGGGAGCCAATGGGAACCGGTAAAGGACTTCAATTCGGAGGCAGGTGGTTTGAGCAACACCAGTTCCCCGGCGGTCTCCGTGATTCTAGCCACACCCGACTGCTATGAGACCATCCGCGAGACGATCCGTCATCTCCGGGGGCAGAGTGCCAGCAAACAGATGGAACTCATCATTGTCGCGCCCTCAGCAGGTTCTCTCAACATCGTGGAAGACGAATTGAAAGACTTCCTTCAATACCAGGTGGTGGAAGCGGGACCTCTTCGATCAGTCGGCTCCGCAAATGCCCTCGGTATCCGCCACGCCAGTGCGCCCGTCGTCGCGCTGGCCGAAGACCATGCCTTTCCGGCCCCGGGTTGGGCAGAGGCTCTGATCGAAACCCACCGACAACCGTGGGCCGCAGTCGGGCCAGTCATTCGCAACGCCAACCCGGCGAGCAAGCTCAGTTGGGCCGACATGCTCATCGGCTACGGACCCTGGATGGATCCGGCACACGCAGGATTTGTGGATCACCTCCCGGGTCACAACTGTTCTTATAAACGCGAAGTGCTACTGGGATACGGTCCCGGCTTGGAAAGGATGATGGAGGCGGAGACCGTGTTGCACTGGGATCTGCGTTCCAAGGGCCACAGGCTATATCTGGAACCTGCGGCGAAGATTGCGCATACCAATTTCGCGCTGCTCAGCCCTTTTGTAGCGGTGCACTTCCGTGGCGGGCGGATGTTTGCCACGATTCGGGCGCAAGACGGTCACTGGGCATGGCCCCGTCGGCTGCTCTTTGCGTGCGGCTCCCCTCTGATCCCGCTTGTGCGACTGTGGCGAATCCTGCGCGATATGAGTCGGCCCGGCCGCCCGTTGCGATTAGTTTTGCGTGTGCTCCCGCAGTTGCTCTTAGGGCTCGTCGTGGATGGAGCGGGACAGATGCTCGGCTATGCGCTCGGAGCCGGCGAAACCAGAGCAAAGCTGATGGGACTTGAATTCCATCGCTACCGCGAAGCATGCAGAACCGGAGCGGAGAAACATGAGCACGGGCGGGTCCCCGGTCCGTCCAATGCCGAACGACCATGAGCACTGCTTGTCCTCCCGAAATGTCCGTGGTCCTGGTCACGCGAGACTCATTCCGCACGATCCGTAAGACCGTTCGCTACCTGTTGCGACAAACCGTGAGGGACCGTCTGGAGCTTCTGATCGTCGTGCCATCGCGCGAGGGGCTGGGTCTGGAGGACTCCGAGGTACAAGGCTTTGGTGCCGTGCAGGTGGTTGAGGTGGGCCCGATCCGCTCGATGTCGCTGGCCAAGGTGGCCGCTGCGCGGAATGCCACGACGCCTGTGGTGGCCTTCGCTGAAGACCACTGTTACCCGGACCCTGACTGGGCCGAACACCTGATCAGAGCGCACGGGCAGTCCTGCGCGGCGGTAGGACCAACGGTGAGGAACGCCAATCCCCGTACCCTGATCAGTTGGGTCAGCTATTTGATGTCTCATGCTCGCTGGAGCGAACCAGTTGCCACTGGCCCCACGGACGGATTGCCCTGGCACAACACGTCCTACAAGCGCGACCTCCTGCTGGAATATGGTCCTGAGTTGCCTTCTCTGCTTTCCGTCGAGGGCTTTCTTCAAGAAAACCTCGCAGCGCGCGGACACCGGCTCTATCTTGCCCCGATGGCCAAGGTCAGCCATGTAAACATCTCGCTGGCATCATCCATGTTAGCGCACGCATTTGTGGGTGGACGCCTGTTTGGCGCCTTGCGCGCGCGTTATGGGAAGTGGTCGCCCTTGCGGCGGTTGCTGTACATCGTCGCGACGCCGCTGATCCCCTTGGTGCGTTTGCGGCGCACCTGCCGGGAGATCCGCCGCATCGGTGAGCAGGACCGATTGCTTCCGCGTGCCCTGCCCGCTCTCTGCGTCGGGTTGACTTTTCACGCCCTAGGTGAGTTGGCGGGCTATGCATTCGGCCCGGGGAACGGGGAGCAGCAGTACTCGAGCTACGAGCTGAACCGCATCCAGCACATCACCGAAGAGGACCGGCAAGTGGAACTGGCAGGATGAAACATCGCTCCGCGCATCCGGCCCGGCACACGCTCGTGGGCACGCTCCGCGTCTTCCTCGCGGACATGCTAATCCTTCCCACCGGCCTGCTCACAACCGCGTATCTCACGCGGCGGCTCGGCCCCGAGGGCTTCGGCTTGTTCATCCTCGCCGCGACCCTGGTGGCCTGGGTGGAATGGACCGTGTCCTCGCTGTTCAGCCGGACGACAATCAAATTCGTCAGCGAAGCGGAAGACTGGCGGCCCGTCGGCGCCGCCGTTGCCTGGCTGCACCTGTTGACCAGCACCGGGGCGATGCTCTTGCTGGCTCTCCTGGCCGGTCCGCTTGCTGCGCTTCTCCATGAACCGCGTCTGGCTGGCTACCTGCGGCTCTTTTCCCTGGACATTCCCCTGTTCGCCCTAGCACAGGCACACCGCAATATCCTCGTCGGAATCGGCGGTTTCCGCGAACGCGCTCTGGCCAGCGCGGGCCGATGGGTCAGCCGGCTGCTGATCATCGTGCTCCTCGTGCAACTGGGATTTTCTGTGTCCGGAGCCATCCTGGGGAGCATTGCCGCGTCGCTCGTGGAGCTGGTCATCGGACGCATCTATGTTCGCCCTTCCCTCTGGCGTCCTGCGGGCTTTTCGGTCCGGCCGTTATGGGGCTACGCGGTGCCGCTGCTTTTTGCGGCGGTGTCGCTGCGCCTGTTCGACAAATTGGACCTGATTTCCTTGAAAGTGCTGGGCGCGTCGGCGGAGCAGGCGGGCATCTATGGAGCGGCGCAGAGCCTGTCGCTCGTCCCCGGCATCTTTGCGCTCTCCTTCTCTCCACTTCTGCTTTCGACCCTGACGCGCCTGTTGCTCAACGGCGAAGCGGATGCGGCGCGCAAAATGGGGCGCGACGCCATGCGGCTTGCGCTGTTGCTTTTCCCTTTTGCCGGCCTGGTGGCCGGCGCAGCTCCGGAAATTGTGCGGCTCATTTTCGGCCAGCGATTCCTGTCTGCTGCCCCGCTGCTGGCTCTGCTGATCTTTGGAGCCGTGGCGTTGATGATGGTCTCGGTTGCTTCGGCGATCCTGATCGGAGCCGGCAAGCCGGGCTGGACAGTAGCGCTGGCGAGCCCGCTCGTCCCGCTGGCGCTCACCGGCTGCTTCTTCTTCATTCCGGCCTGGGGTCCGCGCGGCGCCGCGCTGGCTACTACGCTGACCGCCGCCGCCGGCGCGCTCGCTTCGATCCTGGCGGTGAAGCGCTTGTGGGGGATCCTTCCCTCCGCCACCACGCTGCTGCGAAGTTTCCTCTTGAGCACGCTGGCCTACATCGCGGCGGCGGTCTGGCCCGCGCCTGGTATCCTGCTCCTGGTGAAACTGCCCGCGATTTCTCTGCTGATCTGCGTGGCCTATTTTGTTCTGGGAGAATTCAGCGCCGCGGAGATGCATCTGATCCGCTCGATCCTCGATTGGCGCGGAAGCTCGCGGAAGAGCGCGTTGGAAGCCGAGTGACACAACAGCTCCCTTTTTTCTCGGTTATCGTCCCGACGCATAACCGGGAAACGCAGCTCGCGTCGTGCCTGCAGGCGCTCGCAGCGCAGGAGTACCCCCGCGACCGCTTCGAGGTGGTCGTTGCCGACGACGGTTCGCACCGGCCTCCACGGGAAATCGTCGCCTCCGTGGCCGGAAACCTCAACGTCACGCTGCTCGAAGAGCCTCATCGCGGCCCGGCGGCCACGCGGAATGCAGGGGCCGCGCGAGCTCGGGGTGAGTTCCTCGCTTTCACCGACGACGATTGCGATCCCGCTCCCGACTGGCTGAAAAGCCTGGCCGCGCGCCTAGCGAACCTCCCCACGCATCTCATTGGCGGCCGGACCATCAATGCGCTGACCGGGAATATTTATTCCGCAACCAGCCAGGCGCTGATTGACGTTCTCTACGCCCACTTCAACCCGGATCCTGAGGACGCGCAATTCTTCGCCGCGAACAACATTGCGATGTCCGCGGCTCAATTCCACGCCATGGGTGGGTTCATCTCCAGCTTCCGCTTCGCCGAGGACCGCGAGTTCTGCGACCGCTTGCTACACCACGGATGCCGGATGACCTATGCCCCGGAAGTGCTCGTCCATCACCGGCACCATCTCAGTCTTCGCACCCTCTGGCGCCAGCACTTCAACTACGGCCGAGGGGCTTTCCTGTTCCACCGGATCCGCGCGCGTCGCGGCTGGGGACAGTTCCGCCCCGAACCGGCCTTCTATCGGGCCGTATTCCGCTACCCGCTGGCCCGCGTCGGAGGTGTGCGCGGCCTGTTGATGGAAGCGCTGATGGCGGAAATCCAGATCGCCAACGCGGCCGGGTTCTTCTTTCAAACGATCAAAGGTGCCCGTCCCTCAGCCAATTCCCCTTGCCAGGAATGAATGGAGAGCCGGCGCGCCTACAGGAAACGTGGTACCAAGGGACTTGATTCGTATTGTCCGGATTGGCCGCTTTCTGAATCGAGATCCATTCCCCTTCCTCATCCGAGTACGCCGCGATCCCGGCACAATCGCCGACGAGAGGTGCTTCACTCGAGAACTTGGATCTCGGGGTAAAGCGGAGAGGAAATCTTGAGCCGCGAAACGCTTGTCCCCTTGAGGTACGCGTCGAAAAAGCTGTGCACGCAGTACGCCGTAACGGCAAGCTGGCGACGTCCGTCGATACCGACAATTCCCAACATGCGGAGCGTCCGTAGCACGATATGGCTTTTCAACAGAGCTCCGTCGTCACTGAAGAGGAAATGGTTCGCGCCACGGATCTCGATGCGCAGCCTTCCATCCGGAGGCAGACGATCATAAATCGATTGAATGTTGGCCATGATCTGGAGGCTCTCCGGGTCGGACTCACGGCCGTGGTCGCTCAGAAGGAACATGAACGGCTGATGAAGGCCTGCCTGGATGACGCTGCCGAATGGCTGACCGTCCACATCGATCCCTGCCTTGCACCTGGAATCGTCGTGGCAAAACTGTGCGGCTGTCGCCCCACCAAAAGAGTGACCAAATACTCCGATGCGCGTCATGTCGAGGCGTCCCTTGAACTTGCCGGACGCGTCTGAGGTGTTCAACCGCTCCAACCGATCGAGTACGAAGGCGATGTCGGCGGTCCACGCAGTCAGCACTTTGTTCACACAACGGGCTTGCTGGGCTTGCTCCTGGCCCGCACAGAGTTCCGGGTTGTTCTCCGGCGTCCTTCTCATCACCCGGCCGTCAGGGAAAACGACGACACTCGTGCGATAGGGGGCATCGAAGCCCACGACGACGTACCCGTGACTGGCCAGATCCTCGGCGAGTGTCGAGTAATTCCACACCTCGGCGGAAGCCCCGGCTCTCATGATCACCACAGGGTACGATCGCTGCTGCGGTGACACATCGGAGTTACGAATACTATGCGCATGGACCTGCGACAGATCTCGCGTCAAGAACTTGCTGATCAGCGGGCCGCGAGCGCGTTCGACCGCCGCTCGCAATGGAGCCGGCAGGTAGTCGTCCATCGCAGCTGATGGCCCAGCCGCCGACGGGTACCAGATCCAGACAAGGAGTTCGCGCTTGGTTCCTGGCACGGGCGCCAGCGTGTCCAGTGTCGCATCATCGGCCCAATCGTACAGCGCGCGGCCGACCGCGAATGGTCCCGTGGGTGTCGGCAATGTGACCTCGGTCCGGTGCTCCAGCCAGAGCGACCCCAACAACGTCGCGACCCCGAGGACACCCAACATCGCCAATACCGCGAAGCCTTTGAATATCCGACGAGCCAGCCGCCGCTGCTTCATCGGTGCGTTCATTGGAATCTCCGCGGCCAGTGACGCAGTGGGGCCGCAAGGCAAACTACTTTACATAATAAAGTTATCTCTTGTCAAGGGAGCCGGCCTGGTAGGACGGCACTGGACAAGGACGTTCGGAGAGTGGGCTAACGATTGGCGTTCAGCGGCGCACCCGTGCGCGTCCGCTGCACCGCCGGGCTAGGCACCGTCACCTCGACGTGACAGCTTGCCAGATATCAGCGCGGCTATCGGGACAACTATTGCGATAAACAGCCATGATGCTGGGGGAACAACAATGAATACGAAAGCGGTCTTCGCCCTCGGGGGCCCCAAGGCAACATCTCCGTAGATGGCCAAAGAGCCGAGCGTGAGAACCAGCATCACGCTATAGAGCGTCGCTCGGGTAAGAACCGACCAACGCTTCGAAACCACGTTGGCCAATACGAGGGCCATGAACGGGGAGAGCACCCAGATTGCGAAAAGAACTAGCAGGACACGGGAAGGGTTACGATGACCTACCCAGAGCATCAAACCGACCGAGCCCACGGCCCCAGCCAGCACCGCGATCAGGGCCGCTGCGCGTAGGAGGCCAAGGAACCCACCCTCGGGCCTTCCCCGGCTCACTTCAGACGTCATCTCACCGCGCCCATTGATGCTCATTGATCTCTCCAGGTCCCTGACGCTAACGGTAAGCTGCCGGAGGCCGACTGCCAAGACATTTTCGGCATGGCCCTATCGGATCGGGAATGGGAAACGCGCACCCAAGAAGAAACGCTGCCCGAACGCTCGCCCCTCTGCCGCAGATTTGCTAGAGTGGCTGCCGATTCGTTTGCCTCGCGCCCGTCCCGGCGCGGGGTGACGTTTTCTCTCCAGCGTGTAAGTTTTCGGCAGGGTGGCGCGTAATACCTCATGGGAGCACGGAACCAGCCTGAGGGAATGAGCTCGCCAGGTCGAGCGGAATTGTCCGACGCGATTGCACAGGCGCGGATGGGCAGCAATGAGGCCTGGGGCGAGCTCTACCGGCTGCATGCGGCCCAGATCTTTCGCTTCTGCCGCCGGGCGCTGCCTTCTCGAGAAGACGCTGAGGACGCCACGATGGAGATCTTCTTGAAAGTTCGCGAGAAGCTCCACCAGTACGACGCCAGCCGTCCGTTCACGGCGTGGCTCTACAAAGTGGCGGCCAACCATTGCTGGGACCTGCTCCGCCGGCGGCGCGTACGCCAGGACCTGGAAACCGCCGACGTGGACGAGCTGCCCCTCGAGCATCCGGACCCGGGCCAGCTGGAGCAATTGATCGTCGAGCGCAGCGGCCAGGAAGTGCGCCGCGCGCTCGGCCGTCTGCCGGCGCGCTCGCGGATGGCGCTGGTGCTGCGCTACTACTCGGATTTGAGCTACGACGAGATTGCCGACTCGTTGGGCGTGCGCCGCGCCTTTGTCGGCGTGGTGCTGCTGCGCGCGCGTCACCAGTTGCGCGATGCGCTGCTCGAGGGCGGCGCAGCGCGCGCTGCCGGGGCAACGTGATGCGGCCGGCAACGAAAAAACCCGGCGGTACGGGGGCGGTATGAGCCACGTAGATGAAATGACCTGTTTGCTCTACCTCGAAGGGCAGCTCGAGCGCCCGCGCGCGCTCGAGCTCTCCGCGCACGTGGAGGGCTGCGGCGAGTGCCGCGCGCTGCTCCATGCGCTCGAACGCGAATCGCGCCTGCTGGTGGGCGCCCTGGTGGAGGAAGACGAAGCCTTACCCGCGCGCATTGCCGCGCCGCCCGCGCGCGGCGCCACGCCCTGGGCGTGGATTGTTTCGTTCGGCCTGGCCGCGGCCGGCGCCTACACGCTGTGGACCGGCATCATCGAGCCCTGGCAACAGCAAATGAGCCAGGCGGGTTTCGAGGGAACGAATCTTCTGACCCTGGTGCTCTTCCGCGGAGCATTATGGAAAGGATGGGGAGACATGCTTAACTTGCTGCAAGTGGTCGCTCTGGCAACCCTGGGGATCGTGACCTTCAGCCTGCTGCGCCGGAGCTGGCGCCGCTGGACAACGATCGCCGTGGTGATGGGGGCCGTGGCGGGGGTGCTCCTGCTGCCGCCACAGGCCGGTGCCGCGGAGATCAGGCACAAGGCGGAGGCCTACGTCCTGGCCAAGGACGAGGTTATCAAGAATGATCTCATCCTGTTGGGGACAGCCAACGGACGCATCGATGGCACCGTGGAAGGCGACCTGATCTTCTTCGGCAGGTCGCTCGAGGTGAACGGACACGTCACCGGCGACATCATCGGGTTCGCGCAGCTCTGCGAGATCAATGGCACCGTGGACGGTAACCTGCGCATCGTCGCGAACACGCTGCTCGTGCGCGGCCCAGTGTCGAAGAACGTCACGGTTTTTGCCGAACATGCAAGCTTTAAGGACAAGTCCCAGGTGGGCGGCGGCGCAATGCTGTTTGCTGGTGACGCTACTCTCGGCGGGCGGATCAACCGCGACCTGCTTGGCTTCATCAAGAGCTCGACGCTCGAAAGCTATGTCGGCGGCGACGTGAGCATGCGGAGCACCCGGATGACGGTTTCATCCAACGCCGAAGTCGCGGGCAAATTCACGTATCGCGGACCTGTGCGGCCCGACATCTCTCCGCAGGCAAAACTTGCGAGCCCACCCGAAATCCACATTGACCAGCGGCGTCCCGAATACGCATCGCCGCGCTTCTACTGGCATTTCGCGCTGCAATGGGGCGCCGGATTCATCTTCGGTCTGGTCGTGTTCCTGCTGATGCCCGGCTTCTTCCATGAGGTGGTGCGTTCCAGCAGTCGCTACGGTCCTGCACTCGGGTTCGGCGCATTGACGCTGTTTGCCATCCCCATCCTCGCGGTCATCGCGTGCATCACGATTGTAGGCCTGGCCGTAGGCATCGGCGCCCTCCTATTGTGGATCGTGGCGCTGTACTCGGCGCAGGTCTTCGTCAGCGTCTGGCTCGGGGAAACCCTGCTGGGGCCCTCCTCGGGAACGGGTGGCACCATCGGCCGCATGGCCTTGGGGATATTGATCTACAAGGTTGCGCGCTTGCTGCCTTACATCGGGCCCTTCGTGGTCCTGGGCACGATTATTCTGGGCATGGGCGGGATCGCGCTCGCTCTCTATAACCGCACGCGATCACAAACTGCGATGGCCGCCGGGCCTGCCGCGGCTTGACGTCGCCGAATCTCCAAGACTTCGCCGGAAAAACGACGAGCCGCCCGAAATCGCCGGGCGGCTCGTTTGTGTTTCCATTAGGTTGCAAAGAGGCAACTAGTACCTCCTCACATAGAACGTGCGGAAGCGGCGCCGATTTACATTGCACGTGTATGGAAATCGCTGCGCTGGAAAGCCCTACCCGCCAGAAAAAGCGGGCGGCATCCAGCCAAGGACGCCGCCCGCTTCGAAGGTGCAAGCCGCTGCTGCTACGGCTTCTGCTGTCCGCCCTCTTTAGGCGGCTTCTGAGGAGCCGGTTGTGCCTGCGGCTGCGGATGGCTCGCCTGCTTCGCGGAGCTGTCCTGCGTCGAGCCCTCCGCGCGCAGGAGCATGCGCGTGCCGCTATCCAGATGAACGTTCCGCGTTGAAGAAACGATCAGGGAACCCTGCGTCGCATTCGACGCTTCCGAGTTCAGCGAGAGTCCCTTCAGCCCGAAGACGCCGGTGGTGGTCGAAGTCAGCATGCCTGCCGCATTCAACCCGCCATGGCTCGCGGTCGCGGAAGCTGCCGCGTTCGTTGCCGAGCTGGCGGTTGCGCCGACCGGCCGGCTCGCAGCGTCTGCCACGGAGCCGGTCGCACTTGACGCTGCGCCCACGGTGGAGTTCACCGCGGATCCTGCGCCGCTGAGCAGCCCGCCGCCGGATGGGCGGCCTGAGCCCATCGCACCGCCGGAACCGCCCGCCATGACCGGTGCCATCGGCTCCATTCCTTCCGCCGACGCCGACGTGGCCGTTTCCGCGGCGGCCAGCGCCTGCACGACAACGTGTAGCGGCATTTGCCGGCCGTTCTTCAGAACCGCATGATCAAACACGACCCCGAGGGCAGATTGCGCCTGGCCTTCGCCGCGCGCCTGCGCCTGAGAGACGTGGCCGATCAGCTTGGAGCCTTTCGGAATCACCACCTGGCCGCCCGATTTCACGTCATGCGTGGTCTTGGCAACTACCTGGTCGCCGACTTTGTTTTTGTGGGCGTCGAGTGAATTGGCGAGCGCCGCCTCGAGCGTCGTTCCGCTATCGAGGCTGGCCGAGTTCTGCCCGGCCTGCGCCGAAGCCGACGAAGAGCTGGAAGCCGAGCCGCCGGCCGAAGCCTGCGCGCCCGATTTGCTCGCGTTAGCACTGGTGTTGGTCTTAGCTGACGCGTTGGTCTGGGCACTCGCCCCGGTTTGCGCCGAAGCGTTCCACGTAAACAGCGCGCCCGCCAGTAAAAGAAAGCCGAGTCGTTTCATGGGAAGCTCTCCTCCTCACCACGTTCTCCCCGGCTGGTTGGGGGAAGGTCTTTTTGCTGCAAATTCCCTCAGGACAAGAACCTAGTTGGCAATTCCGCCGCCAAAGGATTAAGCCGCTTATTCGCAGATACATAGAAAGATGCCGGGGCGGGAAAAGGGGGGTGGCCGGGGTCTGAAAAGTAACAGAAAATGGAGAATCTACCTGCGGTGGTACTGCCCTCGAATAGTACTCAGCCGCCAGTCACCGTCGGTTCGTCGCAGCCTAGCAACAAGGCGAGTTCCCGGGTCACGATTTGCCGGATGGTATCTTGAACGGCTTCGATAGCATAATCACGCGCTCAACCTTCGTGTACCAACCCAGCAGCGCGTACTCGTTTCCGTGGAGATAACACCGCGCGGTCACTTCGTCACTGCCCTCGGTGAATGTCAGCAGCCAGCTCCTAGGGATGGTGTCTTGCGGCGCGGTGTGATACCTGGTCAGGCCCGCCACGTTAAGAAACGTCGTACCCCAACGCCGCTCGATGTGCGACTTCCCGCCGTATGTGTCATCGGGGTTTGTGTGCGTGTGCGCTCCGAACCATAGATCAATGCGCGTCGGCGCGGCCGCCAAGAAACTCTCGAACGCGCCCGAATCCGGTTTGCTGTCCACCCAGTACAGGAATGACGCACCCTGCGGTGTGCCTTGAGGAAAATAACCGTGGTATCCGGACTTCCACGCGCCGTTTTCGTCACGCTGCATGCCTTCCCATTCGCCGGACGCGACCGTGGTGTCCTTGAGAACGTAATGATGCGCGCTGATGATGATCGACGAGCGGTTCTGCTCGACCATTCGCTTCCACCAGCGGAAAGTCTCGCCACTCACCACGCCGCCGGGATTTCCGCCCAGCGTGCCGCGACCCACTTTCTGCGTCGGCTCGTTGATGTCGCTCATCATCAAGAATAGGAGGTTCCCAACCCGGAAGGAGTACCGCTCCCAGGTTCCGTCGATTGGAAACGGCCGCTTCGTCGCGGCCACACGAGAAAACTCCGTGTGTTCGCCCGTAGGGTCCACCCATTTGCGCCACCACCAGGCCTGCGGTTCATCGAGACCGCTCCGGTCGTGATTGCCCGACAAGTCGTAAATTTGCTCGCGGCGGTGCTTCTTCAGCGCGCCGAATTGCCGGACGATCTCCTCCCCTTCCGGGTCTTTCGGCGTGGCTTGCGCGCCCGACATATCGCCTAGATCAAGGGCGATGTCCCAATCGAAACCGGATGCGGATTCCGATTGTCGAAGAGCTTCAGCCAGGCTCTCTCGGCCTTGTTTCTTGTCACTACCCACGTGAGCGTCGGCGAACACCCACACGCGGAACGTCCTGGGCGCCTGGCCGTGCGGTCTGACGGGCGCGAGGACTACAAAGACGATCAACGAGAAGAGAAGTCGCGGAAACGTTCGCATTGCAACCCTCATTTTAATCGGAAAACGGGAATACGTGCGGGCTCGTCCTCCCGGCGCCGCGACAACGGGGGGCGCCCGCCGCGCTAGATGATGCCGAGGCTGCGGCCCACTTCGGCGAGGATTTCTCCGGCGCGCTCGAGCTCGGCGCGCTTGTGCGTGGCCGTCACAATCGTGCGCAGGCGCGCCCTGCCTTCCGCCACGATCGGGTAGCCCACCGCAGGCGCGTACACGCCGGCCTCGAAGAGTTTTCGCGAGAACTCAAACGCCTTGGCCGCTTCGCCCACGTGAATCGGCGTGATCGGCGTCTCGCTGATGCCCGTCTTGAACCCGAGCTTTTTCAGCCGCCGCTTGAAGAACTTCGTGTTCGACCAGAGCTTCTTGATCAGCCGCTCGCCATCGGGCGAATCGAGCAGCGTGAACGCTGCCTGGCACGTGGCCACGACCGACGGCGGGTGCGACGTGGAGAACAGGAACGGCCGCCCGCGGTGGTAGAGCCACTCAATCAAATCGCGCGAACCGCAGACGTAGCCGCCCATCGCGCCGATGGCTTTGCTGAGCGTGCCCACCTGGATGTCCACGCGGCCGTGGCAGCCGAGGTGGTCCACGGTGCCGCGCCCGCCGCGGCCCAGCACGCCGGAAGAATGCGCGTCGTCCACCATCATGATGCAGTTGTATTTCTCGGCCAGGTCGCAGAGCTGCGGCAGCGGCGCGATGTCGCCGTCCATGGAGAAAACGCCGTCGGTGACCAGCAGCTTGCGGCCGTTCCAGTTGGCCGTTTCCTGACAGATGCGCTCGCAATCGGCGATGTCGCGGTGCTTGAAGACCTTGATCGTGCCTTTGGAAAGGCGGCAGCCGTCAATGATCGAGGCGTGGTTCAATTCGTCGGAGATGATCAGGTCGTCTTTGCCGAGCACTGCGGCGACGGTGCCCGCATTGGCCGTGAAGCCCGACTGGAAGACCACACACGCTTCGGTCTGCTTGAAACGCGCGATCTGCTCCTCGAGGTCCATGTGGATCTTCATCGTGCCGGCGATTGTGCGCACGGCGCCGGCGCCCACGCCCCAGCGGCGCACCGCTTCAAGTGCCGCGCGGCGCAGCTTGGGGTGCGTGGTGAGGCCGAGGTAGTTGTTCGAGCTGAGGTTGATCACCTCGCGACCGTCGAACGTTGCGATAGGCTTCTGTTCTCCTTCGAGCACGCGCAGGCGGTGATAGAGCCCTTTCGATTTCAGCTCTTCGAGCTGATCGTGCAGGTAGGAAAGCGGATTGCGTGTGGCGGTCGTCATTCTGCCTCCTGCGGGAAACGCGGCATTCTTGTCTGCGTTAGCGCGCCGCGCCGTTTGGGTAAAACAGGATTTTGCCGGGCAGGCCGCCCTGCATCAGGGCAAACGCATCGTCAAAGCGCTCGAGCGGCATGCGCTCGGCAAACAGAGGCTCGAGATTCAGGCGGCCTGATTTGAGCAACTCGGTCATCTGCACCCACGTCTCGAACATCTTCCGGCCGTAGATGCCCTGCACCGTCGCGCCTTTGAAGATCACGTCGGCCACCAGATCGAGCGTCACCGGCTCCGACGCCAGCCCCAGCAGCGACGCGCGTCCGCCGTTGCGCAGCATCTGCAAGCCCTGCTGGATCGCCGTGGGGTGGCCGCTCATTTCGAGCACCACGTCCACGCCGCCTCCGGTGGCTTCGCGCACTCGCTTCACGACGTCGCCCTGCGTGGGGTCGAGCGCCTCATCCGCGCCCATCTTCTGCGCCAGCGCGCGGCGGTGCGGGTTCACCTCGGTAGCAAAGAGCGTCGAGCAGCCGCTCGCCTTCGCCACCGCGATGGCCATCAGGCCGATCGGCCCGCACCCGGTGACGGCCACCGTCTGCCCGGCGATTGCGCCCGCCAGCACCGTATGCACGGCGTTGCCGAGCGGGTCCATGATGGCTGCGTAGTGCTCGGGAATCGCCGGGTCAATCTTCCAGATGTTGTTGACCGGAATCTTCACAAATTCCGCGAAGCATCCGTCCAGGTCAATCCCGATGATGCGGAGGTTCTGGCACAGGTGCGGCTGGCCCATGCGGCAAGGCCGGCAGTGGCCGTCGCGCAGGTGCATCTCCGCGCTGACGAATTCGCCCGGCTTTACCGAAACCACTTCCTCGCCCACGCGCTCCACCACGCCGCAGAACTCGTGGCCGAAGGTCATCGGCGGCTTGATGCGCGAGGCCGACCAGCGGTCCCACCCGTAGATGTGCAGGTCCGTGCCGCAAATCGACGCTGCGCGGACGCGCACGAGCACTTCAATCGGACCGAGCGCGGGCACGGACACCGATTCGAGGTTCGCGCCGCGCGCCGGGCGCATTTTTCGCAGGGCTTTCATTGTGGCGGTCGGCATCAGGGAGCCTCGGCGGGCGCCGGCAGAACGCGATGTTAGCACAAGCCTCGTGCAGGCGTCTGCGGCAGCGCTGGCGCGGCGGGACAGAGAAAAGTTCGCGGCGTGAATCCGCCGTTTCCGCTACAATC
This sequence comes from Terriglobia bacterium, assembly GCA_041497955.1. Lineage (GTDB taxonomy): Bacteria > Acidobacteriota > Terriglobia > Acidiferrales > UBA7541 > JBGQHO01. Next base: position 51,548 of record JBGQHO010000001.1, on the reverse strand, counting down.
TCCGCCCATCCATCCGTTACGAGCCGGGCCGGCCGAGGAGACCCTTTGAGCTTCTCTGAGCGCATGCGCGAGGTCCGCGAAGGCTTTGCGCCCGCCTTCTGGGTGGCCAATATCACCGAGCTGTTCGAGCGCCTGGCCTATTACGGCGTCTTCGCGGTGCTGGCCATCTACCTGCACGAGACGCTGAAGTTCACCAACTCGCAGGCCGGCGACGTGATCGGTTTTTTCAGCGGGCTGGTCTGGCTGCTGCCGACGATCGGCGGCACGCTCGCGGACCGCTTCGGCTTCCGGCGGTCGCTAGCGTTCGCGTATTTCGTGCTGGCGCTCGGCTACTTCCTGCTGGGCTCGCTCAACGCCGCATGGATGGCGCCGGTGCGGTCCGTGATCCCGATTTCGACGCTGGTGCTGCTGGTCCTGGCGGTGCCGGCGCTGGGGCCGGCAATCGTGAAGCCCTGCATCGTGGGCACGACAGCGCGCGCGTCGCGCGAAAACGTGCGCTCGCTCGGCTACTCGATCTACTACACGCTCGTGAACATCGGCGGAACGCTCGGGCCGATCGTGGCGTTCACGGTGCGGCGCTCGATCGGCATTGAAAACGTCTTCCGCGTCAGCGCGGTCTGCGTTTTCGTGATGGCGTTCGCCACGCTGATTTTCTTTCGCGAGCCGAAAAGCTCCGGAGAAGCGAAGGTCGCCACGGTTGCGCAGGCCTTCCGGAATTTCTTCACCGTGCTGACGAACGTCCGCTTCATGATTTTCCTCGTGATCTTCTCGGGCTTCTGGATCATGTTCTGGCAGGAGTTCATCGCGCTGCCGCTCTTCCTGCGCGGGTACGTGAACGCGCGCGCGGACGCCGATCTGCTCACCACGGTGGACCCGCTGGCGGTGATCCTGTTGCAGATCCTGATCAGCTTTCTGATGCGCAAGGTCCGGGCGTTCCCGGCCATGACGCTGGGCATCCTGGTGACGAGCTTTTCGTGGGTGATCCTGGCGGTTGCGAATCTGAGCTGGCAGCTCAACGGGACGTGGCACATCGGCCCGTGGACGCTCGAAATCACCGGCCTGCCGGTGTGGGCGATGCTGGCGCTGTTTGTGCTGGCTATCGGCGAGATGCTCCAGGCGCCGCGTTATTACGAATATGTTTCGCGGCTGGCGCCGTCGGGCCAGCAAGGCGTGTACATGGGTTTCGCATTTCTGCCCATCGCTATCGGCTCGTTTCTGGCCGGAAGGCTGGGCGGCCGGTTGGTGCACTACTTCGGCGAGGTCCGGCACCAGCCGCAGCAGTTGTGGTGGGTGATCGCGGGCGTCGGCTTTGCCACCACGCTGCTGATGTGGATTTACGACCGCATCGTCAAGCCGGCCAAGGCGCCGCCAGCATCGCCGTGATGCGCGCGACTGGAAAAACTCCGCGAAAAACGAGAGAATCAGTCTTCCGCGAATCGGAGTCCGACGGAGCTCTGCGCATGCGTATCCGGGTTTCGAGAAACACGCTCTTGCTCGCGCTGGCGCTCGTCACGGCAGCCGCTGTCGTCTTTGCGCAGGCGGGAGAGAAGCGCATGACCCCCGCGAAGCCGGCCAATGGCGCGGCGATGGCGGGCAGCGCCGCGAAGGGCAAAAAGGTGTTCGATTTGCAGTGCGCCGTCTGCCACTACACGGCAGCCGACGCGAAGAAGATCGGCCCGGGCCTGAAAGGCCTGAGGAAGCGCGGCAAGTATGCGGACGGGCGGCCGATTGACGATGCCTCGCTGAAGGACTGGATCGAGAAGGGCGGCAAGAACATGCCGTCGTTCAAGGAAGTGCTGAAGCCCGAGGAAATCCGCGACGTGGTGGCCTACCTAAAAACGCTGTAGAGCCCCGAGCATTGAAAGCGCTTCAGGGACTAAAGTCCCCGCCATCCGGTTCGCCAAACGGCACGGCTGAAGCCGTGCCCTTCCATCCATCTTGAGAATGGGCTTCGGGAAAGAGTTTCACGCGGTGCGCTGGTGTTCGGCGCGCGCGCTTTCGACCAGTGCCAGCGCCTGGTCGGTGGTAATCAGGCGCGCACCTTTCGACGTCAGCTCCTCTAGCGTTCCGCGGCCTTTCGCGGGATCGATGGTTTCAATTGCATCCGTTACGAGAGCGACGCGCTTGCCGCGCTCGAGCAATCCCTTCGATGCGCAGCGCACGCAGTATTCTGTCACCACGCCGAAGACGACGAATTCGGCATCCTTCTCCGCAATTGTCGCCAGCCGGGCAAGCAGCGCGTCCGTGTTCGGGTTGTCGAATACGTCGAGCGTCTGTTTCTCGATGACGACCTGCTGATACCGCGACAAATCCTCCGGCAAGGCCGCTCCCGCGCGGTTGGGAACGACGTAGTTTTTCTCCGCGAGCCCTTCCGGGATGATCTCCGCGCCCTGCGTGCCCGCAAGGCAATGCGGCGGCCACACGTTGAACTCCGGATCCTGCGGCGTGTGGCGGTCCGCATCGGACATCAGGAAGACGCGGCCCTCGCGCGCGGCGTCGGTCAGCCGCTTCACGTTGGGGATGAGCTTTTCCGCGCCGGGCACATAGAGCTTCCCGCCCGGCAGCATGAAGTCGTACTGCGTGTCCACTTCCCAGAAGATTGTGTCCCGCGACACCATGGCCCGAACTTCTCCTTCGGTGTGGTTTCTACTCGTTAGATGCGCGCGGCCCCTTCGACGGCTCGGCGCACCTGTTCGAGCAACTCCTCCAGCCGGTCGCTGTGGCGCACGGGGTACGCGTCTCCGGCGCGCGGCGCGCGAATCCCGAGCAACCGCTCCGGCAAGCGCTTCAGGTTTTCCAGGCACCGCCGGCGCGCCTCGCTTGCGTCCGTGGCCGGCGCCACGCGGCGGCCGCCGCGCATCACCGGCACCAGCAGCGGCTGCGCGTCGCGAAACTCCTCGCCCTCGAGAGCAATCACGTCCTGCGCGTATTTTCCGTCCGCGCCCGCAAAGCGAAACACCTGCTTGCGGCCGGGATAGGTGACTTTGGCTTCGCTGAACTTCGCGGCGTTGCGCACCGCGCCGTTGCGCTCGATTTCAACGAGCTTGTAGATCACGCCCAGCGCCGGCGCATCCGCCGAAGTGGCCAGCGCCGTGCCCACGCCGAAGCCGTCAATCTTCGCGCCCGCGCGCAGCAGATCCTCCACGCGGTCTTCATCCAGATCGCCCGAGGCGAAGATTTCCACGTCCCTCCAGCCCGCTTCGTCCAGCCGTCGCCGGACCCAGACGCTGTCGGCCGCCAGGTCGCCGCTGTCCAAGCGCACGCCGCGTGGCTTGCGGCCCATGGCGACGATTTTTTCAACCGCCGCATGCACGTCGTACGTATCCACCAGAAGCACAGCGTGATCGGGGAAGACGTCCATGAACTGCCGGAACGCTTCCTCCTCGTCCTCGTGCGCCATGATCCAGGAATGCGCCAGCGTGCCGTAGGTGGGGATGGCGTAGAGCTGCCCGGCGCGGACGTTGGAAGTGCCCTGGCAACCGCCGATGTACGCGGCGCGAGCCGCCAGCACGCCCGACTCGATGCCGTGCGCGCGGCGCGTCCCAAATTCGATCACGCGGCGTCCCTGCGCCGCCGTCACCACGCGCGCCGCCTTGCTCGCAATCATAGTCTGGAAATTCAGGACGGCCAGCAGGAACGTTTCGACGATCTGCGCCTCGGCGATCGGGCCGGCCACGCGCAGGAACGGTTCGCCCGGGAAAAACACGGTCCCTTCGGGCATGGCCCAGACGTCGCCGCGGAACTCGAAGCGTCCGAGCCAGTCAAAGAATTCACGGCCGATGTTCCCGAAGGCCGGATGCATGCGCAGGTAGGCAATTTCTTCGGTAGAGAAGCGGACATTTTCAAGGTAGTCGAGCGCCTGCTCGAGCCCCGCAGCGACCAGGTAGGCGCGCCGCGGCGGAAAATTGCGCACAAAAAGCTCGAACGTGGCGTTGGCTTCAAAGCGGGTCTCGACGTACCCCGCCGCCATCGTCAGTTCGTAGAGGTCGGTCAGCAGGCCGGAATGGCGGTGCATAGCGCGAGCGCCATTATGCCATCCGGCGCGCAAGGAAATACAGGAATCCGGCCACAAGGAGGCCGCCGAGCAAGGCTGTTCAGCATGTTAGAGGTGGCTGCTCCCATGGCGACCGCGACAAAGAACACCTTTCTCTCCGCGCCCAAGATGGTGAGCGGCCGCTAACAACGATGGCGAGCAAGGCGAGGCCCCGAGCAATGGTCGTCGTGAAGCTTTATGGAGAACTTGGACGGTTCTGGCAATTCTCTTGGCGCCAGCCGGGGATGGTGGCGAGAGGCGTGGCGCAGGGACCGCACGTGTTCGGATTGCTGTTGCTGGCGTTCTCTTCCACATCAAGCGTAGCCATATCCCAATTTCCCGATGCTCAGCACGCTCGAAACCTTCACGCCAAACATGGGCGCCGGCTGGAGAGTCTCGTTGTTGTTGGGCGGGTTCTTCTTAGGGTTCTTCTTCTGCCAAGCAGCCCAGATGCGGTCAATATTCCCATGATGGAGCCAGAAGATCGGGTCGGCCGGAGACGATGCCGAGTCCATATCTCCTCCCACGGCGATGTGCACCGCACCGTGCGCACCAGTTTCCAGCATTCTCTGAAAGAACGTGAATGTTTTCTGCGAAGTTGCCCCGGCGAGCACGGCGGCACTCGGCATCTGGCTCGGGACCCAGTCCCTCGTCACGCTCCAAGACGCCAGCAACGCCGGGGAGGAAAGTTGCGCCGGAATCTGTGGGTCCGCAATCCAGTCCCAATAAGGCACGAAGACGTTGGGGTCTTCCTGCTGCAGTCGCTTTTCAAACTGCCTTACAAACCAGCGGTGCCACGCCAGGAAATTCCGCCCGGGCATCGTCGGTCCCATCGTGTGCACCGCCCAGGACATTCCTTGCATGCTCATCGCCGTGGCATGAACTTTTACGAAGTCGCGATACGCCGGCGCAGTTGCCGAAACGCCGTGTAGCGCATTCACTGCATTTATAAAAGCCTGCCATTCCGCGGCAGTTAAATTCGAGTGCTTCTTCCGGACGGTCGTAGCCATAGGGCCTCTCTTTCTGCATGTTTTAGAATTAGGATAGGTACCGTGTAATATACAGCAGAGACGCCGATTCGGCAAGGGAACGTCTTGCCGCGTCAAGCAGCCGGGACCGATTTTCGCGGACCTTCGCGCTACGCCGCGCCCACATACGCCTCCAAAATGCTCGCCGCCGTTGCCACCACAATCAGCCCTAGCACGCTTCCCCGGCCCCACTCAAGACTTCGCAGGTGGACGCGGACCAGAGTCGCGTCGTGTTTGCTGATACCGGCGGGAACACCCCATCCAACCATATGCCGGCTATGGGTTCTGAGAAATGCCTGAACCTATCGGTGGGCATTTGAGCGAAGGCGGGAGGCCGCTTTGCGATCACGCACAAGCCCGCCGCAACGCGGGCCCTGGGAAGTGCTCAGAACTCAAATTCAAACTTGGCGCGAAATTCGCGCGGGACGGAGTTGAAGAAGCCGCCCACGCTCGGCGAAAAGATGTTCTGCTGGACGTCGCGCGGGTTGAAGTGGTTGGTGACGTTGAAAATCTTCACCCCGGCGATCACCTTGTGCTTCTTCTTCATGATGGGAATCTGGAACGGCCGCCGGATCTGGAGATCGAGTGCGAGGAACATGGGGTAGCGCCCGGCGGCGTCGCGCGGGCCGACGAAGTTCAGGTCGTTGTCCACGTTGGAGAAGGGGAAGCCGGTGTGGATGTCGAGCACGGGCGCAGCCTCGACCTTCCACGGCAGCCCGACCACGCCCCACAGCAGGAAGCGGTTCGGCGCATCGTACGGCAGCAGGCCGCGCTCGTTCGTGCGGATGATGGGGTTGACGTAGTTGCCGAAATACTGGTCGAAGCCGTTCAGGTCGCCGGTCGCGCGCGAGCGCACGTAGCTGTAGAAAATCGTGGTGCGCTCGTTCACCTGCCAGCGCAGCGTCCACTGGAACTCGCGGTAGGTCTGCCGGCCGCCGTTCAAAAGCTCGAGCGCGGCGGACGTTGCGCTCTCGACGGGGTTCACGAAGAAGTCGCGGTGCGTCTCGCGCTGCTCGTAGCCGAAGCGGAAAAGCAGCCCGTGCGTGAGGTCGCGGTCCAACTGCAGGTTCCAGCCCAGGCTGTAGGGCACGTGGAGCTTGCCGTCGGGCGTGGCCACGGTGTGCATGAAGGTCGCTGGGCCGTCAATGACGTTCAAGCCCGTGGCGTCGAAGCGCGTGATGACCTCGGCCGGGTAGGTCAGGAACGTCGCCACGTTCAGCGGAACCTTGTCGTAGAAGACGCCCACGCCGCCGCGGAGCGCGGTCTTGTTGTCCTTCGTCACCGCCAGGACAAAGCCCAGGCGCGGCGCGACGTTGACGGCGTCTTTTGCGAGGTCGTCGCGGTCGAAGCGCACGCCGTAATCCAGCGTGAAGCACGGGTGGAGCTGCCACTTGTCCTGGATGAAGAAGGCCAGATCGTTCTTGCTCGCGCTGAGCGCCGCAGGGCCGGTGAAATTAATCCGTTGGCTCGTGGTGCTGTCTTCGCGGAGCACGACGACCGGCAGGTTGCTGACCGCGCTGTCATAGTCCGAGCGCGCGTAGGAATACCCGGCCATCACCAAATGCGTGCCGGCCGCCTTCACCGGACGGAAATGGTATGTCTGCGCCCACTGGTAGAGTTGGCTCTCGCGGTCCTGCCGGTTGAAATAGGCGCCGGAGTTCTGCTCGGGAAAGAGGTCGAGCTCGCTCGCAAACAGCCGCGCCGGAAAAATATGCGCGTCAAAGCGCTTCACCGAAAACGTGGATTCCAGGAACCCGCCGCTCTGGAAAATGGCGCGCTCCTTGAGCGAGACAAAAAAGCCGCGCTGCCGGTAGTCCGGCGTCACGTCCTCGGGGTTGAACGTGTTCAGCGTGACGAAGCTCAGGTTCTGCGGGTAGATTGAAACCGTCGCCGTCAGCCGCTGGTTCGCGTTGATGTTCCAATCGATGTTCGTATAGGAGTCAAACGTCTCCAGGACCTGGTCGTTCTGCAAGTTCGGCTGCGAAGGCACGCGCGTGCGCACGAACCGGTAGTCGAGCGATTGGAAAAAGTAGAGCTTGCCCTTCACCAGCGGCCCGGCCAGGGTGATGCGCGGCGTGATGGACTCCAGGCCCACGAAGTGACCGTCGCGGTAGCGCAGCCGCGGGAAGAAGTTCGTAAAAAGAAAGCGCCACTCGTCCGTGCCGGTGCGCGTCTCGAGCTCCACCACGCCGCCCGCGAAGCGGCCATATTCCGAGGAGAACGGGTTGGAGAGCACCTTGACGGAGTCCACCGCTTCGAGCGGAAGGCTGATGGCCGCCTGGCCGGTGACGGGATCCACCACGCTCGTCGAGTTCACGAGCGTGCCGCTCTGGTTGGCGCGCCCGCCTTTGACGTTGATCAGGCCGTCGGGCCCGCGCACCACGCCCGGGATCAGCGGCAGCGCGTCTTGGAAGCGCTCGTTGACGAGCGGCGCGGATTTCAGCATGCTCGTGCTGATCGAGGGCGCCGCGGTCTCCGTGTTTGTGACGTCCACGCCCAGCGCCTCGGCCTTCACCACCACTTCCTCGCTCTGCTTCTTCGGCCGCAACTGGATCTCGAGATGCAGGTTGGCCTTCGGCTCGAGCTTCACCGGGCGCACCTCGGTTTCAAAGCCGGCGAGCGCAACCGTCAACTCGTAGTCGCCCGGCTCGAGCCCCACGAAGCTGAACTCGCCGACATCACTCGAAACGGTCGAAACCGCGTTGCCGGTCCGCATATTCTTCAGCGTGACCCGCGCGTTGGGCCAGACCGTTTGCATCTGGTCCGCACCCACCGTGTAGACCAACCCGTTGAGTTTTGCGGTGTCGGCGGCACGCGCGGGCAGTCCGATCAGCAACAGGCTCGTCAGCATGAGGATCCATCGCCGCGAGCGGCGGCGCGCCCCTGCGGGAATTGGAAGAGCGAAGAGGAAATTTGTCACGAGGCGCTCTTTCGGTTTATTTGTAATTTCCGGCCAATCATTGGATGGCGCGGGCCATTTCTCCGTTGCACCGGCATGGCGCCGGCGTCACCAAACCAATACGGAACCCGGGACGGCGCAAATGCGGCTAGCCGCGGTCGCGGCGCAGCGTCAGCCCGCCGTCCATGACGAGCACCTGGCCGGTCGCGTAACTGTCCGGCTCGAGAAAAAACCGCACTGCGCGGGCGATGTCTTCCGGGCGGCCAAAGCGCGCAATCGTCCCGTTCGCGATAAATGGGTCGTACTTCCCCGTGCTCACGCTGGCTTCGGCCATGCCCGCGACGGTCGCGCCGGGCGCAACGACGTTGACGCGCACCTTCTTCCATTGCTTTGCCAGGATGCGCGCCGAATGTGCGAGCGCGGCCTTCGGCGCCGCGTAATTCAGGCTGCCCTCGAACGCGGCCACCGCCTGCATCGTCGCCATCAGCACCAGGCTCCCGCCCTCGCGCGAGCTCTCCAGGAGGCTGCCCAGTTCTTTCGCCAGCAGCACCGGGCCCACGAAGTTCGCGCGCAGCGATGCTTCGAGCGACGCCGCATCCAGGTCTTCCCACTTCACGCGCGCCGGATCGCCGGGGAAAATCGCTGCGCCGCAAAATGAATCGCCCAGCCGCTGCGCCGCTTCGGCGTAGGCCCTCCGGACAGCGGCGTCGGCCAGATCGCCTTCGACGAGTTCGCACGACGCGCCAAACTGCTCCGCCAGAGCCTTCCGCAGCGCTTCCGCGCGCGCTTGATTTGCGCGGTAGCCGAGCACGAGCTTCGCGCCTTCGCGCGCCAGCAGCGCGGCGGTTGCGGCGCCGAGCCCGCCGGTGCCGCCGGCGAGAATCACGCCGCGGCCGCCGAGAGCGCGCTCCGCGAAGTCGTAGCGAAAGCGGCGGTAGCGTTCAGCGAGTTTTTCGTCCCAGTAGGACGAACCCATCCCAGCTCCCCATCAACGGCCCGGTGAACGGCCCCGCGAAGAAACGACGATCGCTTCCCTGAACGGACCGCAAGAAGAATAACGGCAGATGCAGCGCACGGGCAGCCGGCCGCGCGCGAGGGTGACGAAAAGACAAAACCCCCAGGACGCGCCTGAGGGCTTCGTCAGAGAAATTCGATTCGACCGCGACGCCGGCTTACTTCAGGACGGCTTCTTTGAACGACTTCGCCGGGCGCAACCGCACCACGATCTTGGCCTTGATCTTGATCGGCTCACCCGTCTGCGGATTGCGGCCCATGCGCGCCTTGGAGTGGCGCTTCACAGCCCGGCCCAGCCCAGGAATCACGAACTTGCCAACGCCCTTGGTCTCCTTCACGGCCAGCTTGAACAGCTCATCGAAGAAGGCAGCGGTGCCCTTTTTCGAGATTCCTGCCTTCTCGGCCATGTGGGCCACGATCTTCGACTTCGTCATCGGTTTTGCCATCTGGATTGTCTCTCCTCCTCAGGAATGAATGCTCGTTCCCCTCGGGCGCGAGCCGCAGGCACTATAGCCGCACCGGTAGCGCAAAAGCAAGAGAAAACATTGAAAAAGGCCAAGAAAAATGCGGCTTCCCGCAGGGCTACCTTCGGGAACCCGCTCTGGGAGCGGCTGGCGCGCCGCCTAGCCCAGCCCGGCGAGGCCCTGGTAGAAGTGCGCGACGGCCTTGATGCCGCCGAAATAGTTCTCGAGCGCGATGTGCTCGTCGGGCGCGTGCGCGTTTTCATCCGGCAGGCCGAAGCCGAGCAGGATGCACGGCACCTTGAAGGTGTCGTGCATCTGCGTGACGAACGGAATCGAGCCGCCCTCGCGGATGAACACCGCGCGCTTGCCGAAGCCCTTCTCGAGCGCATTGTGCGCGACCTCGAAGAACGGGTGCGTGTACGGCGCCACCCAGGGCTTGCCCGTGCTCAGCAGGGAAAACTTGCACGTCACGGTCTTGGGCAACAGCTTGCGGATGTGCTTTTCCACCGCGCGGGTGATCTTGTCCGGGTCCTGGTTTGGCACCAGGCGCGTGGAGAACTTCGCGTAGGCTTTCGAAGGGATCACCGTCTTGCTGCCCTCGCCGGTGTAGCCGCCCCAGATGCCGTTCAGCTCCAGCGTGGGCCGGCACCACACTTGCTCGACGATGGTGTAGCCTTTTTCCCCGCACAGCCCCGGCGCGCCCACCGTCTTGCGAAATTCCTTTTCCTTCCACGGCAGCGAATTCAGCGCCTTGCGCTCGGCCGTCGAAACCGTGGCCACACCGTTGTAGAACCCAGGTACGGTGACGCGAAAATCCTTGTCGTGCAGCCTGGCAAAAAGCTCCGACAGGATGGCGAGCGGGTTCGGCACCGCACCGCCGAAGACGCCGGAGTGCAGATCCTGCGCCGGGCCGGTGATTTCGATCTGGTAGTAGTTCAGGCCGCGCAGGCCGTAGGTGATCGAAGGGACTCCTGGTGCGAGCATCGAGGTATCGGAGACAACCAGGGCATCCGCCTTGAGTCGCGACTTGTTCTGCACGACGAAGTCCCAGAGGTTTTCGCTGCCCACTTCCTCTTCGCCTTCGATCAGCGCCTTGATGTTGATGGGCAGCCTACCCGCGGCCTTCAGGAGCGATTCCATGGCCTTGAGGTGGATGTGCACCTGGCCCTTGTCGTCGGCGGTGCCGCGCCCGTAGAGGTTGCCGTTGCGCACGGTGGGCTCAAAGGCCGGTGAAGTCCACAGATCCAGCGGCTCGGGCGGCTGCACGTCGTAGTGGCCGTAGAAGAGCACGGTCGGCTTGCCCGGCGCCTGGAGCGATTCGCCATAGACCAGCGGGTGCATCTTCGTGGGGATGATCTCGGTTTGCTGCATCCCCGCGCCGCGGAGCTTGTCTTCCACCCAGCGCGCCGCGCGCCCGATATCGGCCTTGTGCTCGCTCTTGGTGCTGACGCTCGGAATGCGCAGGAATTCGAACAGCTCGTTCAGATGAGCGTCGCGCTTGCTCTCGATGTACTGCGTCAGATCCATGAAGCAGACTCCTCTACTCTCGCGGAAACATCGCCTACCGGTGTTTTGTACTTCGGTGCCCCCGGACCGCCAGCCGGAAAGAAGCCACGCGCATAGCCGGATACACCACTATTGTATGAAGGCTGCCGCGCTGCGGCAAGTGGGATTGACCTACAAGTTCCTTCGGCCCGCGCCGCGGCGTTTCTCAGGCGAACACAGCGCACGGAGCGAAGCGTTGACGCGCCGCCGGAGTTCCCCCAGCATGGTTGCATGATGTCTGAAACCCAGACGAAATTCGACCATCCGCGGCGCAGCACGCGCGTCTTCATGCGCGTCCGCGTGGTGGCCTCGGGCAAGAATCACGAGGGCCGCAAATTCCGCGAAGCCTGCGAAACCATCGTCATCAACGCCCACGGCGGCCTGCTCTACCTGAACCAGCCGCTCGAAAACGGCGCCATGATCGTGCTCGCCAACCCCTTCACCCAGGAAGAGCAGGAGTGCCGCATCGTGTTCTTGGGCGACGCGGCCGAAAAGGGCCAGCGCGTCGGCGTCGAGTTCCTCTCACCCGCGCCGCATTTCTGGGGCGTCGAGTTCGAGCCGCCCGACTGGGCCGCTCGCCCCGAAGCCTCCCAGCCAAATTGATCTTCCGAGTCCGGCTCCCATTCGGCCGGTTGGCAGGGCGTAGTTTCCGCCGTACACTTTGAAGCGGAGGAGTGGCCGAGCGGTTGAAGGCGGCGGTCTTGAAAACCGTTAGGCTCGAAAGGGCCTCGGGGGTTCGAATCCCTCCTCCTCCGCCATATCTCTAACTCTCCCCAACTTCAGGGGCTGAAGACGCCGCTTCTGCAGGTCTTTCGATGTCGCGGCTTAAGCCGCCCGCCTAACGAGACAAGCTCGGGCCGATTGGGCGGCGCTGGTTATCTTTTTGGCCATTTTAAGGCTTGCGTTTCGAAACGCGGCCTGGCAGGTGCGCTAGAATTGGAAGTTGGCCTTTGATGCGCCCCTCCCGCTCAATGTGGTGGATCGTTGTCCCCTGGCTTCTCGTGGTGGGAGGGTACGCGCTGGTCTCCTTGCTGGTCCCTCCCGGGCGCAACCTGACAACCTTCGGCGACATCGTGCAGTGTCTGGTGCCGCTTTTTGCCAATGCGGGCCTGCTGCTGAACGCGGCTTCGCCGAACTGGCGGCGCAACAGTTTCTGGATGCTGCTGGCGATGGGCTGCTCGCTCTGGATGATCGGCCAGCTCCAGTGGACCTACGTCGAAGTCTACCTCGGGAAGGAAGTCCCCAACCCATTCATCGGCGACGTAATCTTTTTCCTGCACACGGTGCCGATGATCGCAGCGCTGGCGATGCTGCCGCATTCGCGCCGGCCCGACCGTAACCTACGCTACGGCTACGTGGACTTCTCGCTGCTTCTGCTCTGGTGGATGTATCTCTACCTGTTCATCGTCATCCCCTGGCAGTACGTCCAGCCCAACGCCAGCGTTTACGGACACAACTACGTCGTCCTCTACACCGTCGAGAATTTCGTCTTCGTGGCCGGTCTGGCCGTCCTGTGGCTGCGGACCTCGGGCAGTTGGCGCACGGTGTACGCGCACCTGGCTGGCGCGGCGGCCACATATACGGTGAGCTCATTGCTGATCAACGTGGCAATCGATGCCCGCCGCTACTACACCGGTAGCCTTTACGATCTGCCCCTCTTGGCGTCGCTCGTGTGGTTCGGGACGGCAGGCATCATAGCCAAGCGGCTCCATGCCAACGGCGTTGCGCCTGCCGCGGAAGACCTCGAGAAGGATCCCCTGCTGGCCGAACAGCGGCGGCTCCAAAACGGCTGGCCCACGCGGCTGGCCATGGCCGCGGTGCTCTCGCTGCCCGTCCTGGCCGGGTGGTGTTTGTTCGGGATGCAGACGCAGCCGGCCGTTCGCGATTTCCGCCTGCTCGTGACGATTGTCGCCATCGCGGTCCTGGGATTCCTGGTCTTCTTCCGCCAGAGCCTCGTGGATGCAGACCGGCTCCGGCTGCTGCGCGCGACACAGGACTCCGTGCACAACCTGAAGCGTCTGCAGACGCAGTTCGTGCAGTCGGAGAAGCTGGCCTCGCTGGGCCAGCTTGCCGCCGGCGCCGCGCACGAGATCAATAACCCGCTCACCGCCATTCTGGGCTACTCCGAAATGCTGATTGACGACGCCACCGTGGCCGAGAAATCCCGCTCGATTGCGCAAAAAATCCGCGACCAGGCGCGCCGGACCACGACGCTCGTCAACAACCTGCTCAGCTTCGCGCGCCAGGTGCCCGCCGAGCGCACACTGCTCGACGTCAACACGCTCGTGACCAGCGCCATCCAGCTCCGGCGGCTGGACCTGCGCGGGAAGAATATCAAGATCGAACTGTTCACCGAGAAGGTGCTGCCCGGCGTGCGCGGCGACTCGAACCAGCTCCTGCAGGTCTTCTACAACATCATCAGCAACGCCGTGGATGCCATGGAAGAGGTCGGCGGCGGTTCGCTCATCGTTCGCACGCTCCGCGACCACGCCAATGTAGTCATCGAATTCTCCGACACCGGCCCGGGGATCAAGGACCCGCAGCGCGTCTTCGATCCGTTCTACACCACCAAGCCGGTCGGCAAGGGCACGGGCCTCGGCCTGAGCATCTGCTACGGCCTGGTGCAGGAGCACGACGGGCACATCACCTGCGTCAACCGCCCCGAAGGGGGAGCGGCGTTCCGCGTGGAACTCCCCGCCCTGTTGGCCATGTTCCCGATTCGCGACGCCGCCGGACTGAAACCCGCCGGCGCTGAGGCCACGACGCCTCCGGTTTCTACTGCCATCAAGTCCGCCTGACGTTTCTCCCCCGGCCGCGCACAACATTCGAGGGCCCCCTGGGTTCGCCCGGAAATATGGTAGATTCGGGCGCACTCGAAGGCGTCCTCGAGGATGAAATGATGGAACCGGCGATCGTCACCGAGAACCTTACGCGCCGTTTTGGCGATCTGGTGGCCGTGAACCAGATGAACCTGGCCGTGGACGGCGGGCAGTTCTTCGGCTTCCTGGGCCCGAACGGCGCGGGCAAATCCACGACGATCAAGATGCTGACCGGGCTGCTGGCCCCCAGCTCCGGACGCATCCGCATCCTGGGCGCGGACCTCCAGCAAAATCCAGTGGAGGTGAAGCGGCAGGTGGGCGTTGTGCCGGAAGAGCTGGCGCTGTTCGACCGTCTCACCGGCGCCGAATTCCTGGTTTTCGTCGGGCGCATGTACGGGCTTGACCGCGCGACCGCGACACAGCGCACCGCAGAGCTGCTCGACTTCATGCAGCTTGCCGACCGCCCAAAGACGCTCCTCACCGACTACTCACACGGCATGAAGAAAAAAATCGCGCTGGCAGCCGCTGTGATCCACGGCCCGAAGATTCTTTTCCTCGATGAGCCGTTCGAAGGCGTGGACGCCATCGCCGCGGGCACCCTGAAGGCCATGCTGACGCGCATGACCGACCGCGGCGCCACAATCTTCCTGACCTCGCACGTGCTCGAAATCGTCGAGCGGCTGTGCAGCCACGTGGCCATCATTCACCGCGGCAAGCTGGTGGCGCAGGGCTCGCTCGAAGAGCTGCGCGCCGGCGTGGCCGCGTCGGCGCACGTCGGCGACGCAGCCGCGGGCGAAAAGCTCACTCTGGAACAAATTTTCCTTGCCATCGTCGGCCCGGGAGCTTCCGAGCGGCGCCCCGAAGAGGAGCTCTCGTGGCTGGTGTGAGCCGGCTGCAAGGCGTCGGCGGGCAGATCGGCGTGATCGCCGGCCTGCGCTGGCGCGTGTTTTGCAACACGCTGCGCAGCAAGGGCTCGCGCTTCGACATGGTCGGCCTCGTTCTCGTCGGCAGCATCTTCGGATTGTTTGCCGCCGGCGCGGGGCTCGGCTTGGGAATCCTTACCTACGTGTTTGCCCGACGGGGGGATTTCGAAATCTTGCTGGTCCCGTTCTGGCTGGTGATCCTCTTCTGGCAATTTTTCCCCGTGCTGCTCTCCGGGGCGACCACGGCGTTCGAATACCGGCAACTGCTGCGCTTCCCGCTCCGTTTCCCGGCCTTTTTCCTGCTGACCATCGCGTACGGGCTGTTCGATCCGTCTGCGCTGGCGTCGCTGCTGTGGCTCGCGTGCGTCACGGTGGGGCTGTGGCTGGCGCGGCCCGACCTGCGCATCGTGGCGCTCGCCGTGATCGGCGCGTTTGCCTTGATGAACCTCCTGTTGAACCGCATGGCGTTTGCCTGGCTCGAGCGGTTGCTCTCCCGGCGGCGCGCGCGGGAGGTGATGGTCGCCCTGTTCCTGCTCCTGATGGTTTCCTTCCAGTTGTTTACGGCGGTGGGCCGGCGCTGGGGAAGACAGCTGATGCCGTATCTCCGCGTGGCCCAGCCCGCACTGCAAGTCCTGCCGCCACACCTCGCGCGGAAAGGAATTGACGACGCGGCACGCACCGGCGGGCGCGCGGCGATCCCGCCTCTGCTCTGGCTGGGCGTGTACGCAGTGGGGTTTGGCCTGCTGCTGGAGCGCAGGCTGCGGGCGCAATACCACGGCGAAGACCTGCAGGAATTTGCGGCTGCCGGAGCCGCGGTGCGGCCTCGCGCGGCGCCGAAGGTGAGTGCACAGAAAATCTCAGCCGCGTCCGCCCGCGCGTGGCTGCCCGGCCCCTTGGCGGGCCTCGTCGAAAAAGAATTCCGTTACCTCCTGCGCAACACGGCCGCGGGTCTTACGCTGGTCCTGCCGCTAATCATCATTCTTGCGATTTCGCTTTCCTGGGGCAGCGCGCGCCAGCGCCCGGGGCCCATCTCGCGCAGTCCGGAGATGATGTTCCCCGGGGCGGTCGCGTACATGTTCCTGATCGTCGCGCAGTACGCCCACAACGCCTTCGCCTACGAGGGCGCGGGCATTCAACTCTTGTTCCTGGCGCCGGTGCGCTTCCGCGACGTGCTGCTGGCCAAAAACATCTTTACCGGCACGCTTCTTGTGATCGAGACGCTGCTCCTCTGGCCGCTCGTGAGCCTGACGATCCGGCCACCCAGTCTTCTGACCTTGGCCGGCACGTTCGCAGGGGTCCTCTTCGCCGCGCTGATCCATTTTCTGGTGGGCAACTGGCTTTCGCTGAAATTCCCGCGGCGCTTCGAGTTCGGCCAGTTCAAGCGCCGCGCGTCGGGAATGACCATCCTGTTCGGCTTCGTCCTGCAATTCGCGCTGGTGGGGATGGTAGCGGCCGTGCTCCTCATCGCGCGGGGGCTGGGGCGGATGTGGCTCGCGCCGCTGGTTTTCGCCGCGCTTAGCGTGGCCACGCTGCAGGTTTACTGGGTGACGCTCAACTCCTACGACGATCTCGCCGTCCGCGAGCGCGAAACCCTCATCGGACAGCTTGCCCGTCCACGAACATAACATTTAGCGAAGGCTCTTATTGCGCCGCCGCCAACTACGAGGAGGAGTAACCCTACGCGACCGAAGCGCTCTGCATCAGGTGCTGGGCGAAGCAGCCGAAAGCCGCGCAAGCCGTTCAATCTTCGCGGCGAGGATGAAGTCGCTTTCCGTGAGCCCGTCAATCTTGTGCGTCCAGATCTTCACTTCCACCTTGCCCCACGCCAGGTAGAAGTCCGGATGGTGGCCCTGCTCCTCGGCTAGCGCACCGACGCGGTTTGTGAACTCGAGCGCCGCGCGAAAATCGGAGAAGCGATACTCCTTCGTGAGGTGGTGTTCGTCCACCACCTTCCAGCCTTCCACCTGTTTCGCGTAGGAGGCCAGCTCCGCTCCTTTGAGCGGCGGAACGCCTCCGCGGCACGGAACGCAGGTCTTGCTCGCCAGGTCCGCCATCGCAATTACCTCTCGCAGAGAGTTTCTTCGAACAGAATAAGTCCGCGCTGTCTCCGTGTCCAGTCCAGAGCCGGCGTGGAAACCCGCGCGCGGCGGGCCGCGTCGTAACACTTGCCCTGGCGGGAGCGGCGCGATAGATTCCGCAGGCTGCACGGTCGGCAGCCATCGCCTGCCATCGTTCCTGAATTGAGGAAGTGCTCATGAAAGGCCACTCGTCTGTGCTGCGGGTTTTCTCGCGGAGTTGCCATGAACGCTTCGCGCGGCTCGTCCTACTTTGCGCTGCCGCAACGTGGCTCGCGACGCCCGCCGCTGCGCAGGATTTGCGCTCGGACCTAGCGAGGTTTGCGGAGACGCCAGCCGTGGTGGGCTACGAGCGCGCGTTGGCGGCCGAGATCCGCGCGGAGCTCAAGAAGTTCTCGCCGCAGACCGACAACATGGGCAACGTCTCCGTGACCCTCGGCAGCGGCGCGCCGCGCCGGCTGATCGTTGCGCCGATGGACGAGCCCGGCTACATCGTCAGCGCCATCACCGCCGACGGTTATCTGCGCGTGCAGCGGCTGCCGCAGACCGCGCCGCACCCGTTCTTTGACCTGCTGCACGCCTCGCAGCCCGTTGTCATCTGGACGCGCAAAGGCAAAGCGGTCTCCGGCGTCGTGGCGGGTCTTTCCACGCACCTGCAGCCCGCGCGCCAGAACCCGCCGCGCGGCGGGCATCCCGACGAGATCTACATTGATATCGGCGCGCAATCGGCCGCCGAGGTCCGCCAGGTCGGCGTGGACGTCCTCGACCCCATCGCGCTCGAGCGCAAGGCCTACGAAATGGGCGCCGGCCAGATGACGGCCCCGTCCATCGGCGACCGCTTTGGCTGCGCCGCACTGGTTGAGCTGCTGCGCGCGCTCGATGCCGCCAAAGTGCGCGGCACGTTGACCGTCGCATTTGTCACGCAGCAGTGGGCCGATGGGCGCGGGCTCGACCGCCTGACGCAGCACGTGCAGGCCGATGAGTTGATTTACGTGGGGCGCCTGCTGCCGCGCCGCCCCATCGCCGGAGCCGCTGCGCGCCCCAACGCGCCCCCGCCGCGCCAGCCCAAGCGCACGCCAGGCGAAGGCGTCTCCATCGGCACCGCCGATCCCGAAGCAGCGCTCAAGGGATTTCCCGCCGAGCTGAAGCAGCTCGCGGAAGCCAACAAGATTCCTGTGGCGGCAGACTTCTCTATCCCACTCATTCGTTCGCGCTACACGCAAGGGCCCGTGCTCCCCGAACGCTTCGCGCACCTGAGCGTCCCCACACGATTCACGGCGACACCTGCGGAGTTTGTGGATTTCGGTGACCTCGAGGGGCTCGTCAGCCTGCTCGAAGTCTATGCACAAGGCTCAGCGAAAGCGGTCGCGCCAAGAGCAGCCGCGGCGCCGAGCGCAACTCCGAAGGCGGCGAGGCCCAAGACGGCCCCGTCTGCGACCGAAATCCTCAAGAACCTTGTCGAGACCTACGGCGTCAGCGGCCACGAAGAAGCAGTGCGGAAAGAAGTCGAGCGGCTGCTCCCGCCGTGGGCCAAGCCGGAAACAGATTCCGCAGGCAACCTCGTGCTTCATCTCGGCAGCGCGGCCAAGGGGTCGAAGGTGCCGCGGATCGCGTTCGTCGCGCACATGGATGAGATCGGCTATGCCGTGCGCACAATCAATCCGGACGGCACGCTCGAAGTGCAGTCGCGCGGCGGCGGCATCCGCGAATTCTTCGATGGCCACGCCGTGCTCGTGCACACGGCAAGCGGCCAGCGCCCGGGCGTATTGGAACTTCCCGTGGGTTGGGACCAACCGGGCTTTGAATGGCCGCGCGGGCCGCTGCAGCCGGGCGAAGTCACGGTGCACCGCGTGGACGTGGGCGCGCACAACGCCGCCGAAGTCGAAAAACTCGGCATCAGGGTGGGCGACCCGATCACGGTCCCCAAGAAATACCGCAAGCTGATCGGCACGCGCGCCAACGGCCGCAGCTTCGACGACCGCGTCGGCTGCGCGTCGCTTCTCGCCGCGGTCTGGGCGCTGGGGCCGAGCCTGCCTGGCCGCGACGTCACCTTTATATGGTCCACGGATGAAGAGGTCGGGCTGCGCGGCGCGCTGACGGCGGCGCAGCAGATGGCCAAAGACGGAAAGGCGCCGGACTACGTCTTCGCGGTGGATACGTTCGTGAGCTCGGATTCCCCGCTCGAATCCAAGCGCTTCGCCGATGCGCCCATCGGCAGGGGATTTGTGATCCGCGCGGTGGACAATTCGAACATCACCGATCGCGCGCATGTGGACAAGCTCGTGGCGCTCGCGCGCGCGAACCAGATCCCCGTGCAGTACGGCGTCACCGGCGGCGGCAACGACGGCTCGGTATTCCTGCGCCAGGGCTCGGTGGACGTGCCCCTTTCCTGGCCGCTGCGCTATTCGCACTCGCCGGGAGAGATGATCGATACGCGCGACCTCGATGCGCTGGCGCGCATCACCGCGGCCATCGCGCGGAGCTGGTAGAGAAAGCTGCGGCGCCGCTGCGGGCGCGCCTACTTCTCGCGGTAAATCAAGCCCAGCGTGATGCCCACCACCAAAAACTCGCCGAAGCCTGCCGGCGCCCAGTGTTTGTAGAACGGCCAGTCCACCAGGAGCATTTTGTTGTACGCCTGCGGAATCCAGCCTGCGATGAACCCCAGCAGCACGCCGAAGACGATCCCGGTGGAAAGCCGGCTGGAGCCGCCGCGCGCAAACAACGCATAGAACAGCGTCACCAGCGCGATGCCCACTGCGTCGGTCAAGAACATGCGGAGCATGGGCATCTCCGCCTTCGGCTTCAGCCACTTTGCCTGAGTCGCATGGAAGGAATCGAGCGCCACGCCGTACACCAGGAACTCATAGGCATACGCAACCAGCAGGGCCACGACAAACGCCAGCAGCAACCGTTTCGTATTGATCATTCTTCCTCCCGGCAAAATCCAGAGTGGGGCCGCAGGCCGCGCCGCCCCAGCGCAGCCACCGAAAGCTTGCCGCGCGCATTCTACGCCAAGTTGCCGAAAACAACCCCGGCGAAACACGCGCACCCGTAGGGGCGGGCTTCCGCCCAGCCGGTTTTCCTTGCGTCACCCGGAAGGCCGCCGTTCTGCCCCTTTCCAAGCGCACGCCTCTGCGCTTATGCTTTGTCCCTCGCACAGCGCGCACCCATGGCCATCAAGACCATCATCGAGCCGTTCCGCATCAAGAGCGTGGAGCCCATCCGCCAAACCACGCGCGAGGAGCGCCGGCGGCTGCTCGAAGCCGCAGGTTACAACCTCTTTCTGATTCCTTCGACGGACATCCTGATTGATTTGCTCACGGATTCGGGCACGGGCGCGATGTCCACCGAGCAGTGGGCGGCAATGATGCGCGGCGATGAATCCTACGCGGGCTCGCCCAGCTTTACGCGCTTTCGCGACTCCGTGCAGGCCATCTTCGGCTTCAAGCACGTCATCCCCACGCACCAGGGCCGCGCCGCCGAACGCATCCTGTTCAGCGTGATGTGCAAGAAGGGCGACGTGGTGCCCAACAACACACACTTCGACACCACGCGCGCCAACTGCGAATTTGTCGGCGCCGAGGCGGTGGACCTGCCCGTCCCCGAGGCCAGCCAGCCTTCGCTGGTCCATCCGTTCAAGGGCAACATGGACACCGCGAAGCTCGCCCAGCTGATCGAGCGTGTGGGCGCGAAGCGCGTGCCGCTCGTCATGCTGACGGTGACGAACAACTCCGGCGGCGGCCAGCCCGTCTCCATGGCCAACATCCGTGCGGTGAAGGAAATCTGCGCGCGCCACGGCATCCCGCTCTACATTGACGCCTGCCGCTTCGCCGAAAACTCCTACTTCATCAAGCAGCGCGAGCCGGGCTACGCCGGAAAAACTCCGCGCGCGATTGCTCAGGAAATGTTCCGCCACGCCGACGGCTGCACGATGTCGGCCAAAAAAGACGGCATGGCCAACATCGGCGGCTTCCTCTGCACCAACGACGACGCTGTGGCGCAGCACGAAAAGGACTTGCTGATTCTCACCGAGGGCTTCCCGACGTACGGCGGCCTCGCGGGCCGCGATTTGGAGGCCATCGCCGTCGGCTTGAACGAGGCGCTCGAAGAGGATTACCTGAACTACCGCATCGTCTCGACGGCCTATCTCGGCAACCACATCGCGAAGGAAGGCGTGCCCATCGTGCAGCCGCCGGGCGGCCACGCGATCTATATTGACGCGCGGGCGTTTCTGCCGCACGTAGCGCCCGCCGAATTCCCCGGCGTCGCGCTCGCCGGCGAGCTCTACGTCGAGGGCGGCATCCGTTCGGTCGAAATCGGCACGCTGATGTTCGGCGAGCACGCCACGATGGACCTGGTGCGCTTGGCCATCCCGCGACGCGTCTATACGCAGAGCCACATTGACTACGTGATCGAAGTGATCCTCGAGGTGTGGAAACGCCGCGAAGCGATCCGCGGGCTCGCGCTGACCCACCAAGCGCCGTTCTTGCGCCATTTCACCGCTCGCTTCCGCCCGCTGGCCACCGCTCCTGCTCGGCCCGCTACACCGTAACAGAATCTGCCTTGCTCTTCAGGCGCCCCCGTGCTAGAAATGGAGTGGCGCAGGGGCTTCAAACACCGTCAAAATCCGCACAAAGCGTGTCCGCGCAATGTTAGAAAAACTCCATCTCTACCTGATCAAGCCCTCGCAATACGATGAGGAGGGCTACGTCGTCCGCCACTGGCGCGGCGTGCTGCCCAGCAACACGCTGGCCTGCCTGGCCGGTCTGACCGAGGACGTCGTCGCCAAGAAACTGCTCGGCGAGTCGCTCGAGGTGAAAGTCCACCTGCTCGATGAAGCGGTGGACCGCATTCCCGTGAAGCAAATTTGCCGGTCGCAGCGCGGGAAAAACACCAAGACCGTCGTGTGCATGGTCGGCGTGCAGACGAACCAGTTCCCCCGGGCGTCGGACCTTGCGCGCGAGTTCCGTCGCGCCGGACTCACGGTCCTGATCGGCGGCTTCCACGTGAGCGGTTACATGGCCATGGTGCCCGGCATCCCCGCTGAAATCCAGGAGGTCATGGACGCGGGCGTCACGGTCGTCAAGGGCGAAGTGGAAGAAACCTGGGGCCAACTGCTCCGCGACGCGGTGGACGGGCGCTTGAAGCCGCTCTACGACTTCATCAACGACAAGCCCGACCTGTACGAAAAGCCCCTGCCGGTGATCCGCAAGGAATACCTACGCAAATTCATGGCTTCGAATTTCGGCACGCTCGACTGCGGGCGCGGATGCCCCTTCGAGTGCAGCTTCTGTACCATCATCAATGTGCAAGGGCGCAAGATGCGCTTCCGCTCCGCCGAGCACGTGGCCAACGCCGTGCGCCGTAACTTCCGCGAGCACGGGATCACGTTCTATTTCTTTACCGACGACAATTTCGCGCGCAATAAGAGCTGGGAAGCCATCTTCGACGCGCTTATCCGTCTCCGCGATGAGGAACACATTCCCGTCGATTTCATGATGCAGGTGGACGTGCTCTCCTGGAAGATCCCCAATTTCGTCGAGAAGGCGCAGCGCGCCGGCTGCCGCACGGTGTTCATCGGCATGGAGACCATCAATTCGGACAACCTGAAGGCCGCCGGCAAGCGGCAGAATAAGGTGGAAGAATACCGCCAGCTCATTGACGCCTACCGGAACGCGGAAATCTCCACCCACGTCGGCTACATCATCGGTTTTCCCTCAGACACGGTCGATTCGGTGCGCAGCGACATCCAGTACCTGATGCACGAAGTGCAGCCTGACCACGCGTCCTTCTTCATGCTGACGCCGCTGCCGGGCTCCCAGGACCACCTCCAAATGTTCCGCCGCGGCGAATACATGGGCCCGGACTTCAACTTCTACGATTCGCACCACGAGGTGATGCATCACCCGAGCCTGAAGGACGGCTCGTGGAGAGAACTCTATCTGGAGGCCTGGCGCACGTTTTATGGCCTCGAAAACATGAAGGCCGTCCTCGCGCGGAGCACTCCGCGGACGTACTGGATCAACCTGACGCGCTTCATCTGGTACAAGAATTCGATCATGACCGAGGTGCGCCATCCGATGCTTTGCGGCTTCTTCCGGCTGAGGGGCCGCACCGCCATGCGTCCGGGCTACCCCGTCCTCTCGCGGTGGCAATACTTCCGGTGGCGCTCCCGCGAAGTCCGCGCCCATCTGGGCCGCATGGCGCGCGTGTTGCTGGACCTGGAAGAAGTCTGGCTGCAGACGCGCCACCCGAGCGAAGCTGAGCGGTACGTGGTCGAGGAGCTCAACAAGATTGGTGCCGCGGCGCGCGGCCAGTTGAAAGTGGCCGACCTGCAGTTGGCCCACCTGCGCGCGAAGGTGCACTTCCCGTCGCTTCGCGTTCCGAGCAAGTTGCACCTGCTCTGGGCCAAGTGGTATCCGTTGCTCGCAAGCAGCAAGGTGTACACGCGCGCCGATCTCGACGCCTACTGGCAGAGCGCCCGCCAGCGCTGGCGCGAGCACCGCTGGTTCCAGATTTCGCCTTTTCGCGTGGCCCTGAACGCGTTTCGAGACGCCCAGCTCTTTCTGATGTTCTGCTTCCACATGGGCCGGAACGACTAGGCCTCCCGCCTTCCCGCCGCACCGCCTTCTGCCTCGGTCGCGCTTTCGCAGGATGCTATAATCTCGCCCTTATGCCGGGCCCTGCGATCCCCCCGCGCTCTACGCCCGCGTTCAAGCCGCCGCGCTATATCGCCATCGAAGGACCCATCCGCGTGGGCAAGAGCACGCTGGCGCGCTTCCTGGCCGACCGGTTGCACGCGCGGCGCATCTTCGATTGCGAAGACAATCCCTTCCTCACCGAGTTTTACAAGGAGAAGCCCGGCGCGGCCTTCTGCACGCAGATGTATTTCCTCTTCGAGCGACACCGGCGCCTGCGTGAAACGCAAATCGAAGAAACACCCGGCGCCATCGTGGCCGATTTCCTTTTCGAAAAGGATAAGATCTTCGCCTGCCTGAGCCTCGACAACGAAGAGCTGAAGCTCTACGAGCGCTATTTCGAGCTGTTCGCTACGGAGATGCCCGCGCCGGACTTGGTGATTTACCTCCAGGCCAGCCCGGACGTGTTGCGCTCGCGCATCGCGAAGAAAGGCGCCACCGGCGAAGGAAAAATCTCGAAGACCTACCTCGAAGAAGTGATCCGCGCGTACGAACACTTTTTCTTTCACTATTCGGCTTCGGACCTTCTCGTCGTGAATACCTCGGAGATTGATTTCGTGGACCGCAACGAGGACTTGCAACAGCTCCTGCGCCGGCTGCAGGAACCTGTCAAAGGCACGCAGTATTTCCTCCCCCTCGGCCAGGGTTAAACCCGAAGAAATTCTTGCTGCGGCGCGGGCGCGGCGCTATGCTGCGCTCACTTCGAACGCATTTTCCGTGAGGCGAATCATGAGCACCTGGACACGGCGTAGGTTCTTTCTGACGACACTGGCGGGCGGCATCGCGGCCGGTGCGCGTAAACTGTTTGGCGCGGACGGCGCAAACGGAAACGGCGCCGGAACGCTCAAAGGTCTGGCGGCGCAGGCTGGCGCCACAAAGGGCGTGCGGCCGCTGATCATTTCGAGCTCCAACGGCGTGCGCGTGCTCGACCGCGGCATGGACATCCTCAAGAAAGGCGGCGACACGCTGGACGCCGTGCTGGCCGTGGTCACCGTGGTCGAAGACGACCCCAACGACAACTCCGTCGGCTACGGCGGCCTGCCCAACGAGAACGGCGACGTGGAGCTCGACGCCAGCGTGATGCACGGGCCGACGCGCCGCGCCGGCGCCGTGGCTTCGCTGCAGCAGATCAAGAACCCTTCGCTCGTCGCAAAGGCGGTGCTGGAAAAGACGGATCACGTCCTGCTCGTGGGGCCCGGCGCGCTGCGTTTTGCCGAGATGCAGGGCTTCGAGCGGATGAACCTGCTGACCGAGAAATCGCGCGTGGCCTGGCTTGCCTGGAAAGCGAATACCGCGTCGAACTGGGCCCCGGGGCTCTGGAGCCCGGAGTGGAAGGAGCACGTCGCGTCCCAACTGCCATCGCACCTCTCCGCCAGCGAGAAGACCGAATGGACCGAGTGGATCCGCGAAGTGGTCGCGCACCCGCCCACGGGCACGATCAACTGCCTGGCCGTGAACGAAAAGGGCGACATCTCGGGCACGACGACGACTTCGGGCCTCTCGTGGAAGATCGCCGGGCGTGTGGGCGATTCGCCGATCATCGGCGCGGGGCTCTACGTGGATAACGACGTCGGCGCGGCGGGCTCGACCGGCCGCGGCGAAGAGAACATCCGCGTCGCCGGCACGCACACGATTGTGGAGTTGATGCGCAAGGGCATGCCGCCCACGGATGCGTGTCTCGAAGCGCTGCAACGGATCGTGCGCAACTACAACGGCGACAAGGCGCGCCTGAGCAAGTTCTACGTGAACTTCTACGCGCTGAACAAAGACGGTGTCTACGGCGGGGCCTCGCTCTGGGCCTCGACGCAGCGGGGCCGCCGGCAGCGCTACGCGGTGCACGACGGCACGGCCGCCCGTCTGGTGGATTGCACCCCATTGCTGGAAGGCAGCGGCGGCTAGCGGGCCGCGAACAATTGCCTGCCGGAGTGCCGGGGGAGCAGTGGCTCTGCGGGCACTTCCCTCTTTTCATCCGTGAAGTAGTGTGCTCCCCTTAATGGGGCATGGATCGGGCCAACATCGTCATTATCGGCGGCGGCGTGGTGGGCTGCGCGGTGGCGCGGGCGCTTTCGGCGCGCTGGCGCGACGTTTTTCTTCTCGAACAACTCCCCCGGCTCGGCATGGCCGCGAGCTCGCGCAATAGCGGCGTCCTTCATTCCGGAATCTACTACCCGCCGGGCTCGCTCAAGGCGCGGCACTGCGTGCGCGGCAACCAGCTCACCTACGAATTCTGCGCGGCGCACAACGTCCCGCATCGCCGCACCGGCAAGCTCGTCGTGGCCACGGCGCCGGAAGAGGAAGCCGAACTCTCCGCGCTGGCCGAACGCGGCCGCGCAAACGGCGTCGAAGGCCTGCGCCTCGTGGACCGCGAGCGGATCCGCGAGCGCGAGCCGCACATCGCCGGCCGCGCGGCGCTCGAAGTGCCTTCCACGGGAATTGTCTCGAGCGAAGAGCTCGTCAAGGCGTACGCGCGCATCGCCACCCAACAGGGCGCGAGCCTTTTGACCCACGCGCGCGTCACGCGCCTGGAGCCTGCGCGCGAGTGCATCCGGGTGGCGGCGCAGATCGGTGACTCGCAGGACTCCGCGAGCCTGACGGAAGAGGCCATCGAGGCGCGCTGCGTGGTGAACGCCGCGGGGCTTTTTGCCGACGAGATCGCCGCGCTTCTTGGCAACACGCGCTACCGCATTTATCCCGTGCGCGGCGAGTATTGCGAGATGGTGCGCGCGAAATCAAATCTGGTGAATGCGCTCGTTTATCCCCTGCCGCATTCGGAAGGTTTGAGCCTCGGCGTGCACCTCACCAAGACGCTCTGGGGCACCGTGCTCGTGGGGCCGACGGCGCGCTACGTTGAAGACAA
This sequence comes from Terriglobia bacterium, assembly GCA_041497955.1. Classification (GTDB taxonomy): domain Bacteria; phylum Acidobacteriota; class Terriglobia; order Acidiferrales; family UBA7541; genus JBGQHO01. The sequence continues at coordinate 25,193 of JBGQHO010000001.1, read as the reverse complement.
GAATGACTACGAACGCGACCGGCTGCCCATCGAAGAATTCGCCCGCGACGCGAAGACTCTGCTGCCCGAGATCGAGGCGCAGGACTTGCGGCTCGCCTACTCCGGCCTGCGCGCCAAACTCGTGCCGCCGGGCGGCAAGGGTCCGGCCGATTTCGTCATCACGCGCGACCCGGACGTGCCGCGCGCGATTCAACTAGTGGGCATGGAATCGCCCGGGCTGACTTCAGCATGCGCGATCGCGGAGCACGTCGCTACGCTCGTCGCCGAAACTCTCGCCTGAGCGCAGGTCCTCTCCTCAGTGCACCAGCTCCGAAGCAAAAACCAGGTGAATGCCGTGGGCCTCGAACTCGGGCAGGTAGCGCTCGAGCACTTCGAGGGTGACCGGGTGCGGGTGGCCGATGGCGATGGCGGAGCCGTGCGCGCGCGCGTGGCGCACGACGAGCGCAAGCTGCCGGCGCACGGCTTCGGGCGTTTGCACGTCGTCGAGGAAGACGCTGCGCGAAGCCGCCCGCACACGCGCGCGCACGGCGGCATCGTAGGCCACGGTCGCGGGCGTCGTGCGGCTATCAATGAAGAAAAGTTCGCGCTCGGCGAGCAACGGCATGACCTCGGCCATGAGTTGCGGGTCGGCCGTGGCGAGCGAGCCCTGATGGTTGTTCACTCCGGCGGCGCGCGGCACGGTATCGAGCATCGCCGCCAGCATGCTGCGCACTTCGGCCTCGCTCATGCCGCGGCGCAGCTCGACGGCCTCCGGCTTGGCGTCGCTGCTCGACTCCATCGGCAGATGGAGTAGCACCTCGTAGCCGCGGCGCTGCGCTTCCTCCGCAACGTCGGCCGAGTAGGCGTGGTGCGGCAGCACAGCGAGCGTCAGCGGAAAGTGCAGCGCGAATACAGCATCGGCGGACGTGCGCTCGTACCCCAGATCGTCAATGATGATCGCGACCCGCGCGCCGCCGGCCTGCGGCCGTCCCGCTGGGGAAACCGCGCTCCCGGCGCGCCGGCCGATGAGCGGCGTGATGATATGGATGGCGTGGGTGTGTCGCGCAGAAGCTCCGCTGCCGAACACGTAGTCGAAGCGCACCAGCCCCGGCACGGCCGGCTGGGCGACGCGCAGCAGCGCATGGCCCTGGGCCACGCGGTCGAGCTCCGCTTCGAGCGCGGCCAGCAGCGCGGCGTCCGGCTGTCCCCCGCTGCCGGCAGGCAGCGTGATGTAGATGTGGTCGGTGGCAAGCTCCCGCGGCGCGCCGCGTTTCCCGGCAGCGGCTGGGGCCGGCGGCCCGGTGAACTCCGGTCGCATGCCGGCCTCGGCCTTGCCTCCGGTGGAATTCTTCGCGGCAAAGACCAACTCGCGGCTGATGGCGCGGATTTCGTTCGGAGCGAGCTGCTTTTTCGCGCAGCCGGCAAGCGAGAGCACGGCGGCGACGAGCCCGAGAAGGAAGAGTGTGCCGGAAATTCGCGAGGCAGGAGGACGCATCGAGGAACTACAACCGGAAAGAAACCGCCGCGAAGCGCGTCGAGCAGCAGCGCCGGATGCGGGCACGAAAGGCTAGGCGGCCTTGCGCACTTCGCCCTTCAGAAGCTCGAGCGCCTTGCGCAGGACCGGGTCATCCGCCGGGGCGGGCGCCCGGTTCGCAGGAGGTTCCGGGGCGGCGCGGTCTTCGCTGCCCGCGTCGGCCGAATCATCGGCCCCGGCGCGCACTTCGGCTGTGGGAGTCACGCCGTCGTCGGAAATATTCCTGCCCGCCGGGCTGAAATAGTTCGCAACGGTCAGAAACAGGGCCGCGCCGCCTTCCAGCTCGATCAGGCGCTGCTCCGACGCGCTGCCGTACGTGCGCTCGCCGACGAGCTCCGCGCGCTTATTGCCGCCGAGCGCGCTGGCCAGCACTTCCGCAGCTCCGGACGTGCTGCTCGAAATCAGGACGGTGACCGGGTATTTCCAGGCGACTTTCGCCGGGTCCGCGGAGAAATCCTGCCGCTTGACCGTCTGCCCGCGCAACGTGGTGATCAAGCCGGACGGGAGGAAGATCTGCGCCGCCGCAACGGCCTCCGCCGCGCTGCCCCGCGCGCAGCTGCGCAGGTCGAGCACGAGCTTGTGGAGGCCCTGGCGGTCAAACTGGGCGAGCTTGTCGGCCAACTCGCTTGCCCTGCCGGCATCGAGCGTTGCCATGCGCACGTAGGCCACGTCCGGGTCGATCTTGTCCGCCACCACGTGGACCGCAGGCAGTTGCGCTCGGGCGAGCTCCACTTCCTGCGGCTCCGTGCGGCCGCGGCGGACCACGGACACCTTCACGGTCGAGCCCGGTTCGCCCGCCAGCAGGATCTGCGCCTGCCCGACGGACATCTCGCGCGTGGTGAAGCCTGCGATGGCTTCCAGGATGTCGCCGCTGCGCAGGCCGCCCTTCTGCGCCGGGCCGTCCGGCAGCACCGAGACCACGATGACGTAGCCAAAGCGCTTTGACAGCACAGCGCCCACTTCACCCTTCACCGCTTTTTGCGATTTCTGCTTATATTCGGCGTACTCGCGCGGGCTCAGGTAGCTCGAAAGCGGGTCGAGGGATTCGAGCAGGCCGTGCAGCGCCCCCGACGTCACCAGTTGCAGGTTCGGCTCCTCGACGTAGTCCTGCTGAATGTGCTGCAGCACCTCGCCATAGACGGTCAGCGAATGGTAGGCCTTGTCGTCGCCCGTTTTGCCGAGCACATAGCCCAGCGCAACGTAGGAGACCACCGCGACCGAGAGTGCAACGACGACAATTCTGGCGAAGCGGCTCATGTCAGGCAGCTCACTTTCTTGGAAAAGCCAAGTATACCACAGGCCGTCGGGCGCCCCTGGCGGGCGCATGCCCGGGGTGCGGCCTAAGAGTTCCTATCCCTTGCGGCGCCGGCCTGCGGCCCGCGCTGGGCGCGGCTCCGCGCGGAGGGCCGCCTTGGCCTTCTGGAGTTCCGCCTTGCGGCTCATACGCTTACCCAGCTTCTGGTTCAAGAAGCGCTGCTTCATTCCGGTCTCTCGGTGGCCAGAGAAAAATGTACCTCAGCTTCAGATGCGGGAGAGAATCTCCAGGTTGGGCGCGGAGCCTAAGGCGCGTGGCCCGCGCGCGCGGCTTTGCTCGCCTCGGGCTCCTGCGCGTGGGTCACGTAGGTTTGCGAGATGCGGTCCTGCCAAGTGAGGTGGTCTTCGTCCCACAGGGCCCAGAAGAAGCCCAGCAGCGCCGTGCCCCCGGAAAGCAGGTAGCCGAAGCTGCGCCAGAGCAACTGCCGCGGCGCGGGCGCTGTGCCGTCAAAGCTGACCACGCGCAGGCCGCGCAGCAACATACCCGGCGTGGCGGCGCCGAACACGGTGAAGAGCGCGAAGTACTGCGCGTAGAAAAGAACCGCAGTGGCCGCGTAAACAAGCGCGTCGAGCTTGCCGAAGCTCAGCACACCGCCCAGCGCGCGGAACATGCCGAGGAAGCCGGCGTAGCAAACCAGCAGAAACGCCGCGTCCAGCAGACCGGCGCCGCGCCGCTCGGCAAGCGAAGCCACCGGTAGAAGCTGCGCATCGCTGCCCGTCGCCGCGTGGGGGTGCGGCAAGCTGATCGGCTCGCCCGCATGGGCGAAATCCAGTTCCGGCTGGTACACGGCGATTTCAAGCGGCCCCACGGCGCGGGCAGGAGGCGCAACATGTCTTTGAAGAGATCCCACGGCCATGGCGTACTGCCGTTCGGCGGCGAAACCACGTTTTTCGTCTTCCGGAAGGGCAATGGCCGGCTCGTTCCACCCCGCAGCGCTCGCCAAGTTTCTGCCGCCCGCAGGGGGCAGAGCGGGCTGCGCATCGCCGGTGCGAAGCCGCTGGCGGCGCTCACGGTAGGCTTCCAGGCGATGCGAAACCTCGCGGCGCCACTCCGGTTCGACGGCGAGATTGCCTTCGACGGGCGCAGGGCGTTGGGGGACTCCGTAGACTGCGGAGGCTTCTACTTCCGGCACGCTGAAGAGCGCGTCGCAGAAGACGCACCGCTCGGCATCCACGTCATTGACCGCGCCGCATTGTGTGCAGGTTTGAATCACCGGCCCGTTTTGCGCTGCGGATTGTCCGGTGAGGGACGCAGGAAATTCTACCAGCGCTGTGCCTGTCCCAGCGGACAGTGTGGCCACCTGTACTCAATCGGGCAACCCGACGCCGGCCGCGGAGTTCTATTCCGCAGGGCCGGCATCGCATCCGGCGATGCCCGCCGCGCGCTGCGGCGCGTTGCTCCGCTCCGAGGCGCGTGCTAGGCTAGCGAGCTATTTTTCCGGATGCGCGTTTCCGCATGCGCAATGTACTGATCTTTCGTCCACACCGTGCTCTCGCCGCCGCCTCCCTCCTGCTATGCGCTGCCGCGGGCGCTGCCGCGCAGGCGCGCTTTCCCGCCGGCCGCGAACTCATCGAGCTGGAAGCGAAACAGCAGCGGAAGGAGGGCAACGTCTTCATCGCCGACGGCGATGTGGATATCCGGTACAAGAACCTGCGGCTGCGCGCCGACCACGTCGAGTACAACGCCGATACCACCGAAGCCGTGGCGCGCGGCCATATCCGCTTCGACTACAACACACAGCGCCTGGACGCCGACGAGGCGCGCTACAACGTGCGCGCCGGCCGCGGCACATTCCGGCGCGTCCGCGGCACCGTACAGGTGCAGCGGCGGCCGAACCCCAGCCTGCTCGTCACGCCGAACCCGCTCTCCTTCGAAGCGGAGGAAGTGGAGCGCGTGGACGAGCAGGTCTACAAGATTCGCAACGCCTGGATAACCGTTTGCGAGCCGGACAAGCCGACGTGGAAGTTCTACGCGCCGCGCGCCGTGCTGACGCTCGACAAGAAGGTCGCGCTCGTAAACGCCAACTTCCGGCTATTCCGCATCCCGCTGATTTATCTTCCCTACGCTACGGCCCCGGCCGGCCGCAAGCTGCGCCAGTCCGGCTTCCTCCTCCCGGACTTCGGCAACACGTCGCGCAAGGGCTTCATCGCAGGCGATTCCTACTACTGGGCGCCGCGCGATTGGATGGACGCGACGCTCGGCGCCCAGCTCTTGAGCCGGCGCGGCTGGAGCCAGCAGGCGGAAATCCGCGCGCGGCCATGGGAAGACGTGCGCATCAACTACCACTACAACGGCGTGGTGGACCGCGGGCTGCTCGGGGCCGACGGCAAGCGCGTGCCCCAGGGCGGCCATGAGTCGTCGCTGCTGTTCGATGCGAAGCTGCCGGGCGGCTGGCGCGCCGTGGCCGATGTCCGCCAGCTCACGTCGCTGACCTACCGGCTGGCGTTCTCGGAAACGTTCGGCGACGCGATCAATTCCGAGGTGCGCACCTCCGGTTTCGTCACCAACAACTTTCGCGGCTTTAGCCTGAATTTCGCGGCGCTGAGCTCGAAGGATTTTCTGAGCATTCCCGTGGGAACGGCGCCGGAAACCGACGTGGTGCTGCGCACCGCGCCGGAGGTGCGCTTCAGCTCCGTGGAGCAGGCCCCGTGGCGCCGGCTGCCCGTCTACTTCGGCTTCAGCGCGTACGCCGACGCTGTCCACCGCAGCGAGACCTGCACTGCGGCCCGCGCCTCGTGCATCGGGCCCGGCGGCGCGCTGCTCAGCCAGCAGCGGTTTGAAACTCCAGCCGCGGTGCAGCGCACCGAAATCGCGCCGCGCGTCACCCTGCCGCTGCGCTGGGGGCCGTGGCTCGGCGTAACCTCCACCTACACGCTGCGCACCACGCGCTACGGCTCGCAGGTGCTCGGCGGCACCGTGGTCGGCGATTCCGTCCGCCGCACGACGGGCGAACTCGCGGTGGACCTTCGTCCGGCGTCGCTCGCGCGCGTCTGGGAGCGGCCGGATTCGAAATGGAAGCATACGATCGAGCCGCAGATCACTTACCGTTTCGTGGACGGCGTGAACGATTTCGGGCGCTTCCTGCGCATCGATGAAAACGACACGCTGACCGACACGAACGAATTCGAGTACTCCATCACCCAGCGGCTCTACCGCAAATCGGGCGATGGCCAGGCCGAAGAGCTCGTCAGTTGGCGCGTCGTGCAGAAGTATTACTTCGACCCCACGTTCGGCGGCGCGCTCGTGCCCGGCCAGCGCAACGTCTTCCAGGCGCTGAACTCGCTCACGCCCTTTGCGTTCGCCGATACGCCGCGGCGCTTTTCGCCCATCGTGAGCGACATTCGCGTCACGCCCGGCGGGCGCTGGGACGCCCAGCTGCGTCTCGATTACGACCCGGTGCGCGGCCGGCTGACCACCGTCGGCGCGCTCGTGAAGGCGAAGCCCTACAAGGAGTTCTTCATCACGCTGGCGCACTTCTCGCTCAATTCCGATCCCGTGCTCCAGCCGCGCTCGAACCAGATCCGCGCACTCGCGGGCTACGGCGAGCTGAACCGCCGCGGGTGGAACGCGGCGCTGGGCTTCAGTTACGACATCCGGCAGCAGTTCATGCAGAACCAACTCGTCCAGGTGAGCTACAACGGCTCGTGCTGCGGCATCGCGTTCGAGTACCGTCGGCTGGCGCTCGGCCCGGTGCGCACCGAGAACCAGTTCCGCGTCGCGTTCATCATCGCCAATATCGGCACGTTCGGAAACCTCCGGCGCCAGGAAAAGATTTTCTAGTGCGCCGCGCGCGGCGCATCCACGCATGAAACTCGGCAACCTAATCTTCCTGCCCATCGAGCGGCTCGCGCCCCTGGTCGCGAAAAAGAAAGTGTCGCCGGTCGAGCTCACGCGCGCGTTGCTCGAGCGCATCGAGCGGCTCGACCGCGGGCTTAGCGGCCCGCGGCTGAACGCCTACCTGACCGTCACCGCCGAGCGAGCGCTGGCCGACGCGCAGCGCACCGAGACCGAAATCGCGCGGCGCCGCTATCGCGGGCCGCTGCACGGAATCCCCATCTCGCTGAAAGACAATTTCTGGACGCGCGGCATCCGTTCCACGGCCGGGTCAAAGTTCCTGCGCGATTTCGTCCCCGACCGCGACAGCGTTGTCGCGCAACGCCTGCGCAACGCGGGCGTAGTGCTGCTCGGAAAAACCAACCTGCACGAATTTGCTTACGGCGTCACCACCGAGAACCCGCACTTCGGCCCTACCCGCAATCCCTGGGACACGGCGCGCATCCCGGGCGGCTCGAGCGGGGGCTCCGCGGCCGCAATTGCCGCGGGCCTTTGCTACGCCTCGGTCGGCAGCGATACGGGTGGCTCGATCCGGATTCCCGCGGCGCTGTGCGGGATCGTCGGCCTCAAGCCGACATTTGGCCGCGTGAACTGCGAGGGCCTCGTGCCGCTTGCGCCCACGTTCGACCACGCCGGACCGCTCGCGCGCAGCGTTGCCGACGCGGCGCTCATGCTTGCCGCGATCGCCGGCGGTCCCGGCGGCAAGGCGTTTCATTTCTCTGCCGCGGACCTGCGCGCGCTCGACCGGCCGGTGCGCAAGTTGCGCCTGGGCTGGCCGCGCGAGTACTTCTGGGAGAAGCTCGATCCCGAAGTAAAAGCGCGTGCGGAATCAGCGGCGCGCTTCTTCGAGGGTGAAGGCGCGGAACTCGAAGAAGTCTCTCTGCCGCATTTGGCGGAATCGGTCGAGCCGAGCGCGCACATTGCGCTCGCTGAAGCGCGACATTTCCACGAGAGCGCGGGATATTTCCCGGCTCACGCGGCTGACTACGGCGAAGACGTACGCAAGCGGCTTGAGATGGGCGCCGATGTGCGCGCGACGGACTACCTGAAGGCGCTCGACGTGTGCAAACAGGTGCGTGCCGGCTTTGAGGCTGCGCTTGCGCGCGTGGATGCAATCCTGGCGCCGACGGTTCCGGTGGCCGCGCCGCGCATCGGAGAGAAGCTCGTGCGCGTCGGCGATGAGGAGGAGCCTGTTCGCGGCGCGCTCCTGCGTTTGAACCGTCCGGCCAATCTCACGGGCCACCCGGCGATTTCGATTCCCTGCGGCTTCACGCGCGCGGGATTGCCTGTTGGCCTGCAGCTAATCGGCCGGATGTGGGATGAATTGCACCTGCTGCGCATCGCGCGGCTCTACGAGCGCGCCCACAACTGGATGGCGCGCCGCCCGCCGCTTTCCTGATCCCGCGCCGCAGCCGGACACGCGCCCGCCCGTTGCATCAGCCGCTCGCCGAGCCAGAACCCAACCGAGCCGACAACCAGCCCGCCGAGCACGTCGGCAACATAGTGGTAGCGGCCATAGACCGTCGAAACCGCCATGCACAGGAAGAACGGCAGGAACACCCAGAAGAGCCAGCGGCGGTAGCGCCACGCGCCGAGCAGTGCGACGAGCGAGCCGGTCACGTGCAGCGAAGGAAACGCGGCGCCGTGAACGCGCCCGAAGCTTTCGATGAAGCCCATGAGCTGCGTGAAGAAGCCGCCGGTCAGCTCGACGCGCTGCAAATGCGCCAGCGAGTAGTACGGGCTCTCGATGGGGAAGGCCAGCGCAATCGCGTATCCCATGATGTACGCAATCACCGACGACGTCATCACCGTCCAATAGGCGCGCCGTTCGCCGCGCGCGTACAGGATGGCTCCCAGAACGACGAGGTAGAAGAAATACGTCAGGTACGCCATCTGCATGAAGTCGTTCAGCGCGGGCCGCGCGAACTGCTCGAGCCACACCGTTGGGTGCACGCCCAGCAACCCCTGATCGAACGCGATCAGCCAGCGGTCGTACCAGCCGGGAAAAATCAGGTGCACGAGGTAGTGCAGCTCTTCAAAGCAAAAAAGAAAAAACGCCTGCGGGTACCAGTGGCGCGCGAAGCGCAGCCCTGCGGCCGGCCAGCGCGCCGATGCCCAGCACAGCGCGAGGACCAGCGCGCTCACGCCGCCGTGCAGCGCGATATGCAACGGCGCCGACGGCAGGTTGCGCCGGAAAAGCGTCAGCAGCAGGCTGGAGACGCTCAGATAGCCGAGTGCGACCCACTCGAATGCGCCGCAGCTTCGCACCACCTCCGAAGCCAGCGCGGCGAGCGCAACGCGGCGCTCCCGCGGCAGGGCTCCGCCCTTCCACGGAACGGAAATGGCTGCATCGGAAGTCAGCGTTTCGTTCATCGGACTCATCGAGGTTTCTCCCCGAGGGCGTGCGGCCCCAGACAGGCCGGCCGAATCTCGAGCCGGTGCTCGGGAGCCGCGCGGTACCAGAGCACCGGCCATCCCGACCGCCGAGCCAGACGGGCAAGCCGCGCGCGAGGGTTCACGGCCACGGGGTGGCCAACCTGCGCGAGCATCCACCGGTCGCTCCATGCGTCGCCATACACAAAGCTCCGCGAGAGATCGAGCCGGTGCTCAGCGGCCAGACACTCAACCATCTTTGCTTTTGCCGAGCCGCACAGCGCGTCGCCGCAAAGCGTCCCCCGCGCGCGCCCGGTGAATTCGTGGTTCACAAATTCCACATCTGAAGCGCAGGCCGTCACGCGCACCGGCAGTTGGCGCGCGGCCCAATCGGCCAGCGGCTGCAACGTTCCGCTGACCAGAAAGATCCGGTGCCCCTGCGCGGCATGCCAGCGCAGCCGCTCGATCGCCTCGGGAAAAAATTCGGGCGGGCGACGGTCCAGCCAATGCAAGTAGGTTTGCAAGGCCGAATACGGAACGCCGGCGAGGTAGGCCTTGTTGCCCTCGGTCGCGGCAAGCCAATTGCGCCCGCAGCGGAAGAGGAATCGCCCGACCCAGCGAAGCTGCCGCGACAGAGTCAGTTCGCCGCGCCAGCGGAGATAGCGCCGGAAGCGGCGCTCGAGCGATGGCCGCGCCAGCAGCGTGCCATCGAGATCGAAAAACGCGCCGATGCCGCCGGCCGCGGCGGGCGAGGATGGACACGCAGCGTTCATCGCACCGCACCTGCCGCAGAGCCGACGCGCAGCGCGGCCGCGCGGCGTACAGAAGCTGCGCTCGTGCGCGGCGCAGCCTGCGCGAGCGCCGCGAAGTAGCGGCGGCCTTCCCAGAGCACGGGCACGCCGCGCACCAGGCAGAACGCCACGGTCGCCGCGACGATGACCTGCGCGCCCAGAAGCAACGTCGCGGTCCAATCCGCGGGCAGCACGGTGCCCGCCGTCGGGCGCAGCAGCGTGCGTTCAAACCCGAGGTAGCAGAAGCAGGCGCACTTCAGCGCGCCGTAGGCAAAGCGGCTGGCGCGCGAGGCCACCAGCATCTGCGCCCAGCGGCTCTCGAGCATGGAGTTTTTTCCGAAGCCCACGCGCCCCTCCTTCGCCGCCAGCGCGCGCAGGAAATCGGTCAGCGTGCCGCGCACGAAGAAGATCACCGGCACCCAGAGCGAGATCGCGCCGCAGACCGCGAAGTAGGTGAAGAAAACGTTTTCGATCACGCGGTCGCCCAGGATGTCGAGCTGCGCGCCGAGCGGCGTGGCCAGGTTCTTGCGCCGCGCCAGGTACCCATCCACTGCGTCGAGTGCGATGGCCGCCACGGTCAGGCCGAGCGCCGTCAGGTTCGCGGGCCAGCCGCCACGCCCAAACAGCGCCACGGCCACAAACGCCATCCCCACTCGCGCCAGCGTCACCTGATTCGGCGTCATCAAAACCTCCTGCCTTCCGCCGACAATAGGGCAGGCCGCTTGCCAACCCGCCGGGGCCGGGTAAGCGCCTGCAATTCAGCAAGTTCCAGGAATTCGATGGCGGCGACCGGGGCGGGCAGGCGACGGCTTTTCTTTGCACCTGGCGGGAGGGCGTTGCAGGGGCGGCAGCGGCTTGCGAGCGTCCAACAAACCCGCGAGCGCCAATCGGGAGTATGGGAGAATATGTATTTCCGTTGGAGCCGGAAGCGGTTTCCGGTCATCCAACGCGGGAGAGGAAGCTTTGGAAGTTTCGGTTTTCGCTGCATTCATTGCCGGGCTGGTTTCGTTTCTTTCGCCGTGCGTGCTGCCGCTCGTGCCCGGGTACATCTCCATGCTCTCCGGCATCGGCGTGGACAAGCTGCGTCAGGGCGAGCGGCCACAACGGAGCCTGCTGGCGTCGGCATTTGCGTTCGTGGGCGGCTTTTCGGTGGTCTTCATCGGGTTCGGAGCATCGGCCAGCGTGGTCGGGCAATTCCTGGTGCACAACCGCACGCTCCTTGTGCCGATTGCCGGCGCAATCATTCTCCTTTTCGGGCTGCATCTGCTGGGATGGCTCAGCAAGATTTCCATCCGCGCGGGCTTGATCATCGGCGGCGCGCTTGTGGTGGCGGCCATCGTGCTGCGCGTGCGTCCGGGACTGGCCGGCGGGTCTGTGCGCCCGTTGCAGCCCGCTTCGCTCGCGCTGATCTTCCTGATCGGCCCGTTTCTCACGCGCTGGCTGAACCGCGACGTCCGCCTGCACAACCTGGGCGGAAGCCCGGGACTCGCCAGCAGCTTTCTGCTGGGATTTGGCTTCGCGTTCGGCTGGACGCCCTGCATCGGCCCGATTCTGGCGGCCGTGCTGGCGATGGCCGCGACGGCGGAAACGATCGCGCGCGGCGTTTTTCTGCTGGCGGTCTATTCGGCGGGGCTGGCGATTCCGTTCCTGCTGACCGCGCTGGGCATCGGCCGGTTCCTGAATTTCTACCAGCGCTTCCGCCGGCACCTGCACGCCGTGGAAGTCGCGAGCGGCGCGCTGTTGCTGGTGGTCGGCGCGCTCATCTTTACGAATCGCCTGACCTGGCTTTCAGGTAAGCTATCCTTTATGAACGCGATGGTGATCTGGCTCGAAACCAAGATGACTCACTTGTTGAGCGGGAGCTGATCTCGTATGAAGAAAACGGCACTCATTCTTGTAACTCTGGCCGCGCTGTTCACGGCCACCTACTGGGCGGACCGTCATTGGGCGGCAAGCGTGAAGTCCGCGCCGAAATCGGCGGTCGCTGCGGCGGCAACGCCTGCGCCCGATGTGGCGATGAAAGACCTCGACGGCCGCGACGTCCGCCTGGCCGACTATCGCGGCAAGGTCGTGCTCGTGAATTTCTGGGCCACGTGGTGCGAGCCCTGCCGGATCGAGATCCCCTGGATGATCGAGTTCCAGCAGAAGTACGGCGCGCGCGGCTTCACCGTGCTCGGCGTGGCCATGGATGAGGAAGGCAAGACGGTCGTGCAGCCCTTCGTCACGAAGCAGAAGTTCGATGTGGACGGGCAGCAGTTGGCCATGAACTATCCCATCCTGCTCGGCAACGACGACATCGCCGACAAGTTCGGCGGGCTGATCGGGCTGCCCACAAGCATCCTGATCACGCGCGACGGCAAGAAGGTGAAGACCATCATCGGCCTGGTGAACCACGACGACATCGCGAAAGCCATTGAAGGGCTGCTCTAACCCGCGTGGCCATGGACGAACAGGACTTCCGAAAGAAATGCGACCAGGCGCTCGAAACGCTGCGGCAGCGCCTGCTTACACTCGGCGATGAACACGGCTTCGAGGTCGAAGGCGCGAGCGGAAAACTCGAGGTGCTGTTCGAAGAGCCTGAGGAGACGCGCTTCGTGATCAGCCCGAACACGCCGGTGCGGCAAATCTGGATCTCCGCGCTGGCCACGAGCTTCAAGCTGGGCTGGTCCGAGCAAGCCGGCGCATTCGTGCTCGACAAGACGGGCGAGAACCTCAATCAGGTGATGAGCCGGATCCTCTCGCAGCAGCTCGGCAACGCCATTTCGGTTTAGCTCCTATGCGCGCCACTCCTCGACGCGCGTTCCTCGTTGCAGCACTCGTGTTGCTCGCCACACCCCTTGGGGCCCAGAGCCCGAATCTCCCCAAGCCGAGCGAGATCGTGGAAGCGCGCGCGGTTGTATCGCCCGCTCCGGTGCTGCGTGGGCGCGCATTTGAAATCGCCGTGATCGTGAAGATCCGGCCGGGGTTCCACATCAACGCGCATGAAGTCAACCTCGACTACCTGATTCCCACCGAGGTCGAAGTCCAGCCGCCGCAGGGATTGCGCTCGCGGGGCTTCTCCTACCCGCCCGGCGTGCTCCGCAAGTTCCGGTTCTCGCCAAACAAGCTATTGGTCTATGAGGGCACGGTGACGGTTCGCGGCAAATTCGAAGCATCTGCCAACGCGCCGCTCGGCCCGCAGAAGCTTGCGCTCGTGCTGCACTTCCAGGGCTGCAACGAAGAGCTTTGCCTGCCCCCGGCGAAAATCACGGTCGTCGCGGAGTTCGTGACGGCTCCTGCCGGAGCGCCGGCGCAAGCAACACAACGCAAATAGGCTGAATCAGCGGGAAACGAGTGCGGGAAGCGAGCGGCGGAGGCGGCCGACGACGCGCTCTTTGCCGAGGGCAAGCATAGTGTCAAACAGCGGCGGCGCCACGGCTTGGCCGACAATGGCCACGCGCGTTGCGTTGATCAGCAGCCCGGCTTTCACGCCGGCCGCTGCGGCTAGATCGCGCAGGGCGTGGTCGCAGGCATCGTGGTTCCAATCGGGCAGCGCGTCGAGCGCGTCCGCGAGCTTGCCGAGCAGCTCCGGCAGGCGTTCGTCCTTCCAGAATTTCTCCCGCGCCTGCGCGTCGTAGTCGAAAACATCGCTGAAAAACGCGCGGCCCCAGGTGGAGAAATTCGGCAGCAATCGCGTGCGCGGGCGCAGCAAGTCCACCGTGCGCGCAAACCATTCGTGCCGCGCCGTGCCCCACTCCGCCTGCCACAGACCCGCGCGTTCGAGTTCGTGCTGCACGTGCGGCAGGAGCTCCTCGATCGGCAGCTTCTGCAAATACTGCACGTTGAACCACTCGAGCTTGGCGCGGTCGAAGACGGCGTTCGTGCGGCTGACGCCCGCGAGCGAGAAGCGCCCAATTAATTCGTCCGTGCGCAGGAACTCGATGTCTTCACCGGAGGACCAACCCATGAGCGCCAGGAAATTGCGAAAAGCTTCGGGGAGAAAACCCTCGTCGGCGTAGGAGCTGACGCTCGTCGCGCCGTGCCGCTTCGAAAGCCGCGTGCGGTCGGCCCCGAGGATGAGCGGCACGTGGGCAAACACGGGCGGCGCCGCGCCCAGCGCGCGGTAGAGCAGCACCTGCTTCGGCGTGTTCGACAAGTGGTCCGCGCCGCGGATCACGTGCGTGATGCGCATCTCGATGTCGTCCACGACGGCGCCGAGCTGATACGTGGGCAGGCCGGCCTCCTGGCCGGGCTTCGCCGATCGCAGCAGAACGAAGTCTTCGATTTCGTCGTTGGCGATCTCGCGGCGTCCGAAGACGGCGTCTTCAAACTCGGTTGTCGCTCCCAGCAGGATGCGGAAGCGGATGGCAGGCTTCTGATCGGCAGAGGTGGGGCGCCCGTCGCGACACGAACAGCGCATCACTCTCCGTATGCCGCCGGGTTTCTCCTTTACCTCCTCTGCCTCCTTTATCTCCTCTGCCTCATTTGCGTCGCCTCCGCCGTAGCGCTCCGGCGGGCAGTAGCAGAGGTACGCGGCGCCGCTCGCCAGCAGGCTCTCTGCTGCTTGATTGTAGAGCGGCAGGCGCTGCGACTGAAAATACGGCCCCTCGTCCCAATTCAGGCCGAGCCACTTCAAGCCGGCCAGGATGCCGTCCACGAGCTCAGGCTTGTTGCGCTCGACGTCCGTGTCTTCAACGCGCAGGATGAACGTGCCGCGCTCGTGGCGCGCGAAAAGCCAGTTGAAAAGGGCCGTGCGCGCGCCGCCGACGTGCAGATAACCGGTCGGCGAGGGCGCAAAACGGACCCGCGGAGAGTTGGCCAAGACTTCGTCGCCTCGTGGAGAGCTCGAAAACGCACCATCTTAGCCGAAGCGTAGTGGAAAGGCGAGCGAGCCGTGCGTCGGGTAGTGGCCCAATTTCCGGTAAGCGCGCTATACGGTCAAATGGGCGTCGCTCAGTTGGCTATAGAACGACGTTTGCGCGAGCTGTACCGCAGGCGCGGCAGTCAGTCCCCAGCGATTTAGGGGCTTACTGGCTCGCTGGTGCCACTCGCGTTGCTTGAAAGACGACAAGTTTCCAGTTGCCGTTCTGCTTCACCCAAACCCGAGTGTTGCGAACGTCGCCGATGTATGGCTTCCCGTCGAATGTCGCTTTTACAGAGGCTAGAAAGTTGACCACCGCCGTGTCTCCATAGGTGCGTATCTTTGCCTCGCGCACCTCAATGGATTCGTACTTGGTAGCACCGGACTTGAAATTCTCGATCTCCTCAGCCTTCGTGGACACGCTGCCATTCCCGTGGATTGCCACGTAATCATCGGCGAAATACTTCTCAAAAAAGCTGGTGTCGCTTTTCAAGGTAGCCTGTTTAAGCTCTGCTTGAAGAGTCTTGATTTGTTGCTCGACAGTCCCGCCGCTGCTCTGGCTGGTCTGCTCTGCCGCCGTCATGCCGTGACCTGAAGTCCCACTTTCCTTGGTGCTGGCTGGCGGGTTTGCGCCTTGGCCCCAAACCAGCGACGCAACCAGCAACGAAAAGGCGAAGAGCACGAAAATAACAGGTTTCACGCTTTTCATGGGAATGCCTCCTGCAGAGCGGTGAGTTTGCCCCCCGCCCGGAGCGGCGTCAAGGACTTCACCGCTGGTTGCGCCCGGAAAGTCGGCGTATCGGAGACTAGCCCAGTACGCGGCGGCGGGTAGTGGGCTGGCCCACTACCGGGCGACGCGAGCGGCGGGCGAAAACTGCGCAGGAGGCCCCGTTAACGCATGCTCCGCATTGGTACGCGAGTACCCTTGACCCCCTGAAAACGCGTGCCCTATAGTCGCAACTGCTTGAATTCTCATGCGTAAGTGCGTGTGTGCGCATGAAAGGGCTCGCTTTGCGCACAGCCGCTCGCGATGAATAACTGCGCTTCAGCCCGCGCTTTGACGGTTCTCCCTTCCTGCGCCGGGCCCCGTTCTTTTCAAGAGGCGGGCTTACCCACGCGATGACGCACGACGCCCTTCTCGCGCTCGCCCTGCTGACAACCTCGGCATTGACTGCCATCTTTTTCGCCTTCATCTACAGCCTGAAGCGCCAGCTCTACCTGATGATCTGGGCGGTCGGCTGGGCCCTGTTGGCGCTGCATTATCTGAGCCCGACGCTCGAGCCCTCGCTCTCCGCGGCGCCCTGGCAGGCGGCGCTCAATCAATGGCTGCTGGCCGCGGCGGCGCTGCTGTTTTTCTGCACCGCGCAGCTCTACACGCGGACCAGGCCCTGGGTGATCCGCCTGGGAGTGGCCGGAGCGTTGTTTGCCGTCTGGGTGGCCACCTACTACTGGAACTGGATCAACGTGCAGCCGCACCTGGGGATTGCCGTGGTTCTTTGCGGCACAGCTGTTGTTTTCTGGCGCGAGAGCCGCAAGCAGGAAACGCTGGCGGATCGCCTGCTGGCGGCCGCGTTCTTCGTCTGGGGAGCGATGATGGCGTCCGCGCTGCTGCGCGGGCGGTTCTCCGGAGGCGGCCTGCTGGCGGACACGGAGATGTTCATCATCGTCCCACAGGCGTGCGTGGCCGTGCTGATGGTGATGGCGCTCTACGAAGAAGAGAAGCGCCGCATCGAACGCAACATGCTGGCGCTCACAAATCTGAACCTGGCCACGTCGAGCTTTTCCGGCGGCGAAATCCAGAAGATGCTCTCGCAGGCCCTCGAGCGCGTGCTGAGCGTCGTGCGCATCCCCGCGGGCGCGCTTTTCCTGCACCACGGCGATCCGCAGGGCCCCACCTCGATGGTGGCCGTGGGCATGGGCGAAGACTTCTGCGGCGCCTCGCAGGAAGAAGGCGTGGACGACCACCTGGTGAATCTCGTGGCGCGGCTCGGCGGGCTGGTGGTCTTCCGCGAATTGGGCCGCGACGCCGCCTGGGCCGCGCTCGAGCGCGAAGAGGCCTTCCACCGCTTCCGCCAGCTGTCCATGGCCCAGGGATGGCGCACCGTGGTCGGCATCAGCCTGCAGGCGAAGGAGCACGCCTTTGGCGTGTTGCTGCTGGGCACGCCGGATAGCCGCCGGTTCACGCCGGCGGAGCTGCGGCTGCTTCTGGCGCTGGGCCACCAGATCGGCATGGCCGTAGAGAACAGCTACCTGGTCCAGCAGACGTCGCGGCGCACCGAAGAGCTGCACATCCTGAACGAAATCGGGCGCGCGCTGAGCTCGACGCTCGAACGGGAAGCCCTCTTCCAGAAGATTTATGCGGAGATGCGGCGGCTTCTCGACGTCAATAACTTCTACATCGCTTTCTACGACGAAGCGCGCAACGAGATGCGCTTCGAGATGGAGGTGACCGACGGCGTGCGGCTGCCTCAACGCACGCGTCCCGCGGGCAACCACCTGAGCGAATACCTGATCCGCACCGGACAACCGCTGCTGATCCGCGAGCGCTTTGGGGAGCAAACGCGCAAGCTGGGCGCGGAACCCCTTCAGCAGACGGGCTGCTTCTGCGGCGTGCCGCTGCTGCTCTACGACAAGGCCATCGGCGTCATGGGCGTGCACAGTTTGCAGGAGCGCGTATTCGACGAGGGCCACCTCGAGCTGATGCGCGTGCTGGCGAGCGAGGCGTGCATCGCCATCGAGAACGCGCGGCTGTTCCGCGACGAGCAGACCAAGGCGCGCCATCTGACCCTGCTGAACAATATCTCGCGCAATGCCATCACCACGCTGAACCCCGATGAGATGCTCGCCAACATCGCTGCAGCCCTCGAGCAAGGCCTGACCTACGACCACATCGGCATCGGCGTGATGGATTATTCCACCAAGGAAGTGGTCATCCAGGCCGAGGCGGGACGCCGGCGCGGCGCAATGGGGTTGCACATCCCGCTGGGCGAAGGCCTGGTCGGGCAGGTGGCGCGCAGCGGCCAGATGACGGTTGCGCGGTCCCTGGATGCCTCCGGCGCGCGGGGCCACGTGGTGCTCGAAGGCGCCGCGTCGGCTGCCGCGCTACCCATCCTTTACGCGGACCAGCTCCACGGCGTGTTGTACGTGGCCACCGCGGAACCCGCGAACTTCACCGACGAGGAACTCCGGCTGCTGCAGACCCTGGCGGACTTCATTTCCGGCGCGCTGCACAACGCCCTGAGCTTTCAGAAAGCGCAGGAGCAAGCCATTACCGACGGGCTCACCGGCGTCAAGACGCACCGCTTCTTCATGGAAGCGCTTTCGGCGGAATGGAAGCGCGCCACGCGTGCAGGGCGCTCCTTCTCGCTTGTGTTGATGGACCTGGATCGCTTCAAGTTCGTCAACGACTTCTGCGGGCACCTGGAAGGCGACCTCGTGCTGCAACGCGTCGGCCGCATCCTGGAGGAAAACTGCCGGCGGTCCGACGTGGTTTCCCGCTACGGTGGCGACGAATTCGTCATTCTCATGCCCGAAACAAGCGGCGAGCAGGGGCGGCAGCTCGCTTCGAAGCTGCGCTCCTGGATTGCTTCCGATCCGCTGCTGCACGAGAAGAACGTCACCGGCAGCTTCGGCGTCGCGTCGTTTCCCGTCCACGGTTCCACGCCGCAGGAGCTCGTCCAGGTGGCCGACGCTTCGATGTACCTCTCGAAGCACCAGGGCGGCAACGCTGTTTCCACCGCAGACCACTTCGATCCCAGCGAAGCGAAGAAATGGAAGCACGATGTCCTGGAAGCCTATCTCGGCGTAGCGCTGAAGCGCCAGTTCGCCACCGGGCCCGAGGCGTTCGAAGAGATCCACCAGCGGCTGGAGCAGTTCTCCGAATCCCTTCGCGAAAGCCAGAACGCTGAGGCTGGCTCGACGGAGACCAGGCCGGCACGGGCGCGAGGGGCGAACGGAGAGCCCGCGGCGCAGAAACTATTGGGCGGTCTGCCGCCAGCGGTGCTGGAGACGATCACGTCGCTGGCCCGCGCGATTGACGCCAAGGATCCCCACACCCAGGGCCATTCGCAGAAGGTCGCGTCCTACGCGGCGTTGCTGGCAGAAGCGCTGGCGCTGCCCGAGGCGCAAGCGGAAGAGATTCGCCTGGCCGGCCTCCTCCACGACCTCGGCAAGGTAGGCGTGCCCGAGGCCATCCTGAACAAGAGCGGCCCGCTCAACCCCGACGAATGGGAAACGATGAAGGCGCACGCGGATTACGGCGCGCGCCTGCTGGAGACGCTGCCGTCGCTTGATCACGTATCCCCCATGGTGAGACATCACCACGAGTTCTTCGACGGTTCGGGCTATCCCGACGGGCTCTCCGGCAATCAGATTCCTCTGGGCGCGCGGATCCTGGCCATCGTGGACGCCTATGACACGATTACTTCCGAGCGCACCTACAAGAAGGCTCGTCCGGCCGAAGAAGCCTTTGCCGAGCTGGAGCGCTGCGCCGGCGCCCAGTTCGAACCCGAACTCATCCAGGTATTTGTCCAGACTCTCCGGCGCCTGCCGCATCCGGTGATCGCGCTGGCCGCGTCCCATCAGCGCACAACGGCTAACGCCTGAGCGCGCTGCGCATCCCGGCTTCTGTTTCCACCGCTCGCAGCTCTCTGCTACTCTCTGAGCCTCGCACCCATGGCGGCCAGCCGCCAACCGGGAGGTCCCATGCAAACCGCGCGCGTTCTCTGGTCCGGCGATGAACGCTTCCTCGCGCTCACGCCTTCCGGACACGGAGTCCCGTTTGACTCCGACCGCGAATCCAACGCCGCGCCGGGGCCGATGGAGATGCTGCTCGCCGCGCTCGGAGCCTGCACCGCGACGGATGTCGTGGTGATCCTCAAGAAAAAGCGCCAGAAACTCGAATCGCTGGAAGTGGTGGTCAGCGGCGAGCGCGCCGAAGAGCCGCCGCGCGTCTGGGTGAAGCTCGAAATTGTGTACAAGCTGCGGGGCGCGCTCGACGACAAGGCGGTGCGCGACGCCATCGAGCTGAGCGAGAGCAAGTACTGTTCGGTGGCCGCCATGCTGCGCAAGACCGCGCCGATTGCCTTCCGCTACGAAGTCCTTCCGCCGGCGGCCGCGAGAAACGGTGTGGACGCGGAGGCGCGGCGAAACTAAAATGCCCGACCTGGGAGAGAACCCGTGCCGGAAAAAAAGAAGCCGGTCTGCATGATGTGCGGCAAACCCTCAGAGAAGACCATCTGCAATGCTTGCGCGGAGCGGCTGCGCGGCGAAGCGCTCAACAGGAAAAAAAAGGACGAGAAAGTCAGGGAGTAGCCCGCCGCCGTGCAGTCGCGTCAGCTCCCCGCGTCGTCCGCCGAAGGGCCGTAGATCGAAGGAACCTTCCCGCCCATCGGCCGGAGATAAACGGTCAGTTGCCCGCGGTGGTGCACGGCGTCGAAGAGCGTGCCCCAGAAAAACGCGCCCACCGTTTCTTCCATCACGAGCATTTCGTTCACCAGGAATCGCGCCTTGCGGCTCCACATCGTGTCGTCCACCTTTTGAAGCCGCTCGTTGAGCGCGCGATGGTGCTTCTCGTAGGCGACGATCATTTCCTCGAGCGGCAGAAACCCCTTCGGCTCGTTCCAGTGGATCTCGCCTTGTTCGCAGAGCACGATGCCGGTCTCCTCTTCGTACACGAGAAGGTGCACCAGCTCGCCGGCCGAGCGCGATTTCGCGTGGGGGCGATAGTCCAGGCGCGCCGCCGGCACCGCCTGTAGTACGCGCAGCGTGGGCGCGTGCTCCGCTTGCCAGCGTTCGAGGAAAAATTCGCGATTGGACATGGCGTTCTCCTCAGCCAGAATGGATTCGCGGGGACTACGAGCCGCGCATGGCGGCAGGTTGGGAAGCCGGCGCGGCCTCGCAGGCCGACTGGCGTTGAATCTCGGGAAGCTTCTGCGCTTGCCAGGCATCAAAGCCGCCGACGACGTTCACAATCGAGCGGAAGCCGGCGCGCTCGAGCAGGCTGGTCGCAATCGAGCTGCGGTAGCCGCTCTTGCAGTGTACGAAAACAGGTTTCGCGGGGTCCAGACCGCCGGTGAGCCTGGCAAGCTGGTTCAGCGGCTTCAGCGTCGCCTGCGCGATGTGTCCCGCTTCCCATTCCATTGGCCGGCGCACGTCCACCAATTGAATTTCATTCGGCCGGCTGCTGAGCTGCTCGCAAAGATCGAGCACGGAAACCTGCGGCGTCTGGTTCAGCGGGCGCCCGGAGCGTTCCCACGCAAGCACGCCGCCATCGAGGCAGCCCACGATCTTTTCGACCCCCACGCGCGCCAGGCGCATGCGCGACTCGGCCAGCCGCTCGGGATCCTCGGCCACGAGCATGATCGGCGTGTCCAGCCCGATCAGCGTTGCCGCCCAGGAGGCGTACTGGCCGGAGAGCGCGATGTGCATCGAGCCCGGCACGTGCCCCGCGCCGTATTGCGGCGCAGGCCGCGTATCGAGCACCAGCGCGCCCGCCGCCTGCCGGCGCTCCACCTGCTCGGGCGTGAGCGCCGCGAGCGGCGGCAGCTCGGCGAGCGGTTCGGCGCCCGTGCGATTGATCTCGGCATCCAGCGCGAAATAGCCCGGGCGCTCGGGCAGCTCCGCCGTCAGCATGCGCACAAACTCCTCGCGCGACATCGGCTGCAGGGCGTAGTTGAACTGGCGCTCCTTGCCGATCGTAGAGCGCCGCTCTTGGCTGATATTGCGGCCGCAAAGCGAGCCCGCGCCGTGCGCCGGGTGAACCTCAACGCTGTCGGATAGCGCCAGGATCTTCTTGTGCAGGCTGTCGTAGAGCAACCCCGCAAGCTGCTGCGGTGTGTGCTCGGGCGAAAGGTCGGGCCGGCCCACGTCGCCGATGAAGAGCGTGTCGCCGGTCAGCACGGCCCAGGGCTCCGGGCCGCGCTCGAGGTCAGTGACGAGCACGCAGAGTCCTTCCGGCGTGTGGCCCGGCGTTTCCAGGAAACGCAGCACGGCGTGGCCGAAGCGGATCTCCTCGCCCTCGGCGACAGGGTGGTGCGGGAACTTAGCGCCCGCGCGCGCGCCGATATGGATCTTCGCGCCGGTGCGCGCGGCCAGCTCGCGGTGGCCGGAGACGAAGTCCGCGTGGAGGTGCGTTTCGATGACGTAGGCGATCTTCAGGCCGTTCTTCGCCGCTTCTTCCAGGTAAAGCTCCACGTCGCGCTGGGGATCCACGACGGCGGCGATCCCCTCGGACCCGATCATGTAGGAGGCGTGCGCCAGGCACGTCAAATAGAATTGCTCGAAGTACATCGCGGGCTCTCCTTGCGGCATCATACTCCGCACGGGGCTTGCAGGGCAGTTTAACACACCGGAGCAGCGCCGGCCCGGGTTCGGTCGCTCCGCGGATTCCGTCCTTGCGAAATAGTTACTCAAACGGTATATAAGTTGCGTTCGAATGGGGTCCTTCTCTCGCATTCTTTTTCTTGGGCTTGTGTTCACCTGGGGGTTCGGTGCTGCCGCGCAGGCGCCTGCGCCGGCGGCTCCGCCGCCCGTCCGCCCCACCCTGCGCATCCCGCGCGTCACCCGCGCGCCCAAACTCGAAGACTTCCTGAACGGCGCGCCGCGCGAAGCCGAGGCTGCGATCACGGACTTCCGTCAGCGCACGCCCGGCGACGGCGTCCCGGCCAGCGATCCCACGACGGCCTATCTCTCCTACGACGAAAAGAATCTCTACATCGTGTGGGTCTGCAAGGAACCGCCGGAAAAGCTTCGCGCGCGCCTGGCGAAGCGCGAAGACATCGGCAGCGACGACGAGGTGGCCATTTACATCGACACCTTCCATGACGGCCACCGCGCCTATGCCTTTGCCACAAACCCGCTCGGCGTGCAGCTCGACGCCATTTTCACCGAAGGCCAGGGGAACGACTTCAGCTTCGACACGCTGTGGTATTCCCAAGGCCGCCTGACCGCCGACGGCTTCATCGTCTGGATGGCCATCCCCTTCAAGAGCCTGCGCTTTTCGGGCGAGCCCGTGCAGCACTGGGGGATTGCGCTCGATCGCGTCACGCCGAAGACGAACGAGGTGGACTTCTGGCCGGTGGTCACGCAGCGCATCGCCGGCTTTGTACAGCAGTTTGCCACGCTCGAAGGCCTGGAGCGCATTTCGCCCGGGCGCAACATCCAGTTCATTCCCTACGGGCAGTTTGCCCGCGCGCGCTTCCTGGATACCACCGACCCGAATAATCCGGAGTTTCGCACCGACAACGAAGTCCGCGGCGGGTTGGACGCCAAGTTCGTCCTGCGCGACGCCCTGACGCTCGACGTGACGCTGAATCCCGACTTCAGCCAGGTGGAATCCGACGAGCCGCAGGTAACTATCAATCAGCGCTTCGAAGTGTTCTTTCCGGAGCGGCGGCCCTTCTTCATCGAAAACGCCGGCTTTTTCCAGACGCCGATCCCGCTGTTTTTCTCGCGCCGCATTGCCGAGCCGCAGTTCGGCGCGCGCCTGACGGGCAAGGCGGGCCGCTGGGTGCTCGGCGGGCTGGTGATTGACGACCGCGGGCCGGGCCGCGGCCGGCTGGCTTCCGACCCGCTCAGCGGCGCGCGCGCGGGGATCGGCGTGGTGCACGTCCAGCGCGAATTCGGCGGCACGCAATCGAAAATCGGCTTCTTCGTGTCGAGCCGCGACTTTGCTTCGAGCTCCAACCGCGTCTTCGCCGTGGATACGCGCATCCAGCTCACTCCGAACTGGGTGCTCGAAGCGCAGGCCATGCGCAGCTACACCACCCAGCTTCCCGACGAGCAGCAGTGCCAGACGGCGGGGCGGCGCATTTCCGGCCCCGCGTATTATGCGGAGCTCAGCCACACCGGGCGCCACTTTTTTTACGCCGGGCGCTACAACGACCGCAGCCCCGATTTCTGCTCCGAGCTCGGGTTTGTGCCGCGCGTGGATATCCGCCAGACCGAGCAGTTCGCCGCCTACTTCTGGCGGCCGGAGCACAGTCGCGTGGTCAGCTTCGGGCCGTCGGTGTTCACACTGGTGAATTGGAACCGCGCCGGGCAGGTGCAGGACTGGTTCGTGGATTCGAAGTTCGACGTCACGCTGACCGGGCAGACGGACCTCTTCCTGCGCCGCGTCGAGCAGTTCGAACTCTTCCAGGGCATCGGCTTCCGCAAGCACCTGACCGAAGCGGCAGTCTCCACCGAATGGCTGCGCTGGCTTTCCGTGTCCGCCGACTACCGCTTCGGCACGAACGAAAACTTCTTCCCGGCAAGCGGCTCGCCGTTTCTTGCAAATTCCAGCGGCGCCAGCGCCGGCTTCACCATCCGCCCCTCGCCGCGCATCCGCTTCGACCAGACCTACATCTTCTCGCGCCTGACGACGCGCGAAGGCGTCCCGCCCGGGTTCACCGGCGGCTCAAACGTTTTCAATAACCACATCCTGCGCTCGAAACTGAACTACCAGTTCACGCGCGAGCTTTCCATGCGCGCGATCCTCGATTACAACTCAACGCTGGCAAATCCAGACTTGCTCGACGTGCAGACAAACCTGGGCGGCTTCGTGGGCGGGCCGACGCAGCCTACCAAGAAACTCACCGCGGACTTTTTGGTGACCTACCTGCTCCATCCGGGCACGGCCGTCTACGTGGGCTATACCGACCGCTACGCAAATCTCATGCTCGACCCCGGCTCACCCCCGAGCTTCCCGCCGACGCTCAACCGCATCGCCTCGCCCACGACTTCCACCGGGCGCCAGTTCTTCGTGAAAATGAGCTACCTCTTCCGCTTCTGATGGAGCGGACGTCGCGCGGTGGTGGGTGGAGTACAACACACGGTGCCACACTCGGCGCTCAGCTATAGGCCGCTGGCGCCGGCGGCCTGTAGCCCCTGGGCACCGCCCAATTCAATTTCGCAGCCCCTGGCTGTGATGTAGACTCTCTCATTGGAATTGGTACAAGAACTCGGGCTGGTCACACCCGCGCAGAGTTCGGCGCTGAAGAAGGCAGGGGAAGGAAAAAGTGTCGAAGGAATCGGTCGGAAGAACGGCAGCTTCGGGCTTTGGGATTCTCCGTGGAGGCGGAACTGGCTCCTTCTGTGGTCGCTGGGGCACCGAGCACTGAAAACTGAGTTGAAGCATTGCACGCGGAGGCGGTAAGCTTTATATTGCCGGTCGGGGGGAAAATCGAAATGGAAATCTTGGTTAAAGTGTTTTCTGCGTTCCTTGGGCATGCTGGTGCACTGGAGAGACCTCTTTTGCCTTTGTAGGTATGATCACGACGGGGAGGAATCGGAATTTTGCCAGCCAAGATACATACTTTCTGGAGAACTGGTCTTGCAGCGGCTTGCGTTCTCGTCCTGGTTTTATCGTGGCCGGCGCGCTGCGCGGCCTACTCCGTGCTCTCTCATGAAGCCATCATCGACTCTGCTTGGGATACCAACATCAAGCCCGTCCTGCTCCAGCGCTTCCCGCATGCCACACCGGACGAACTGCGCCAGGCACACGGGTACGCCTACGGCGGCGCCATTATTCAAGACTTGGGCTATTAC